>NZ_MLHQ01000011.1 GCF_001999305.1 Rodentibacter myodis | reverse complement strand
CACTTCAAGCGGCGGCACAGAATGACACGACAAGCGGTTTGGTTGCGCTGGCATCGCCTTATGTCAACCGAGAGATTCATAAAATGACAGAAGGTGATACGGCAAAAGACAAGGCGACAAACCTGATAGCGCATGCGTTACTTTCTGCTGTAGAGTTCCAAGTTACAGGCAAAGACCCGTTGACGGGAGCGGTAGCGGGCGTGACGGGTGAAGCCACTGCTGAAATCATTGCGCGAGCTTACGGCAAACCGGTAAGTGAATTGACTGCAAATGAGAAAGAGAATATCAGCACCTTGAGCCAACTGGCAGGTGGATTGGCGGCGGCTATTACAGCTAAAGCGAATAATGTAATCAAAGAAAATGGTGGGGGAATGGCGCTTGCGGTTGCCGGAGCAGAAACCGCTAAAAGAGCGGTTGAAAATAACTTTGGTTTTATTGAAGCGGCTAAGAATCCTGAATATACGAAAGAACTTTGGGTTAAAGCTAAAGCGGATGAGATCGTCAAGCCGATTGAGGAACAAGCCACAAAAGATACTATAAAAGAAATAAAAGAGAATCCAGTTGGCGCAATAAAATCAGTAGCAAATGAGGTAGCTCCACATTATGTATCGGGAGGTGTGGCTATATATAAATATAGTGGTAAATTTGCTATTAATTTAAGAACGCTTGATGTATTTGTTGGGGGAGGAGTATCTCAAGTTCCTATTTTATCAGGAGGGGGTATTTCAACAAACTTAGAGGCTGGCTGGATTACTAATTTTGATCAACAGGAGAAAAAGAATTTGGGACGTTCAATAAATAATGTTTTAGGGGGAGGGAGTATAGGTGGAACTGCTTGCACAGCTGTTGGATATTGTGGAAGCGTAAGTGTCACTATGCCAACTAAACAATTTCCTAAGGCATACATATCTACGGGTGGGGGTATCGGTGGCGGATATTCAATTAGTACAGATGTAATGTTTAGAGTTACTAGAGAAAAGTAATGAAAAAGAAACTATTTATAGTAAATTTGTTCATCATTATTGCTTCAGTTTTATATGGTATTTTTTCTGGTAGCATTGGGTATAACTACACTAAAAAACAAGAAGGTGAGCGACTTTATATGGTTTTAAATGTTCAGTTTAAAGATAAAATTCTATACCAAGATATCGGCTTTAGATATATCAATCTTAAATTTAGATTACTTGGAGAATTGCAAATTTATAAAGATTTTGTTTCTAAACGAGGGTATTCAGAAATGGGAGAAAATGTTTATTGTAAGAATGAGAACTTAATAACTCTACACAACAATACAGCTACAACTATTGAATTCCTGTATGAATATGATTCACCCCTATGTAAATAATAAAAGCCAGCGTAGCAAGGTAGCAAGCGTAGGGTGTGTGGATTTGAAAAATCCACACACGTAGTTATGTATCCCCAAGAGCTGGTCAATCAAGGTACGGTTGCTGGACGACGGTTAGTGATGTTAGACAGCCAATCGGTTCATAATAGCGGTAAAGTCTCAGGTGGTACGGTTGCTGCACAAGTGTTGGGAGACATGCATAATATTGGTGGCGTGTTTGAGGCTGATGACGCGTTATTATTAAACGTAAAAGGTGATTTAGCGCATCAAAGCACGAGCAAAACCACCGAAGTCAATCTTGACGGCTATCGACGTCACCAAACGAATCTTGACCGCCAAGCATTGTTACACGTTAAAGGTGAAAACGGCACGCTTGCCGTGAGTGCCAATCGAATTAATCTGTTAGGAGCGGCGATAATCAATGAGGGTAAAGGCGAGACCCAAGTGAGTGCTAAAACTGACCTCAATTTGACCGCACTTTCGGTCGGTTTTGATGAAAAGATGGGTAGTGGTAACTCTTATCGCAATGAATTAAGAGAAGATGTGGAAATTAGCCAAATTAAAGGGGGCGGTAATGTTCAATTATCCGCAGAGAATCTTTATTCGCAAGGGGCTGAGCTTGAGGCAACACGTCGATTAACAGCGTTGGTGCAGAATAATGTTTGGGGCTGACGTAGATTAGCTAGTATGTTAATCTACAAAAATGAAGATAACTCATTGTAAATTAAAGAAATCTATACAGAAGAAACTCCTTGAATTTTTTGTGTTAGAAGTTACGGCACGATCAGCCGCAGATTTACTCGGTATTCAGCCTAATTCAGCAATCCTGTTTTACCGCAAAATCCGTGAGGTCATCAGCTATCATTTATCCCTTGAAGCGGATGAGGTATTTGATGGACAAATTGAGTTGGATGAAAGCTATTTCGGTGGATATCGTAAAGGAAAACGAGGTCGTGGGGCGGCAGGAAAAGTGGCTGTTTTTGGGATATTGAAACGGCAAGGTAAAGTGTTTACTGTGGTCGTTAATAATACGAAGACAACAACGCTAATGCCTGTTATAGCAAGGAAAATCAAGCCTGACAGCTGGGTTTATACCGATACGTATCGTAGTTATGATGCCCTTGATGTAAGCGAATTTCACCACGAACGGATTAACCATTCGGAGTTGTTTGCGGTGAAACAAAACCATATCAACGGCATTGAAAATTTTTGGAGTCAAGCCAAGTGGATACTCCGAAAATATAATGGAATAGACCGAAAAAGTTTTCCTTTATTCTTGAAAGAATGTGAATTTCGGTTTAACTTTGGGACACCAAAAGAGCAGTTAAAAACATTGCGAAAATGGTGTGAAATTTAGGGCTAATCTACGTCAGCCCCAAAAATAATCGAACAGCAAAAGGTAGTGAAGCTGATTCTGATTTGATGAATTATCAATGTAAGTTAATATTGGGTAACAAATATCATAATATTCTTGATATTAAAAACAACAATGCTATGTATTTGACTTTGCCCTAGACCGCGCTTTGCGGCAAATCGCAGAATACAATACAGTTGCCGTTTGGATACGGTGAACAGCAATCCTGAACAGAAAGTGGCAGAGTTTACCCATTTCTTGCCAGTATTGGCGTATGACGGCAGCTCAATGAAACAAATTGATACCGCAGGCGTGTTGAGCGGCACAACCGCCACGCCGTTGGGAAGTGCCTTGCTGGTGAACGTGGATGATGAGACTTTGGAACGTTTAATGGACAATGAAGAAGCAAAGGCGATTCTAGATAAGGTTGAGGGATTTCGTTCCTTAAATCAAGATATTGAAATCATTCTTAATAGATCCAAGGAAATAAAAAAACTAAAAAAAGAAAAAGGTGATGATTTAATGCCAAAAGAAAAAAGAGAATTAACCGAGAAAGAAAAGAAATCCTTGCGTAAACAAGTGCAGGAAAAACTGATTAAATTTGCCACATGTATTCCAGTGTTTATGTATCTCACCGACTACTGTGAGCATTGCCTGCGTGATGTCATTACCCAACTTGAATCGCGGTTGTTCTATAAAGTAACTAGCTTAACTCAAAAAGATTTTGAATTACTGGTGAAATTAAACGTTTTCAACGAAAGCCTGATGAATGATGTCGTGTATAAATTCAAACGCTACGAAGACAGCAGCTCGGAATATGTGAAACACACGGAAAGAGTAGGATTGTTCAGCACCATAATGCCAAGAGAGGAGTTTGATAGACGTAAAAAGAGGGGAGTATAAGTGTCGCTCTTCTACAATTTAAAATCCCTTGCTTCTCGAAGTGAGTCAGTTTAAGTCTGATTTCGAGCATTACTTTATAAAAACTTCTTTAAAATTCTACCGTTGGGGCGTTAGCTCAATCGGTAGAATAGCGAACTCTTAATCCATTGATCGAAAACTCGAATCCTTTACTAACTTAACAATATTATTCCGATCTAGAATTAAATTCTTTTGACTTAAATAATTTGGATTTTCTGCATGCTAAAAATCAGTATTTGAATTTTTGTATTTGGGGTTGCATGCTAAATATAGATTATTATTTCTCTGTTTATTTGGTTTCTAGTTCGTCTAGAAGGCTTCCTTTTGCTGCATTTAAATATTGTATCATCGACCAGACTGTTAAAATTGCTGCAACGTAAAGTAAGATAATGGCAAGGATTTCCATATAAATATTATATCGCCATAATAATCCGCCGAGTGCGAGCATTTGGGAGGTGGTTTTGACTTTTCCTAACCAAGAAACCGCGACTTTACTGCGTTCACCCAGTTCAGCCATCCATTCACGCAAGGCAGAAATAATAATTTCGCGAGAAATCATAATAATGGCGGGAATGGTGATCCAAAAACTATGCTGATATTCCACAATAAGGACTAAAGCCGTCACCACCATCACTTTATCGGCAACGGGATCTAAAAAAGCCCCAAAACGCGTGGTTTGTTTCCATTTTCTTGCAAGATAGCCATCAAGCCAATCGGTAACTCCGGCGATGAAGAAAATCAGGGTAGTAATAAAAGGCGAAGATTCAATAGGTAAATAAAATGCGATAACAAAAAAAGGAATGAGAATGACGCGAAAAAGGGTAATAAAAATCGGAATATTAAATTTCATAGAAAATTGACCGCACTTTTGCTTAACGAGATGCTTATTTTAAAGGATCTATGTATATAAAAAAAGCCACATGGCGTGGCTTTCTTGTAGGATTTTTAAAAATTAAAGTTTGTCGGCATTTTGTTTTAAGTATTTTGCAACGCCCTCAGGATTATCTTTCATCCCTTCCTTGCCTTTTTCCCATTGAGCAGGGCAAACTTCGCCGTGTTCTTCGTGGAATTGCAACGCATCAACCATACGTAACATTTCATCAATGTTACGACCTAGTGGAAGATCGTTTACCACTTGGTGACGAACTACGCCGTTTTTATCAATTAAGAATGATGCACGCAATGCAACACCGGCTTCTGGATGTTCAATACCATACGCTTGTGCAATTTCGTGTTTAACGTCCGCCGCTAATGCGTATTTAACTTGACCGATACCACCATTTTCAGTAGGGGTGTTACGCCACGCATTATGCGTAAATTGAGAGTCGATAGAAACACCAACCACTTCAACGCCGCGTTTTTTAAATTCTTCATAACGGTGATCAAATGCAATTAATTCTGATGGGCATACAAAAGTGAAGTCTAATGGGTAGAAGAAAATTACAGCTGCTTTGCCTTCAATATGTTTTTTGAAGTTAAAATTATCAACGATTTCACCATTACCTAAAATCGCAGATGAAGTAAAATCTGGTGCTTGACGAGTTACTAATACCATAGTCATAATTCCTCTATATTTAAAGTGAAAAAAATTTTGCTGATACTAAACGCGGATAATATTTTAAAAAATTTGACCGCACTTTTACAGCTGATTTTATCTATCGAATTAATCAATATCATTTAACGAAAGGTGAAATATGTTAAAAAATCACGCATTATCCACAACATTGGTTCACGCAGGACGCAATAAACGCTTTTCTCAAGGTGCGGTGAATCCGGTTATTCAACGTGCCTCTTCTCTTGTATTCGACACCATAGCAGATAAAAAACATTGCACAAAAAATCGTTATAAAGGGGAATTATTCTATGGTCGCCGTGGCACATTAACGCATTTTGCATTGCAAGATTTAATGTGTGAAATGGAAGGCGGGGCGGGTTGCTACCTTTATCCTTGCGGTGCGGCGGCGGTAACCAATGCGATTTTATCTTTCGTTAAAACAGGTGATCATATCTTGATGAGTGGGGCGGCGTATGAACCGACACAGGATTTCTGCAATATTATTTTGAAAAAAATGCAGATTGAAACCACTTATTACGATCCTTTAATTGGTGCGGATATGGCGAAGTTGGTACAGGCAAATACCAAAGTTTTATTTTTAGAGTCGCCAAGCTCCATCACAATGGAAGTGCCTGATATTCCGGCGATAGTCAAAGCCGTTCGCGCCGTCAATCCTGAAATTGTCATTATGATTGATAACACTTGGGGAGCAGGCATTTTATTTAAGGCATTGGAACACGGAATTGATATTTCCATTCAAGCGGGAACGAAATATTTGGTTGGACATTCCGATGTGATGATCGGAACTGCCGTTGCAAATGACCGCACTTGGGATCAACTACGCGAACATTCTTATCTTATGGGACAAATGGTGGATGCAGATTCCGCTTATACCACCGCGCGTGGAATTCGCACCTTGGCAGTACGTTTGAAACAACATCACGAAAATGGTTTAAAAGTCGCGAAGTGGTTATCTGCACAGTCTCAAGTGAAAGCCGTGTATCATCCGGCGTTAGCAAGTTGCCCCGGACATCAATTTTTCCAGCGTGATTTCAGTGGAGCAAGCGGATTGTTTTCTTTTGAACTCACTCAACGCTTAACGGATGAACAAGTGGCACAGTTTATGGATCATTTTGAATTGTTCACCATGGCCTATTCTTGGGGAGGCTTTGAATCGTTAATTTTGTGCAATCAACCGGAAGAAATTGCCAAAATTCGTCCGAATATAGCACGAAAAATTGAGGGAACGCTCATTCGGGTTCATATCGGCTTTGAAGATCCGGAAGAATTAATTGCCGATCTCAAAGCAGGATTTGAACGAATTGTCTAATTGGTTTTTTAAGGCGGCACAAGGGCTTGGTCAACAAGCCCTTATTTACTCATTCTTTGAGTTGATTTATCATAGCCGCCGTTTTTTTCGTATAAAGAGATAGCAATGAAACATATTCATATTCTAGGTATTTGTGGCACATTTATGGGTGGCGTGGCGATGATTGCCAAGCAAATGGGCTACAAAGTAACAGGTTCGGATACCAATGTTTATCCACCAATGAGTACATTTTTACAAGCGCAGGGAATTGACATTATTCCTCATTATGAGGTTGAACAACTTCAACCGGCACCGGATATGGTGATTATTGGTAATGCAATGAAACGCGGCAACCCTTGTGTGGAATATGTATTAGAAAACAACCTACCTTACACATCAGGCCCGCAGTGGCTGCACGATCATTTACTACGAAATCGCTGGGTGCTTGCGGTTTCCGGTACGCACGGTAAAACCACGACAACCGGTATGCTTGCTTGGATTTTGGAACAAAATGGCTTAAAACCCGGTTTCTTAATTGGTGGCATTGCCGGCAATTTTGGCACTTCCGCCCGTTTAGGCGAAAGTGATTTCTTTGTCATTGAAGCGGATGAGTATGACACGGCATTCTTCGATAAACGTTCTAAGTTTGTTCACTACAATCCTAAAACCCTGATTATCAATAATATTAGTTTTGATCACGCCGATATTTTTGATGATTTAAAAGCGATTCAACGTCAATTCCATCATATGATTCGCACCATTTCCGAAAGCGGACGTATTTTGTCGTTTGCCGATGAACAAAGCGTGAAAGAAACATTGGAAATGGGCTGTTGGTCGGAACAACAATTTATCGGAAAAAATAAAGAATGGTTTGCACAACGCATTACCACCGATGCTTCCCATTTTGCCGTATTCCACAATGGCGAAAAAATGGCAGAGGTAAAATGGAATATTGTGGGTGAACACAATATGCACAATGCATTAATGGCGATTGCTGCGGCTTATCATACCGGTATCTCCATTGAAAAAGCCTGTGAAGCATTGGGATCGTTTATTAATGCCAAACGCCGTTTGGAAGTCAAAGGCGAAGTAAACGGCGTGACGGTTTATGATGATTTTGCCCATCATCCGGAAGCAATTTTAGCCACCTTAACCGCATTACGCGATAAAGTGGGCGGCGGTGTGCGGATTCTTGCGGTGCTTGAACCCCGTTCAAATACGATGAAAATGGGGGTACATAAAGATGAAATTGCACCGGCATTAGGCAGGGCAGATGTCGTCTTTATGCTACAACCGGACAATATCCCTTGGGAAGTGGCAGAAATCGCCGCCCAATGTGTCCAACCGGCACATTGGAGTGCCAATATTGACAAACTGGTAGATATGATTGTTGCAGAAGCACAACCAACGGATCATATTCTCGTGATGTCAAACGGCAGCTTTGGCGGTATTCATCAAAAGATTTTAGATAAACTGAAATAATCCTACTTCAAAGTGCGGTCAAAAAAAGAGAACTTTTCTGACCGCACTTTTTTATAAAATGGAACATTAAGGAGAAAAAAATGGCGGATCCCCATATTCAATCCCCAATGGATAGTTGGGATAAAATCACCGTTGTGATTTATCGAACCGGATTTTTAATTGCCGGTTTTAGTCTTTTATTGCTCACTTGGTTTCCGGCGAAAGCCGAAATAGCGACTTTGCTCGCCGCAACCTGTTGTGCTTCTTCCTTGCATATTTATCTCAAACATTTTCGTTTAATTTTTCAATTTGCCACTTGGATGGGGTTAGTGTGTGCGATTTTAGGCTGGAATGAATTGGCATTAGGCGGGGCATTGCTTACATTGGGCGGACTTTGCTTTAAAGAATATTTTTGCTTCCGCGTGCCGTTATTGAATTTCCAACCTTTTTTTGTGGCGGCACTATGGTTTGCTTGGGTGTTTGAAGGGGGAGTATTGACTCGAATTTTCTCGATTATCGTTGGGGCATTATTATTGATCCTTGCCATACAAAAATGGCGAATGCCGTTATATTTTGATATTGGGGATAAAACAAAGTATCAAATTTAATGAGGGGATATAAAAAAGAGCGGAATTTAACCGCTCTTTTTTGATCTCTTTCTAGGCGTGCATATAAGTGACCAGTGCAAGGAAGAGTTTTAATACGGAGGCATTGATTAAGTCAATAAAGAATGCGCCCACCATTGGCACGATTAAGAAGGCTTTATGGGAAGCACCAAAACGGCTTGTGATTGCCTGCATATTCGCCACCGCCGTAGGGGTTGCCCCTAAACCGAAACCACAGTGTCCTGCACTTAATACAATCGCATCGTAGTCTTTCCCCATTACCCGATAGGTGACATAGATTGCGAAGAACGCCATAAATGCCACTTGGATTGCCAAAATCACCAACACATCGGTGGCAAGACCGGCTAATTCCCACAGTTTTAATGACATTAATGCAATGGCTAAGAAGATAGATAAGCCGACACTACCAAGCACATCAATGGCGGAATCTGCCACACGGAATTTGAACAGGTGGGTGAGGGCGTTACGAATAATCACACCGGTGAACAAGCACCAAACGAAAGTTGGTAATTGCAGTGCCGTGCCTTTTGTAATGCTATCTAAATATTGACCGATTAATAAGCAGAAAGACATCATTGCAATGGTTTCAATGATCGAACGTGCATTGACTTTACGTTGATAAGTGGGGTGTTCAAAGGCTTCTTGTACATCATCCACTTCATCATTTTCAGGATTTTCATTTTGTTTTTGGCGGTGAAGTAAGAAACGTGCCACCGGGCCGCCGATAATCCCACCGAAAACCAAACCAAAGGTGGCACAAGCCATCGCAATTTCCGTTGCTGCCGGTAGGTTAAATTCTTTAATAAAGGTTTCCGCCCACGCCGCACCGGTACCGTGACCACCGGTTAAGGTAATCGAACCTGCCAATAAACCGTATGCCGGATCAATGCCTAAAATTTGCGTGCTGGCAACGCCGATGACATTTTGGAAAAAGATTAAGGCTGCTGCCACAAAAAGGAAAATAATTAAGGGTTTTCCACCTTTGATTAAACGGGCAAAGTTTGCACTTAAACCAATGGATGAAAAGAAAACCAACATCATCGTTGTTTGTAAATTCTTTTCAAAGGTAAAGGATGTGCCGTCTATTTGATGCCAAATAAAGAGGGCAATTGCCACAATAAATCCGCCTACAACCGGCTCGGGGATGTTAAAACTTTTAAGGACGCTAATGCGTTTCACCAAAAAATAGCCCAATAATAAAACAAGGCTCGCTAAGGCAAGTGTTTGATAAGTATCAAAAACAATATTCACTAAATATTCCTCCTAGTTGTTTTAGTTAGTTTAGAGAAGTTAAAGATGATGTTACGGCTCAACCACCACAATATCCACATTACTGTGTAAACCGCGGGGCAGTTGTGAGCCTTTTCTGCCTCGTTCGGCACGGAACTTTTGTAGATCTTCCGATTTTAATGTGATTTTTCGTTTGCCGGAATGAAATTCAAGATTGGCTTGCTCTGAGATGAGCAATAATTTCACCAATAATTCGCTGCGATCTTTGGCTGCGGCGGCTGAAATACTCACGATTTTGTTGCCTTTACCTTTTGATAATACCGGTAAATCCTGTGCCGGAAAGATCAACATTCTGCCGGCTGAAGTTAAGGCAACCAAAAGTGCGGTTGAATTTGGCAGAATTTTTGGCGGCAGTACTTTTGCATTTTCCGGTAAAGAAATCAAGGCTTTTCCCGCTTTATTACGGGCGATTAAGTCTTCAAATTTACAGATAAAGCCATAGCCGGCATCTGATGACATCAGTAATTCTTGCTGCTCGGCTTCCATTACCACGTGTTCTATGGTTGCCCCGGCAGGCAGGGTTAATTTCCCCGTGAGCGGTTCACCTTGCGAACGTGCCGAAGGTAAAGTGAGCGGATCGAGCGCATAACTACGTCCGGTACTATCAATAAATACAACCGCCTGATTGCTTTTACCGCAGGCGTGAGCCTTGTAGCCATCACCGGCTTTATAGCTGAGTGCCTTCGGATCAATATCGTGTCCTTTGGCACAACGCACCCAGCCCATTTCCGATAAAATCACCGTAACGGGTTCAGCCGGTGTCATTTCACTTTCAGAAATTGCTTTGGCTTCTTCACGCTCGACTAATTGCGACATTCGTGGACTGGCGTATTTTTTCGCGTCTTCTTGAATTTCTTTTTTAATCAAGGTATTTAAACGGCGTTCCGATGCTAAAATCGCTTCCAAATTTGACCGCTCTTTTTCCAGCTCGTCTTGTTCTGCACGGAGTTGATGTTCTTCCAATTTTGCCAAATGGCGTAAGCGTAAGTTTAAAATCGCATCGGCTTGTTCATCGCTTAAATTGAAACGTGCCATTAATTCTGCTTTGGGATCATCTTCGTGGCGAATAATTTCAATCACTTCATCAATATTCAAAAAGGCGATCATCAAGCCTTCTAAAATATGCAGGCGGGAAAGCACTTTATCTAAGCGATATTGCAAACGGCGGGTTACTGTGGTACGGCGGAAAATAAGCCATTCATTCAGAATTTGTAATAAGCCTTTCACCGCCGGTTTATGATCAAGCCCGATCATATTCATATTCACACGATAGCTTTTTTCTAAGTCGGTGGTGGCAAATAAATGCGCCATTAATGCTTCGCTATCGACACGGTTAGAACGTGGTACGATCACAATCCGAATGGGATTTTCGTGATCCGCTTCATCACGAATATCTTCTACCATTGGCAGTTTCTTTGCCGTCATTTGTTCGGCGATTTGGGCGATGATTTTTGAGGGCGAAGATTGATGTGGGAGGGCGGTAATGACAATTTCGCCTTCCTCTTTTTTCCACGTGGCACGCATTTTTATTGACCCACGCCCCAGTTCGTAAATTTTACGAATTTCTGCTTTCGGGGAGATAATTTCCGCTTCCGTTGGAAAATCCGGCCCTTGCACAATATTGAGTACCTCATCAAAGCCGGCTTTCGGATTATCCAATAGCATTACCGCCGCATCGGCAATTTCATTAATATTGTGTGGTGGAATATCGGTTGCCATTCCCACTGCAATACCGGTTGTGCCGTTTAGCAAAATATGGGGTAAACGGGCAGGCAAATATTGGGGTTCTTCCAATGTGCCGTCAAAGTTTGGTTGATAATCTACCGTGCCTTGTCCAAGTTCACCGAGTAAAATTTCGGAAATTTTAGACAAGCGTGATTCTGTATAACGCATTGCGGCGAAAGATTTAGGATCATCCGGTGCGCCCCAGTTGCCTTGTCCGTCCACCAATGGATAACGGTAAGAAAACGGTTGTGCCATTAATACCATCGCTTCATAACAGGCGGAATCACCGTGTGGATGGAATTTACCCAATACATCACCGACTGTGCGGGCGGATTTTTTGTATTTTGCCGTGGCGTTTAAACCGAGTTCGGACATTGCATAAACAATCCGCCGTTGCACCGGTTTTAAACCATCGCCGATAAAAGGCAATGCACGATCCATAATCACGTACATCGAGTAGTTGAGATAAGCACTTTCGGTGAAAGTGCGCAGCGGCATTTGTTCTATGCCTTCGTAATTGATGTTTGTGGTCATTTTATCTTTTCTTGTTGTTAAAACTTGTTGTTTGCGTGTTTCAATTTTCTTCAGGGAAATTTTTTATATTCAAATAGAAGAAAATTACCTAAAAATTGAAAGTCGCTAAAAGTGATTTAGGCTATTTACACCGCCAAATCCACCTGATCGCCTTTATTCTGCAGCCAATTTTTCCGATCTTCCGAGCGTTTTTTGGCTAATAACATATCCATTAATTCTAAGGTTTCCGCACCTTGATCTTCACCTAAATCATAGGTGAGTTGTACAAGGCGGCGGGTATTGGGATCCATTGTGGTTTCACGCAGTTGGGCTGGGTTCATTTCACCCAAACCTTTAAAACGTTGCACATTCGGCTTGCCTTTTTTCGTTTTTAGGCGATCTAAAATTGCCTCTTTTTCACTTTCGTCTAAGGCGTAGAACACTTCTTTATTTAAGTCGATACGGTAAAGCGGTGGCATTGCCACATAAACGTGTCCATCTCGCACCAACTTCGGAAAATGACGTAGGAACAGCGCGCAAAGTAGGGTGGCAATATGTAAACCGTCAGAATCCGCATCGGCGAGAATACACACTTTGCCATAACGAAGTTGAGATAAATCATCGCTATCCGGATCAATGCCGAGTGCAACGGCAATATCGTGAATTTCAGTCGAGCCTAACACTTGTTCCGGCGAGACTTCCCAAGTATTCAGAATTTTTCCGCGTAATGGCAAAATTGCCTGATATTCACGGTCGCGTGCTTGTTTTGCCGAGCCGCCTGCAGAATCCCCTTCCACTAAAAAGAGTTCGGTTTTTTCTAAATCTTGTGAACCGCAATCGGCTAATTTACCCGGTAATGCAGGACCGCTGACTAATTTTTTACGCACCACTTTTTTGGCGGCACGCAAACGGCGTTGTGCCGAGCTGATTGCCATTTCTGTAAGTTTTTCCGCATCTTGCACATTTTGATTGAGCCACAAACTGAAGGCATCTTTCAAAACGCCGCTGACAAAGACCGCACTTTGACGTGAAGACAGGCGTTCTTTGGTTTGCCCAGCAAACTGGGCATCTTGCATTTTGAGGGAAAGAATGTAGGAACAGCGATCCCAAATATCATCTGCGGTTAGTTTTACGCCTCGTGGCAACAAATTGCGAAATTCACAAAATTCACGCATCGCATCCAGTAAGCCTTGGCGTAAACCATTTACGTGTGTACCGCCTTGAATGGTGGGAATAAGGTTTACATAGCTTTCACCAATGAGTTCTCCCCCTTCCGGCAGCCATAATAATGCCCAGCTTACTGCCTCATTTGAGCCTTTAAATTCACCAACGAACGGTTTTTCAGGCAAGGTTTCATCACCATTCACGGCTTCAATAAGATAATCGGATAATCCGTCTTCATACAACCATACATCTTGTGTGTGATTGACTTTATCAACGAATTTGATTTCAAGTCCGGAACAAAGCACCGCTTTGGCACGTAACAAATGGCGTAAGCGGGTGACGGAAAATTTTGCACTGTCAAAATATTTAGGATTTGGTTTGAAATGCACGCTTGTCCCTGTGGTGCGTCTGCCACAAGTGCCGATGACTTCCAATTCTTCCACTTTCACGCCGTTTTCAAAGGCGATTTTGTACACTTCGCCATTGCGTTTAACCTGAATATCCACCCGCTCGGAAAGGGCGTTTACCACTGAAATCCCTACCCCGTGCAAACCACCGGCAAACTCATAGTTTTTATTGGAAAATTTACCGCCGGCGTGAAGTTTGGTGAGGATAACCTCCACGCCGGAAACGCCTTCTGTTGGGTGAATATCCACCGGCATACCTCGACCATTATCAATCACTTCAATGGATTGATCTTCGTGCAAAATCACTTCAATTTTTGTCGCAAATCCGGCGAGGGCTTCATCTACACTATTATCAATGACTTCTTGGGCGAGATGATTGGGGCGGGTGGTGTCGGTGTACATACCGGGGCGAATTTGCACCGGCTCGAGATCTTTTAAAACCGTAATTTCTTGGGCGGAATAGTTGGTTGTCATATTGAAATAAAGTTATAGTTAAATTTGAAAAATTGTGCGTGATTCTATCAAAAAGTGCGGTCATTTTCGACCGCACTTTTAATCATATAGGCTTACATCGCTTTCTTGTGGGCGGGTTTTGAACCGGCGGTGCAACCACATATATTGGCTGACACCTTTCATAATTTCTTTTTCTACGATTTGATTCATTCGCACCGCAACGGCGGTTTCATCATCCAAATCGCTAAAATCCACCGGGGCGGAAATGCTCACGGTATAGCCTGAACCGTCTTGATTGCGAAGTGGGGCAAAAGGAATCACTTTGCTTTTTGGCGATGATTTTAATAGGTAATAACTGCCGGTGGTGGTGCAAGCCTCTTTCACCGCAAAAAAGGGAACGAACACCGCATTTTTTCTTCCATAATCGTGATCCGGTGCATACCAAATGGTTTCACCATTGCGAATGGCTTTAATAATTCCACGCAAATCTTTACGATCAAGCATATCTTTGTTTGAACGCAAGCGACCTTGGGTTTGTAGCCAATCGAAAGCAGGGTTGTCATTTGGTCGATACACACCTAAACCGGGGTGGTGCAAACCTACAATACGCGCACCCAGTTCAAGGGTTAAAAAATGCACACCCACAAAGATAATGCCGTCTTGTTGGTTCTCTTTTAGATAATGTAATCCGTCAATTTTTGACCATTTTTTTATGCGAGAATCCGACCAAAACCACGCCATTCCGGTTTCAATGATTGCCATTCCCACCGAACGTAAATTTTCTTGCAAGAGGGCTTCGCGTTCGGTTGCCGAAATATCGGGAAAGCAAAGTTCAAGATTACGGCGTGCAATGGCAGCACGGCGTTTTCCCACTTTTAGGCGTGAAAAAAGCCAACCTAAACCGTTGCCGAGATGCCGTAAAATAGGGTAGGGGAGTAATAACAATGCACGCCAAATTCCCACGCCGAGCCAAAAGCCCCAATATTTCGGCGCAAGAAAAGCACGTTGAAAAGTCGGAAGTTTGGTGTTTTTCATAAAAATCCTTGCAAAATGGTGGCGTAGTTTAACGTAAAAATGACTTGTGGTAAAATCGCCCCAATTTTTTTATGAGAGAGAACAAAATGGCTCAATATTCAGCGGAATTTAAGCAGGCAAAAGTGCTTGTTTTAGGCGATGTAATGCTCGATCGTTACTGGTTTGGCGCAACCAACCGTATTTCACCGGAAGCGCCGGTGCCGGTGGTGCGTGTGCAGGAAAATGAAGAACGTGCAGGCGGTGCGGCAAATGTGGCGATGAATATCGCTTCTTTAAATGTGCCGGTGCAATTAATGGGATTGATTGGACAAGATGAGACGGGTGAAGCCCTTTCCCGTTTATTGAAAACCCAACATATTGATTGCAATTTTGTGGCGTTAAATACCCACCCGACAATCACTAAATTGCGTATATTATCCCGTCATCAACAGCTTTTACGCCTTGATTTTGAAGAAGATTTCCAAAATGTGGATTGCCAAGATTTACTGGCTAAATTAGAAAGTGCGGTCAAAAATTACGGCGCTTTGATTCTTTCCGATTATGGCAAAGGCACCTTAAAAGACGTGCAACAAATGATCCAAATTGCCCGCAAAGCCAATGTGCCGGTACTCATTGATCCAAAAGGGACGGATTTTGAGCGTTATCGTGGCGCAACCTTACTCACGCCGAATATGTCGGAGTTTGAAGCGGTGGTGGGAAAATGCAATGCCGAACAAGAGATTATCGAAAAAGGTTTAAAACTTATTTCAGACATTGAATTGACCGCACTTTTAGTCACCCGTTCCGAAAAAGGGATGACCTTACTTCGCCCAAATCAAGAACCTTACCATTTGCCAACGGTGGCAAAAGAAGTCTTTGACGTAACAGGGGCGGGAGATACCGTGATTAGTGTGTTGGCAACGGCATTGGCAGATGGACGTTCTTTTGAAGAATCTTGTTATCTTGCCAATGTTGCCGCAGGGATTGTGGTGGGCAAACTGGGGACTTCAACGGTTTCCACCGTGGAACTGGAAAACGCCCTTCACGCCCGTCCGGAAAGCGGATTTGGCATAATGAACGAGGCTCAACTTAAAGAAGCCGTTGCACAAGCAAAAGCACGAGGCGAAAAAATTGTGATGACAAACGGCTGTTTCGATATTTTGCACCCGGGACACGTTTCTTATCTTGAAAATGCCCGAAAATTGGGTGATCGCTTAATTGTCGCCGTAAACAGTGATGAATCGGTAAAACGTTTGAAAGGTGAAAGTCGCCCAATCAATAACCTTGAAACCCGAATGGCAGTGCTTGCAGGCTTGGCTTCCGTAGATTGGCTTGTGCCATTTACTGAAGACACGCCACAACGCTTAATTGGCGAAATTCTGCCTGATTTACTGGTTAAAGGTGGGGATTATAAACCGGAAGAAATCGCCGGCAGCCAAGAAGTTTGGGCAAACGGTGGAGAGGTCAAAGTACTAAACTTTGAAAACGGCTGCTCAACCACAAATGTGATTGAAAAGATTAAAGCATTGAAAGATTAAATGGAAAAGAAAAGGTTGGGAATGCCCAACCTTTGTTTTATCTAAAAATGCGTTTATTTATATGCAATTTCATTCCAACGAAGTTCGTTTTTTAGCGTGGCGAGATTGGTATCACGATTGATGTGAATAAATTCAATACCAAAATGTTCGGCAAAAGTGCGTAACATTTCGGCATCAACATCTAAACTAAATGCACTATGGTGTGCGCCGCCGGCAAGAATCCACGCTTGTGTGCCAATATCAAAATTTGGTTGTAGTTTCCAAAAAGCGTGACCTACCGGTAAATTTGGCATTGGTTGTGGTTTATCAATCGCTTCAATATCGGCAACAATCATTCGGAAATGATTGCCCATATCGACAATGGTTGCATTAACGGCAGCACCGGCTTTGGCGGTGAAAATCAAACGGACGGGATCTTCTTTACCTCCGATACCGAGCGGTTTAATGTCTAAGATCGGCTTATCCTGTGCAATAGAGGGACAAACTTCGAGCATATGTGCGCCTAATACAACTTCGTTATTTTCATCTAAGTTATAGGTGTAATCTTCCATAAAGGAAGAACCTTTTGGCAAGCCGTAGCCCATTACTTTCACTGCCCGCACTAATGCCGCCGTTTTCCAGTCGCCCTCAGCACCAAAGCCATAACCTTGTTGCATTAAACGTTGAACCGCCAAGCCGGGAAGTTGTTTTAATCCGTTGAGATTTTCAAAGGTATCGGTAAAGGCTTTAAAACCGCCTTTTTCTAAAAATGCTTTTAACCCTAATTCAATCCGTGCGCTATCTAAAAGTGCGGTTCGTTTTTCGCCTGTTTTTTGCAGACAATCTGCCGGTTGATAATTGGCTTCATATTCCCGAACTAAAGCACTAATCTCTTCTTCTGTAACCTGTTCAATGGCATTAACCAATTCATAAACACCATAGCCGTTTACACTGTAACCGAATTTGATTTGTGCTTCTACTTTATCCCCTTCCGTTACAGCAACTTCACGCATATTGTCGCCAAAACGTGCCACTTTTAAGTGTTTTTGATCATAAATTGCCGCAATAACACGCATCCAGCAATCGAGTTTTTGTTGCACCGTTTCACTTTGCCAATGACCGACAACAATGGTTCTTGGCTTGCGTAAACGTGCGGCTAAAAAGCCGAATTCACGATCACCGTGAGCGGTTTGATGCAGATTCATATAATCCATATCAATGTCATTCCAAGGAATGTTTTGATTAAATTGGGTGTGAAATTGCAAGAGGGGTTTTGTCAGTTGGGATAAACCAGCGATCCACATTTTAGAGGGCGAGAAGGTATGCATCCACGCAATTAAGCCGGCACATTGATCCGTATTGTTGGCGTCTTGACAAATATTGAGAATATCGTCCGGTGTGGTCGCTAATGATTTGAGTTTAATTTGAATAAACGGATTTTGTTCATTCAAGTAATTTGTGATCTGCGTTGCATTTTTTTTCACTTGTTGTAGTGCTTCTTCGCCATACAAATGTTGGCTACCCACAACAAACCAGACTTCAAGTTTTTTGAGAAATTCCATCGTGTTACTCCTGTTCATTAAATGGTGTGATTATTTATTTGAGGCAAAGTTTGCCGCTGTTTTTGCAATGGATATACCTTGCGTATAATGTTGCATAAATTTTTCATATCCTTGTTTTGTCAGCGGATCAGGTTCGCTAAGAGAAAGTGCGGTATTTTTAAAGATTGTTTTGTCTAAATATTGTTCTAATGATTGCGTTGGGGCATAGGTGAGATAATTAGCGAGAAGTGCAATGCCCCAAGCACCGCCTTCGGATGCCGTGTCCATCACCGCAACGGGAACATCAAGGGCGGAGGCAAGAATTTTTGAGGCGACATTCGGCGTTTTAAAAATTCCGCCGTGGGCAAGAATTTGTGTAATCTCGGCTTTTTCCTGCTTCATTAAAATATCCATCCCTAATTTCATTGCCCCGAAAGCACTGTATAGATGTGTGCGGATCAAATTGGCAAGATTAAAGAGACTATTGGTCGGGTGAAGAAATAACGGGCAACCTTCTTCCAAGCCGACACCGTGTTCGCCGGAATAAAATCCATAAGACAGTAAGCCGCCGCAGTCGTTATCCCCTTGCAGAGCGTGTTGGAACAGTTTTTCATAAAGAGGATTGGTATCTTGTGTTGCACCAAATAAATCTAAACATTCACCGAAAATAGTGATCCAAGCATTAATATCCGTTGTGCAATTATTGGCGTGTGCCATAGCAACAGGTTTACCGGCGGGTGTTGTCACCATATCTAATTGCTCATAAACATTAGAAAGGGCTTTTTTTAATACAACCATAGCGAATGCGGAAGTGCCGGCGGAAATATTACCGGTCGTTTCTTTAATGCTGTTGGTCGCAACCATTCCTGTACCTGCATCTCCTTCAGGCGGACACATTTTGATTCCGGCTTGCAATTGTCCGCTTGGATCTAACAAACGTGCGCCGGATTCCGTTAAATAACCGGCGATTTGTCCTGCGGGTAATACTTTCGGTAGAATTTCAGTGATTTTCCAAGGATAATTTTTCTCTTCAATGAGTTGATCGAATTTATCCAACATTAATTGATCATAGGATTTTGTTTGTGGGTTAATCGGGAACATTCCGGATGCCTCGCCGATACCAAGCACTTTTTCACCGCTTAGCATCCAGTGAACATAACCGCTTAGGGGCGTGAGGTAATCAATTTGCGCAACGTGTGGTTCTTGGTTGAGAATGGCGTGATAAAGATGTGCAATGCTCCAACGTTGCGGGATATTGTGCTGAAAAAGTGCGGTCAGTTTTTGCGAAGATTTTAGGGTGAAATTATTCCGCCAAGTGCGAAACGGGACGAGCTGATTTTTTTGACGATCAAAAGGAATATAACCGTGCATCATTCCGCTAATGCCGAGAGCTTGCGCCGAGGTGATCGGCAAATTATATTTTTCTTTAACGGCTTGTTTTAGGGCTTGATAAGCCTTTTGTAATCCCAGCCAAATGCTTTCTTGAGAATAAGTCCATATCCCATCAAGTAGCTGATTTTCCCAGTTAAAACCACCGCTTGCCAGAATATTTCCAAGGGGATCAATCAGTACTGCTTTGATTCGGGTCGAACCAAATTCAATACCAATAGCAATATTTCCATTGCGGATAAGATCTTTATTTGAAGGCATTATTTCCTCCCTAACTAAAATTTAGATGAATAAAGTATGTTTGTATAAAAACTTGGGGAAATCTTAGTCTTAATTTTTAAGGGCAGTGAGGGGAAATATGCTATTTATATGGATAAAATAGTCGGCTATGATATTTTGTGATGTGGGTCATATTTTTATTCAATATCATTAATAAAAAATCCCTTGCCTTATTCTTAGGAAGAGATGTTTTTAATGATAAATCATCAAGATAGGTTATCTTGAATTGCGATATTCAGAAGGGTTTAATCCCGAGTGACGTTTAAAAAGACGTGAAAAATAGAGTTGATCATCATAGCCTAATTGGCGGGCTATATGGTAAATCGGGGCATTAGAGGCGTGTAGTAAATATTCTGCTTTTATCATTCTTTGTTCTTCCCGCCATTTGATAATCCCTGTGCCGATTTGTTGAACAAAAAGATGTGATAAGCGAGAAGGGGAAATATGGATATGGGCGGCAATTTCGGCAATATTATAATTTTTATCTAAATTATCCGTAATAAAATGGCAGGTAGATAAAATGCGGGGATCAAGTAAACGCTGTTTATTGGAAGGATCTAATTTAAAACATTTAATAAGAAGTTGTTCTAATAAACACATTGACATTTCTTCACTCAATAAATCATCCGAATTGTATTCTTTCTCTATTGATTGAAATAACTGAAGAATATCTTGATAGTTTTGCATATCAGGAATGGTTAAGCGTCCGATATGCTGAACGGTGTTACTCCAATTTAGCCAGTTTAACCATAGGGATCTTGGACGGAAATAAATCCACTGGTGATGCCATTGCTCCACTTGTTCTGCACGGTGGTAGTAATGAATGGCATTAGGTGGGAATAACAGCAAATCACCAACGGAGCAATCAAAGGCACTTTTTCCACTGAAAATTGTGCCTTTGCCTTTAATGGTGAGATTAATAATGTAACCTTTCATTCCATTGGGGCGATTAATGGTGAAGTCCAGTTCTTCGCCCTTTTCAATGGGTGTGCAACCCGCTACTAAATAAGCGCCAAAATTGTAGCCGGGAAGAAGCGGATTGGATTGTTTATTCATCTCATTTTGTTTCATTTTGTTGGAATCACGATGCTTTAATAAATTTTTGTTTATATTTATCAAAAATGACCGCAATAAGCAAAATTAATCCGCGCACCACATATTGTGCAAAAGGTGAAATATTCAGTAAATTCATTGCATTTTCAATTGTGCCTAAAATCAAGACACCGGCAATGATGAAGGAAATTTTTGCCACACCACCATTTAAGGAAACCCCACCAAGTACGCAAGCCGAAATAGCAACTAATTCAAATCCGATAGAAGTCATTGGTTGTCCGCTGGTCATTCGGGCGGCTAAAATCACTCCGGCGAGCGCAGAGATCAAACCTGAAACGACAAAGATAGTGAGTTTGGTACGATCAACATTAATACCGGCTAAACGAGAGGCTTCTTCGTTACCGCCTATCGCAAGAGTGTTACGTCCGTAAGTGGTTTTGCTTAATAGAAAGCCGAAAATAGTAATGCAAATAATAGTGAAGATAATTGGTAGTGGAACGCCGAGGATAGATTCATAACCAATATCGAAAAATTCTTCGGTAGTGATACCGACAGCTTTCCCATCTGAAATAATATAGCCTAAGCCACGTGCGATTTGCATTGTGGCAAGTGTTGTGATGAGAGAATTAATTTTTAATTTTGCAATGACGAAACCATTAATCAATCCAATTAACGCTCCCAGACCAAGACCTGCAGAAATGCCGAGGAAAATATTTTGCGTTAAATTTAATACCACGGCGGTTACAACGCCTGCACAAGCAATAACGGATGCCACAGAAAGATCGATTTCTCCTGCGGCAAGGCAAAATAACATACCGCAAGCGACCATTCCGCTCATTGAAATGGCTAAGCCCAGCCCTTTCATATTGATAACGGTGGCGAAGTTTGGAATAAAAAGACAAGATGCGATGAAGATCACAAAGAAAATAAGCAACATTCCATAGGAATGCCAAATTTTGTTTAACATCCCAATTTGATGTTTTTCTGCTGAATTTGCTGCGTTCATAGAGATACCTCCCAGATTAATTCGTTATACGTTAAGCGGTTTTACTTTCAACCATTGCCAGCTTCAAGATATTTTCTTCCGTTGCATTTTGTCGTTCGATGGCCCCCATTATTTGTTGAGATCGCATTACCATAATGCGATCCGATAATCCGATGACCTCCGGCAAATCACTGGAGACAACAATAATTGCCAGTTTTTCATCGGCAAGTTTAAAAATCAGGTCATAGATTTCGGATTTCGCTCCAATATCAATACCACGGGTTGGTTCATCCAATAGCAGAACTTTAATATCTTCCGATAACCAACGCCCCAAAATCGCTTTTTGTTGATTACCGCCGGATAAATTCACAATAATTTGATCGATTGACGGTGTTTTTACATTCATTTGTTGGCATTGTTTTTCGGCATTTTCACGTTCCCATTTCTCATTAATGATAAATTTCAAAAAATTATGGGTACGGCGTGCGCTGATGTTGATATTTTCTCCAACCGTTGCCGTTGGAATAATACCTTCTTTTTTACGATCTTCCGGACAAAGCACAATGCCTTGTTCAATCGCATCTTTTGGTTTTTGGATATGGATGGATTGACCGTCTAACTCAATCGTTCCCGATGTCATTGCATCGGCACCAAAGATAATTTTCAACAATTCGGAACGACCGGCACCCACCAAACCGAATAAGCCCAAAATTTCACCGGCACGCACTTCCAGATCAAAGTTGCCTTTAAGTTTTGTGCCACAAAGTGCGGTCAGTTTTAAGCGGGTTTTTCCTACTTCACGTGGGCGATAGTGGTAAATATCACCAAGATTTCGTCCAACCATACTACGAACCAGTACATCATTATCAATTTTGCTTAAATCAGAAAAGGTTTCGACAAATTGTCCGTCTTTCAATACGGTAATTTCATCGCTGATACGGAAAATTTCTTCCATTCGATGAGAAACGTAGAGAATGACTTTGCCTTCTTGTTTTAATTCGTTTATGACACTAAATAATTTCTCAATTTCCGGTGCAGAAAGGCTGCTGGTGGGTTCGTCAAAAGCTATGATTTTTGCACCTCGGCTTAATGCTTTGGCGATTTCAATCATTTGCCATTGTCCGATAGAAAGTTCTTTTAAGGGGGTATTCGGTGAAATATTAAGTTCCAATTTATCCAGATAACGCTGTGTTCTTGCGACTAATGCTTTTTTATCAACGATACCAAACGCATTCGGCAGTTGCCCCAAGCAAAGATTTTCGGCAACGGTCATTTCCGGCACGATATTGAGTTCTTGATAAATAATTGCGATACCGGCAAGTAGGGCTTCTTTGGTATTTTTGAAGGTCATCATTCTGCCGCCAATAGACAATTTACCCTCGGTCGGTAAATAATTACCGCTTAAAATTTTGAGTAATGTCGATTTACCTGCGCCGTTTTCCCCCATTAATGCGTGAACTTTGCCTTCATAACATTTAAAGGAGACATTTTGTAATGCTTTTACACCGGGAAAGGCTTTGCTGATATTGTCAAATTCTAAGTAGGGAATCTGCATATCGAACTCCTTTTTCAGATTATTTTGAGATAGGTGTTGGTATCCGATTTTACGAATACCAACAGGATGATGGATAAGGTGTTATAAACCTTTTTTAGCAAGTTCCTCTTTGAAGTTGTCGCGTTTTAGGAAAACAACATCTTTCACGGCAATGTATTTTTCCGGTTCAACACCCTCTTTAACCCATTTATAGAGCATTTCGGTACTGCGATAACCGTGAACATCAGGACTTGGTAACAAAGAGCCGAGGAAACCTGTCGTATTTGGTTTGGAAAGTTCGTTAACGGCATCAACGCCATTAATGCCGATACCCACCACATTTTCCGCTTTAAACCCTTGTCCTTCGGTTGCCCGTACACCGCCTAAAACCGTATTGTCATTCATACCGACAATCAGCCAATGTTTTACTTCCGGATGTTGCACCAACATTGAATTTGCGGCATCTAAAGCACCCGGAATATCGTTACTCTTAGTTGGTGATTTATAGATTTGTTTTTCAGGGAAACCGGCTTTGATTAATGCGGAAATTGATCCTTCGGTACGTCTGCGTGCGGTATCCAATTCATCGGCGGTAATGGCTAATACCGCCGTATCTTTTACGTCCCAGCCTCGATTTTGCATTTCTTTATACAATTCTTGCCCTTGGCGTTCACCAATTTCAGTGGCAGCCATCATAATGATCGGCACTTTGTTCATCGGTTCACCGGCGGCATTTAAGAATTGATCATCAACAGTAATCACTTTCAAATCATAGGAACGTGCTTTTGCCATAATCGCCGGGCCTAAACGTGGATCAGGCGTACAAATCACGAAGCCTTTTGCACCACTGGCAGCAAGATTATCAATAGCATTTAAGGTTTTTTCACCATCAGGCACGGCAATTTTGATGATTTGTACATCACCTAAATCTTTTGCGGCTTTATCTGCAAACGCCCATTCTGTTTGAAACCACGGCTCTTCAGGCTGTTTGACCAAATAGCCTAATTTGATGGTTTCTGAAGAGCTGGAATATGCTAAGTTGGAATGAAAACCGGCAAGGGATAAAAGGGCTATTGCCATTGTTGATTTAAGAAATGTTCTTTTCGTAAATTTCATATTGATTCTCCCATAAGATTAATTTGCTAATAAAATCAATATAATATGCTTATTGATTAGCTTGTTTGCTCACAAGGCGAGGCAATCATATAGGATTTAATATTAAAAAAATTAGATCTTGATCACAGAATTAATTTATAGCGATTTTGTCCATATATTCAGCGGATAACTCCTATTCCTTATCCGAATAATAAGTGGGCGGGATGATTGAAGAGAGGTATAAAAGCAAAATGATGACTTGAATTGACAGCCTCAATTAAAACATCGGCCATCAACCAAAGAAAATAAATCAAGAAAAGCACTATTTTAAGATTTTTTTCATCATAATATCCGTTTGGGCATCGCTTCCTAGCATAAAGGTGTGTTTATCAAATTCTATAAAGCCATTTTTTCGATAAAAATTTTGGGCTTTATGATTGTGTTCCCATACGCCAAGCCAGATGTAATCGGCGTGGTACTGCTTGGCAAGTGCTAAAGCCTGTTGAAATAGGGCTTGTCCTACGCCTTTGCTATGATACTGATTTAATACATAAATACGCTGAATTTCGACCGCACTTGGTGATTGTATTTCCGTCTGTGCCGTGCCTAAATTAAGTTTTAAATAGTCAACCATTTCATCCTCGGATTCTGCTGTATAAAATAGCATTTCTTCGTTTTTTAATTCCGTTTCAAGTTGTGTGAGGCTAAAACTTTCTGCCAAATAGTTCTGCATATCTTCATCACTACAAGTATCGACAAAGGTTTCAAAGAAAGTTTGTTTGCTTAAATGTTGTAATGCATTGAGATCATTTAAAGTGAGTTTTCTGATATTTAATTGGTCATCCATTTATGATTTAATCTATTGATTTATTAAAAGATTTTTCTTGTAAGAATAAATAATATGAAATCAAGCGTTGAATCACAGCGATATCTTTATATAAATTAATGTATAATGCTTGCCTTTGCATTATATAAATAAGGATATTCAATGAAATTCAATCAACTTCTTCTTACTGCCTTATTGGGGACTGTTTCACTTTCAGCTTTAGCAGATCGCGTGATTACTGATCAACTTGATCGTCAAGTTACTATTCCTGATCATATTCAACGCGCCGTTGTGCTACAACATCAAACGCTCAATATTGCCGTGCAGCTTGATGCAACAAAACAAATTGTGGGCGTACTTTCTAATTGGAAAAAACAATTAGGAAAAAATTATGTTCGTCTTGCACCGGAACTCGAAAAAATGGCTATGCCGGGCGATTTAAATTCAGTCAATATTGAAAGTTTATTGGCATTAAAGCCTGATGTTGTTTTTGTGACTAATTACGCACCACCGGAAATGATTAAGCAAATTTCCGATGTTAATATTCCGGTGATTGCAATTTCTTTGCGTACTGGCGATGAAAAAACGAAGCTCAATCCAACATTAGGTGATGAAGATAGAGCCTATAGTGACGGTTTAAAACAAGGGATTGAATTAATTGCCGAAGTGTTTGAGAAAACGCAACAAGGTGATGATTTACTGAAAGCCGCCTTTGCTCATCGTCAATTATTGGCAGATCGTCTAGGGAATATTCCTACGGATAAGCGTGTAAAAACCTATATGGCGAACCCTGATCTGAATACCTATGGTTCAGGCAAATATACGGGATTAATGATGGAACACGCGGGAGCATATAATGTTGCTTCGGCAACCATTAAAGGTTTCAAACAGGTTTCTCTCGAAAATGTGCTTGAGTGGAATCCTTCTGTGATTTTGGTACAAGATCGTTATCCTGATGTGGTACCACAAATCTTAAATGATCAAAATTGGGCAAATATTCAGGCTGTAAAAGATAAAAAAGTATTATTGATGCCGGAATACGCGAAAGCTTGGGGTTATCCGATGCCAGAAGCATTCTCTTTGGGGGAAGTATGGTTAGCTAAAGCCCTTTATCCACAACGTTTCCAAGATGTTGATTTGGATAAAATGGTGAATGATTATTACCAAAAATTCTACCGAACTTCTTATCAATCAGCAAAATAGTGTTGGCAATGCAGCAAAATTATTATGCCAAAATTATTGTGGGTTTAACCTTTCTATTGTTGATTACCGCTGTGATTTCTTTAGGAATAGGGCGGTATTCCTTGTCTATTCCGCAAATTGGGCAAGTTCTATGGTCAAAATTAACCGCACTTGAGATTGAGCCTGTTCATCAACAAATTATCTTTCAAGTACGATTACCCCGAATTTTAACCGTACTATGTGTGGGTGCCGGTCTCGCTTTGAGCGGTGTGGTATTACAAGGTATTTTTCGCAATCCGTTAGTGGATCCACATATTATCGGTGTCACTTCTAGCTCTGCCTTTGGTGGAACCTTGGCAATCTTTTTAGGGTTTAGCTTATACGGCTTATTTACCAGTACAATTTTATTAGGTGTGTTAACGCTCGCTTTAGTTTTTTTATTCAGTTTCAAATTTAACCAACGCAGCTTATTAATGTTGATTTTAATTGGCATGATCTTAAGTGGCTTATTTTCCGCTTTAGTCAGTTTGTTGCAGTACATTTCAGATACGGAAGAAAAATTACCGAGCATAGTATTTTGGCTGATGGGCAGTTTTGCTACGGCAAATTGGGAGAAATTCGGATTCTTTGTTATCCCTTTTTCCATTTGTAGCCTTATTTTATTTAAATTAAGTTGGCGATTGAATTTATTGTCCTTAGATGATAAAGAAGTCAAAGCCTTAGGTATGAACGTCGTGCCGTTACGTTGGCTAGTGATTTTCTTAAGTGGCACATTAGTGGCTTGCCAAGTGGCAATTAGCGGCAGTATAGGCTGGGTTGGATTAATTATTCCTCACATTAGCCGTATGTTGGTGGGGGCCAATCATCAGCGTTTACTTCCCTGCACAATGCTAATCGGTGCGGTTTATTTGTTAATGGTGGATAATGTTGCTCGCTCACTTTCTGATGCCGAAATTCCTATCAGTATTTTGACCGCACTTCTTGGTGCGCCGTTATTTAGTTTGCTGGTTTATCAGTTAAAACGAGGGCGTATAAATGAATAAAATGCTCACCGTTGAAAACTTAGGCTTTTATTATCATTCCGAAAAACCTTTGTTCCAGCAGCTCAATATTGAATTAAATCAAGGGGATATTTTAGCTATTTTGGGGCAAAATGGCTGTGGTAAAAGTACGTTACTGGATTTATTGTTAGGCATTCATCAACCCATTTCTGGCACAATTAAGGCACATCAATCTATCGGTTTTGTTCCACAATTTTTTTCATCGTATTTTGCTTATACCGTGTTAGATATCGTGTTAATGGGACGAGCTCATCACATTAACACTTTTTCTAAGCCGAAAGCGCGAGATTATGAAATTGCAATGGAAACATTGGACTATATGAATTTAACCCATTTAATTCATCGAGAATTTAATCAACTTTCAGGTGGACAGCAACAGCTTATTTTAATTGCACGCGCTATGGCTTCCGAGTGTCAACTCATGTTATTGGATGAACCCACATCAGCCTTAGATCTGGCGAATCAAGATATTGTTCTTTCTTTATTACAAGATTTGGTGACTACCCGGAAAATAACAATTGCATTCACAACACATCAACCTAATCACGCGGTTGCCATTGCTAATAAAACCTTATTAATGAATAAGGAAAATATCCAATTTGGCGAAACATCTCAAATTTTAACCACAGAAAATTTAACCGCACTTTTTCATTTATCCATGCTGGAACAGCAAACGGATTATCAATCAGTTGTTGTTACACATTTTATCCCTTTGTATAAAACATTGTTTAACAAAAAGGAAATCTAATGAAAAAGCTTATTATTTTTAGTGCAGGCAGCTTTCGCTTTGTGCTACAAGATTTAGTCGAATATTTCCAGTTATTCCATTCTTGGGATATTCAATGTGTTTGTGCGCCGGCTGGTTTATTACGAGAAAGAATTGAAAAAGGGGCTCGTTGTGATCTTTTTATTAGTGCAAATCGAGAAAATATAGATCGATTAAGGCAAACAAACAGGATTTTCAGACAGACCGTGATTGCATATAATCGCTTGCTTTTAACAACGCTTGATGATGTGAAATTTCGTCAAAAAACATTTTTTGAGTTATTATTTGACCGCACTTTACGCCTTGCAACTTCTACTCCAAACACTGATCCTTGCGGTGATTATACGTGGGAATTTTTCGATAAGATTGAGCAGAGGTTTCCTACGGAGGGAGAGGCTTTAAAACAGCGTGCGTTACAATTAGTTGGCAATGAAAATTCAACAATTGTTCCAAAAGGTGAAATTGCCTCAAGATATTTACTTTCTCAAGGCTATGCAGAAATGATGTTAGGCTATGCCCATTATCAAGCGCAATTAACAGGAAAGGGATTTTTATTTTATGAATTACCGAAAGAATTTAGCATCCGTGCCGACTACATGAGTGCGTTATTGTCTGATTCTAGACAAACGGTATTATTCTTTGATTTTTTATGTGGAGAAGAAGCGCAAAGAATTATTCAAAATCATGGGTTTTATCTTGAATAAACCTTGCTTTTAAATGCGTTCACCGCTAGAATTCAACCCTCTTGTCATCGCTGAGTTAGAGATCGGCGAATGATGTATCAACAACACTACCTTTTAGGAGTAAAAAATGTCTCTAAGTACTGAAAAAAAAGCAGCAATCGTTGCTGAATTTGGTCGTGATGCGAAAGATACCGGTTCTTCTGAAGTTCAAATCGCATTATTAACTGCACAAATCAACCACTTACAAGCTCACTTTGCAGAGCATAAAAAAGACCATCACGGTCGCCGTGGTTTATTACGTATGGTTTCCCGCCGCCGTAAACTTTTAGATTATTTAAAACGTACAGATCTTGCTTTATACCAAAGCACTATCGCCCGTTTAGGTTTACGCCGCTAATTTTTACAATCGTAAAAGTTCTAAGCCCTCGAATTTCGAGGGCTTTTTTGTCGCCGATATGTTGTCATGCAAAAATACGCTCAAAATTGACCGCACTTTGGTTATTCCGATTTTGCTTCTGTTATCGGTCTAATACATCCCATAGGCTGCCTTGTGGCGTGCCGGGGGAGGTAGGTTGGACGGTGGATGGTGTGGATGATACATTACCGGTTGATGATGAGCAGAAACTTTGCCCTTTGTTTGCCCATACGGGAATCGTGCGGTTGCTGCCACAATCCCAACTGCCGTGGGGCGTGATGCCAATCCATTTTATATCTGCCGGTTTTTGTAGTTTTAATTTTTCAATATAAACACGGTTGAGATAATCTTTGTAGATTTGTAATGCGCCGGAGGCTCCGGTGAGTTTGGTTTCGCCGTTGTCATCCCGTCCCAGCCAAATGGTGCTGACATTTTTGCCGTCAATCCCGACAAACCAAGTATCGCGAGCGTCATTCGTGGTGCCGGTTTTTCCCGCAAGATGGAGATCCGCATAGTCATTTTGCAGGCTGCGAGCCGTCCCCCGTTCAACGGTTTGTTGCATTGCAAAGAGGGTTTGGAACGCAGCTTCTCGTGGCACAACTTGGTTGGCTTCTTTATCGTGTTGATAAATGAGGTTGCCTTGGCGATCGGTAATGCTGTCAACCGTGGTCAACTCAATTCTGCCGCCTTGGTTGGCGATAGTTTGATAGAGCTTGGTGACATCATAGGGTGAAATACTGTAAGAACCGAGCAGCATTGCCGGTACTTTCGGAATTTCGACATTATCCCACCCCATCGCTTTTTGGGTGTTGATGACATTCGTTAAACCCACTTTCATCCCGATATTCACCGTTGGAATATTTAAAGAGCGGGCGAGCGCGTCCATCAACATTACCGAGCCACTATATTTGCGATCGTAGTTACGTGGTTGCCACGGTGCGCTGCCTTTTACGTTGATTGTGATCGGTTGGTTATTGATTGGTGTATTTAGGCGGAATTGATCGGGGTGAGAAAGTGCGGTCAAATAAATGGAAGGTTTTACTAACGATCCAATTTGACGTTTCGCCATTAAAGCACGGTTAAAGCCGGCGTATTGGGTTTGTAAACCGCCCACCACAGAACGAATTTCCCCCGTGCGATAATCGGCAACAATCATTGCCCCTTCTAAATGTGGATTTTTGGTTTGAACTTGTAGCTTAGAAACCGTATTGACTACGGCATTTTCGGATTGTGTTTGCTGTTTTAAATCCATTGTGGTGAAAATGCGCGCACCAAGTAGGCTAGACATTTTGTGTTCACCAAGTTGGCGGCGTAAATCCGTTTGTAAAGTTTGAATAAAAGCAGGGTATTTGCGTGAAATTTGTCCTTTCGCCTGCACGCCTAGCGGACGTTTGCTGAGTAATTCGTAGAGTTCATCTCCGATCATTTTATGATCCAGCATTAGTTTTAACACGACATTACGGCGTTCTAAGGCATTTTGTGGATTGCGCCACGGATTATAAAGGGAAGGTCCTTTCACCATTCCCACTAATAGTGCGATTTGATCGAGGCTAATTTCTCGAATGGAACGTCCAAAATAAAACTGACTGGCAAGCTCAAAGCCGTGAATTTGTGTATCGCCGTTTTGACCGAGATAAATTTCATTGAGATAGGTTTCAAGAATACGATATTTGTCATAACGCCAATCAAGCACGAGAGACATTAGGGCTTCGTTGGCTTTGCGGGTAATGGTGCGTTCACTGGATAAAAACAGGTTTTTGACTAACTGCTGTGTTAAGGTGCTGCCGCCCTGCACGGTTTGACCGGCTCGAATATTGGCGATTAAGGCTCGGGCAATACCGATAGGATTAATGCCGTGATGTTCATAAAATCGGCGATCTTCCGTTAAAATGAGGGCATCGATCAGCAAACGGGGATAATTCTGTAAAGGGATAGCGAGGCGATCTTCGTTGTCCGATTGCAACATTGCGATGAGCTTAGGGGCTAAACGAAATTCATCCACCGTTTTCACATTCACCAAATCTTCGATTCGGCTTAATTTATTATCCGTAAAACGCAAACGCAATACTCGTTGAGGTTCGGGCTTATCGGGGAAAGGGAACGCACGGCGCAATACCACAATGGTGTCGTCTTCCAATTTGAAATCGCCCGGTGCGGCAACCATTGTGGTTTGACGATATTCGTTATCAAGCAGAATTTGAATCACTTCATCAAAAGCCAGATTGTCGGAAATTTTCACACTTTCAATACGGCTATACACTTCTGCCGGTAAACGCCAAATTTGACCATCCATTTTTGAACGAATTTGCCAATCCAAATAGCCGCCATAAAAAATAGCTAACACCGCTGCCGTAAAACCGGCTTTGAGCAAAAACATTTTGCAGGCGTGTCGTTTGCTTGGTTTGGTTTCTTGATCTTTTTCTTGTTCGTGGTTTTCGGTCATAGTTGGTTATGTTGGTTAGGCGATAAAATCAACGTAGGCTTCGAGAAAATGGATGAAATCTTGCGTACCGCAAAAAGCGATGCTTTCTTCATCATAGAAATGGAAATCGTCTTCCAAAATTTCATCGGATTCAATGGCGAGATTATTGGCACGCACCATCACTTCATCCGCATTTAAAAACAGGGTATATTCCGCACCGATGAGGGTTTCTTCTTGGTTTTCGGTCAGTTTCTTAGCGAGAGAAAGTGCGGTCAAAATCGCTGTTGGATTTGACCGCACTTCAGTGTTGAACCAGTTGGCGAGGGCAATGTGTTCCATTGAACATTTTACGGAGACATTGCCTAAATAAGCGGTGAATTGAAAATCCATATTAGATGCTAAATGATGAACCGCAACCGCAGGTACTGGTTGCATTTGGGTTATTTACCACAAAACGCGAGCCTTCAAGCCCTTCCGTATAGTCCACCGTACCGCCGATCAAATATTGTAAACTCATTGGGTCGATCACCAGTTGTACGCCGGACTTTTCAATGGTTAAATCGCCTTCGTTCACTTTTTCATCAAAGGTAAAACCATATTGGAAACCGCTGCAACCGCCGCCGGTGATATAAACACGTAATTTTAAATCGTTATTTTCTTCTTCACTAATCAAACTTTTTACTTTGTTGGCTGCCGCATCGGTAAATGTGAGCGGCACGGCAATATTATCTGTCATATTTTATTTTCCACTTTCCTAAAAATGAGTGGGGTATTATCCAATAACCGACTTATTCATTCAAGATTTTTCATAGAAATCCTGTTATAATCCACGCCACATTTTTTCTAAAACAGAGAGAATAATTATGGCTATTCCATTAAGAACCGAAGAGGAAATTATTAAATTGCGTGAAGCCTGTAAATTGGCTTCCGATGTGTTGGTGATGATTGAACCCTACGTCAAACCGGGCGTCACAACGGGGGAATTGGATCGTATTTGCCATGAATATATGGTGAATGAACAAAAAGTGATACCTGCTTGTTTGGATTATCACGGTTTTCCAAAAGCAACCTGTATTTCCATTAACGAAGTGGTTTGCCACGGTATTCCAAGTGAAGACAAAGTGTTGAAAAGCGGTGATATCGTAAACATTGATGTAACGGTGATTAAAGACGGTTATTTTGGCGATAATTCCAAAATGTATATTGTGGGGGGGGAAACCAATATTCGTAGCCAAAAATTAGTCGAAGCGGCACAAGAAGCGTTATATGTGGGGTTATGCACAGTAAAACCGGGAATTCGCTTAAACGAAATTGGCAAAGCCGTACAAAAATACACCGAAGCTCAAGGTTTTAGTGTTGTGCGCGAGTATTGTGGTCACGGTGTTGGCACTGAATTCCATTGCGAGCCACAAGTATTGCATTATTATGCCGATGACGGCGGCGTGATTTTGAAACCGGGAATGGTGTTCACCATTGAGCCAATGATTAATGCCGGTAAAAAAGAAGTGCGTGTTATGGGAGACGGTTGGACGGTAAAAACCAAAGACCGCAGCCATTCCGCACAATATGAACATCAAATTGTTGTCACCGAAAACGGTTGTGAAGTAATGACTATTCGCGATGAAGAAATTGCAGAAGGCAGAATTTCACGCATTATGGTGAATGCTTAGTTTCATTTTGGAAAGCCCACATTGGTGGGCTTTTTCTTTATAATATTCCCACTATTTTTTACTTTGCCCAAATATGATGTTTTTCCCTTTCGAACTCCTTTCACCGTTAACGCCAAGTGCGGTCAAAAATTGGCGTGAAAATCTTAAACAATTTGAACTGGCACATTTCGCCGATTATTCCATTTTTGAACTGATTGAAAACCGCAGCCGATTTTATGATTTATTGCTAGAGCGGTTATGGCAGCAAATGGCATTGAGTGATGAAACAGAACTTTCATTAATTGCCGTGGGCGGGTATGGACGTAAAGAAATGTTCCCCTTATCCGATTTGGATTTTCTTATTTTGACGGTGCAAACACCAACCGTTGAAGTAGAAGAAAAAATTGCACAATTTGTTCGATTTTTGTGGGATAGCGGTTTTGAAGTGGGGCATAGCGTGCGAACCTTAGCACAGTGCGAAAGGGAAGGCAAGCAGGATATTACGATTGCCACGAATTTGTTGGAAGCACGATTTCTTGCCGGAAATCGACCGCACTTTGAGTCACTTTGTGAATGGGTGCAACGGGCGGATTTTTGGTCGAAAGAAGATTTTTTTAACGCCAAAGTTCAAGAACAAATGGAACGCTATCAGCGTTATCACAACACCGCTTACAACCTTGAGCCGGATATCAAATACAGCCCCGGTGGCTTGCGTGATTTGCATTTATTGTATTGGGTGGCACTACGACATACCGGCGCACTCACGCTGGAGACGATTTTACAAAGTGGTTTTATTTATCCGCAGGAATATCAACAGTTGCAGGAAAGCCAAGCCTTTTTGTTTAAAGTGCGGTTTGCCTTGCATTTAATTTTGAAACGCTATGACAATCGTTTGTTGTTTGATCGTCAAATTAAAGTAAGTGCCTTACTGGGTTTTACGGGAGAGGGAAATCAAGGCGTAGAGAAAATGATGAAACAATTTTTCCAAGCATTACGCCGAATTTCATTAATCAGCCATTTATTAATTCAGCATTATCGCGAGCATTTTCTTTCACCGACTTATGATGTGTTTATTCATCAATTAGATGAGGATTTTGAATTGGTGAATGGGCGTTTACGGTTGCGGAATGAAGATTTATTTTTACAAAAACCGGAACGCATTTTAGATTTGTTTTTTTATCTCACCCAATTTGAAACGGCAGTGATTCACCCTGAAACCTTGCGAAAATTGCAACCGGCATTAGAACAATTACCGCAAAAATTATGCCAAATTGCCGCCGCCCGCGAGAAATTTTTACGCTTATTTAATCAACCGAATGCTATTCAACGGGCTTTTATTCCAATGCATCAATATGGCGTGCTGACGGCTTATCTACCGCAATGGCAGGCGATTGAAGGTTTAATGCAATTTGATTTATTCCATATTTACACCGTTGATGAACACACCTTGCGTGTAATGTTGAAATTGGAGCATTTTTTACATAAAGAAAGTGAGAAAGAACATCCAATTTGCCATCGCATATTTAGTCGACTTTCCGACCGCACTTTGCTTTATGTGGCGGCATTATTTCACGATATTGCAAAAGGGCGGGGAGGTGATCACGCAGAACTTGGTGCGGTGGATGTGATAGAGTTTGCAAAATTGCACGGTTTTGATCGGCGTGAAGTGGAAACATTGAGTTGGCTGGTGCAATCCCATTTATTGATGTCGATAACGGCACAACGCCGCGATATTCACGATCCTGAAGTGGTGATGAAATTTGCCGAAAGCGTACAAAATCAGGTTCGGCTTGATTATCTAACCTGCCTTACCGTTGCGGATATTTGTGCGACCAATGCCACCCTTTGGAACAGTTGGAAGCGCTCACTTTTTTCTTCACTCTACGATTTCACCACAAGTAGGTTTAATCAGGAGGGATCGGAATTGTTGGGTCATTCGGAAAAATCAGCAGAAAATCGCCGTTTGGCACGGCAAATTTTACTCTCGGATACGGCTTCTTATTCGTCGCAAGCCATTCAAGCCTTATGGCAGCGTTGTCCCGATGAATATTTTTTGCGTAACACACCAAAACAAATTGCAGGACACACCGCATTATTAATCGATTTTTCCGGCAAACTGCTGGTGAAAGTAACGAATCAGTTTTCCCTTGGTGGGACGGAAGTGTTTATTTACTGTGGGGATCAGGCACATTTGTTTAACAAGGTGGTGACGACCATCGGTGCAAAAAAATTCAGTATTCACGATGCACAAATTATCACCACGCAAGACGGTTATGTGCTTGATAGTTTTATCATTACGGAACTCAATGGTGATTTAGTCAAATTTGACCGCCGGCGAGAATTGGAAAAAGCATTAACATTGGTATTAGAAAGTGATAAGCGTCCGATTTTATCCTTTCCTAAACATCGACAGTTACAACCATTTACGGTGAAAACAGAAGTCCGTTTTTTAAATGAAACGAAGGAAGATCAGACGGAAATGGAATTGATTGCCTTGGATAAACCGGCGTTATTGGCAGAAATTAGTCAAATTTTTAGTGATCTCAATTTGAACTTGTTAAATGCCAAAATTATGACTTTAGGGGAAAAAATAGAGGATTTCTTTATTCTAAAAAATCACGCGGGTAAAGCCTTAACGGTTCAGGAAAAAGAAAACTTGCGTGAAGTGATTTATCAACGGATTTAGGGAAAAAAAAGTGCGGTCAATTTTAACCGCACTTTTTTTATTTTTACTCAACCGCTTTTTTCTTTAAGTAAGCATATAGCTCGTCTTTAACCCGCAATTTTTCTTTTTTCAAGATCTCAATCTCCGTATGAGTGGCAAGCTGAATGTTGTCCTCTTTATTTTTAATGTCGTGATCCAATTCATTGTGTTTTTCAAATAAGCGATCAAAGTAAGCATCCGTGCTTTTCAGTTTGGTGATTAATTCTCTAAATTCAGGAAACATAAGCAAACTCCTCTATGGTTAAAAACTGCTTTTACTTTACGCTTTTTATAAAAAATTCCTAGTTTTGAATGATGAAAATTTGAAGTAGATCACAAAATAAAATCAGCCTTCCGACAGAGGATAAAAGTGCGGTCAAGATTTCTCAATTTTTATAAAATACCGCGTTATCACTTGGCTTTTAACTGGTTTATTTCATTAATCCACGCTAGAATAAAGGCATTTTTTATTTCACTGAATAGTAAGGAAATCTAATGATCGATCCAAATTTACTCCGCAATAATTTAGCGGAAACCGCAGAAAAATTAAAAATTAAACGTAATTTTATTCTCGACACTGAAAAATTGACTGCCTTAGAAGAGCAACGCAAGGATCTCCAAGTCAAAACCGAAACGTTGCAAGCCGAGCGTAATACCCGTTCAAAAGCCATTGGTGCGGCAAAAGCTCGTGGCGAGGACATCGCGCCATTATTGGCAGAAGTGGATAATATGGGCGAACAATTAAATGCCGCAAAAGCACAACTTGATGCCGTGCTTGCCGAAATTAATCAAATTTCATTGACCATTCCAAATCTTCCTGCCGATGAAGTGCCACAAGGTAAAGACGATAGCGAAAATTTTGAAATTTTACGCTGGGGAACGCCACGTACTTTTGATTTTGAAATTAAAGATCACGTTACCTTGGGCGAGCAGGCTGACGGTTTGGATTTTGCCGCCGGTGCGAAGTTAGCCGGCGCACGTTTTGCCGTGATGAAAGGACAAATTGCCAAAATGCACCGTGCATTAGCACAATTTATGTTGGATCTTCATACCGAACAACACGGTTATTTAGAAACCTATGTGCCTTATTTAGTCAACCACGCTACCCTTTATGGCACTGGGCAATTACCAAAATTTGGTGAGGATTTGTTCCATACCAATGCTTTGGAAGGCGAGCAGCCTTATGCCTTGATTCCAACGGCGGAAGTGCCGGTAACAAACTTGGTGCGTGATGTGATTCTTGATGAAGCGGAATTACCGATTAAAATGACTGCCCACACACCTTGCTTCCGTTCTGAAGCCGGATCTTACGGACGCGATACACGCGGTTTAATTCGTATGCACCAATTTGACAAAGTGGAAATGGTGCAAATTGTTGATCCGGATAAATCAATGGAAGCCCTTGAGGAATTAACCGGCCACGCAGAAAAAGTGTTGCAATTATTAAATCTGCCATACCGCAAAGTATTGCTTTGTACCGGCGATATGGGTTTTGGTTCTTGCAAAACCTATGATTTGGAAGTATGGGTACCGGCACAAAATACCTATCGTGAAATTTCTTCTTGTTCAAATATGTGGGATTTCCAAGCCCGCCGTATGCAAGCCCGCTGCAAAGCCAAAGGCGATAAGAAAACCCGCTTGGTACATACTTTAAATGGATCAGGTTTAGCGGTGGGGCGTACTTTGGTTGCCGTGCTGGAAAATTATCAAAATGCCGATGGCTCAATTACCGTACCGGAAGTGTTACGTCCATATATGGGTGGACTTGAGGTGATTGGAAAATAATTTCAAGAGAGACAAAAGTGCGGTTAAAACAAAAGGGTTTTTGACCGCACTTTGACTTGTTCTTTACCAAGAGTCAGATATTTATTCTATTATTCAAGGTGTCAATTCCATATCTAAAAAGCTAGTTTCTTCACAAACTAATTTAGAGTGAATCCATCCTATTATTGTTAATCTCTTCCCACACAAAAAAATCTTCCGATTTTTCGGAAGATTTTTTGGTTGTTCCATATTATAAATTGCGTATGGCTCTAGCCGAATGCAGTATTTCGTTGGAATAGGCTAGTATGGTAGCAATAAATAATTACCATTCATATCCTACGGCAGCTGCACCGACAAGATCACCCCGGGTATCGGAACTACCGGAAAGTTTTATAATTACCTTGCCGTTATCGGAAGCTTTTGAATAGCCCATTGCTATTGCACTTTCACCACGATAGGTTGCAATTCCCGCAGCCAGCTGCGAATGCCCGTCGCGACGTACTTGAGGTAAGTTACCGATAGCTGCTGCGCCGGCAACACCTGCCCGTAGTTTTTTGTCTTGACGATTTAGTTTTGTCTCCAAGTTATTAATACGTTTACTGTTATTGTTCACTTGGTTGGAAACTTGTTTTAACTGTCCAACATTCACTGCATCCGTATTTTGTGTACCGGCAGCAACATTTTGAATTCTGGTTGGTCCCCCAGTACTATTTTTAACCACAATTCCCGTTGCATTTGAGGTGATTGTTGTTGCATTATTTCCTGAGCCTATTTTTACGCTGTCTGTTGCAGTAACCGTCTCAAAGGTCGGTTTAGACGAAGTCGCAATACTAATTTTATGGTTGCTTTGAGTAATATTAATATTTTTACCCGCATCTACCGTCACAGTATTACCCATTTTAACGTTACTTTCACTTGAACCCGTTACATTGCCTTCACTTGCGCTCGTTGTGATGTTCCAACCTTTATTTACTGTTGTATTCGTATCGTTAATCGTTTTTTTAATGTTATCGGATAAACCGTAAACCACTAAACCGTTACTATCTGTCGTCACGTTCAAATCGGAAGTTGCACCAAGGGTGAGAGTATCGGCTTTTTCCAATGACCATTCACTGACTGTTCCATTCGTGTTTTGGGCAGTTGTGTTATTTTTTACTTTAAAACTATCTTTCGCTGCCGTTATTGTTTCTGAGGCATTTTTAATTTGCTTAGAGAGAGAATCTATTGCGGCATAAAGTTGAGAACCATTAATGGCATCTGTTGAAGTTTGGGAAATTAAACCGGCGGCGACATATTGGATGCGGCGTTGATCCTCGTCGTTTCCCACTGATACTACAGAAAGAGGGGTTTTTCCAGCAAAACCGCTATAATTAACACCATTTATTTCTGCTGAATCAACCGTAGTCATTCCTGCGGTAGAATTGGTGCGGCTGGCTTCTGTGACTGAATAGCTGCCTAAAGCAACAGACATATTTTCATTAGCCTCCGACCATGCTCCTAAAGCAGTAGAAGTTATGCCACTAGAAGTAGATGTTGTACCAAGGCTTATAGCATTATGTTGTAATGTTTTCGCGCCCCAGCCAATTGCGATTGAGGAGTCCTCTGTTGATTTTGAATGTAGCCCTATAGAAACACTCCCCCTCCCACTGGATTCAGAAAAAAGACCAACTGCAATTGCGCTATATATTGAAGCATTTGCTGAATGGCCTAAAGCAATTGAATTATCATCTAAGGCACTAGATTGATATCCTAATGCGATGGCACTGTCTTTTTCTGCTTTAGCCACATCTCCAAGTGCTATCGCCTGATTACCCGATGCGTTTGAATATCGACCTATTGCAATGGCCGCATATTCATTTGAAAGACTATTACTTCCCACTGCAATCCCGTAGTTAGAATTTGCTTGAGCTTTACTTCCTACCGTTACAGAGTTTTCCCCATAAGCCTTAGAATTATCACCAAGTGCCATACTATAATCAGCCGATGCATTAGCAAAAGCACCAAATGCTGCAGAGTATGTTTTTTGTGCTTTAGTATTCGTACCAATTGCTAGTGAACTCCCCCCAATTGCACTAGCAGAAAAACCAAGCGCAGAGGATTTCCATCCTTCTGCTTTGGTTGCCGACCCAATTGCTGTTGAACCATATTCTGCGGCATTAGCTCCACTTCCTAAAGCGACAGTATCCACGCCCGTTGCATTAGCGGATGAACCCAATGAAATAGCCCCCGTACTTGTCGAAGTCGCATTACTCCCCAAAGAGATTGAACTTGATCCTGATGAATTGGCGGCATAACCGATACTAACAGACTGTCTGCCACTTGCTTTGGAGTAAATGCCTTGTGAAATGGTTGCAAAATTTGTTGCATTGGATAAATAACCTAAGGCAAGCGCATGATGATCGCTTGCTTTTGAATCTTGACCAATGGCAATAGCATAGATGTTAGACGCGTTTGCATTGTCTCCCAGCGCAATTGTGTAAGTGGCGGAAGCTTTCGCATCATTACCTGTTGATATAGCGTGATATCCGGAAGCATTTGCGCCATAGCCGCTGGCAATTGAGGCTTCTCCTAAAGCTTGTGCTTTGTCTCCTAATGCAAGGCTTGCTGTCCCACTTGCATTTGCACCGGAACCCAGCGCAGTTGCTATATTGCCTGTTGCTTTAGTGCCTAAGCCAATAGCAATTGTGCCGTAATCACTGGTTTTTGCATCGTAACCAATGGCAATGGCGGCATTGCCACGACCTGTTGTTTTATTATTTGCCTGTGCTTCCGATAAAGACGCAGGATCATAAGCATTACTTGCACCTTTACCAATTGCAATAGACCATTGAGTATTGGTTGTCGCATCTGATCCGATTGCCACCCCATCAAAATCTGCTGCTTTAACATTTTTACCGATAGCTACTGAATAAGATCCCGTTACTGTAGCATTATTGCCAATGACAACCGCATCTTCTACATAATCGGCTTTATTTGGTGTTGTGGTACTACCAATAAGAATATTTCTTTTTAAATCATCTTCCGATGATACTGTTCCCTGGTTAATTTTAGTATTTACTATCGTTGTTGCCAAAGAATTTGAGGAAGTAAATAACGCTACCGTAATCGCCGAAAGTGCGGTTAATTTTGTCGCGATTTTATTTGTTGAAGATAGATTGTTTTTGGAGGTCGCCAACTCCGAAGCGACTACCGGCATACCAAATTGATTATGTTTAATTTTAAAAATTTTATTCATACAAACTCACAGAAGATAGTTAAAAACATAGATGACTACACTTGTTCCAAATTATAGGTTTTTTATCTAAATCTCATATAAAAAACGCTAAAACGTATTCCATAAGAACAAATTCGCGGCATATAATAGTAAAAATTGGATATATAAACAATAGACGAAACTTATTGAAATTAAAATTTTTATACGTTTTTCTGGATACTTAAAAATAGTTATTTGGAATAAACATTTCTTAATGTAAATTTGTATTTTTATCGAATACTCGGGTTACCAATACCTAAATGTTTTGGCGATTTGCTTAGATGATTTTTTCAATTCAATGATTAAATTAATAACAGGTCAGATGTCTTATTAGGGGGAAAGTCTTTTCTATAAAGTAAATAAGGATGTTACTTTATAGAAAAGGCATTATTTGGGTAAGAAAAGTGCGGTTAATTTTAACCGCACTTTTTTGTTTGTTATAACACCGCTAATGCCGCATCATAATTGGGTTCATTTTTGATTTCAGAAACCAATTCACTGTGTAACACCTTGTTATTTTCATCCAGCACGATCACCGAACGGGCGGTTAAACCGGCAATCGGCCCTGTTGTAATATTTACGCCTAAATTGTCGTGAACGTCTTTATGACGGAAAGTGGAAAGCGTTTGTACGTTTTCAATGCCTTCAGCCCCACAAAAACGTGCTTGGGCGAAAGGTAAGTCGGCAGATACACATAACACAACCGTGTTTTCTAAATCTGCGGCACGTTGGTTAAATACCCGCACAGAGGTTGCACAAACGCCGGTATCAATACTTGGAAAAATATTTAATACTTTGCGTTTACCGGCAAAAGTGTCCAAACCAATATCCGATAAGTCTTTATTGGTTAAAATCAGGTTATCAATTTTGTCGCCTTTTTGCGGAAAATTGCCTTTCACTTCAATGGGATTCCCCATCATTGTTACGGTTGTCATAAAAGCTCCTATTTTGCTTGGGTTAAATTTAGCACTTTAGAAAGTGCGGTAAAAAATTGGTCATTTTCTTGTGGCAAGCCAATACTGATACGCAAATGATTCGGCATTCCATAGCCTGCGATTGGGCGAACAATCACGCCTTCACGTAATAATGCCTCATAAATCGGCGTAGCAGGTTGTTTAAAATCTATCGTGATGAAATTGCCTTTAGACGGGATATATTCCAAATGATGTGCTTGGCAGAAGGCTTCATAACGCGCCATTTCTGTCCGATTGTTTTCCGCCACTTTCTCAACAAAGGTATCATCGTTCATCACCGCAATGGCAGAAGCAAGTGCCAAACTATTGCAGTTAAAAGGTTGGCGAACACGGTTCAATAAATCGGCAATTTCAGGATGAGATACCGCATAACCAATACGCAAGCCCGCCAAGCCGTAGGCTTTGGAGAGTGAACGGGAAACAATTAAATTCGGGTATTTTTTTAGCAAGCCAAAAGAATCAACCCGTTCCGAAGGTTGGGTAAATTCCGTGTAGGCTTCATCCAACACCACTATCATGTTTTCAGGCACCTTGGCTAAGAAGGCATCAATTTCTTGTTCCGTTAAGAAATTACCGGTGGGATTATTTGGATTGGCAATAAAAATTAATTTTGTTTTATCGGAAAGTGCGGTCAAAAATCCCGTTAAATCGTGTCCCCAATTTTTTGCCGGAATTTCTTTTGCATTCGCATTAATGGCCTTGGTAACAAGGGGATAAACGATAAACGCATATTGTGAATAAATGATGTCATCCCCCTCGGCGGCAAAAGTGTGTGCAAAGAGTTCAAGCAAATCATTTGAGCCGTTTCCTAAAGTGATTTGATTAGGCTGAACACCGAATTTTTTGGCAATGGTTTGCTTGAGTTCAAAACCATTGGCATCCGGATAGCGGGTTAGACTATCTAATTGTTCGCAAATTGCCTGTTTTGCACTTTCGGGAAAGCCGAAAGGGTTTTCATTTGAGGCAAGTTTAACAATATTAGCGATACCCAGCTCACGTTCCAGTTCTTCAATTGGTTTTCCGGCTTGATAGGGAGAAAGAGATTTTACGCCTTGATTGGCAATGTCGATATATTGCATAGTTCTTTATTTTACATTGAAATGTGGGAGGCAACGCCCCTAAAACAATATCGAAACCATCATTGGCGATCACCCCTGATGATTTCGATTTCTTATGACGATTAAGCTAAATTTTCCGCTTCAAATTTTTTCATAAAGTCGATTAAGGCTTCCACGCCTTCTAAAGGCATTGCATTGTAAATTGAAGCCCGCATTCCACCTAATACTTTATGACCTTTTAATGCCTGCAAGCCGGCGGCGGTGGATTCGGCGACAAATTTTGCATCTAATTCCGCATTACCGGTAACAAAGGTGACATTCATTGTGGAACGGTTTTCTTTTGCTACCACGTTGCGATAGAGTTTGCTGGCGTCAATGTAATCATAAAGGGTTTGGGCTTTTAAGCGGTTACGTTTGGCAATAGTGTCCAATCCGCCGATGGCTTTGATATGTTTGAACACGAGAGAACATAAATACCAAGCAAAAGTTGGTGGCGTGTTGATCATTGAATCCGCATCACGTTGCACCGCATAGTTCCAAATGGATGGGGTTTCTTTACGGGCATTACCGATTAAATCATCACGAATGATCACAAGAGTGATACCGGCAGGGCCAAGGTTTTTCTGTGCGCCGGCATAAATTACGCCAAATTTACTCACATCAATTTGGCGTGAAAGAATGTTGGAAGACATATCCGCTACCAAGACGGCATCGCCGACATTTGGCACATCAAAAATTTCCACGCCGCTGATGGTTTCATTCGGGCAGTAGTGAACATAATCATATTGATCGGCAATATCACTAAAATCTAAGCGGGTAATTTTTGTGTGATCGCAATTTTCTACAATGGTGATTTCATCAATTGCGGCAAAATTACGGGCTTCTTTTGCGGCGCTTGCCGACCAGTGACCGCTATTTAAATAAAGTGCTTTCCCTTTTTTGCCGATTAAATTCATTGGTAACGCGGCAAACTGACCACGCGCACCGCCTTGTAAGAAAAGCACCCGATAGTTATCGGGAATATGGTAAATTTCACGCAGATCTTTTTCCGCCTCGGTGATGAGTTCCATAAAATATTTACCGCGGTGGCTGGCTTCCATCACGGAGACGCCTTGTCCTAGCCAGTTAGTGAGTTCTGCCTGTGCTTTGTGTAACACTTCGGGAAAAATCATTGCCGGCCCGGCACTGAAATTAAAGACTTGAGACATTGTGTTTTCCTTGTTTTTTAGAAAAATAATGGGCTACGTTTTATCACTAGAAAAGCGTAGAATCAACGCTTTTTAGCAAAATGCGGACTTTTTTTGATATAGACCACAAATTTTAAATTTAAGGTTTTGACGAATGGAATAAAAAAGGCTAAATTACAGCCGCTTATTTTATTTAATTGAGAGACCCCTTATGGAAATTGTAAATAAAAAATCTTTTCAAGAAGTGTTGGAGTACGTCCGTATGTATCGTTTAAAAAACAAATTAAAACGCGATATTGAAGACATCAATCGTAAGATTCGTGATAACCAAAAACGGGTGTTATTACTTGATAATTTAAACCAATATATTCACGATGATATGGATATTGCTGATGTGCGTGCAATTATTGAAAGTATGCGTGATGACTATGAAGCCCGTGTTGATGATTACACCATCCGCAGTGCAGAACTTTCTACCCAACGCCGCGAAACCAGCGCAAAAATGAAAGAACAGAAAAAAGCCCACGCCGATTTGTTGAAAAAAACAAATAAGATTACGGCATAAAAACCTTGATAAAAACAACCGCACTTTTAATCCCAAAAGTGCGGTTGTTTTTTTAGATTTTTTTCATTGAATGTTGCACAAATTTATCGGCTAACTTGGACAGGGATTGTCCGTTTGGGAGCGTTAAATTCGGTGCGATTTCCATTAATGGCACAATCACAAATTCCCGATTTTGCATATCGTAATGTGGGACGGTTAATCGTTCATTTTCAATCACTTCGTCCCCATAAAGTAAAATATCCAGATCTAACGTGCGTTCGCCCCAACGGCGTAAGCGTACCCGCCCTTGTTCCTGTTCAATGCGTTGCAATTCATCTAATAATGCTAAAGGTGTAAGCATTGTTTCAATTTTTGCAACGGCATTCACATAATCCGGTTGATCTTGCGGGCCGAGCGGTTTGCTTTGATAAAAAGAGCTGACCGAAACCAGCTTGGTTTGTGCTAAACGGTCAATGGCTTTTAAGGCATTGTTCAGTTGTTCAACAGGCGTGTTTAGATTACTGCCAAGGGCAATATAGGCTTGGTTCATTTTTCATTATTCCGCAGTTCTGGGTTTACGGCGTTTACGTGGACGAAAATATTTTTTCTTCGGTTTAGGATGTAAACGTTGCTGTTCCTGCACAAGTTGTTGACGTTGATCGCCATTGCTAAATTGATATTCGTGCCACCACTTGGCAAGCTCTACGGTTTCCCCGCCTTCAATTTCCGCACGCATTACCAATAAATCAAAAGCCGCACGGAATTTAGGGTGTTCCATCACACGCATTGGCGCCGATCCCGTGCGTTTAAGAAGCTGTAATTGTAAGAACCAAATATCACGCATCACCGCAGTATGACGGCGTGGGGCGGCGATAGCCCGACAGAATAAATCCAACACCTCATTACCTGCAAGTGCATAGGCATCGTGATTATTTAATCCCCCCTCGTTCTTCAGGTTTTCCACTTTTTCACGGAGTGGATACCAAAAGAATGCCGCAAATAAAAATGCAGGGTTAATGCGTAATTTATCTGCGATGCGTTCATCCGTTGAGGTGAGTGCGGTGATGATCATTCGCTCCGCAAAGCTATCCTCTTTCGGTGTGAAATAAGTAGAAAGCGAAGGAAAGAGTTGTTCAAATAAACCGTATTGACGTAATAGACGATAGGTTTTGACCCCATATCCCGCTTGCAATAATTTTAAACTTTCATCAAATAAACGTGCCGGCGGAATATTTTTTAACAAATGTGCCAATTCACGAATGGGTGCTTCGCTTGGTTTTTCAAGAAACATATCCAATTTCGCTATAAAACGAATTGAACGTAACATCCGTACGGGATCTTCTTGATAACGCGTAACGGGATCACCAATTAAACGCAATTTACCGGCTTTGAGATCCTCAATACCGTTGAAATAATCACGCAGTGTATTATTTTGCGGATTGTAATAAAGGGCATTTACGGTGAAGTCACGGCGTTTGGCATCTTGCTCAATGGTGCCGTAAACGTTATCACGCAGTAACATTCCTTCATTATTTTGTTTGGCTTGTTGTTCACTACGGGCATCGCTGTGATTCGCACGGAAAGTCGCCACTTCAATAATATCGCGACCAAACATAATATGTGCCAAGCGAAAACGGCGACCAACCAAACGGCATTGACGTTGGAAAATAGCTTGAACCTGTTCGGGACGGGCATTTGTCGCCACATCAAAATCTTTCGGATTTTTGCCTAACAACATATCTCGGATACTGCCGCCTACAATGTAAGCCTCGAAGCCTTGGCGTTGTAATTTTTCCACCACGCTGAGGGCATTACGACTAAACATACGCGGATGAATGCCAAAATTTGAGGCTTTAATGACACTTTTATCATTACGATGGGAGCGTTCGATTTTTTTATTTGCCCGAGATGGAGAGGTTGAAGGCTCAACTCGTCTAGAATGAGCTTTTGTTTGGGCTGCCTGCTTTGGTGCGTTCTCATTTTGCGATTGCACCTTTTTCTTTTTGCCAAACAAATTTTTAATATAAGTAAAAATAATAAACTCCGTTTGTTTTGGTTTAACGTTTATTTAATGATATATCCCAACAGGAAAAGTAGGGACGCCACGCTTGGCGTCCTTAATATTAACCAGTTGAAATTATTGGTATTTTGATATGGACACGAGCGTCGTGTCCCTACAAGCTTATATTTCTTTGCGGCACAATACCGAAAAATACAAAAAGTGCGGTTATTTCCACCGCACTTTTTCTTTCGATTCAACGGTATAAATTAACCCGCGACCTGTTTTTCGCGAATTTCTGCCAAGGTTTTACAATCAATACAAAGATCGGCGGTTGGGCGGGCTTCTAGACGGCGAATACCGATTTCCTCACCACAAGAATCACAATAGCCGAAATCATCGGTATCCAGTTTTTTCAAGGTAGATTCAATTTTTTTCATTAATCTACGTTCGCGATCCCGATTGCGTAATTCGAGGCTGAATTCTTCTTCCTGCGTTGCACGATCCGCCGGATCAGGAAAATTCGCCGCTTCATCGCGCATATGTGCCACCGTGCGGGAGGCTTCTTCCACGATTTGTTCGTGCCAAGCCGTTAAGATTTTTTTGAAGTGAAGAAGTTGAGATTCATTCATATATTCTTCACCTTTTTTAGGCTGATATGGTTTCACTCCTGCCAGATTCAACAAACTCAACGATGCTTTTGACATATCTCACTCCTAATACCAACAGAATTTAAGCGTGAACTTCACGACTTCCTGTCATTGTCATTATGCGTTCTAACGAACCCCGATTTTTTGAGGGCGATATAAATAGCAGAACTTGAATGTTTTAGCAAATAAAATTTCCCCGCTAAATTTTTATTTTCCGATCAGGCTCGCAAAATGAATAAGGGAAGATTGCTTTGGCGGTAAAAACAGCATAGCGTGTGTCCATTTTATCTTCAGATTTTCCTGCTATGCGGTTTAATGTGTTTACTTTGGCAATCGTTATTATTTTTGCCTCGCTCTCATTGATGTTTTTGCCCGATTTTATGTTAATCGGTTGGAAACCAATGTTGCTCTGCAATTTTGCCCTCGCTTTGACCGCACTTTTTTTCTATTGGTTCAAAAAAATCCGGGCTTTTCGTTTTTCGCTTTTCCTGAATTTCAATGTGTTGATATTGGGCTATAGCCATTCTTTCGCCCTTGATTTATTGCACCAAGCGCAAGAAATTATCCCTCAAAAACAACAGCTTACTTTCACTATTGAAGAAATATTACATCAGCGGGAATATCAAACGGTGATCGCCCGTACGAATTTAGAAAAAGAAGGGAGATCGCAACGCATATTTCTTCATTGGAAAGCAGAAAAACGTCCTTTTTTAGGGGAAACTTGGCAGGGGGAGGTTTCTCTCAGACCACTTTCTGCCCGATTAAATTTCGGGGGCTTTGATCGTCAAAAATGGTATTTTTCTAAAGGTGTGATTGCGGTAGGCACGGTGAAAAGTGTGGTCAAAATAAACGAAGATTTTTCGTTGAGGGAAAGCGTATTGCAACGGGCATTAAAACAAACGGAAAATTTACCTTTACAAGGTTTATTAATGGCATTGGCTTTTGGCGAACGGGCTTGGCTTGATAATGGGATATGGGCGGTTTATCAACAAACCAATACCGCACATTTAATTGCCATTTCAGGATTGCATATCGGGTTGGCTATGGGAATCGGTTTTTTACTGGCACGTGCATTGCAATTTTTTCTGCCGACCCGTTTTATTCATCCGCTTTTCCCTTTGTTGTGCGGTGTGACACTTGCCCTCTTTTATGCCTATCTTGCAGGCTTTGCGGTGCCGACTTTTCGTGCCATTTCAGCCCTGATCGTAATTTTTCTGCTACAAATTTTGCGCCGATATTATTCGGCTTTTCAACTTTTTATTTTGGTGGTGGCATTTCTTTTATTTTGTGATCCCCTTATGCCGCTTTCCGTAAGTTTTTGGCTTTCCGTTGGGGCGGTGTGTAGTTTAATTGTCTGGTATCGCTCTGTGCCGTTTTCCCTTTTTCAATGGCGGTATCAACCTTTTCCCCTCAAAATTCGGTGGATGTTAGGGCTAATTCATTTGCAGTTTGGCTTGTTACTATTGTTTACACCGATACAGCTTTTTCTTTTTAATCGCTTCGCCTTATCCGCTTTCTTTGCCAATTTGGTTGCTGTGCCTTTATATAGTTTTTTCCTTGTTCCTTTGATTCTTTTTGCCGTGCTGACAAATGGTGCGGTTTCTTCGTGGCAACTCGCCAATAAATTGGCAGAGTGGATTACGCAAGGGATTGCTTTTTTTCAAGGGAGGGAGGTGTCGGTATCGGTGAATTTATCCTTTATTTTGACCGCACTTTGTTGTGTGATTTTTCTCTTGTTAATTTATGCAATTTATCGTGAAAAACCTTTGCCGCAACAAAATTGGCAAATCAAACCGACACGTTTTTTTACCCTCAATATTGCTCATCCATTGTCGCTAATACAGCGAACACAAATCATCGGAAGTGCCGCGGCACTGGCAATTTTATGTTTATTGACGGTAGTGGGGCGGCAATATACCAAACCGCTTTGGCAGCTTGACACATTAGATGTGGGGCAGGGATTGGCAACATTGATCGTAAAAGATGGCAGAGGCATTTTGTATGATTCCGGTATGGCGTGGCAAAGCGGCTCAATGGCGGAACTGGAAATCCTACCTTATTTACAGCGTGAAGGTATTGTGTTGGATAAGCTGATTTTGAGCCACGATGATAAGGATCATTCCGGTGGTGCAAAAGCAATTTTAAAGGCTTATCCGCAATCGGTGTTGATCAGTTCGTCAGAAAAAAACTATGGCGAAATTGACCGCTCTTCTTGCGTGGTGGGAGAAAATTGGGTGTGGCAGGGTATTTCATTTCGGGTGCTTTCACCTGAAAAAACGGTTGTTCGGGCGAATAATGCGGATTCTTGCGTGATTTTGATTGATGACGGTCAATACCGCGTTTTGCTCACCGGTGATGCCGAGGTAAAAAACGAAGCGCTTTTTGCCCGCACTTTAGCTAAACTTAATGTATTACAGGTGGGACATCACGGCAGTAAAACATCCACAGGGGAATTTTTATTGGCACAAACCAAGCCGGATATTTCCATTATTTCCAGTGGGCGTTGGAATCCGTGGAAATTTCCACATTCTTCAGTGACGGCACGCTTGGTTCAACACAAAAGTGCGGTGGAAAATACGGCAATTTCTGGGCAGATTCGGGTTGAATTTTATCCAAATGATGTTGTTGTTAGGCGTGCCAGAGAGGCTTTTTCGCCTTGGTATGCGCGAGTGATTGGATTATCAAATGAATAAAAGGTACAATGCCGACAATTTTTTACGGAAGATAATCCCTATGCAAGATCAAAAAATGCAAGACAAAGACCTTTCCACAATGCAAACCTTTAAACGCTTGTGGCCGATGATTAAACCTTTTAAGTCGGGATTGGTTGTCGCCGCTATCGCTTTAGTTCTCAACGCCTTGGCAGATTCGGGTTTGATTTATTTATTAAAACCCTTACTTGATGATGGGTTTGGCAAAACCGATCACAGTTTTTTAAAGATGATGGCATTTGTGGTGGTTGGAATGATTTTCTTGCGTGGCGTGAGTAGTTTCATTTCTAACTATTGCTTGGCGTGGGTGTCGGGTAAAGTGGTGATGACAATGCGCCGCCGTTTATTTAAACATTTGATGTTTATGCCGGTGAGTTTTTTCGATAGCAATCCCAGTGGAAAACTTCTTTCCCGTATCACCTATGATTCCGAGATGATTGCCAATTCATCATCAAATTCCTTGGTAACCATTGTGCGTGAAGGGGCGTATATCATTTCTTTACTTGTGGTGATGTTTTACACAAGTTGGGAATTGACTTTAGTGCTTTTTGTGATTGGCCCGATTATTGCCGTATTGATTCGTTTGGTTTCAAAAATTTTCCGCCGATTAAGCAAAAATATGCAAGATTCAATGGGAGAGCTTACCTCCACCACCGAACAAATGCTCAAGGGGCATAAAGTGGTGCTTTCTTTTGGCGGACAATATGTGGAAGAAGAGCGTTTCAACCACGTGAGCAACGATATGCGCCGTAAAGGAATGAAAATGGTGACGGCAGATGCGATTTCTGATCCGGTGGTACAAATTATTGCTTCACTTGCCTTAGCCGCCGTGCTTTATTTGGCAACCACCCCACTCATTGCCGATGATCATTTAAGTGCGGGATCATTTACTGTCGTCTTTTCTTCAATGCTTGCAATGATGCGTCCGCTTAAATCTTTAACCAACGTCAATTCTCAATTCCAACGCGGAATGGCAGCCTGCCAAACTTTGTTTTCAATTTTGGATCTTGATGTGGAAAAAGATACCGGCACACACAAAGCCGAACCGGCAAAAGGGGAACTTGAGTTTAAAAATGTAACCTTTACATACCAAGGAAAGAATGAACCGGCATTAAATCATATTTCATTTTACGTTCCCGCCGGTAAAACCGTGGCATTGGTGGGACGTTCCGGCTCAGGAAAATCCACTATTGCAAATTTAGTAACGCGTTTCTACGATATCTCAGAAGGCGAAATTTTGTTGGATGGCGTGAACATTCAAGATTATCGCCTCTCTAATTTACGTGAAAATTGTGCCTTAGTATCGCAACAAGTGCATTTATTTAACGACACTATTGCCAATAACATTGCTTATGCCGCCGGTGATAAATACACAAGGGAAGAAATTGTTGCCGCTGCAAAAGCCGCTTATGCGTTAGAGTTTATTGAAAAGCTACCGCAGGGATTTGACACCGTTGTGGGCGAGAATGGTGCAAGTTTATCGGGAGGGCAACGTCAGCGTTTAGCCATTGCCCGTGCATTATTGCGTAATTCACCTGTGCTGATTTTAGACGAAGCCACCTCCGCACTTGATACCGAATCCGAGCGTGCCATTCAAGCCGCACTTGAAGAACTGAAAAAAGATCGCACCGTGTTGGTGATTGCCCATCGCCTTTCTACTATTGAAAATGCCGATGAAATTTTAGTCATCGACCACGGTGAAATTTGCGAGCGTGGTAATCATAAAACATTGCTTGAACAAAACGGTGCCTATAAACAGTTACATCGAATGCAGTTTAACGGCTAAATTTTAAAATGCAGGACGCGGGTTGAAAAACTCGCGTTGTGTTATCCGCACTTTTAGCAAGGATCAATTATGCCATTTTGGTACACCCATTCTAAACTCGCTTGGCTCCTTTTGCCCTTTTCTTGCCTTTTTTGGATTATTAGTCAATTTCGCCGTGTTCTTTTTTTACTTGGCGTAAAATCCATCTATCGAGCGCCAAAACCGGTTGTGATTGTGGGGAATTTATCCGTCGGTGGAAACGGCAAAACGCCTGTGGTTGTGTGGCTTGTTGAAGAACTTAAAAAACGGGGACTTCGTGCAGGTGTAATTTCCCGTGGTTATGGCAGTCAATCGAAAAGCTATCCCTTGCTTGTGACGGAAAAGACGAACCCCATTGCGGGAGGGGATGAACCTGTTCTTATTGCAAAACGAACCGGCGTACCGGTGGTGATCTCACCCAATCGCCGTCAAGCCATTGAATTACTCTTGAAACAAGGGGAGTGCGACATCATTGTTTCTGACGATGGTTTGCAGCATTATAAATTGCAACGGGATATTGAAATTGTGGTGATGGATGCCGAACGCGCTCTTGGTAACGGTTTTGTGTTACCGGCGGGGCCGCTGCGTGAATTGCCTGCCCGCTTAAAAACCGTTGATTTTGTGATTGCTAATGGGGGAAAAAACCAATATGCCGATGCCGTGATGAGGTTAGTTCCCCATTATGCGATAAATTTAAAAAACAGTGAAAAACGCCCGTTAAGTGCGTTTCAATCAGGCTCGGCGATAGCCGGTATTGGCAATCCTCAACGTTTTTTCACTATGCTGGAAAAACTGGGGATCACCTTAAACCACAAGCAAGCATTTCAAGACCATCAACATTTTGAAGCGGCACAGTTAGAAAAAATCACCGAAAATCAACCGCTCTTTATGACAGAAAAAGATGCTGTAAAATGCCAAGCCTTTGCAAAAGAAAATTGGTGGTATGTGCCGGTAGTAGCAGAAATAACAGAAGCAGAAGAACAGGGCGAAAAATTACCGCACTTTTGGACAAAAATTGATGAATTGGTGGAAAAATACCGAAATGCCTGAACGTCTAAATCCTAAATTGCTCGAAGTGATTGCTTGCCCACGTTGTTTTGGACGTTTGCAATATGATGTGGAAAATCAACGATTAATTTGTCGTTATGAGCATATTGCATACCCTATTGAAAATGGCGTGCCACTGCTTTTGGTCGAAAAAGCCGAGTTCATTCGAGATAATTAAGCATTGAAGCTACCACCAAAATATTCGCTACTATGCCGCCATTGCACAAAATATAATTTAAAAATTAATCTATTTCATTGCACTTATGGCGTAGCAACACGTCTTAATATTTTAGAAGGAAGATTTTATGTCATTTACCGTTATCATTCCCGCCCGATTTGCCTCCTCACGTTTACTGGGCAAACCCCTTGCCGACATAGCCGGTAAACCGATGATTCAACACGTGTTTGAAAAAGCCCGACAATCCGGTGCAAGCCGAGTGATTATCGCCACGGATAACGAAAATGTGGCGCAGGTTGCGAAAGATTTTGGTGCAGAAGTTTGTATGACTTCAGAACATCATCATTCCGGTACGGAGCGTTTGGCGGAAGTGGTGGAAAAATTAGCGATTGCCGATGAGGAAATTATCGTAAATATTCAAGGGGATGAACCGCTTATTCCTCCGGTGATTGTGAGCCAAGTGGCGGAAAACTTAGCAAAATTTAACGTCAATATGGCAACCCTTGCGGTGAAAATTCACCAAGCGGCCGAATTATTTAATCCGAATGTGGTGAAAGTATTGACGGATAAAGACGGCTATGTGCTGTATTTTTCCCGTTCCGTTATTCCTTACGATCGCGATCAATTTATGCATTTGCAAACACCGACAAAAGCAGAATTAGCCGACATCTATTTACGCCATATCGGCATTTATGCTTACCGTGCCGGCTTTATTAAACAATATGTGCAATGGAAGCCGACCCAACTGGAAAATTTGGAAAAACTTGAGCAATTACGCGTGTTATGGAACGGGGAGCGTATTCATGTTGAACTCGCCAAAGAAGTGCCGGAAGTGGGCGTGGACACGGCAGAAGATCTGGAAAAAGTGCGGTCAATTTTGGCAGTAAATTAAGATGTTTGACTCCAAAAAATTTCTGGCGGATGTGTCGCACGAACCCGGTGTTTATCGTATGTATGACGATAAAGATCAGGTGATTTACGTAGGGAAAGCAAAAGATCTAAAAAAACGGCTATCCAGCTATTTTCGTGCCAATCTGAGCAGTAAAAAAACGGAAGCTTTGGTCGCATCCATTCACCATATTGATACCACCATTACTTCTTCCGAAACGGAAGCACTGCTATTAGAGCATAATTTTATTAAACTTTATCAGCCCCGCTATAACGTGTTATTGCGGGATGATAAGTCTTATCCCTTTATTTTATTGACCAAAGAACGTCATCCGCGTATTGCCGCTTACCGAGGTTCAAAAAAAATTGCAGGCGAATATTTCGGGCCTTATCCGCACGCCGGGGCAGTGCGCGAAACCCTTTCTTTATTGCAAAAATTATTTCCCGTCAGACAGTGTGAAAATTCTGTTTATCGCAATCGTTCCCGCCCTTGCTTGCAATATCAAATCGGGCGTTGTTCCGCACCTTGCGTGAAGGGCTATGTGACGGATGAAGAATATCATCAACAAGTGGAATTGGCTCGTTTGTTTCTTCAGGGCAAAGATCAGCAGGTGCTGGATTATTTGATCGGTAAAATGGAACAGGCGAGTCAAGCACTTGATTTTGAACAGGCGGCACGTTATCGCGATCAAATTCAAGCCGTGCGTTCCGTCATCGAAAAACAATTTGTTTCTAATGAACGCTTGGATGATATGGATATTATGTCCATTGCTTACCAACACGGTTTAGCGTGTGTGCAGGTGATGTTTATTCGCCAAGGTAAAGTGTTGGGAAATCGTAGTTATTTTCCCAAAGTACCGGCAAATACCGATCTTTCGGAACTCACAGAAACCTTTGTCGGGCAGTTTTATTTGCAGGGACATCAAGGTAGAAGTATCCCAAATAGCATTATTGTGGATCGTAAACTGGCGGAAAAATCCGAATTAGAGCAATTATTGACCGAACAAGCCGGTAGAAAGGTGACGATTCAAGAAAGTGTGAAAGGCGATAAGAGCAAATATCTGCAACTGGCACAAGTGAATGCCAAAGCGGCATTGGCAACCCAGCTAAAACAATCTTCACGAATGTCGGAACGTTATCAAGCCTTGTGTGAATTGCTTGAGGTATCGGAAATTAAACGAATGGAATGTTTTGATATTAGCCACACGATGGGCAATCAAACGGTTGCCTCTTGCGTGGTGTTTAATCAAGAAGGGCCGTTAAAAGCCGACTATCGCCGTTTTAATATTGAAGGGATTACCGGCGGTGATGATTATGCGGCAATGGAACAGGCATTGAAAAAACGTTATGACCGAGATCTGGAACAAGACAAAATTCCCGATATTATTTTTATTGATGGTGGTAAAGGGCAGTTAAATCGGGCTTTGGAAGTGTTCGCCAACCTCAATGTAAAATGGGACAAAAATCGACCGCACTTAATTGGTGTGGCAAAAGGGGTGGATCGCCGTGCGGGGCAAGAAGTGTTGATTATCAGTAAACAAAACCGTGAAATTCATTTGCCTGATGACAGCTTGGCATTGCATTTGATTCAACATATTCGAGATGAAAGCCACAACCACGCCATTAGCGGACATCGCAAAAAACGCCAAAAAGCCTTCACCCAAAGTGGATTAGAAACCATTGAAGGGGTCGGGGCAAAACGCCGCCAAGCGTTATTGAAATATCTTGGCGGCTTGCAAGGCGTAAAAAATGCCACTTTAGATGATATTGCCTCTGTTCCGGGCATTTCCCGTAAATTGGCGGAAACGATTTTTGAAACCCTAAAAAGCTGACAAATTAGCCATTGCTTTTCTTCATAAAGTGGTTATGATCCGCGCTTCCGATTTTTTATTTAAGGAATGAATTATGTTTGAATGGCTTTCCGATCCTGAGGCCTGGGTTTCACTTGCCACCTTGACGGCACTTGAAATCGTTTTAGGGATCGATAACATTATTTTTATCAGTATCTTAGTTGGGCGTTTACCGGCTCACCAACGCCAATCCGGTCGTATTATCGGACTCGGTTTGGCAATGATAACCCGAATTTTGCTTTTAATGTCCCTTGCGTGGATGATGAAACTCACCGAACCGCTTTTCACCGTTTTTAACCAAGAAATTTCCGGTCGGGATTTAATTTTATTCCTTGGCGGCTTGTTCTTAATTGTGAAAAGTAGCGGTGAAATTAAAGAAGCGATGCATCCGGAAGCACATCACGAAAGTGAAAATAAAAAGAAAGTCAGTTACTTCGGTGTATTGATCCAAATTGCGGTTTTGGATATTGTGTTCTCCCTTGATTCTGTGATTACCGCAGTGGGAATGGCAAGCCACTTATCGGTGATGATTTTAGCAATCGTGATTGCCGTGGGTGTGATGATGTTCGCCGCTAAACCAATTGGTGATTTTGTGGATACCCACCCGACATTAAAAATTCTTGCGCTTGCATTCTTAATTTTAGTGGGAATCAGCTTAATCGCAGAAAGCCTTGATATTCACATTCCGAAAGGCTACATCTATTTTGCGATGGGCTTCTCCGTTGTGGTGGAAATGTTGAACATCAGAATGAGACGTGTGATGAAATAAGTTGCAGTGATGTTTCATCGAAATAATTAATTATTTTAAAGGAAAATTAAGGACGTCACGCCGGCGTCCTTAATTTTTAATTCTTTGAAATTACTCGAATTTTAATAGGGAGACTAAGCGTTTCGTCCCTTGAACCACGGTATTTCAGTTTAGAGTGTTTATTACATAACACTGAAAATTTTTCTTCTATACCTCCATTTACGGAGGAGGTATAGTCGGAGAGTGGGAGGAAAGTGCGGTCATCAATAATCACATTTTTATTACAACCGAAAAAAATCTGCACTTTCTTCCTTGATTGTGCAGATTTTTCGTTTTGAGTTATCGTTGAATAAGATAACGCAATTTTGTACCGTCTTGCTCAACGCTTAGTAGGGTGTAGCCGTGGTTTTTGGTGTCCACCGGAATATTGTTAATGGATTGCGCACAATCACTTAATAATTCCAAAATTTCCCCTTTTTGCAGTTGTGGCATTGTTTCTAACATCACAATTGCCGGATAAGGGCAAGGCTCACCAAGGGTGTCTAATGTGTAATCCGGTGTAATATCTTTCGGATCTTTATCTAATTTTTGTACAACAGTAAATGCCATATTAAGTCCTTTTGAGTTAATGAAGAATAAATTATGCGCCGCAGCCACAATTTTGAGCTGTGGCAATTTTGGCTTTTGCTTTTGCGAGGAAGCGGCGTTCCCACCAGACAACCGCAATTAAACAGGCAATGAGTAAGGCGTAATTAACGAATAATCCCCCCACCGCACCAAATTCTTTCAATAGATTGAGTTTTTCATAGTCAAGTGCCAGTACGGGGGCAATATCATCCCATACATAAGCCAGATAGGTTGACCCCACCACGTTGCCTAAACCAACCCACATAAAGTGAACCTGTCCTTCCATTGAGCGATACATCCAGCCGGTTTCGCAACCGCCGGCAAGGACAATCCCAAAACCGAAAAGTAATCCGCCGATAATCGCATTTGGGCCTGCCCACATAATTTTAGGTGAAACACCAAGTTGGATATAACTGAATACGCCGATTGTTCCCACTAGAATGCCGAAGATAATGGCTTTTGCCATATAGGCACGGCCGGTTACCCAGAGATCACGGAATGCGGAAGTAAAGCAAATTTGCGCCCGTTCAATGAGTAATCCGAAAGCCAAGCCACAAAGCATTGCAAAACCAAGTTTAATGGATTCTGTCATTACATAGAGAGAGGCGGTGAGATAGGCAAAAAAGATCAGCATACCAATCCAAAAACGGCGTTGTGCCTGTTTGGGGTCGGTTTCTTTTAATTTTGCCGCCCCTTTTTTCAGTTCTAATTTCACCCGAAACATTGGTAGCAGGGTAACTTTTACGCCAACATAAGTCCCTACCGCCGTTGCAATGGTGAAAAACCAAGCGTGAACGGAAAATTGTGGAATACCGGTAAACAGTGAGGCGAGATTACAGCCCATCGCCAAACGTGCGCCAAAACCGGCCAATGCACCGCCAATTAAGGCTTGAGCGATACGGCGTTTGTGTGGTTGATTGCGCCACTTCACGTTATTTGCCCATAATGCGGCAGAAATGCAACCGGCAAACATACCGAGAATCATCACACCGTCAATGCGGGTGAAGATTGTCCCGTCCATTCCGATGATTTTATAATAATTCCACTCGGAAACATCAACGCCAAGAGCTTGTAAAGCGTGTCCGCCCCAGCGGGTAAATTCACCGGTTACCGCCCAATAAGTGCCGGTTACGCCGAAATAATAAGCCGAAATTAAACCGGCGGCGATGACCGCAACAATGGGATTCCAATATTTAATGAGATAGTCTTGTTTGAATTGTTGCAAAATCTCTTTCATAGAAAACCTTAAAAGTTGAATAGAAAATTTGCAAGAAAGGTATAAATAATGTGAAAAAAGAAAGGTTCATCATTTTCCTATACACAAAACTTGCGACATAAGACAAATGGTTTGTCGGGGCGGGATGATAGCACTATTTAAAATTAACGGGCAAGCGAATTTCTCGCACTTTCATTGTCATTCCGTCAATCATTAGTAACCGTCCACATAAATTCTTACCGATATTTAACCGCACTTTGATTGCTTCTAAGGCCTGAATTGAACCAACAATGCCGACAATCGGTGCAAGCACGCCCGCTTCAACACAGCTCAAAATATTTTGTCCGAAAAGTTGACTGAGATCGCGGTAAGTTGGCGTGTTGGGTTGGTAAGTAAAAACGGAAACCTGTCCTTCCAGCCGAATTGCCGCACCGGAAATAAGGGGGATTTGGGCTTTCTCACATTGGCGATCCAGTTGATTGCGAATTTCCACATTATCGGTGCAATCTAAAATCACATCAAAGTGCGGTAGCATTTCGGCAAGTTTTTCTTCGTCTAATTTTTCGTTGACGGTATTGATTTCAATATGCGGATTGATTTGTGCCAACGCGATTTTAGCCGAATCGACCTTTGGCATATTCAATCTTGCATCACAATGTAAAATTTGACGTTGTAAATTGGAAAGGGAAACCGTATCAAAATCCAACAGCGTTAAATGCCCCACACCGGCTGCGGCAAGATATTGTGCCGCAGAGCAGCCCAAACCGCCCAAGCCTACAATGAGCATTTTGCTTTCTTTGAGTTTTTCCTGTCCGTCAAAATCAACGGCGTTGAGCATAATTTGGCGATTGTAACGTAATTCTTCTTCGTAACTGAGTTCAGCCATTTTTATCCCAATAAATGATCAAAAGGTTCAATGGTAACAATTTCCCCTGCCGCCACATTGCCACGTTCTTGTTCCAACACAATGAAGCAGTTACTTTTCACAAAGGCACTAAATAAATGTGAGCCTTGAAATCCCACGGGTTTTACTTCAAGTTGTCCTTGGGCATTAAGCCAATAAAAACCCCGTTGAAAATCCAAACGTCCCGGGGCTTTTTTCAAATTTTCGCTAGCCATTGCTGAAAAGTGCGGTGGTTTTTTCCATTGTTTTTGTCCTTGTAGTTTGGCAATAAGCGGTTGTACCAGTTGATAGAAGGTCACTAATGTGGAAACAGGATTACCCGGTAAACCGCAAAACCACGCATTTTCAAGTTTACCAAAAGCAAAAGGTTTACCCGGTTTGATTGCCAGCTTCCAAAAATTTACCTGCCCCACTTTCTCTAACACGGCTTTAGTGAAATCTGCTTCTCCCACGGAAACCCCGCCGCTGGTGATCACAAGATCCGCCTGTTTTTGTGCGGCAAGAAAGGCTTTTTCAAATTCTGCTTCGTTATCCGGCAATAGTCCGAAATCAATCACTTCACAATGCAATTTTTCTAATAATAATTTTACCGTAAAGCGGTTGGTGTCATAGATTTGACCGTTTTTGAGCGGTTTACCTACTTCAACCAATTCATCGCCGGTAGAAAGCACGGCAACTTTTAAACGTGGGTAACATTTTACTTCAGCAATACCGAGAGACGCCAATAATGGCAAGGAAACTGCATTTAATTCCGCCCCTTTTTCCAGCACCACCTCGCCTTTTTTCACATCTTCACCAATGCGGCGAATGTTTTGATTCGGTGTTGGCAATTCGGCAAACGTGAGCGAACCGTCAGCATTAACCGTCACCTGTTCTTGCATTACCACGGCATCCGCCCCTTCAGGGATCATCGCGCCCGTCATAATTCTGACCGCACTTTGCGCTTTCCATTCGCCTTGAAACGGATTGCCTGCAAAGGATTTTCCCGCCACGGAAAGGGTGAGGGATTGTTGCAAATCAGCAAGTCGCACGGCGTAACCATCCATTGCCGAATTATCAAAAGAGGGAACATTAATTGGCGAAATTACCTCTTCGGCACAAATACGATTGGCGGCATTTTGCAAATTGAGTATTTCGACTTGGGTTGGAAAGGGGAGCTGTTCAAGCATTTGTGTGCGGGCTTGATCGAGGGTGAGCATTGAAAATCCTTATTCTGAGAAAATTTGTGGGGTATTGTAGTCCGAAAGGTTAAAAAACGAAAGATTTCATTCTGCTTGGTCATTTTTCTCATTTTACGATCTGATTATCCTTTGCTAAAATACCGCCTCATTTTTGAGGAAAGACTGTTATGAACGAAATTTCACCTGATGCACTGAGTGTGCGTAATGCCTTAATTGCAAAGGGCATTGAAACACCGATGATTGATCCCGCACAAGATAAAAATGCCCGCCGTGCCGATATTGCAAAACATATGCACGAGGTGATGAAATTGATCGGGTTGGATTTGCGTGATGATAGTCTGGAAGAAACACCGAATCGCTTGGCGAAAATGTTTATTGATGAAATTTTTAGTGGAATGGATTATGCCAATTTCCCCAAAATGACCAAGATCAAAAATCAAATGAAAGTCAGCGAAATGGTGCAAGTTAATGATATTACGCTTACCAGCACCTGTGAACATCATTTTGTCACCATTGATGGCAAAGTCTGTGTGGCATACTACCCAAAAGATTGGGTGATTGGGCTTTCTAAAATTAACCGTATTGTTTCTTTTTTCGCACAACGTCCTCAGGTGCAAGAACGCTTAACAGAACAACTCCTTACGGCATTTCAAACTATTTTAGAAACCGATGATGTGGCGGTGTATGTGAAAGCCACACATTTTTGCGTGAAGGCTCGGGGCATTAAAGACACGCACAGTTATACCGTGACTTCCGCTTATGGCGGGGTTTTCTTAGAAGATCGTGATACCCGTAAAGAATTTTTAGCAACGGTTCAAAAGTAAAAAATACAAAGAAAAACGACCGCACTTTTTTGAAGTGCGGTCGTTTTTTATGGCATTTTGTTGCGCTTACATCCAAAGGAAATAGGCAGAGCCACCGATAATGGCAATACAAAATAAATTTAGAATAAATCCTACTTTTGCCATATCAATTTGTTTTACGTGACCCGTAGCAAACGCAATCGCATTAGGTGGCGTGGCAATGGGTAGCATAAAGGCGCAGCTTGCACCGCAGGCAATAATGCCGGCAAGGGCGATAGGCGGTAAATTCATTGATTGTGCAACCGAAATTACAATCGGCATAATTAATGCGGCACTAGCGGTGTTGGAGGTAAACTCGGTGAGAAAAATAATAAACGCAGTAAGTACAAAGCAAAGTATCCAAAGTGGTTTGGTTTGAACAAAAGACACAATGCTATCTGCCATAATTTTACTTGCACCGGAATCTTTCATCACAATACTTAGCGTTAAACCGCCACCAAACAGCACTAACACGCCCCATTCCACACGATCTTGAATTTCTTTCCAACTTGCTACGCCGGAAATACAAATGACGATCACCACACAAAGCGCAATGACGGTATCAAAATTTTCAATTTTTTTCGGTAATTCAAGGAATGCCGTTAGCCAAGGGTTAATTAAAGAACTGCAAAGCAAGAGCAATGCCATTGTGATAAAAATGGCTAAAGTGATGATATTTTTTCGGTTAAAACTCACTTTTTCAATGGTTGGTGTGAAGTCGATATTGAAGTTTGGACGGAGTACCACCCATAACGCGAAGATCATTGATGGCAGTAATAGCACCATCACAGGAAAGCCATAACCAAGCCATTCCGTGAAGGTAACTTGAATTTGTGAGGCGAGAATGGCATTTGGCGCACTGCCTACCAGTGTGCCAATACCGCCGATACTTGAGCTAAATGCCATACCCAATAAGACAAAAGCGTAAAGGCGGTAGTTTTTTTCACTATTAATGCCTTTTAACATTCCAATCGTGAGCGGTAACATCATTGCGGCGATTGCGGTGTTGTTGATCCACATTGAAAGAAAAGTGGTGACGCCAAATAAATAGGCAATGGACAGTTTTAAATTACCTTTGGCAAGGCGAACGATGTAGTTTGCAATGATTTTATCGAGATTTTGAATTTGTAACACCGCTGCTACCACAAATCCACCAAAGAACATATAAATGATAGGCGTGGAAAAAGGGGCAAGGGCTTTTTGTGTGTTAATTAATCCCAAACCGATTGCTAGCACCGGTACCATTAATGAGGTTACCGTAATATTAAAGGCTTCTGTGAGCCATAAAATACCGATAAAAATTAGTAACGCCAAACCACGATTTTCTTGTGAAGAAAAAGGTAGAATTTTGATGAGTACGAGCATTAAAAGAAAGTCTAATGCGAGAATAATAAAACTTTTATATTTGAGAAAGGTTGTTTGATGTTGCATAGAATACTCCCTAAAGGGTTCCTTCTTATCATTTATCAAACTTTTTGGAAATGGTTTTTTAATAAATTTGTGACAAAGTTCAAATTATTTGAACAATAAAAAGTGCGGTGAAATTTTTTGTTGCATTAAAACAGCAGAAAAAATGACCGCACTTTCTGGTTTTGATACTTCCGTAGGGAAGAAAGTATTGTTTAATTAAAGATCAAAATCACCAAAATCCTTGGTATCCACTTTAGAATCAATTTGACCAACAAGGTAAGAACTCACTTCCACTTCTTGCGGTGCAACCTGAACATTGTCGGAAACAAGCCACGCATTGATCCAAGGAATCGGGTTGGAACGGGCTTGGAATGGTAACGGTAAGCCCACCGCCTGCATACGGATATTGGTGATATATTCCACATATTGCACCAAAATATCTCTGTTTAAGCCGATCATCGAACCGTCTTTGAACAAATAATCCGCCCATTCTTTTTCCTGTTCTGCCGCGGCGACAAATAAATCATAGGCTTCTTGTTTACATTCTTCTGCAATTTCCGCCATTTCAGGATCATCCTGACCGGCTGCCATAATGTTTAGAATGTGCTGTGTACCGGTTAAATGCAGAGCTTCATCACGAGCAATAAATTTGATGATTTTCGCATTCCCTTCCATTAATTTCCGTTCTGCGAAAGCAAAGGAGCAAGCGAAAGACACATAGAAACGAATCGCTTCCAAAGCGTTGACGCTCATTAAGCAAAGGTATAATTGTTTTTTCAAATTGCGTAGGGTAACAACACATTCTTTACCATCCACAGTGTAAGTGCCTTCGCCGTATAAGCCGTAAAGTTGACTGTCACGAATCAAATCATCGTAGTAAGAAGAAATATCTTTTGCACGTTTAATAATTTCTTCGTTTGTCACAATATCATCAAAAACGATAGACGGATCGTTCACAATATTACGAATAATATGCGTGTAAGAACGACTGTGAATGGTTTCCGAGAATGTCCAAGTTTCGATCCAAGTTTCTAATTCAGGAATGGAAACCAAAGGTAATAACGCCACATTCGGGCTTCTACCTTGAATGGAATCCAATAACGTTTGATATTTTAAGTTACTGATAAAAATATGTTTTTCGTGTTCCGGCAAGGCGGCGTAGTCAATGCGATCTTGCGACACATCCACTTCTTCCGGACGCCAGAAGAAAGAAAGTTGTTTTTCGATTAATTTCTCGAAAGTTTCATATTTTTGTTGATCGTAACGTGCAACGTTTACATTTTGACCAAAGAACATTGGCTCTTTAAGTTGGTCGTTTTTTGTTTGTGAGAAAGTGGTGTATGCCATTTTTGTTTTCCTATTCTATTATGCCAGTAGCTTTAGCAAAATTTTTGCCAAATTCAGTAAATCTTAAAACACCTTTTCTTATTTCTACATGTTCTGTATAAGAGGCATTTTCTTTTCCTAGTACAGTTAGTATATCTTGTATGTACTTATACGCGTCATCATCAGTGACCCACTCTAAATCTATTATAATTTCTATTAGTTTCAATCTTTCCCAGTTCTCTAATGCTTGAGCTGGGATTTCTGAAAATGGAATTGGTAAACAATATTTTAATAGAGGAATTGTTCCACCATTATGTTTAAATCCAAGGTTACATATAGCCATTGAATTCGGTGAATGGGTAAATATTAACTTAAGATTGTGTGCTTCCTGATTACTAATTTGTTTTAGAACTTCAACATACGCTGGATGATTTATGCCATTTTTAGTTAAATCCACTGTACTAGTAAGTAAATTTTCAAACATTTGCTTTAAATCAGGCTCTTCATCTAAATAAACTAACCTTTCTGCAATATCTGCAAAAGCTGGGATTGATGAAATCTCTCCAGCAAGAATACCTTGGCTTTTTAGATGTTCAATTTTTTTATTGATAGAGTTTTTAGTTTTGTCGGAATAAAGTGAGAAACTTTCTGCTATTTTAACTACCGCTCCACCTATTTTTTTTAATGGAACAACTAATCCCCCGTGAGCTATTGTAGCGAGAAAGTTTTTCGTTTCTGCAATTTTTTCTTTTGTATCTGCTTCATAGTTACCTGCATTTTGCAGTCTAATATCAGAACTATTTTGCAACGCTAATATCTCACTAGCACTATCAGGTTTTACTATTTCAGTTGCAGTTTTTATTGATGATATTGGTTCTGGCATATTAATTTTCCTTAACAAAAAGTGCGGTTAGATTTTAAAGACGTTTTTTAACGTATTACCACATTTAAATTTTACACGCCCCACCTGCACAACCGTCATCCAGATCTTCTTGAGCATCTTCTGCACCATCACGAGTGTTTTGGTAGTAGAGGGTTTTTAAGCCGTATTTGTAAGCGGTAAGCAAATCTTTTAATAGCACTTTCATTGGTACTTTATCGCCTTCAAAGCGTTTTGGATCGTAGTTGGTATTGGCTGAAATCGCTTGATCCACAAATTTTTGCATAATCCCAACGAGATGTAAGTAGCCATCGTTATTTGGAATATCCCAAAGTAATTCATAGTTTTCGCTCAAGTTTTCATAATCCGGCACTACTTGTTTTAAGATACCGTCTTTTGAGGCTTTTACACTAACGTGGCCACGCGGTGGCTCAATACCGTTTGTGGCATTAGAAATTTGCGATGATGTTTCCGATGGCATTAATGCAGTGAGGGTTGAATTACGTAAGCCGAATTCTTGAATGTCTTTACGCAGGCTTTCCCAATCATAATGCAACGGTTCTTGTGTGAGCGTATCAATATCTTTTTTATAGGTATCAATTGGCAAAATGCCTTGTGCATAGGTGGTTTGATTGAAGTATTCACACGCTCCCTGCTCTTTCGCCAAATTCATTGAGGCTTTCAATAGGTAATATTGAATGGCTTCAAAAGTGCGGTGGGTTAAGTCATTTGCACTGCCGTCAGAATAACGCAAACCGTGTTTCGCCAAATAATAAGCATAGTTAATCACGCCAATACCAAGTGAACGGCGGGCAAGAGAACTGCGTTTTGCTGCAAGAATTGGGTAGTCTTGGTAGTCCAATAAGGCATCTAATGCGCGCACGGCAAGATCCGCCAATTCTTCCAATTCATCAAGATTTTCCAGTTTGCCTAAGTTGAATGCTGAAAGGGTACAAAGCGCAATTTCGCCATTTTCATCGTGAATATGGCTTAATGGTTTGGTTGGTAAGGCAATTTCTAAACAGAGATTAGATTGACGAACCGGTGCAACGGTAGGATCAAATGGTGAGTGAGTGTTACAGTGATCCACGTTTTGAATATAAATACGACCGGTTGAAGCGCGCTCTTGCATTAATAATGAGAAAAGTTCTACCGCTTTTACAGTGCGTTTACGAATATTCGGATCTTGTTCGTATTTTGTATAAAGTTCTTCAAATTTGTCTTGATCGGCAAAGAATGCTTCATAAAGTCCCGGTACGTCTGAAGGACTAAATAAGGTAATATCACCGCCTTTAATTAAGCGTTGATACATTAATTTGTTTAGTTGCACCCCGTAGTCCATATGGCGAACACGGTTATCTTCCACACCACGGTTGTTTTTTAACACAAGTAGGCTTTCGGATTCTAAGTGCCATAACGGATAGTAAACCGTTGCCGCACCGCCACGCACACCGCCTTGTGAACAGGACTTCACCGCGGTTTGGAAGTATTTATAGAACGGAATACAGCCGGTGTGGAAGGCTTCGCCACCACGAATTTCACTGCCTAATGCACGAATTGCACCGGCATTCACGCCGATTCCGGCACGTTGTGAGACATATTTCACAATAGCGGAAGCCGTCGCATTGATAGAGTCCAAGCTGTCGCCACATTCGATCAATACGCAAGAGCTGAATTGACGGGTTGGGGTGCGAACTCCCGCCATAATCGGTGTTGGTAGTGAAATTTTAAAGGTGGACGTTGCATCATAAAAACGTTTTACATAATCCAAACGGGTTTCTGCCGGATATTTTGAAAATAGGCTCGCTGCCACTAATAAGTAAAGGAACTGTGCCGATTCGTAGATTTCACCGGTAACACGGTTTTGCACCAAATATTTCCCTTCAAGCTGTTTTACCGCCGCATAAGAGAAAGTCATATCACGCCAGTGATCGATAAAACTATCCATTTCATCCCATTCTTCTCGGGTGTAATCATCTAAGAGAGCGTGATCATATTTCCCCATACGTACGAGTTTTTTCACGTGTTCATACAAACGAGGGGGATCAAAATGTCCATAGGCTTTTTTACGCAAATGGAAAATTGCCAAGCGGGCAGCAAGATATTGATAATCAGGCGAATCTTTGCTGATTAAATCTGCAGCAGCCTTAATAATTGTTTCGTGAATATCAGAAGTGCGAATACCTTCGTAAAATTGAATGTGTGATCGCAATTCCACTTGAGAAACGGAAACATTGTCTAATCCTTCCGCCGCCCACGTGATCACACGGTGAATTTTATCGAGGTTAATTTGTTCTTGCGTGCCGTCACGCTTGGTTACCATTAAGCTTTTGTTCATCGTAATCGCCTTGTTGTAGTGACAAAGTTTAAACACAAGATATTGTGTTAGGAAAAGAATGGCACACAAGATAATGTGTTTTATAGGGGAGATCAAGTGATAAATTTTTTGCCAAAATGATTGACAAGCGATAACTTATTTAAAAATAAATGGTTTTCAGGAAATTATAAAAAGACAAATTTTTTGCTTGAAAAAATGCAAAAAGTGCGGTTGAAAAACAGGGAGATTTTCAACCGCACTTTGATAATAGGCATCATCGATTTAAGAAAAAGTTAATTCAAATATTTGAACACTTTCACCACTTTTTGCACACCGCTGACTTTACTTGCAATGTCTGCTGCGGCATCCGCTTGGGCTTGGGTGAGATTACCTAACAAGAACACTTCTCCATTTTCGGTGAGCACTTTCACATCGGTGCTTTTTACGCGATCATCCACCAGCATTTTTGATTTCACTTGGGTTGTGATCCAACTGTCCTTGGTGATTTGACCGATACCAATTTTCGCTCCAATGCGCAATTCGTTATACACATCGGAAACGCCTTCAACGCCTTTTGCTAAATCGGTTGCGGTTTCTTTTGCACTTTCACTCGGCACTTGACCGATTAACAATACACGACCACTGTAAGATATCGCATTTACCCGCGCTTCAGATTCAATTTGTTCGTCTTTATCAATGGCATTTTCTACTTTGATTTCAAGGGTTTCATCATCAACTTGTGTACCCATTGTACGTGGATCCGTTGCCACTTTTGTCGTGCCTGCCGCAACACCACCAATCAACGCCGCAGCACAACCTTGTAGTAGTACTGTTGTACCTAATACAAATGCCAGTTTTTTTAATGAGGCTAATTTCATATTTCTCTCCTTTTACAAATGAATCCTTCATTTAGTCAAAAAATTTTGCGGATAGTTTGGCGGGCAAGACAGATTCTGTCAAGCTCTTGGAAATAAAGCCTGATCAATCAGTTCACAAATGGCATTAATGACAAATAAATGATTTTCTAAAATACGACTTTCTTTGTTGGTCGGAATGGAAATTTCGAGATCATTTTCTGCCAATACCCCTTGGATTGCATCGTTATTTGAACCGGTTAAGGCAATTACACCAATTTCTTTGCTTACCGCGTTGGCAATGGTATTCAGTACGGCTTTTTCTGAACCAAGCGGAGCAAAAGCGAGTAGTAAATCACCGGGTTTGGCAATAGCGTTAAATTGATGTAGATAAAGATTTTCAGCCGAATGATCAAAAACTAAAGAAGAACCGACCGCACTTTCAAGGCTTAATAGCACGGAAGGAAAACTGGGGCGTTCAATATCATAGCGATTTAGCAAATTGGAGACCAAAAATTGGGCATTTGCATAAGAACGGGCAATACCGCACGCAATGACTTTATTGCCGCCGAGTAAGCATTGAATGACTTTTTGGCTGGCATTGGCAATATTTTCCGACAGCAAGCTGGAAGCGGAAATTTGAATCTGAATACTTTCGCTATAAATATCTTTTACGTTTTGTAACATAGTTGAAAAAAATTAATCGAGAAAATTAGGAATCCATTGAATATCTTGAGAATTTTTACCAAAAGCCACGAGATCAAAACGACAGTCGGCATCTTCTAAGCTCAAATTTCGTTCGGCAAGCCAAAGATTGGCGGCATCAAGCCATTTTTGTTGTTTCTGCCAATCCACGCTGTCCACCGCAGAACCGAAACGGGCATTGGATCGTTGGCGAACTTCCACAAAGACGAGGGTTTGTCCGTCCTGCATAATTAAATCCAATTCACCACATTTAAAATATTGGTTTGCCGCAATAAAACGCAAGCCTTTTGATTCCAAAAAAAGACGGGCTTGATGCTCAAAGCCCGCCCCTTGTTGACGTTTTAAAGAAAACATATTAATTGCTAACCGGCACAATATTGCCGTCTTGATATTGGAACCAAGTCATATCACGTTCCACATTACAGTTTGGGCCTGCACTTAAAATACCGGTTAAGCCGCTGAGTTGATAACCCGGCACTTGGCGTAATTCGTTAAAATGATTAATTAACAACCAAGCATCCGATCCCATTGCATATAAACGCATTAATTGATATTCACCGCTGGTTGATCCTGCCACTTTTTGATATTGCTCCGATGTAGATTCTTTAAAGAACGGAATATCACTAAATTGCACACCGTTCATTTGTGCCGCATATTCCGCCGAATTAGCGGCAAAATTAGCACGTGAGCTGGCGTAGATTTTGATATTTGATCCGTTATTATCAAGATAGCCTTTCATTTCCGCTAATTCATCAGGACTTGCCACCACATAAAGTGCGGTCGAATTTGAGCCGTTTTCTTGGAAGAAATAAGGCACATCGGCAGGCAGATTATAGTAACGAATATTGGCATCCGTTGCGGCTAATTGTTGCCAACGCACGTTAAAGGCATTGCCCACACGTTGCCCCAAGTCATTTTGCGGCATCGCAACCACAGGATTACGCACGCCGTCATTCCACATTTTGTTTGCCGCCGATTCCGCTTCATCTTCAGGCGATAAACCGTAGTAACACATTTGGTTAATCGCACGGGCATTTGGTGTAGCATTTAACGCTAACACATCCATTCCTTGTACAGAAAGCGGATTGGCAATAATGGCATCCACATTTTGTTTAAGCAACGGCCCGACTAAGGCTCTGATTCCTGATTGTTTCGCTTGAGCAATAATTTCATCAATAGAATGGGTGGATGAATCAAAAATTTGCACCGGAATGGCGGAATCGCCTTTTGCATTGTTAAAACCGGCGAGAATGGTATTCCCCAAAATTTGTCCGTCACCACTGACCGGCAATATCAAACCGATTTGTGCCAAGTTCGTTTGTTGGAAATTTAATAGGCTTTGTAATTCTTTTGGAAAGAGGGTCGCCGCAGCGTGATTCGGATAAGATGATTTCCAATTTTGTAACGCTTGGCTTAGTTGCACCGGCTGACGAATATTATCATTATAGGCTTTAATTAAAGCCAACCACCCACCAAGTGCCGCATTGCCTTCATCCGAGGCATTGTTGATGACACCGGTATTTGCCGAACGCAATAATGCCCAAGTTTTATCCACATTCTCTTGGCGGCGTTGCACATCGGTGAGATTGGCATCCATTTTAATGCGTGCTTTTACCGCTTCAATCACATCCTGACGATTTTCCGCCACGGTTGCCTGTGTTTCATAATAACGTGCTTTTTGTGATGGGCTGAGTTTGTTCAACTCAATAAGGCGTAATTGGCTTTCTGCCGCTTCATTTGCGCCTTTGGCGGCAGAAATGCGGGCTTCAAGCAAAGTGCGGTCAAGTTTTTGTGCCTCATTTAGTTCGCCAAGTTCCGATAAAATCGCTTCAGACTGTGCCACTTTATTTTCGGCAATGAAAGCTCGGGCTGCGAGTAATTTGTAGGTTTCTTTATCTTCCGGATTTTGGGTTTGCTCTAATTTGTTCATATAAAATTCAGAGCTTGCATTGGCATCACGTTGAAGGGTTTCGGTAAAACTGCTACCGAATAAATTGGAACAACCGACTAACGCAACCGATAACAAAATCGGCATTAAACGTTTTTTAAAACGGCTGCCTTGTAATAGAATAGACATATTCGTTTTTGCTCCATTATGAATGAGTCAATAATGCGGGCGATCTTACTTATCTCGAACCTTAAAAGCAAACGAAAATGAATGATTCAACCGGAATTTTATATATCGTAGCAACGCCCATCGGCAATTTGCAGGATATTACTCAGCGTGCATTAACAATCTTTTCCGAAGTGGATTTAATCGCTGCGGAAGATACCCGTCACAGTGGTTTATTGCTAAGTCATTATGGTATTAAAAAGCCTTTTTTCGCTTTGCACGATCATAATGAACAGGAAAAAGCCCACATTTTGGTGGAAAAACTCAAGCAGGGAAGCAATATTGCGTTGATTTCGGATGCCGGCACGCCTTTAATTAGCGATCCCGGTTTTCATTTGGTTCGACAATGCCGAGAGGCAGGGATTCGGGTTGTGCCTTTACCGGGGGCTTGTGCGGCGATTACCGCACTTTGTGCCTCAGGTGTTGCTTCCGATCGTTTTTGTTTTGAAGGTTTCCTGCCGGCGAAAACGAAAGCCCGCAAAGACAAATTAGAAAACATCGCAGAAGAAGACCGCACTTTGATTTTTTATGAATCCACGCACCGCATTTTGGATACCCTTGCGGATATGCAGGATGTGCTTGGTGAAGAGCGATATGTGGTGCTTGCCCGAGAAATTACCAAAACTTGGGAAACCATTTACGGTGATAGCATTAAAAATTTACGTGAGTGGCTTACACAAGATCCGAATCGCACAAAAGGTGAAATGGTACTGATTGTCGAAGGTAAACCCAAATTTCATCAGGAAAATGAATTTTCACCACAAGCGATTAAAGCATTAGCATTAATCGCTCAAGAATTACCCCTTAAAAAAGCGGCGGCGATTGTGGCTGAGCTATATGGTTATAAGAAAAATGCCCTTTATCAGTTTGGATTAGATCATTTCAATTAAACTGTCTTTTGATAAATCGATTACAACAGAATTTTATAAATGTCGGAGAACAAATGTTAAACCAAGTTTCAAACACTCTACTTTCCCCAAGTAATTTATCCACACGGGCATTACTCAATATTTTTGATGTAATGTCGCACCGCAATATTGATTATGCCGATTTATACTTTCAACTTAGCCAAGATGAAAATTGGGTATTGGAAGACGGTATTATTAAAGAAGGGGGCTTTCATATTGATCGTGGTGTGGGTGTGCGGGCGGTATCCGGTGAAAAAACGGGTTTTGCTTATTCGGATCAAATTAACCTTGCTTCGCTTGAACAATGTGCCAATGCGGTAAAAGGTATTGCCCAATCTCAACAAGGCAATATTATTGTGCCGAAAGCATTCAATACCGTAAATGCAATTTCCCGCTATGCCGCCATCAATCCTTTGGAAAGCCTTTCTAAAGAGAAAAAAATTGAATTGTTACGTTTGGTTGATCGCACTGCGAGAGCGGAAGATAAACGCGTTACCCGTGTTTCTGCCGGTTTAAGTTCCGTTTATGAAGAAGTGTTGATTATGGCAACAGACGGAACCTTAGCCGCCGATATTCGTCCGCTTGTGCGTTTATCTATTTCTGTTTTGGTAGAAGAAAATGGCAAGCGTGAGCGAGGCAGTTGTGGTTCAGGCGGTCGTTTTGGGTTGGACTGGTTCTTTGAAGTCGTGGATGGCGATATTCGTGCGGTAAATTTCGCCAAAGAAGCGGTTCGACAAGCCTTGGTGAATCTCAGTGCGGTTGACGCGCCGGCAGGATTAATGCCCGTTGTTCTTGGGGCAGGCTGGCCGGGCGTGTTATTACACGAAGCGGTTGGACACGGCTTGGAAGGCGATTTTAATCGTAAGGAAAGTTCGCTGTTCACCGGTAAAATTGGCGAATTGGTGACCTCTCCGCTTTGTACGATTGTTGATGACGGTACGATTGCCAACCGCCGTGGTTCATTGACCATCGATGATGAAGGCGTACCAAGTCAGTGCAATGTACTCATCAAAGACGGTATTTTGCAAGGCTATATGCAAGATAAAATGAATGCCCGATTAATGGGTGTTAAACCAACAGGTAATGGCAGACGTGAATCTTACGCCCATTTGCCAATGCCACGAATGACGAATACTTATATGTTGGCAGGTCAAAGTAAATTTGGTGACTTAATTGCTTCGGTAGATCGAGGCATTTATGCACCGCACTTTGGTGGTGGGCAAGTAGATATCACTTCCGGAAAATTTGTGTTTTCAACCTCAGAGGCTTACCTCATTGAAAAAGGGAAAATTACCAAACCGGTAAAAGGCGCAACCTTGATTGGTAGCGGTATTGAAGTGATGCAAAAAATTTCAATGGTTGCCGATAAAAGCGAGTTGGATTTGGGGATTGGCGTTTGTGGTAAAGACGGACAAAGCGTACCGGTTGGTGTGGGACAACCTGCCCTAAAAATTGATGAAATCACCGTGGGTGGAACAAATTAGTTATCTGATAAGAATTTGTCTGATAATAATATAATCGGCTAAAAATAATAAGAGCGGTCAAAAATACGAATAATTTTGACCGCTCTTTTATTGTTTAGAGCTAAAGTAGATTACTTAGCCGCTTTTAATTCTTGATAGTATTGTTCGTAGTATTGAATCGCATCACCTACGTCATCTTGCCAGTAGCTGTTTTGTAATACTTCAGCAGTTGGGTAGATTGACGGATCTTCCGTGATTTCTTTCGGTAATACTTTTTTGGCTTCCACGTTGGCGGTTGGGTAGCCGATGGCTAAGGTTAATTTTTCGGCCGCTTTTGCACCTAATAGATAGTTGATAAGTTTGTGTGCGCCATCCGGATTTTTAGAAGTTGATGGAATCGCCAAGGTATCCACCCAAAGTACCGGGCCTTCTTTCGGGAACACCATATTTAATGGGGCTTGTTCTTTTTTCGCAATACGCACGGAACCGTTCCATAATTGACCTACTTCCACTTCACCGGAAATGAAAGAATTAGCCGGGTTATCGGAATTGAAAGAAAGCACATTTGGACGTAGTTTCAATAATTCTTCATAGGCTTGTTTGATAATTGCAGGATCTTGTGTGTTTGGATCTTGACCAATTTTCAATAATGCAATGTTGAAGACTTCACGGGCATCATCCAATAGCTGAACTTTGTTGGCAAATTCAGGCTTCCACAAATCGCCCCAAGAGGTGAATTCAGAACCGTTGTAAGTATTGGTGTTGAAGGCAATACCCGGTGCGCCTAATAATTGCGGTAGTGAATATTTGTTGCCTTTGTCATAAGGTTTGTCGAGCCAATCAGGATCTAATTCTTTAATAACAGGTAATTTGCTGTGATCAAGTTCTTTTAACATTCCTTCGCGAGCCATTTTAGACACGAAGTAGTTGGACGGTGCAATCACATCATAACCGCCGGCTTCACCTTGGGTTTTGAGTTTTGCATACATCGTTTCATTTGATTCCAAACTTGAAACGATCACTTTGATACCGGTTTCTTTTGTGAAGTCATCTAAAAGACCGTCCGGTACGTATTCTGTCCAAGTATAGAGATACACAGTATCGTTAGCAGTAGCCGGTGCGTTTGCATTTTCGGACTTGTTTTCTTTGTCGTTACAAGCGGTTAACGTTGCAGCCACTAAACCGGCAGTAATTAAACCTGCGAATTTTTTCATTTTTGTTTGTTCTCCGTAAAGAGGATCGTAAAAAACCACCTGTCGAATGACAGGCATAAAAAAACGCCTTGATTGTGCGTCAAGGCGTATTCTATTTGATATTCAAAGGTTTGTGAAACCTTTTGTTGTTTCTTAGTGATTATTTTTGCGGGCAATTAGCTGACTTAAAATGACTAATGCCAATGAAAGCACGATCATTATTGTTGCAAGGGCATTCACTTCAGGTGTTACACCGGTTTTCACTAAGGAGAAAATACGTAATGGTAAGATTTCATAGCTTACGCCACTGACGAAAGAAGAAACGACCACATCATCCAATGAAATTGTGAAACTGAGTAACCAACCGGAAACCACCGCAGGTAAAGCCAGTGGAAGAATAATCTTGCGTAAAATGGTGAGTTCGCTCGCCCCTAAGTCTTTTGCCGCTTCCAACATTCTTGAATCAAAACCATTCAAACGTGAGAAGATTGTCACGGTGACATAAGGTAAACAGAAGGTCACGTGTGCCAATAATAAAGACCAAAAACCTAATGAAATACCTACCACCATAAAGAGTGCAAGCATTGAAACCGCCATAACAATATCCGGCGACATCATCACGATAAACAACATTCCGCTGACGGCTTGTTTACCACGGAAACGGTAACGATAAAGTGCAATAGCCGTTAAACCGCCCACAATCGTGGCGAATGTTGCCGCAAAAAAGGCGATTGTTACAGAATGAATTGCCGCTTGAATGAGGGTGTCATTATTAAACAGACGCTCATACCAGTTCCAGCTAAATCCCTTCCAGCTTAAACCATAACGATCCGCGTTGAAGGAGTTGGTGACTAAGATAATAATTGGGATATACAAATAAGCGTATACCACAAACATAAATACATTACGCAGTAAACGGCTCATTATTCTAACTCCACTTTCTTATTCAATAATTTATTGGCACGGTAGTAAACGAAAATCAATAATGCCATTAAAATGGTTAAGCCAATACTGATTGCCGAGCCAAACGGCCAGTTACGGGAAATTAAGAATTCACTCTTAATCACGTTACCAACCAATAACACTTTCGCCCCGCCGAGCAAGTCCGCAACATAGAACATCCCCATTGCCGGTAATAATACCAACAAGCAACCGGCAACAATCCCCGGCATAGTGAGTGGAAGAATGACACGGAAGAAACGTTGAACGGCGTTTGCCCCCAAGTCTTTTGCGGCTTCTAAAAGGCGACCGTCTAATTTTTCGATAGCGGAATAAAGTGGCAAAATCATAAACGGCAACAATAAGTAAACCAAACCGATAATCACCGCCACTTCCGTATTTAAAATACGGATAGGTTCGCTCAAAATGCCCATATCCATAAGCATTGTGTTTAGTACGCCTTTCACGCCAAGGAATACTTTCATCCCGTAAATACGGATCAACGAGTTTGTCCAGAAGGGTAAAACCACAAGGAACAACAAGAGCGGTCGATATTTCGGGTTTATTTTGCTCATCATAAAGGCAAACGGATAGCCAATGAGCAAGCAAATAATGGTGGCGATGCCCGACATATACAAAGAATTCCACACCACTTGCGCATAAAGCGGATTAAACAAGTTGGCGTAGTTTTCAATTGTAATCGGGAATGAATAAAAGTTGCTGCTATCTCGGGTTAGAAAACTAACGGCTAAAACCAACAGGTTTGGGATTAGCACAAAGAAGATTAGCCAACCGAAGATAATCGCAACAGTAATTTTCTGAAATTTATTATTGATTATCTTCATCGTTGAGTACAACCTCCCAACCTTCGTGCCACGTAATGCCTACACGTTGTCCAACACTGTGATCCATATGCGGATCGTCTTCATTGAAAAATTCGCTGACGAGAACACGCATTCCGTTGTGATCAAATTCTACGGTAGATTCTAACGTCATTCCTTTGTAAGTGCGGTCAACAATATGACCGATAATGGCTTTGGAATGTTCATTTTCATCTAATTCTTCAATCACAATATCTTCAGGGCGAAGTAGCACTTGAAGTTTTTGATCTTTTTCGACCGGCATATCGGTGTAAATATCACATACCCGACCTTCCACATTGGCAAGTACCACGTTTTCGGATTTGCGTTCGATGACGGTAGCCTCAAACACATTAATTTCACCGATAAAACGGGCGACAAAAAGATTTGCCGGTTCTTCATAAATTTCACGTGGCGAACCGTCTTGTGCAATTTTACCTTTGCGTAACAAGACAATCCGATCGGACATTGTGATGGCTTCTTCTTGATCGTGGGTAACGAAAATGAAGGTAATACCTAATTGACGTTGCAATACTTTGAGTTCGTACTGCATTTGTTTACGTAGTTTGTAGTCCAATGCAGATAAGGATTCATCAAGCAACAAAACTTTTGGTTTATTGACCACCGCTCGGGCAATGGCAATACGCTGCTGCTGACCGCCGGATAATTGAGTTGGTTTGCGATCTGCCATTTCTTCCAACTGCACCATACGCAAGGCTTCCAACACACGAGGTTTGATTTCTGCCTCCGGCACTTTTTGCATACGTAAACCAAAAGCAACGTTTTCAAAAATGGTCATATGTGGAAACAGGGCATAGCTTTGGAAAACCGTATTAATGTGGCGTTTTTCCGCCGGCACATTGGTGATGTCTTCACCATCCAAAATAATGTTGCCTGAATCTAATTCTTCTAATCCCGCCAATAAACGTAACACTGTGGTTTTACCACAGCCGGAAGGGCCGAGAATAGTGACAAATTCACCGTTATTAATGGTTAAATTGAAATCGTTAATAATGGTGTTAGAACCGTAGGATTTTTTGATAGAACGAAGCTCAATAATAGGCTTGTTTTGAACCGGATTTTCCACTAGCTTTGGTTTTCTCCCTAATTTCACCAATGATTTGGTACTGAGTAGAAACAAAAACCTGCAAGACTGCAGGGACGACATAAAATAGATGCGTATGATATAGCGAATTATCAATAATGCAAAGAATTTCATTGCGATTGAGGGAAAAAATTTCCCCCTTAAAAAAGTCACAAAAAAATGACCGCACTTTGATAGATTTTTCCTTATTTTCGGTAAATTGGAAAATGTTTGTCATATATCAAAAATCAATTGTTAAATTAACGTTAAAGTAACGCCTATTGTTGATAACAGGTAATAAAAATGAAAGATTATAAAAATAACTTATTAGGTCGGTTTTTACACTATGTGTCTTTTGATACCCAGTCCAAACCCAATGCGAAACATTCCCCCAGTTCTAGCGGGCAAATGAAGCTGGCACAGCATTTGCAAAAGGAATTAATTGAGTTGGGTTTAGAAAACGTTACTTTAGACAAACACGCTATTGTGACCGCTTATTTGCCTTCAAATCGAACGGAACTTTCGCATACGATTGGCTTAATTGCCCATTTAGATACTTCGCCCGAATGTAGTGGGAAGAATGTTAAACCTGAAGTAATTGAAAACTATCGTGGCGGCGATATTGCATTGGGAATTGGCGATGAATTTATTAGTCCGGTTTATTATCCCTTTATGCATCAATTAATCGGTAAAACCTTAATCGTAACGGATGGCAATACCTTGCTTGGAGCAGACAATAAAGCCGGCATTGCAGAAATTATGACCGCACTTGAGATAATTCAACAAGAAAATCTGCCCCATTGTAATTTACGTATCGCCTTTACACCGGATGAAGAAATTGGCTTAGGAATGCAATATTTTCCCTTGGAGGATTTTTCTTGCGATTGGGCATACACCATTGATGGGGGAGAAGTGGGGGAATTGGAGTACGAAAACTTTAATGCGGCGACTGCGAAAATTTGTTTTACCGGCAGAAGTATTCACACCGGTTACGCCAAAGGCAAAATGATCAATGCATTGGCGTTGGCTTGCGATTTTCACCAAGGATTTTCAAAAGATGACGTGCCGGAAAAAACAAGTGGAAAAGAGGGATTTTTCCATTTGGCTCATTTTTCGGGCGACATTGAAAAGGCAGAGTTGCACTATTTGATTCGGGATTTTGATACGCAGTCTTTTGAAAAACGGAAACAATTTATTGAAGATTGGACGGCTACATTTAATATTGAAAAGGGGCTAAAACAGCAGGTCGGTTGTATCATTCAAGACAGTTATAAAAATATGTATGAAGCCGTTCAAAAAGTGCCACAGGCTATCACCATTGCCGAGAAAGCGATGGATTTGTGTGATGTTAAAGTGATTCATAAACCCATTCGTGGTGGGACAGACGGGGCGTTTTTATCGGAAAAAGGATTGCCTTGTCCGAATATCTTTACCGGTGGCTACAATTTCCACAGCAAGCACGAGTTAATTTCCCTTGAAGGGATGGAAAAAGCCGTTGAGGTGATTGTAGAAATCACAAAATTCAAGAAAATGTAAATTTTTTCTTGCTTTTGTAAAGAATTGTAAATATAATCCTCAGCGTTTTATCGAGATTCCTTTTGATAAAGCTAAACTTTAGAGATTTTATTCATAAATTCCTTTTTGACTCCCCCAAGCGATTGGGGGCTTTTTTTTGCAATTAAATTTAATCTTAAAATCGACCGCACTTTTCACTTAAATCTCCCCCTCATTTGCGGTATCATTAGCACCAATTTTTATAGCCCTTTTTTATGTCTTTTGCATTTCTATGGCATCTCAACCACAAATTAAATCATCCGACAAACAAACCGCACAAATCAGTGTACCGCCTCATTCTATTGAAGCCGAACAAGCCGTTTTAGGCGGTATTATGTTAAGCAATCAACACTGGGACGGCATTGCCGAACGTGTGATTGCCGATGATTTTTATACCTTTGCCCACCGTGCCATTTTCCAAGCGATGGAAGATTTAATGCGCAATCAGTCACCGATTGATTTGATTACGCTCGATCAAGCCCTAAAAAATAAAGGGATCAGTGAAGAAGTTGGCGGCTTTGCTTACCTTGCCGAGCTTTCCAATAATACGCCAAATGCCATCAATATTTTAGCCTATGCGGATATTGTGCGTGAAAAGGCGATTTTGCGTGAACTCATTTCCGTTGGAAATCGTATTGCAGAAAACAGTTATTCACCGAAAGGGCAAGATATTAAACTTATTTTAGATGAAGCCGAACGCGAAGTTTTCGCTATCGCAGAAAAACGCAGCACGTCAAGTGAAGGGCCGCAAAATGTGATTAGTGTATTGCAAAACACTATTGAGCGTATTGATACATTAAGTAAGTTGGATAACCATTCAGGCGTTACCGGTGTGACAACGGGCTTTACCGATCTCGATAAAAAAACCGCCGGACTTCAACCTTCGGATTTAATCATTGTGGCGGCACGCCCTTCTATGGGGAAAACCACCTTTGCAATGAACCTTTGTGAAAATGCCGCAATGGCAAGTGAAAAACCGGTGTTGGTGTTTAGTTTAGAGATGCCAGCCGAACAAATTATGATGCGTATGATCGCCTCCCTTGCACGGGTAGATCAAACCAAAATCCGTACCGGACAAGGCTTAGACGAAATTGAATGGAATAAAATCAGCAGTGTATTTGGAATGTTTAAACAGAAGAATAATCTTTACATTGACGATTCTTCCGGTTTAACGCCAACGGAATTGCGATCCCGCGCCCGCCGTGTTTATCGGGAAAACGGTGGATTAAGTCTGATTATGGTGGACTATTTACAACTTATGCGTGCACCTGCCTTTTCCGACAACCGTACCTTAGAAATTGCCGAAATTTCCCGTTCTTTAAAAGCCTTGGCAAAAGAATTGGAAGTGCCGGTGATTGCCCTTTCCCAGTTAAACCGCACGTTGGAACAACGTGCCGACAAACGTCCGGTAAACTCCGATTTACGTGAATCCGGTTCCATTGAGCAAGATGCGGACTTAATTATGTTTATTTACCGTGATGAAGTGTATAACGACAATTCCGAAGATAAAGGCGTGGCGGAAATTATTATCGGTAAACAGCGTAACGGCCCGATTGGTCGGGTGCGTTTAAAATTTAACGGACAATTTTCACGTTTTGATAACCTTGCCGAACAACGTGAATATCGTGATGATTATTAAGGATATAAAATGAATGTAAAGCCGGCGACTGCAAAAATTAGTTCGCAAGCCTTAAAACATAATTTAGAGGTGATTAAACAAAAAGCACCGCATAGCAAAATTATTGCGGTGGTTAAAGCCAATGCTTATGGACACGGCGTGGTATTTGTTGCCTCAACGCTCGAAAAAAATGTCGATTGCTTTGCCGTAGCCCGTTTGGAAGAAGCCCTTGCCCTGCGTTCCAGCGGTATTATTAAACCGATTTTATTGCTGGAAGGTTTTTTCAATGAAGAAGATTTACCCATTCTTGCCGTCAATAATATTGAAACCATTGTGCATAATCGGGAACAACTTGAAGCCTTACAACGTGCAACGGTGCCAAGCCCGATTAAAGTATGGCTTAAAATTGATACCGGAATGCACCGTTTGGGCGTGGCACTTGATGAAGTGGAAGAATTTTATCAAGCCCTGAAAAAACTCCCGCAAATTCAACCGCACTTAGGCTTTGTGAGCCACTTTAGTCGTGCGGATGAACTGGAATCCGATTACACTCCTCTACAAATTCAACGTTTTTTATCGGTCACTCAAGATAAATCGGGCGAACGCAGTATTGCCGCTTCGGGGGGAATTTTATTTTGGCAGGAATCCCATTTAGATTGGATTCGTCCGGGCATTATTATGTACGGCATTTCCCCAACGGAGACGGCGGCGGCAGAATTTGGTTTAACACCGGTGATGAATCTCACCTCTTCTTTAATTGCCGTACGTCATCACAAAAAAGGCGAGCCGGTAGGCTACGGCGGCATTTGGAAAAGCCCGTGCGATACCAAAATCGGTGTGGTGGCAATCGGTTATGGCGATGGTTATCCGCGCGATGTGCCGGAAGGCACGCCGGTGTATCTAAACGGTCGCATTGTGCCGATTGTCGGACGGGTATCAATGGATATGCTGACGGTTGATTTAGGGGCGGAGAGCCAAGATCAAGTCGGAGATGAAGTGATTTTATGGGGCAAAGCCTTGCCTATTGAAACGGTTGCAAAATTCACCGGTATTTTAAGTTATGAATTGATTACAAAATTAACGCCACGTGTGATTACAGAATATGTCGATTAAATTTTTAAATTAATAATAGAAGGAAAAAACTATGAAAAATATTAATCCAACGACTACCAATGCTTGGAAAGCCTTACAAGCGCACCAAACCGAATTGGCAAACGTTACTATTCAAGATTTATTCCAACAGGAAAAAGATCGTTTTAAAGATTATTCTTTAACTTTTAACGATCAAATCTTAGTAGATTTCTCAAAAAACAACATTAATCAACACACCCTTTCATTGCTTCGCCAACTGGCGCAAGAATGTGCGTTAGAGAGTGCCAAAGAGGCAATGTTTAGCGGGCAGAAAATTAACCGCACCGAAAATCGTGCCGTATTGCACACCGCACTTCGTAACCGTGCGAATACACCGGTAATGGTTGACGGCAAAGATGTAATGCCGGAAGTCAATGCCGTTCTCGCCAAAATGAAAGATTTTTGCCAAAACATTATTTCCGGCGAATGGAAAGGTTATACCGGCAAAGCCATCACCGATGTGGTGAATATCGGTATTGGTGGTTCGGATCTTGGCCCTTATATGGTGACAGAGGCGTTACGTCCCTATAAAAATCACCTCACAATGCATTTTGTATCGAATGTCGATGGCACGCATATTGCGGAAACCTTGAAAAAAGTTAATCCGGAAACCACACTTTTCTTAGTGGCGTCAAAAACCTTCACCACACAAGAAACAATGACGAATGCACAAAGTGCGCGTGATTGGTTATTGGCTTCGGCGAAAGATAATGGTGCGGTGGCAAAACACTTTGCCGCTCTTTCTACCAATGCCAAAGCGGTGGCGGAATTTGGCATTGATACCAACAATATGTTTGAATTTTGGGATTGGGTTGGCGGTCGTTATTCTTTATGGTCTGCGATTGGTTTATCCATTGCCCTTTCCATTGGTTTTGAGAATTTTGAACAGCTATTAAGTGGTGCGCACGAAATGGATAAACATTTCCGCACCGTACCGATTGAGCAAAATATCCCAACCACATTGGCGTTGGTTGGCTTGTGGAACACCAATTTCCTTGGCGCACAAACGGAAGCCATTTTACCTTACGATCAATATTTACACCGTTTTGCCGCTTACTTCCAACAAGGCAATATGGAATCAAACGGTAAATATGTGGATCGTAATGGTAATGCAATCAAAAATTATCAAACCGGCCCAATCATTTGGGGTGAACCGGGAACAAACGGTCAGCACGCCTTCTATCAATTAATTCACCAAGGTACAACCTTGATTCCTTGTGATTTTATTGCGCCGGCGCAAACCCATAATCCGTTAGCGGATCATCATAACAAATTACTGTCTAACTTCTTTGCACAAACAGAAGCCCTCGCTTTTGGTAAAACAAAAGAAGAAGTGGAAGCGGAATTTGTGAAAGCAGGTAAATCTTTAGACGAAGTAAAAGAGATTGTGCCATTTAAAGTGTTTACCGGTAATAAACCGACTAACTCTATTTTGGTGCAAAAAATTACACCATTTACTTTGGGCGCATTGATTGCGATGTATGAACACAAAATCTTTGTTCAAGGCGTGATTTTTAACATTTTTACCTTTGACCAATGGGGCGTGGAATTAGGTAAACAACTGGCGAACCGTATTCTTCCTGAGTTGGCAGACAATGCGAAAATTTCAAGCCACGACAGCTCAACCAACGGATTGATTAATCAATTCAAATTGTGGCGATAAATTGGATGTAAAAAAGTGCGGTCAAATTTAACTGCACTTTTCTTTATATCATATTAAAATGGTATTTTACGCCAAACAGTTATCTTTCCTTCCAATAGCCAATCCACTCTTTCAATAACTGCATATTTTTCGCTAATGCACCACCTTGGGGAATAAAATGCATAATATTTAATCTATATTCCGGCGGCGTAATCCCTTCACCAACACTTGCCGGTAACACATCAAAACCTTGTTGTTGAAAGAGAAGTTTTGCCCGTTGCATATGCCATTCATTGGTGACAAGAATAATTTTGTTGATCTGTTCTTTGTCCAACATTTGCTTTGTCAATAAGGCATTTTCTTTTGTGGTTAGGGCATTTGGCTCAATCCATTTGGTTGGCACATTAAAGAAATACTGTAATTCTTGGGCGGCAATTTTGGCTTCAACTGCACCACTTGGGCTTGCACCGGTGATTAATAAAGGCAACTGCGTTTCTTTTTGCAAATAAGCCGCATAGCGTAAACGTTCTAACTGAATTGCAGTGGAGGCGAGCGGCGCATAAAGTTCTTTACTATCCCGCAAACCGCCCCCCAATAACACAATGGCTTGTGCCTGTTTATAATCCTCAAGGGTCAAATGATCTTTGCTGATAAGGCTGTCTTTTAGGGTTTGTGCAGTAAATGGAATACTCAAAATGTAAAGCAAACCGATACCAAGTGCGGTCAAAATTCGGCTTAATTTTTTAAATTTTAATTTGGCGAAAATTAATGCCAGTAGCCATAAAATTAAAATATTAAAGGGTGGCAAAATCATCGCCGTGATGAGTTTTTTCAATTCAAACATAATAGATTAATAGTGATACCTGCATTGAATGATAATAATACCTTCATCTGTTACGCGGTAAACCAATCGATGTTCTCGATCAATTCTACGCGACCAAAAACCGGATAATTGATGTTTTAAAGGCTCGGGATCACCCAATCCTGAAAAGGGGGTTCGCTGAGTGCTTTGAATTAATTTATTAACACGGGAAAGGATTTTTTTATCGGTTTGTTGCCAATATAAATAGTCTTCCCAAGCATTTTCAGTCCACGATAACATCATTCTTTTAGCGCTTTTTCTACAATTTTGCCTTGGTTTAATTGTTCAATAGATTCAAGTAAACGTTCACGGTTTTTCGGGTTACGCAGTAAATAGGCGGTTTCTTCGTAGGAAGAAAAATCTTCAAGACTCATTACAACAGCGTGCTTTCCGTTTTGGCGGGTAATCATAACAGGGCTATGATCGGCGACCACTTGATCAAGGGTGGAGGCAAGTTCGGCACGGAAAGCGGAATAGCTCATCACATTCATTTTATTCTCCAAAATAATAAATAATATTGTACGGATTATTGCACAATGATGGGGGGGCTTCAAATAAAAAAGCATCCTGTTGTTGGATGCTTTCGATGTTATTTTTTATCAATTTCCACAAAATCAATCTCTTTTGTCCATAAATTGGCATAGCCGGAGTTTTTGCCATAGGCGTTATCGCAAACGCGGTTTGGAATTTCCAGTAGGCAGGAAAAAATGTGGCCGTGTAAACGGGTTGTTGTGATTGAATCGTTTTGTAGGAAGATTTTTGCCACCCGTTTCACAATATGTTTGGTGTAGGCAAACCAAAATTTATGGAAAAGATCTTTCAGCCATCCCCAATTTTGTTTATTCGCAAATTTATCAATCCGCCAGCCGAGTGCCAATACAATATCATCGACAGGGGAAAGAATATCCCCCCAATCTTTCACATTTGCTGTGGCAGGCAGTGTTGCGAGGATATTTTTTTCCACTTCGCTTGCTTCAATATCTTTTCGCAAGAAATAAAGTGGTTTGCCGGTATTGCCTTGCTTGGTTGGCAATGTGCCGTAAAGTTCGTGTGCCATATCCGGCGAAAGGGCAACATTTGGTGAAAATTGTTTGAAGGCTTCCGCCGTGCGTTCATCGCGGGCGAGCAAGTGGCAATCCTGATGCTGATTGAAAAGTGCGGCTGATTTTTGCAGATTTTTTTGATCTTTAAAATATAAGGTTTGTGGCAGCACGATAATGCGATTTTGAGGGAAATGTTGAATCATTGCCTCACGGATTTTTTGGTGTTGAGGATAAAGATCGCCAAAGTTACCGCCGCCGTGTAACAAAATCGTGGTATTGGGGGTGATTTTTTGTTTTACCTCGTTAATATCCATATCAAATTCGCAACGTTTTAATCTCACGTTAATTTGGTGATCTTTAAAAAATTGTTCTGTGCCGTGATAAATCAATAAATCGCCAACGTTCAAATGCAGGGGGTAATCAAAGTAAAACACATCGTTTTTATCTTTAATCAAATCCGCAATAGGGGCGAGTTTTTGCTTTAGAGAGGTTAATGTTGAATTCATTTTTTTACCTTTTTCAAAATATAACTAAACAGGAATGTTTTTTCTGCACGGTTTAAGCCGAAAATTAAAATCATCGCAATTAGACCGCTTTCCAATAAGACAGCTTCACCCACAAATTCAAAGAAAGAATAGGTGCGTTGCGTATCCGACAAATAAATCAATCCGATTAATAGCACGAAAATTATTCCGATATTAAACAGATATGTGACAAATTCTTTTCGGTTAAATTTAATTTTTTTATTAATAAAATAGAAACGATACATTTGCATTAAAAGTGCGGTGGAAAATCTGCCGATAAATGCATACACCGGATGATAACCCAGTGTGAATAAGTAGTAGGCAAGTGGCACGGTGAAAAGATCGATACAGGCTAGGATAATGTTGTATTGTCTAATACTGTTTGAGCCAATCGCCAGTGCCGTCATCCAAAATGATCCTGCCATTGCACTGATTAACGAACATAATAACGTGGCTTGTACGAATTGTTCTGCATATTTTGGCAGGTGATCGCCCAACCAAAATGTTAAGAGGGTATGGGTAAAATAAAATACAGGGGCGGATAAAATCGCAATTAGATAAAAGGAATATTTTGATGTGCCGAGGATGAGTTTTTTATTTCGTTCATAATCTTTTGCCGCATAAGACTGCACCAGTTGTGGATTGAACGCTACTTGAAAATTGTTCACAAAGCTATAAACGGCGGTATCTACCTGTGTCGCAATGCCCACTGCCGCATTAACGGTTACGCCAAAAAAGAGGTTGATCACCATATTTAAGCCTTGTGTGGAAGCCACATAAGCGGTTTGTCCGAGCAACATCCAACCGGAAAATCCCGCCATTTCTTTGGTTTTGCTTAAATCTTTTTGGAAGCGAAAACGGGTTTCCGCATAAAATGCACGGCGTGTGAAGTTAAAATAAAGTGAAAAGACAAGTACGCTCACACAAAGTAAGAGCAAGCTGTAAGCGATCAATTTATCGTATTGTTCAATTTGCATCAAAATAAAGATGGCGGAAAGTTTTAATGCCGTTTCTCCCAAGCCTAACCACGCATAAAAGGACATTCGTTCGTGCGCCACAATCATCGCATTAAATGGCACTTTGATAATTTCAATGAGAGCAATTAAAAGTGCGATCTGATACACCACATTTGCGGCTTGCATTCGGGCGGCAGGGATATTCAATTTGTGATTTAAAAACCAAAGCCCTACGGTTTCGGCAAGGATTGCCACCACAACCATAATCAATAGGTGGTTGAGCAGGCTGATGTTAAAGACTTTATTGACACGCGCAACTTCATTTGAGGCTTTTTCTACATTAATAAAGCGTTGTGTGGTTGCCGTCATCGTGCCATTAAAAAAGGAAAATAAAATCACCACGCCCATCACAATGTTATAAATACCAAAATCTTCTACCCCCAATACACGCAACACAACCCGCGAAATATAAAGCATTGCGCCCATATTAAAGAGCATACGGATGTAGAGAAAAAGGGTATTTTTAACAATGGTTTTATTCGACATAGCGATTTGGGGTTAGAAAATTTGAGGGGATTATACGGTATTATGTCGTAAACACACAAAACCAAAATACGGTAGGGAAATCATCCTTGTGTTAATTTAAAACATTAAACAATTTTAGTAGATTAACATTGCGAACGCCAAGCGTGCTATTCCTACTTCTTTCTCTGAATAGTTTGTTTGTGCAGCTATCGTATCGCATTGAAAAAATACCGCCATTTTTAACCGTACTTTCCTTTCAAACCCAAGGATAACTTTAGTATAATCAGCCACCTTTTTATGCAACTATTCGTCATTTTTTTAATCAAATACGCGGTACAAATTAATCGAGACAATTATGAATAAATATTTAATTTCCCTTGATAAAGATGAACAACGGCGTACGCTTTTTTTCTCACAAGCGGATACCGCAGATTTCCGTGTTTTTTCGGCAATTAATACCATGCAATGTGAATGGTGCGAATTGGGGGAAAATTTTGATTTAATCAAATTTGAACAACATTATGGACGCAAAGTAACCAAAGGCGAAATTGGCTGCACACTAAGCCATTTGGCGGTATATCGCCTTCTTGTTGCCGATGAAAACGTGGAAGAAAATGATTATGCCCTTATTTGTGAAGATGATGCGTTGTTTGCGCCAAATTTTCAGCAAAATTTGACCGCACTTTTGGCACAACATAATAAAACGCCCATTGTATTAATCGGACAATCAAAAATTGCGGCTTTTGATGATGGCGAGTTGGAAATAAACTACCCGACAACCTTTTCCTTTCTCCGTCATCAAGCAGGCTGCGTAACCTATGCTTATCCCTACAAAAGCTATTTTGCCGGCACGGTGGGCTATTTAATCAAAAAATCGGCGGCGCGTTCCTTATTGAGCCAACTCAAGCAAACCAAGCCTTTTTGGCTTGCCGATGATTTCTTATTATTTGAAACAAAATTTGCCCTGCAAAATCAGGTGGTACGTCCATTAATGGTGATTGAAAATCCGCAATTAATGAGTAATTTAGAAGGAAGTCGAGGCTCTCAAGCGAATCATTTCATAAAAAAATTAATGAAGTATCCGCTTAAAAAATTAATGGCGATTCAAAAAAATTTAGGAAAAAAATGACCGCACTTTTTAATCTTTTCTATCTTTATGATCCTTGGTTTTTTCACGTAGTGCGTATGTCCGTGGTGGCAGGATTGGCAGCCTTTTCCCTGTTGGCGTATCGTTATGTAAAAAAACAACAAACACAAGGGATCATTGTGCCGATTGATAGCCTTGCTGTGCTTATCGGGTTAGTTTTGTTCAGCCTCATTCCGCTATTTGTGAATGGCACACGGGATTTTTCCGTGATAATGATGTATGTGAAAGCCTTGATTTTATTCATCTTGGGAATCGGGCTTTATAACGCTTTTTATGCCAAACCAAACGGGCAACAACGTGTCGTGCGTGATTTACAAATCGGCGTGATGGTGCAATTTGTCGTGGGGGTATCAGCTTTGCTTGGCGTTCCATTTTTAGTGGATTTTCTACTTTCCACCAATGCCGTTTTACCTGCTCGATTCTATGGTTCGGAGCAGGAATATCGTCTGTATAACCTCACCGCAACGGCATTTTTCCAACTCAGTTTGTTTTATCTAATGCTGTGTCATTTTTTGTTGGCTTACAATGCAAAACACAGCCAAATGCCAAGTATTTTAGTATTTTTGATGTTATGTATCGGACTCATTTCCGGCAGAACCTTTTTGTTACTTTCCGTGGTCAGCATTGTCGTCTATTTTAAATGGCGATATGTGCCATCACTGATTGCCTTTACCCTCTTAATCCTCGGGCTAGCCTATTTCCTTCCGCAAAATCCGTATGTGGCACACGCCTTAGAACCGGTGATCAATTTACTCCACGGTGCAGGTTTTGTGAGTTCGTCCACAGATACATTAGTGAAAAATCACCTATTTTTACCCACTTGGAAGCAATTTGTAATGGGCGATGGAATGTATATGAACGGACAGTTGGAGGTGGGACGCTACTATGGCAACACGGATTCCGGCTTCTTACGTCAAATTTTATATGGTGGCGTGGCTTATGCCTTGCTGTGTTTTCTTGTTACCTTTTATTTTGTGCGTAAAGTGGCATTGAATTGGTTTAACGGCAGTTGGAAATTTATTTTTTCGACTTTCGTCATCCTCGCTGCCTGCAACATAAAAGCCGATACCTTTGCTTTCCCGGGGATTATGTTTGTGATGTTGATGTTTTTATCCTTGTTTGGTTCTCAGGGGAAACAGTGTATTTTCTTAAAACAAAAGGAAGCGAAAAATGTTTAGCGTTATTGTGCCGTCTTACAACCGAAAAGAAGAAATTCCGGCCTTGTTGGAAAGTTTAGCGCAACAAACCCTTCATTCATTTGAAGTGGTGATTGTGGACGATTGTTCAAAAGAACCTGTTGTAGTGAATCAAAAATATCCTTTTGATGTGCGTGTTATTCGCAATGAAAGCAACCAAGGAGCAGCAGAAAGTCGTAATATCGGTGCGCGTATGGCAACGGGAGAATGGTTGCTATTTTTGGATGATGATGATCGTTTTGCCCATCAAAAATGTGAACGTTTAGCCGAAATTATTGAAACACATTCCAATATTAACTTTATTTATCACCCCGCAAAATGCGAAATGGTGAACGAAGGCTTTAGTTACATCACCCATCCCATTGAGCCACAGGAAATTAATATTGACCGCCTTCTATTGGCAAATAAAATTGGCGGAATGCCGATGATTGCGGTGAAAAAAGATCTTTTCTTAAAAATAGGCGGATTATCGACCGCACTTCGTTCTTTGGAAGATTATGATTTTTTGTTGAAATTAGTGAAAGAGCCGACATTCACCCCTTACAAAATTAGTGAACCGCTCACGCACTGCACATTTCATACCAAGCGTTCCAGTGTTTCAACGGACACAAGCCAGACACAAAAGGCGATTGATTATATTCAAGCACATTATGTTGAAACGGAAAGGCAAGCACGCAATTTTGCCATCAATGCACAATATATGTTGGCGTATCCGCAGGTGATGAACTTATCCCGCCGCGCGGCAACGCATTATTTTGCAATCTTTAAACAAACAAAAAGTATCAAACAACTGGTGATTGCCTTAGTGGTGTTAATTTCACCTAAATTAGCCATTCATTTAAAACGCTTTATATAGAGAAAAAGTGATGAAATTTTCAGTTTTAATGTCCTTATACATTAAGGAAAAACCACAATATTTAAGGGAATGTTTTGAAAGTTTGGTCGCCCAAACCCATCAAGCCGATGAAATTGTTTTGGTGTTTGATGGTGACGTGACGGCGGAATTGGAAGTCGTGGTGTCGGCATTTGAAACAAAATTGCCGTTAAAATTAGTGAAATTGCCGCAAAATCGGGGATTAGGCAACGCCTTAAATGAGGGGTTGTTGCATTGTTCGTATGATTGGGTTTTTCGTATGGATACGGACGATATTTGCGTGCCGGAACGTTTTGAAAAACAAGTTGCCTTCATCGAACAACATCCGCAAACCATTATTTTCGGCGGACAAATTGCCGAATTTGGCGAAAATACCAACGATATTGTGGCTTATCGTCACGTCCCCACAACGGCGCAAGAGATCGTGAAATTTACGCAAAAACGTTGTCCCTTCAATCATATGACGGTGGCGTATCAAAAAAATGCGGTACTTCATTGTGACGGTTATGAAGATCTGCAAGAAGACTATTATTTGTGGATTAAACTTGTGGCACAGGGTAAACCGGTGGCAAATTTGCCTGATATTTTGGTTTATGCCCGCGTGGGGAACGGTATGGTCGGTCGCCGCCGTGGTTTAAATCAAGCTAAGGCGGAGTGGCGTTTGTTCAAATTGAAATACCGCTTAAGGGTTCAAGGTTTGTTATCGGGCTTGTTTACTTTTGCACTGCGTTCAGGCTCCCGTTTGTTACCGACTTCATTATTGAAGGCGGTTTATCATCAATTTTTAAGAAAATAGCATTTCCTTATTTAATTCATAAGTAAGGGAAAAAGGAATAATTAATATCAATCTTGACTCATAAGGATAAAAAATGAAAAAAATCTCTTTAATATCGACCGCACTTTTGTCCTGCCTTATCACGGCTTGTTCAAATAATGCGCCGACTTCTGCGGAAACTATTCCTAACATAAGCCGTAATGCGACTTATAACAAACCTCGCACGCTTGATAACTTCAATGATTATGTTCGCTTCCTCAAAGGAAAAGCAGCTGCAGAAGGGGTTTCGGCTTCTGTCTTAAACGCCCAAAATAATATTCAATATATGGAAAAAGCGGTGGCGTTGGATCGTGCGCAGGCGGGCAGAACGGTAAAACGTGATCCAAATAAACCGGCAGTTTCAAATCCGAATGGCACAACAAATTATCTCAATAAAGTATTAACCAACAACAAAGTAAATGTGGCGGAAGAACGCTATTGGGAAGTGCAAGTACCGTTACAACGGGCAAGCCAACGTTATGGTGTACAACAAGAATATATCCTTGCGTTGTGGGGAATGGAAAGTAGCTTCGGGCATTATCAAGGGCGATATGATGTGCTTTCCGCTCTGGCGACTTTGGCATTTGACGGCAGACGTGAAGCCCTATTTAGCAAAGAATTTGTCAATGCGATGAAAATGTTGGAACGGGATCATATTCAACGCCATCGAATGTTAGGCTCGTGGGCAGGGGCGATGGGGCAAACACAATTTATGCCGAGTGCTTTCTTAAATTATGCCGCAGACGGTAATAATGACGGCGTAAAAGATATTTGGACAAACCAATTTGATACCTTTGCTTCCATTGCCAATTATTTGCACACAGTCGGCTGGAACGACAAATTGCCTTGGGGGATGGAAGTTAGCTTGAATCAACCGCTTGATTTATCCCTTTCCGGTATTGAGAAAAATAAAGCCCGTTCTTTGCGTGAATGGCAATCACTGGGTGTAATGCCGCTTGGTTTTAGCCAGGAAGAACAAGCAAAATTGACCGCACTTTCCAATGCAGAACTTTGGCTGGTTCGTCCGGATAAAGAAGTGGGACGGGCGTTTTTGGTTTCTAACAACTTCCGTACGCTTTTAGACTGGAATAAATCCAATAATTTTGCGGTAAGTATCGGAATGTTTGCTGATCGCATTAAAGAAAGATTGGGGTTATAAAAGTAATTAGTAAAGTGATTGATAAAAGTGGGTTAAAACCTACAAATAACCTATTATGTAGCAATGGCATCTAAATAATTTTAATAAAAAGAGACGCCTAATTGGGCGTCATTATTAAAACTCAAACATCTCTAATGAGAGAACATTCAGTATGTTGACTAGCCTTGGTTTTCCCTTACCAATCACTTCATTTCAGCGTTATTTTTTCTGCCAAATGAATTCAATAGCACATTCTGCATCGCCTAACGTTTGGTCAATGTGTGGTGGCAATCCCTCACGATAATAATCGTGAACTTGAATAATGCTTTCAATATTTACTTGATCGGAAAAATGTTTGGCTAAATCTAAAATATTAACTGATGCCGGCATTTGAGAGTGATTTTTATGAATCGTGAAACTATGTTTATGATCGGTATTTTTGACTGAAGGCCAAATTCCTTGTTCATAAAGATCTTCATCAGGCACCGTAACAATCAAAAAACCTTTTGGTTTAAGCACGCGTAACCAGTTTTCCAAACCAATAACGGGATTATGTAAATGTTCTAAGCAATGGGAGGAATAAACAAAATCAAAGGTTGCATCCGGAATGGTTGCCAGATATTGTCCATCACCGTCTTCAAGATCCCAAGTTCTGACACTTTGCATTTTGGGGAAAACACCAAGAAATTGTGCCAGTGAATCAGGCCCGCCGCCAATATCAATACCGTTTCCAACAAAGTAGCGGTTAATGAAATTAATATTTCTGATTCTGCGTTGAATAATGGATTTGTGCGTTTCTCTCATCGTTATTTTCCTTGTTGAGTTAAATAAACGGCGTAATTTTATCACGCCGTTACATTGGTTTCATTGGGGATTTTGTTTATTTATCTCCATTCTGTCCGGATACAACGTTTAGTATGATTTCACTTGGTTAATCAAAAACTGTGTCAATAAAGATACCGGACGACCCGTTGCCCCTTTATTTGCCCCTTGTAACCACGCTGTGCCGGCAATATCAAGATGCGCCCAGCGATATTTTTTGGTGAAATGAGACAAAAATGCGCCAGCCGTGCTTGCACCGCCCCAACGTCCGCCGATATTGGCAAGATCGGCAAAAGGCGATTTGAGCTGTTCCTGATATTCTTCACTTAGCGGTAAACGCCAAGCCTTATCGTGAGTTTGGCGGGCGGCGTTGAGTAAATCTTCAGCCAGATTTTCATCTTCTGTGATTAAACCACTGTTGTGTTGTCCTAAGGCAACGACACAAGCCCCCGTTAAGGTTGCTACATCAATCACTAATGTTGGATCGAAACGTTCAACATAAGTGAGGGCATCACAAAGTACAAGGCGACCTTCCGCATCGGTATTTAACACTTCCACCGTTAAGCCGTTCATTGTGGTAAGAATATCTCCCGGTCGGTAAGCATTGCCGTCCGGTAAGTTTTCGCAGCCGGCAAGTACGCCAATAACATTCAAAGGTAAATTGAGTTCCGCAATGGCTTTCATTGTGCCGAATACGGAAGCCGCACCGCCCATATCGTATTTCATTTCATCCATATCCGCCGCAGGTTTTAGGGAAATACCGCCGGCGTCAAAGGTTAAGCCTTTGCCCACAAGCACGATAGGTTTGGCGTTTTTATCGGGGGCATTGTTGAAGTGAAGAACGGACATATAGGCAGGATTTGCCGAACCGCGAGACACGGCTAAATAAGCGTTCATACCCAGTTCTGCCATTGCTTTTTCATCAATCACATCAAGGGAAAGTGCGGTTGATTTTTCGGTTAAATTTTTCGCTTGTTCCGCAAGGTAAGCAGGATTACATACATTCGGTGGCATATTGGCAATATCACGTGCAGCTTTCACGCCGGAGGCGATAGCTTGAGCGTGTGTGATGGCGAGTTGGGCTTGTGTGCAATCGGTGTTAAAAATGCAACTTGTCAGGCTATTAGCTTCTGCTTTTTGAGATTTAAATTGATCGAATTGGTAATTGGCGTGTTCCATTGTTTCAATGGCAAAGCGTACGTTCCAGTAAAGATCGCGATCTTTCAGTTCAATTTCCGTTAAATAAGACACAACTTCGTGAATGTTTGCTTCTTTTAATGCCTTTAAGGTGTGTTGGATGATTTGTTTATATTGGCGTTCGTTCAATTCGCCTTTTTTGCCGCAACCGACAATCAGAACACGTTTTGCCGCAATACCATTCAGATCACGCAATAAAACGGTTTGACCTAATTTGCCTGTCAGTTCGCCGGATTGAATTAATCGGTTGAGATAGCCCTGTGTGGCGTGGTCGATTTCACTGAAACTTTTTGAAAATTCGTGGTTCTCATAAACGCCGATAAGAATACATTCGGCAGCTTGCGAAAGTGCGGTTGATTTTGCTTGATATTTCATTTGATTTCCTTATTTTGTCTGTTTAAATCAGCGAAAATAAGGTATCATACGCGACCGATTTTAGCTAGGGGCAGTTGGTTTTCCCCCTCTTGATTTCAACGATAGGCAACAACGAAATAAGATGATTTTAACGCGATATTTAACAAAAGAAGTGTTCAAAAGCCAAGTGGCGATTTTGTTCATTTTATTGGTGATTTTCTTTTCTCAGCAACTTGTGCGGGTATTGGGTTCTGCCGCAAACGGCAAAGTGCCGGCAGATTTAGTGTTTTCTTTGTTAGGATTGGGAATGCCGGCAATGGCGCAGTTGATGTTGCCATTGTGTTTATTTATTGCGATTTTGTTGACTTTCGGGCGTTTATATGCAGAAAGTGAAATTACCGTAATGCGTGCTTGTGGCGTGGGGCAGCGAATTTTGGTTCGTGTTGCCTTATTACTTTCCTTATTCACCGCCGGATTAGCGGCTTACAATGCGTTATGGCTTTCCCCTTGGGCGATTCAAAAGCAAAGTACGATTGTGGAAGATGCCAAAGCCAATCCGACAATGGGGGCGCTTTCTTCTGGGCAGTTTATGTCCACCGGTAACAGTAATTTTGTATTATTTATTGAGAGCATTAAAGGCAGTCAAATTAATGATGTGTATTTGTTCCAAACTGCCCCTAAAGGACAAACCAAACCTTCTGTTGTAACCGCAGAGAAAGGTGAGTTGAAAGCCTTGCCAAATGGTGATCAGGTATTAAATTTACAAAATGTACAACGGGTAGAAGGCACTGCCGCATTGCCGGATTTTCGTATTACTCATTTTGATGATTATCAAGCCTATTTAGGTTATCAAGCTTCCGAGAACAAATCGGACGAAGCGGCAACCTTGTCATTAGATGAATTAATCAAACAAAACAATTCAGCCGCAAGAGCAGAGTTACATTGGCGTATTTCGTTGGTATTTGCCGTGCCGTTAATGGCATTAATTGCCGTACCGCTTAGCCGTGTGAATCCTCGTCAAGGGCGTTTTGCGAAGATTTTACCGGCACTCTTGCTTTATCTTATCTATTTCTTATTGCAAAGTTCGCTCAAATCCGCCGGTTCTGCCGATAAATTGGATGCGGCAATGTTTATGCCGCTTGTCAATATTGCCTTCTTATTGCTCGGTATTGTATTAAACGCTTGGGATAGTGCGCCGATGTATAAATTCCGCAGTCTTTTTAGCCGAAAAGGATAAGCCAAATGATAATGAATACCTTAGACCGTTATATCGGTAAAAGCATTTTAGGGGCAATTTTTGCCACACTTTTAACGCTTGTCGGCTTGTCGGCGATTATTAAATTTGTTGAACAATTCCGAAGCGTGGGGAAAGGTACTTATGATGTGTTACAGGCGGTTGCCTACACCTTTTTGACCATGCCGAAAGATGTGGAAACCTTTTTCCCGATGGCGGCATTGCTTGGGGCATTAATTGCTCTTGGCGGGCTTGCAGGACGTAGTGAATTGGTAGTAATGCAATCGGCAGGATTTTCCCGTTTTAAAATTGGTTTGGCGGTAATGAAAACCGCCTTACCCTTAGTGATTTTAACGATGGTGATTGGCGAATGGGGTATTCCACAAACGGAACAATTTGCCCGTGATATGCGTGCAAGAGCGGTTTCCGGCGGTTCAATGCTTTCGGTAAAAAATGGCGTGTGGGCAAAAGATGGGGATAATTTTGTTTTTGTACGTAGGGTGTCGGAAGAAGCAAAGCTCAATGATATTTATATTTACACCTTTGACAACAATCGCACATTGATTCGTCTAAAACACGCCAATCAAGCGACTTACTTGCCTGAAGAAGGAAAATGGGAACTCCGCCAAGTCAGTCTTTCACAAATTGGTACAGAACAAATATCTAATACAAATCGCTTATCCGAACGTTGGGAAACCAATTTAACGCCGGATAAATTGGGTGCAGTTTCCTTGCGTCCGACTTCACTCTCAATCAGCGGATTATATGAATATATCGCTTTTTTGAAAGAAACAGGACAAGACGCCCGCCGTTTTGAATTAATCTTCTGGCGTAAAATTTTCCAACCTATTTCGGTTGGCGTAATGATGATGTTGGCACTTTCCTTTATTTTCGGATCTTTACGAAGTGTGACGGCAGGGGCGAGAATTGTCACGGGCATTTGTTTTGGCTTCCTGTTTTATGTGGTGAACGAAATTTTCGGACAACTCAGTGTGGTTTACAATATGCCGGCAATGTTCGGGGCATTGATTCCAAGTCTATTGTTCATTGTGATTATTTGGTGGCTTTTGACCCGAAAACGGGATTAGTTATCCGGCGGAAAAGTGCGGTCAATTTAGGATGAATTTTAAAATTTCTAAATTATGCAACAGCGACACAATGAATGAAGCAAAGAGAAAAAGTAGGGAGGCGATACTTCGCGTCCTTATCAAAAAATCAATCAATTTCAATGAATTAACTAAGGACGCCAGCGTGTCGTCCCTACTAATTCATCAAAATTTTCACTCATCACACAACGCCTAAATAACGTGATTGGTAGGGACGCGATACTCGCGCCCCTTATCAAAAAATCAAGCAATTTCAATAAATTAACATTTAGGACGCCAGCGTGTTGTCCCTATAAACTCATCAAAATTTTCACTCACCGTACAACGCCAAATAACGTGATTGGTAGGGACGCGATGCTCGCGTCCTTATCAAAAAATCAAGCAATTTCAATAAATTAACATTTAGGACGCTAGCGTGGCGTTCCTACGAATTCATCAAAATTTTCACCCACCATACAACGCCAAATAACGTGATTGGTAGGGACGCGATGCTCGCGTCCTTATCAAAAAACCAAGCAATTTCAATAAATTAACATTCAGAACGACAGCGTGGCGTCCCTACAAATTCATCAAAACTTAATTTTTTACTTATTGATGAAATTATTTGATTTTTAGAGAAGGACACGCGCATCCTGTCCCTATAATTAAATGAAGAATGGATCTAAAATTTTAATAAAACCGACCGCACTTTTACTTTTCGCCGGTTAATCCTCTTTAAATTCCTCCATCATTTTTTGTGCTTTTTTCACCATTTCTTCCGAACCAACAAATAATGGCACGCGTTCGTGCAATTCTTTGGGTTCAATATCTAAAATTCGGCGATAGCCATCTGTTGCCAGTCCGCCTGCTTGTTCCGCTAAGAACGCCATTGGATTTCCTTCATAAAGTAAGCGTAATTTGCCTTTTGGATAGGTGGTGGCACTTGGGTAAATATAGATACCGCCTTTCAATAAATTGCGGTGAAAATCTGCTACAAGCGAGCCAATGTAACGGGATACATAAGGGCGTTGGGTGGCTTTATCTTCTTCTTGACAGTATTTAATGTATTTTTTCACCCCTTGTGGAAATTTGAGGTATTGCCCTTCATTGATGGAATAAATTCTCCCTTCTTTTGGCATTTGCATATTTTCGTGAGAAAGGCAGAACGTGCCAATGGAAGGATCGTAAGTAAAACCATTTACCCCATTTCCGGTGGTGTAAACCAGCATTGTCGAAGAACCATACACAATATAACCGGCGGCGACCTGTTTATTGCCCGGTTGCAGGAAATCTTCTAAGGTCACCGGTGTGCCGATGGGGGAAATGCGGCGATAAATCGAGAAAATCGTTCCCACAGAAACATTCACATCAATATTAGATGAACCGTCAAGGGGATCGGTTAAAATCACATATTTTGCATTACGTCCCCGTTCGGTATCAAAGGCAATAAAACTTTCTTCTTCCTCAGAGGCAAAACCCGCCACTTCTTCACGTGCCATTAGGGCGGCTTTCATCGTATTATGCGCAAAGAGATCCAATTTCATTTGGCTTTCTCCTTGCACATTTTCCACACCGGATTGCCCTAAAATACTGGTTAACCCCGCTTTGTTAATATCACGGTGAATAATTTTCGCCAGCAGGCGAATGGATGACAAAATTCCACTCAATTCACCTTTTGCACTTGGGTATTCCGCTTGGCGTTCAACAATAAATTCACTTAATGTTTTCATTTTGTTCCCTTTTCTTTTTTAAATAGCCTTTGAAATTATATGCGATTTAAAATTTTCACAGAAAAGCCAATGTTCAAGAATGAGATCTTGATCACAAATTATTTTTTCTGAACTCTATTGACATTAGTTGTTAAAATTTTGTAAAAGATTGGATTAATAAAACTTATCAAAAGCAATCTAACAATAGGATTTTTTATGCGAATAACCCCCATTAGTGAAAATGCACTGGTTTGCATTTTAAATCCGCCCGCCAATCTTTCCCAACAACGTAAATTATGGGCTTTTTCCGATTATTTATCACAACAGGAAAACATTTTTGATGTTGTTGTCGGAATGAATAACATTACGGTGTTCACGGATTTTTTACTTGATTTTTCTCCTTTAATTGAACAATTGGAGCAGGCTTGGTTTTCATTGGAAGCCTCGCCAAGTGAATCTAAAATTGTTGAAATTCCGGTGATTTATGGGGGAGAACGTGGTGCAGATTTATGTGAGGTTGCCAAATTTCATCACACGACACCGGAGCAGATTATTGAAATGCATAGTGCGCCTCTTTACACCGTTTATATGATCGGTTTCCAGCCCGGTTTTCCTTATTTAGGCGGTTTACCCGAATCCCTACACACACCAAGACGAGCAACACCAAGAACGCTGGTACCGGCAGGTTCGGTAGGTATTGGCGGAAGCCAAACGGGTATTTATCCTTTTTCTTCACCGGGCGGTTGGCAGTTAATTGGTTATACCGAACTTTCCCTTTTTGATAAACATCATCCCCAACCCACCTTATTAAAAGCCGGTGATCAGGTGAAATTTGTTGTAGCAGGGGTGGAATGATGATTGAAATTTTAGCAATTCAAGCCCGCGCGACCGTGCAGGATTTAGGGCGTTTTGGTTATCGGCATTTGGGCATTAGTCATAGCGGTGCAATGGATAAATTGGCGTTACAGGCAGGAAATTTATTGTTGGGGAACGATCCGAATTGTGCGGCGATTGAAATTGCATTAAGCAGTGTTCGGGTAAAGTTTTTAAAAAGTATGGCGTTTTGTGTTACCGGTGCTTTTTATGAAATGAACCTTGATGATAAGCCGATTTATGCCTATTGCCGTTATTATGCCGAAGCAGGACAAATTCTGACATTACACCGTGCGAAAATCGGAATGTATGGCTACCTTTGTGTACAGGGAGGGATTGATGTGCCGTTGGAGTTAGGCTCTGCGGCGACAGATATTCGTGCAACCTTAGGCGGGGTGGCAGGGCGTTATTTGCAGCAAGGCGATGGCTTAAAAACATATTCTGATAGTCGAAAATTATGTGAATTGGCGGTAGCACCTATTCCCTTAAAAGATACGATTTACGCCGTGCCGTCTTCCGAATATGACGATTTCAAACGGAAATCGCAATACCATTGGTGGCAGGGAAAATGGACATTGCAAAGTAATTCTGATCGAATGGGCTACCGTTTTCAAGGTGACCCGCTGGAATTAATGAAACCTTTGGAAATGTTATCGCACGCTATTCAGTTTGGGACAGTGCAAGTGCCGCCAAATGGTCAGCCGATTATTTTAATGGCAGATGCCCAAACTACGGGGGGCTACCCCAAAATTGCCAATATTATTGACGCGGATCTCGGTCGATTGGCACAAATTCGGTTGGGGTCAACCGTTAAATTTGAAATGGTGAATTTGGCTCAAGCCACAAAATATCGCCGCCAAAATGAAGTTTATCTTAACCATATTAGGAGAATTGTTGATGCGACACGTTGATTTAAATGCTGATCTTGCAGAAGGTTTCCCGTATGACAAGGCTTTATTAAGCCTGCTTTCTTCTGCCAATATTGCCTGTGGATTGCACGCAGGCAATGCCGTGGCAATGCAAAGTGCGGTCAAATTTGCCAAAGAAAATCAAGTACGTATTGGGGCGCACCCCGGCTTTCCTGATCGTGAAAATTTCGGTCGAACAGCAATGCAATTTGCGCCACAAGAATTGGTGGCATATCTTAATTATCAGTTGGGGGCATTACAGGCAATTTGCCGGGCGGAAGGCGTATCTATTGCTTATGTAAAACCGCACGGCGCACTTTATAACCAAGCCGCAAAAGATGAAAACTTAGCGGCTTTAATTGCCAAGATGGTTTACCGGTTCGATCCTTCATTAAAATTAATGGGCTTGGCAGGAAGCCTAATGTTGAAAATTGCCGAAGAAGAAGGGGTGGGAACTATCTCGGAGGTCTTTGCCGATCGCCATTATTTAGAAGACGGTTCACTGGTGCCGAGAACGCAGCCGAATGCAATGGTGGAATCCGATGATGAAGCCATCGCCCAAGTGTTACAAATGGTGAAAGAGGGAACGGTGACGGCAATAAATGGGAAAGTGATTCCTGTCAAAGCGGAGAGTATTTGCCTGCACGGTGATAATCAACACGCCTTAGCATTTGCTCAACGTATCGTGGCGGAATTTAAAAAACATCATATCACAACAAAATAAAACACGACTAAACACAACATCATTAGGGAGGTCATTTATGGCATCAACTTCTCAACGCAGAAATGCAATATTAGGAGCGGCATTTTTGATGGCAACATCTGCCATTGGGCCGGGATTTCTGACACAAACGGCGACATTTACCCATACATTACTCGCCAGTTTTGGCTTTGTCATATTGCTGTCTATTTTGTTGGATATTGGGGCGCAACTTAATATTTGGCGTATTATTGCCGTCTCCGGTAAACGTGCGCAAGATATTGCCAATCAGGTATTTCCCGCTGCCGGTTATTTGTTAGCATTGCTTATTGTAATGGGAGGACTGGCTTTTAATATTGGCAATGTAGGAGGAGCGGGATTAGGGCTTCATTCTATTTTAGGTATTTCACTTGAAATGGGGGCGGTGATCAGCGGTATTTTTGCGATTTTGATCTTTTTAAGTAAAGATGCCGGTATTTTAATGGATCGTTTTGCCCAATTAATGGGATTTATTATGATTGCCTTAACGGTTTATGTTGCCTTTAAAACGCAACCGCCTGTTCTACAAGCCATTCATCACACATTTTTACCGGAAAAATTAGATCCTATTGCAATTGTTACGCTTGTCGGCGGCACGGTTGGAGGCTACATCACCTTTGCCGGTGCGCACCGTTTATTAGATGCCGGTATTCAAGGAAAAGCGGCATTGCCGGAAGTGAGCCGTAGTTCGGTTTCAGCCATTTTAATCGCCTCAGTGATGCGAATTGTGCTTTTCTTAGCGGTATTGGGCGTGGTGAGTAAAGGAATTGCATTGAACCCGAAAAATCCGGCGGAAACACCTTTTCAATATGTGGCAGGCAATTTGGGTAGTATCTTATTCGGCATTGTGATTTGGGCGGCATCCATTACTTCTGTCATCGGTGCAGCCTATACTTCCGTTTCTTTCATTTCAGGTTTTAACGAAAAAATCAGCACGCATAAAAATAAATGGATTATCGCTTTTATTGTGGTTTCAACCTTTGTGCTTGCAACCGTTGGCAGACCGGCTCAAGTATTGGTGTTTGTCGGAACATTAAACGGTTTAATTTTACCTCTTGCACTTGGTATTATTTTACTTGCCGCCTATCGCTCAAATATTGTGGGCGATTATAAACACCCAATGTGGATGACGATAATGGGCTGGTTAGTGGTTATCGTAATGGGTGTTTTGAGTGTGAAAACCATTATTTCCTATATTTCAGGCTTTTTGAGTTAAAGTGCGGTCAAAAAAAGCGGTATTTGTCGCAAATGCTTAAAGAGGAAATAATGTGAATGGTTGGGGCGCCAACGTGGCGTCTCTACTTTTTTAAATTCCCCATAATTTCATCACTAATACGGCAAATTTAAATCTTCCCTTCTTTTTTTATCAGCCATCTTTCCAAATGAATATCCACAATATCCACCAAATGTTTAAGAAAGGAAACATCCTGTCCGTGATGAAAACGTTGGGTATCACGTGAACGAAAGAGCAAAAGTGCGGTCGGTTTATGGGTGTTTTTTGTGCCGAGCAGACAACAAGCCACCGAACCAATGGGGAATTCTTCCGGCAAAAACATAAGGGATTTTTCTTTGTTGCTTAAATCCCCCAAATAAAATTGGCGTAAGCCTAAGCGTTCTAACCGAATAATTTCAAAGGCGTTGCGATCAATCCAATATTGCGCCGACAATTTTTCCTCTTTTTCCCAACTGTCGGTGAACAGCAAAATTTTCGCCCCCTCTAATTCGTAAGATTTTGCCCATTGATCTATTTTTCTCTCTGCGGAAAGAAAATCTTGTGCCTGAAATAATTTCTTTTGTAACGGCATTAATGCGAAGAAAATATCCGATTCTTGAATGGCGAGTTGGTGTAGTTTTTCAAGTTGCGAAGTGAGTGTGCCAATTTGGCGGCGTTGTTGCATTAACTGCGCCTCAACCAAGGATATTACACCTTTATGTGGATGATGGAGTGTAAGTGTTTCTAACAAGTTAGGGTGTTGTGTGAAAAAATCGGGATGGGTTTTCAGATAATGAATGATATCTTGCGTGTTCATAGGATTTTGAGGATGAAATATTAAAGGGGCGTTTTTATTACGCCCCTGTAATAGATGTTTAAATTACGCTCCGAATGGATCACGTAAAATCATTGTTTCCACACGATCAGGGCCGGTAGAAAGAATGTCCACCGGTACTCCGGTCACTTCTTCAATACGTTTGATGTAGTTCAAGCAGTTTTGCGGCAATTTATTTACATCAGTGATACGGAACGTGTTTTCTTTCCAACCCGGTAAGGTTTCATAAATAGGTTCTACGCCTTCCCAATCTTTGGCGGCAAGTGGTGCATATTCTACAATTTCACCATTTGGCATTTTGTAGGCAACACAGATTTTAACTTCATCAAAGCCGTCTAAGACGTCTAATTTTGTCATACAGAAACCGGAGATGGAGTTAAGTTGAATCGCGCGGCGAATCGCAACGGCATCAAACCAACCACAACGGCGCGCACGACCGGTTACCGCACCAAATTCATTGCCTTTACGGGCAATTTCCGCGCCCACTTCATCAAATAATTCCGTTGTGAATGGGCCACCGCCCACACGGGTACAATAGGCTTTGATGATACCAAGAACATAATCAAGATTACGAGGGCCAAAGCCTGCACCGGTTGCCACACCACCGGCAGTAGTGTTTGAACTGGTTACATAAGGATAAGTGCCGTGGTCGATATCCAACATCGTACCTTGCGCACCTTCAAATAAAATGTTGTCGCCATTTTTGCGGGCAGTATCCAATAGGGTGGTAATATCCGCGACTATTGCGGTGATCGTATCGGCAACCGCCATCACTTCATCTAAGGTTTTTTGATAATCAATTGCTTCAACTTTGTAATAATTCACCAGTTGGAAATTGTAGTATTCAAGAATATTTTTGAGTTTTTCCGCGAAGGCTTCTTTATCGAACAAGTCACCCACACGCAAGCCACGGCGTGCCACTTTATCTTCATAAGCCGGGCCAATACCGCGACCGGTTGTGCCAATGGCTTTTTTACCAAGTGCCGCTTCACGGGCGTGATCCATTGCAACGTGATAAGGCAGAATGAGTGGACAGGCTTCGGAAATCAATAAACGTTCACGCACGTTAATACCACGGCTTTCAAGTTCTCCCATTTCTTGCATTAATGCGGCAGGAGAAAGTACCACACCATTACCGATTAAACAGGTTACATTCGGGTGTAATATACCGGAAGGAATTAAACGTAATACGGTTTTTTCGCCGTTAATAATAAGCGTATGACCGGCGTTGTGACCACCTTGATAACGTACAACATATTTTACGCGATCCGTTAATAAATCAACGATTTTGCCTTTACCTTCATCGCCCCATTGAGCGCCTAGGACAGCAACACTTTTTCCCATAATTTCACCTTTTTAATTGGTTAAAAGATTAAATGAATAGTCAAATTTTTATTTTTGACGCGGTTAAATTCTCAATCCTACTTTTGTTAATTCTCATTAATGCCGGCGTAAGACACCGCATCAAATATTTATTGTTCACAATTACGTTGTAGGCTAACGAATTTGACATTTCCCACGAATGAGGAAATAAGATTATGACTTTGAGATGGCGAACAGAAACGCTTTTTAATCACGTTGGTTGAGCGTCAATCACAACCCGCTATGCTAAACTATTCTGCTATGGCTTGCCAGTATTTTCTTACGGTTATCTCATTCAATTTGGCATTAAGGTTTGTTTTTTTCATTGCGGCGAAATAAAAAACTCACCAAGCCTAATAAGAAGCCAATGCCTGCCCCCATTCCTCCCCAACTAAGTCGTGCTTGTGGCGCGGGATGTTGAGGCTGTTTGGTAAAGTGGAAGGCTGTTAATTTTTCATCAAGGGGGCTGACGGATTTCATCATATTCAGTTTTCCTTGCCAATCTTGATTTCCCATCGTGTTACCATAATAAATGTTACCCAGATTTAGTTGAGCGGCAGTTTTCACTTGAGTAAAGAGATTTTTCCATTGAAGAATCAGTTCGTCATAGATTTGCTTTTGGGTTGCATTATTTGTGTGCTCAACAAATGCGGTTAATAAGCTCTCTAATTGTGTCGGATCATCTAGGGTAAGGCTGATTTTTCCGCTTTTAGCCGTCATTGGTCGAAATTGTGTTCCTTCAATTAAATCCGCTAATAAAGAATCCTGTTTTTCATTATTATTTTGAGCGGAAGAATTTTGTTTGTAGTAGTCTGAATGTTGCCAAAAGTCTTTCACATTATCGTACGAAACAAGCTGTTCGGTAAAATGTTGGAACACAAAAGTAGGAATCTGATCATCGGCTTTATTTTCCCCCTGCATCAAATGATACATTGAAAATAGCCCATAATAATTACCCAGTTCAGATAAGGTCGGGCGGGTAATTTCCGCTTCGATTTTCCATTTGGGATGAATACCATAACTTATGGCATAGCCAATCACACCACAAAGTGCGGTCGAAATGACAAGTGTTTTTAGTTTTGATTTTTTCTGTAAAGATGTCATTCAAAATTTCCTTTTTATCTTGTTTTATAAGGTTAAAAAGTTAAGCGTTCAAAAGTAATAAAATTGCCGTATTATGTCGCGAACCCATAAAGGGAAAATAACGGTGATTAGTCGGGACGTGCTACTCGTGTTCCTATCTCCAAATCAAATAATTAAGGACACGGCTTTTCATTACACAATATCCATATAACACGGCAAAATCGGAATCATTTTTGCATTATGCAATGCATCAATTCCGATTTTTAATTTAAGTGATAAATTTTAAAACAATATTTTATTCAAACAATGCTTTATGCAGTGAGCGAACGACTTCGTCTGCGTGTTCGCTTTGTACCAACATACAAACATTGTTGGTGCTTGCGCCATAGCTAATCATACGAATACTGTAAGATTCCAATGTATCGAAAATACGTTTTGCCACGCCTGCGGCAATGTGCAGATCATTGCCGATCAGTGCCACGAGGGATAATCCCGTATCCACTTTTACCGTGCAATATTGTCTTAGTTCTTCCAATAATTCACCGGAAAGTAATTCCGCATCGGAAGATGCCGAACCGGTTTTATCTAAGGTTAAGGCAATGCTGACTTCCGAAGTCGTGATGGTATCTACCGAGATTTTATGTTTTGCCAAAATGCTAAAGACATTTGCCAAAAATCCTTGGGCGTGCAACATACTTAGACTGGAAAGGGTTAATAAGGTTTGATCACGGCGTAGGGCAATGGCACGGAAGGCAGGACGGGGTTGCGGATCACGGGTTACCCAAGTGCCACCGTCTTGTGGTGCTTTGCTTGATCCCACATAGACCGGAATATTACTGCGAACCGCCGGTAACAAAGTAGCAGGGTGTAACACTTTCGCCCCGAAAGTTGCCATTTCAGCGGCTTCGGCAAAGCTCATTGTGCCAATGCGTTGTGCCGTTGGAACAATGCGGGGATCGGTGGTATAAATGCCTGCCACATCCGTCCAAATCAACACATCTTTGGCATTTAATACTTCCGCCAATAAGGCGGCGGAGTAGTCGCTGCCGCCACGACCTAATGTGGTGGTTTTGCCGCCGGCTTCACGCCCGATAAAGCCTTGTATCACCACTAATTCGCCACGATCGATTAAAGGTTTCAAAATATTGTCGCTGTTGGCTTGGGTTTGTTTGTCGTTTGGTACGGCTTTGCCGAAGTTATCGTTTGTTGCCACGATAGTTCGCACATCCACCCAAGTTCCGCTCGCATTTTGTTCACGCAGGATCTCAATAAAAATTTGTGTGGACATCATTTCGCCGTGGCTGATTAATTCATCGGTTAATGCCGGTGAGGTAGCAAGACCGGCGGCTTCTGAAAGGGATTCGATATTTTCAAGGTATTTTTCGATAATAGGGCGAATTCGGCTGTCGTCTTTGAGTTCATTTAAGATATTTTCTTGAATTTGACGAATTTCGCCCACCAATTTTCTGCGTTCTTCCGCCTCAACACCATTGGCAAGGGCGACTAAAAGATTGGTTACACCGGCGGAAGCGGAAAGCACCACGACTCGGGTATTGGGATCGGCGATCACGATTTTGGCGCAAGCGGTCATTGCAGCGTGATTGGCAACGGAAGTACCGCCAAATTTAGCAACGGATAAATGAGACATAGAGGACTCCTAAAGTTTGATGTTTTGATATTGTATTTGCAAGGGGTATAGAAATAGCGATTTCATAAAAAATTGTCAATTCTATTCCCTAAAAAAGCCCATAAAAATTGTTTTAATTAAAAAAACATCAATTCACGATTGGAAATTTAGATAAATTTTAATGATTTTCAGGGAGAGGAAGTGGCTCCGGTTCACCCAGAAAATAAGGCTGAACCCCCGTAAGTAAATCAAATATAGCCTTAATTCGGGCGAACATTTCCCGCACTCGGGTGGCAAAGAACACCTCAGGTTGCTTTGCGGTGAAGCAAATGGCGTTGATATCGTAATATTTGGCAATGAAAAGGGCGCGTTCACAATGGAATTTTTGGCTAATGATCGTGTAAGAAGGCACTTGGAACACTTTATTGGCACGCAATACAGAATCTAACGTGCGGAAACCGGCAAAATCTTGAAAAAGCCGATCTTCCGCAATGCCCATTTTGCGTAAATCCTTGCGCATAGTGCGAGGCTCATTATATTGCATTGTGCGATTATCACCGCTTAACAACAGATAACTGACTTTTTGATTTTCAATGAGTGTTTTCGCCGCAGCAAGTCGATTGGTGTAATAATCGTTGGTTTTTCCTGTTGCCACATATTTTGAAGTACCAAGCACCACGGCATAAGGGCGATAGGGTAAATCTTCTACTTTTTCAAACACACGATCCCGAACATAAAAACTGACACCTTGATCGATAATGAGGCAGGCTAATAACAAAAATGCACCGACACAACATATCGCCCGAATTATTTTTCTGAGAGGAAAGAGAGAGCTGAGGGAAGAAAGTGCGGTCATTTTTTGCAGTGTTTTGAAAGCGAATGTGTTGGCGTAACATAATGAAAAAGCGTGATAAGTTCAAGTTGAATTTTGTCTTTATTACGATGATTGGGATTTCGGTTGGTATTTTTCTTTAGCCGTTTAGACGGCTAAAATTTCTTGACAAAGGTAATGTGCTGTTGATAATTGGGGCATTTCTTGGTTTGTGTAATAGGTTTTCAATGACTGTTCAAAATGTGGTGCTTTTTCAAGACAACCCGCTCAAGCTTGTGCTTGGGGGCGAGCTTTCGCCAATCAACGTGGCTTACCAAACTTACGGAACATTGAATGCCGAGAAAACTAATGCCGTCCTTATTTGCCACGCCCTCACCGGTGATGCCGAACCCTATTTTCCAAATAAAGAACAAGACGGTTGGTGGCAACATTTTATGGGGGCGGGGCTGGCTTTAGATACTTCCCGTTATTTCTTTATTTGTTCAAATGTATTGGGCGGTTGTAAAGGCACGACCGGCCCTGCTTCCATTAATCCAAAGACCAATAAACCTTACGGCAGCCAATTTCCGAATATTACGGTGCAAGATATTGTACGGGTGCAAAAAGCCCTGATTGATCATCTTGGCATTGCCCACTTAAAAGCAGTGATTGGCGGATCTTTTGGTGGAATGCAGGCGACACAATGGGGGATTGAATTTCCTGATTTTATGGATGGCATTGTAAATCTATGCTCGTCACTTTTTTTCAGTGCGGAAGCCATTGGTTTCAACCACGTAATGCGTCAGGCGGTGATTAACGATCCGAATTTTAATGGTGGCGATTATTATGACGGTACGCCGCCGGATCAAGGACTATCCATTGCCCGAATGTTGGGAATGTTGACTTATCGCACGGATTTACAGCTTGCCAAGGCATTTGGGCGTGCCACTAAATCGGAAGGTGATTTTTGGGGCGATTATTTCCAAGTGGAATCTTACTTGAGCTATCAAGGTAAAAAGTTTCTCCAGCGTTTTGATGCCAACAGCTATCTTCATTTGTTACGTGCTTTGGATATGTATGATCCAAGCCTTGGTTATGGCGATACCAAAACCGCGCTTTCCCGTATAAAAGCACGTTATACGCTGGTTTCCGTCACCACCGATCAACTTTTCAAATCGGTGGATTTACACAAAAGTAAACAGCTTTTAGAACAAAGTGATGTTTCTTTCGTTTTTCACGAATTCCCTTCTATTTATGGACACGATGCCTTTTTGGTGGATTATGACGGCTTTGATAAATGGATTCGGAAGGGCTTGGCGGGATATCATTAAATTGGAAAATGTAGTTGATTTTGACCGCACTTTTTCTTATTTAGGGGATGAGAATATCTTTGATTAGGTTGATATCAAATAATTACGCTATGAATAGAAATCTTACACTTTAATAAATTGATGATAGCTAAAAAATATGAGGTATAAAATGGAAAATCACTGTACTCAACCACTTAAAATGAGAAATATAAAGAACTAGGAATTATGTTGTATTTAATTGTATTTGACGGTCCTTGAATAAATTTTCTGACCGTACAAGGCAAAGCGTTGCTAGAGCGGGTAGATTCGAGCTAGCCAGAAGTTCGCAAAGGGATTCTCTTTGAACAAATGGTTTACGTTGCAGCGAAAAAATTGGGTATTAGTGGTATTTTGGATTTGGTCGATCTAGATCTCAAGACGGCCTAATTAAGGCCTGTGGAATACAAACGTGGCAAGCCTAAACCGATTGATGAAATTCAGCTTTGCGCCTAAGCATTATGTTTAGAAGAAATGACAGGGCAAACTATTGACAAAGGGGCGTTGTGGTGTATGCAAACCAGCCACCGTTTGCCGATCATTTTTCCCCTGAATTACACGCACGAAAACCCTTGTCACTATTGCCGAAGTGCGGTCACTTTTAGACAGCGGGACAACACCTCTACCTGAATACAGTAAACGCTGCAAAGCTTGCTCGCTAATCGACCTCTGTCAACCGCGGCTGTTGGAAAAGGATAGCTCGAAGGGGGGGGGGTTAAACAGCAATAATTTCTTAGATAGTATGAGAAAGCAATATGATATTTTATAAATATATGCCTTTTAGGAAAGAATTTTTTGAGGAACCATACGAGCAATACCCGCGCAGGTATTAAATGATCCATTTGAATTAAAGTTTACGGAGGAGTAATTAAAGCAATATTGATTAAAGAGAATAGCGGTTTTTGTTTTTAGGGACGCAATCGCTGTCCGTCTCGTGACGGTGTGAATGCGTTGCTTTCGTTTCTTCATAGTATTATGGGAAAAGACATCAGTGGAGCATTGCAAGGTATAGGGTTAGATCCACAAATCGGTTTTCTACATGCTGATTGCCCGGGACGAGATAGCTTAGCGCAAAATATTTTGGAAGAATTTCGTGCGTGGTGGAATAAATCATCAAGTGTTGCAATTTGCTCTCCACTAAATAACAACCAACTTGATAGGCTATTTAAATCTTTATATCCCTCAAAGTCTTGAATGATTTTGACGAGTTCAGCCTTCTATTCCTTCAGCATACGTTTGTTTTTGGACCGATAGCAGCAACATAAAGTTGAGCGCATAATGCGTTAGTGTCATCAATATGTACTAATCGCTCAGCATAGCCGTCAAAGTCATTGTAAATGATGTGGGATTTTGGTTTTAGTCATTTGGCAGTATGGCTTAGTAAACCGCTGCCGCCGAATGTATCGATAATCGTCCACCCTTCGCCGTACTGTTTCAAAATGTTTTAAAAACATTCGTTTTTTCCCGATAAATGGTAATGGGGCTTGTTTAAATAATTTCTTTTGTGTCATTTTCATTTTTTCTTGTTATTTAGATGTTTAATAATTTGTGAATAGGTTTCTTTCAAAAAGACAAAGGGATATTAGACTGTTCATTGTAATCCCTTTAAATTTTTTCTAGATCACTTTAGAAGGTAATCCCCGACTGCTTAATCTCAATGCAATATTATTTTTAAACTTAGTCGGTTTTTTAATAATGTAGCCATAATCGCTGTAATAAGTCAGGTTATCAAAAGGAATACTAAAATCCAGAATATGCTCAATGTAATCCCATATCCGACCGAATGCGGGGTTTTCGATAATATAAATCTTTGGTTGATAACGCTTGATAATTTCAATCGTGTTATAAATGCAAAGCTCACTATTTATCCGATTAAAAAAGAGCGTTCGTAATTAAATCGGGTTTTGGCGTAATCGGCACGCTTTCTGATGCGAAAATGGCTTGGTGCAGGTTTTATCTGCCGCCAACAAGCATTGCTGCTTTTCATTTCGCTGGCAAGTGACCAGCTCTCACAAGATGGACTGGCAAGAATGACATCGGGTTTTGGTAGTCTGTCTAATGTTTTAAATAAGATGTGATTGCCGAATAGTCGTGAATAATCGGCTAAATTAACTGGGATAAAATGCCGATTTTTTCATTCAATATCAATGCCGATAGGATAAACCCGCATTTCAGGAAAGGCTTTGGCTGCTTGGGTATAACAACCGTTACCGCTATCAAATAACGCCCACACGATAATTTTGTTTTTTGCCATAATAAGTTCTCATTATGGCATTCCGGCATTCCGGCATTCTTGGTGCTCCGATACTCTTATTTGTTGAATTGATTTAAAGTTTTACAACGCACGCATTTAATTTCTAAGCGTTGTACATTTTCTGCGCGTGCCAATAATTTTTTACAGCACTAGCAACGGATTTCCCTCATTTTTCGCATATCAGCATTTTCCATTTGAAATGGTTTTGTTAAAATCCGCCCGCCTCGTGAGGCAGGCGGCAGCCACTCTCGCGTGGCTGTGAATTAAAATCAAGAAGCTGTAAATTGTGTGGGTAATTCCATTTTACATTTGCAAGGCAATAAAAAGCGATATTTGTGTTATCAGTTTAGTTTAAGCAAATTTCATATTGATTCGTTCTTGAGTAAGTTCTTTATCAAAATAGAAAATTCCTATTGAGTAAAATTTCAATAGGAATTTTGATACTTTTAATTGATAGAACCTTTGTTCAACTACAATGTAATATCAATTAAATTAAAAATGCGGTTAATTTTAACCGCACTTTTACCTATAAATAACGTACAAATTCTTCAATATTGACGGTTCGACATTCACGTTCAATTTTTTCTGCCGCCGTGCCAATCATCAATAATGCCACAATTTCATCCTGTTCCCGACAACCAAGGGCTTGGCGTAGCGCACTGCCATTTACCCATTTTCCGGTGATCCAAACATTATCAAAACCCTGAGCGTTGGCGGCAAGCTGAATACCGTAAGCGGCACAGCCTGCCGTGACTAATTGTTCCCACTGCGGCACTTTAGCGACATCGGGATTTATTTTGGCGATAACGGCGATAACCATTGGTGAGCGGTGGGCTAAATTTTCTGCTTTTTTTAGTTTATCTTCGCCAAGATTGAATTCCGTTACGGCATCTTTTAACAATGTTTCTAATTTATTTAAGCCTTCATTTTCTATGACGACAAAACGATAAGGTTGTAATTTGCCGTGATCCGGTGTGTGAAGTGCGGCTTGAAATAATTGTTCAAGTTGGGCTTTATTGGGGGCGGGTGCGGTGAGTTTTTTATTTGAGTGGCGTGTGGTTAAAAGGGTTAAAGCGTCCATTTTTTCTCTCTTTAAATGAAAAGTGCGGTGGATTATAGCATAGTTTTTAGTGTGGGTTTGTGTTACGCTAAGCGAAATTTTTTTACCTATCTTTTTCACCGATATTTAAATCTAAGTCGTTATGAATCCCATTTTTCGAGTCATTAAATTCTGTTGGAATGCACTAAATTTTATTCGTGATTTAGTAATGAATCTTTTCTTTTTAGTCTTCATTCTATTGGTTATCACGCTTTTCAGCCTGACAACAAACAGCAAAAAAAGCAGCACGAATTTATCCTCAGATAACAGTGCGTTATTGCTGAATTTAGATGGTTATCTGGCGGATAATCGTGATGACGCACTGGGTTGGCAGCAAACGTTGCGTGAATTAAGCTCCGATCGCACACCAATGCAAATTTCCACTTTTGATGTCGTACACGCCATTAATATGGCAAAAGAAGACGAGCGAATCAGTGGATTGGTATTGGATCTAAATTATTTTTCAGGGGGCGATTTACCGGCAATGGAATACATTGGTAAAACCATTGAAAGTTTTAAGGAATCGAAAAAACCGGTGATTGCCTTTGCCAATCATTATTCTCAGGGGCAGTATTTTTTAGCCAGTTTTGCCGATCACATTTACCTAAATCCGATAGGGCAGGTATCCGTTCAAGGCTTGGCACAAGAAAATTTATACTATAAGGATTTATTGGAAAAATTGGCGATTACGCCGCATATTTTTCGGGTTGGGACTTACAAATCGGCAGTAGAACCGTTTTTGCGTAACGAAATGTCGCCGGAAGCCAAGGCAAATATGAATCAGTGGCTGAACGGAATGTGGAAAAATTATGTGCAAAAAGTGAGTGAAAATCGCCATATTTCTGCGGAAACGTTGTTGCCAAATGCCAAACAATATTTGTCCGAATTAAAGGCGTTGAAAGGTGATAGCACGGCTTACACCAAACAACGTAAATTGGTTACCGATATTGCAACAAATTTAGAATTGGAACAAAAATTGACCGCACTTTTTGGTAAAGATACCGAAGGTAAGCCAAATATGGTGGATTTGTTCAGCTATTTATCGAATTTTCAAGATCGTACCGTGTTTTCATTAGCGGAAAATAAAATTGCCGTTATCAATGTAGAAGGCGCGATCATTGATGGTGAAAGTGCAGAAGGCGAGGTGGGCGGCGATACGATAGTGCGTTCTTTACGTCAAGCCTACGATGATGAGCGGGTCAAAGCGGTGATATTGCGTGTAAATTCACCGGGTGGCAGTGCATTTGCTTCCGAATTAATCCGTCAGGAGGTGGATAATCTTCAAAAAGCCGGTAAACCTGTGGTGGTTTCAATGGGGGCAATGGCGGCTTCCGGCGGTTATTGGATTTCAGCCACATCCGATTACATCATTGCCGACAAAAACACCATCACGGGATCGATTGGTATTTTTGCAATGTTACCGACTTTTGAAAATACGATTAAAAAAATCGGTGTGAATGCCGATGGTGTCGCCACCACAGAGCTTGCCGAAAGCTCCGTGTTTAGTCCGCTTTCTAAAAATACGCAGGATATTTATCAGCTGGAAATTGAACACGGCTACGACAAGTTTTTGTCTTTAGTCAGTCGCGGTCGCCAAATGTCAAAAAATGCGGTAGATAAAATTGCGCAAGGGAAGGTTTGGCTTGGTGAGGATGCTTTCAAGCATAATTTGGTGGATGAACTTGGTGATTTTGATCGTGCGGTGGAAAAGGCAGCCGAGCTGGTTAATCTTCACCGCGAGACGGTGATTGAGGGATTTACCGTTGAATGGATCACGGAAGAAGAGGGCAGTATGCTGAGCAAATTGTTCCGTGATTTTAAACGTAGCGGACAACAACTTATAACCACGTGGCTTGATTTGCCAAAACCCCTTCAACAGGTTAAAACGCAATTGAATCAACTGAGTAAATTTAACGATCCCAAAGGGCAGTATTTATATTGTTTAAATTGTGGTTCGGTGAAGTAATCAGAATATAAAGAACAGAAAGCCTCTTGTATAAGAGGCTTTTTTCATAAAGTGCGGTCGATTTTTCGTTATTTTTTATTTTTCATATTGGAGAAAATATTTGCCAAAATCGGGCCGGAAACATTGTGCCAAAAGCTAAACAATGCACTGGGTACGGCGGCAATAGGATTAAAATGTGCGGCTGCAAGGGCGGCACCTAAACCGGAATTTTGCATTCCCACTTCAATGGCGATGGCTTTACTGTCTGCCGTATTGAGTTTAAATAATTGTGCCGCAAGGAAACCAATGAGATAACCAAGACAATTATGCAATACGACAACACTAAAAATAAATAAACCCGATTCCACGATTTTATCTTTGCTCACGGCAACCACCGCCGCCAAAATTAAAACGATTGATATGACCGAAATAAGTGGTGTGATTTGGCTTGCCTGTGTAATCAGATTTTTAAATAGCGAACGAACAATTAAGCCCAAGAAAATAGGGAAAAGCACCATTTTTAACACGGACATAAACATTGCCGAAGCATTAATATCCAGCCACTGACTTGCCAATACATAGAAAATAGCCGGTGTGAGAAGTGGCGAAAGTAAGGTTGAAATGGTGGTGCAGGCGACAGAAAGTGCTGTGTTGCCTTTGGCAAGATAGGTCATCACATTGGATGATGTTCCACCCGGACAAGATCCGACTAAAATCACGCCAACGGCAAGATCGGAAGGAAGGCTAAAGGCTTTTGCCAAGCAGAAAGCTATCGCCGGCATAATAACAAATTGTCCGACTACACCAATAAATACGGCTTTGGGATGTTTTGCCACCTCGCCGAAATCATTAAAAGTCAGCGTTATCCCCATTCCAAACATTACTAAACCAAGCAGATAGGGAATATAGGGGGCGAAAATTTTAAATTCCGTCGGAAATAAAAAAGCGAGAATAGCGAAAATAATCGCCCATAGTGCAAAGGTTTTGCTGACAAATTGGGTGAATTTAAGGAGTGTTTGCATGGATGTTCCTGATTATGAATAGATAAAAGTGCGGTTAATTTTAAAGCTATTTTTGATCTTATTGAATAGAAAAAAAGGAAGTCAGGAGACTTCCTTTTGTATATAACAATGAATTATTTTTGACGCATTGCCGGGAATAGGATTACATCGCGAATAGAGGGGGCATTGGCGTAAAGCATTGCCAAGCGGTCGATGCCTAAGCCTTCACCGGCGGTTGGTGGTAAGCCGTGTTCCAAGGCGACAACGAAATCTTCATCTTTGAACATTGCTTCATCATCACCTGCCTCTTTTGCGGCAACCTGAGCATCAAAACGTTCGTTTTGATCTTCCGCATCGTTAAGTTCTGAGAAGCCATTACCAATTTCACGCCCACCAATGAATAATTCAAAACGATCGGTGACTTCAGGATTTTCATCATTACGGCGTGCCAATGGGGAAATTTCTGCCGGATGTGCCATTAAGAATGTTGGTTGAATGAGGTGATGTTCTGCCACTTCTTCAAAAATGGCATTCACAATGCTACCTAATCCCCAAGATTTTTGCACTTCAATGCCTAAGCGTTCGGCAGTGGCTTTGGCACGGTCAAAATCATATAAATCTTCTTTTACGATACCTTTATCCGCACCATATTTGAGGGTGGCATCGTGCAAGGTAATGCGTTCAAAGGGTTTGCCAAAGTCGAATTCATATTCGCCGTATTTCACAATGGTTGTGCCGAGAATATCAAGGGCAAGTTTGCGTAATAATTCTTCTGTGTTATCCATTAAATCGTGATAGTCGGCGTAGGCTTGGTAGTATTCGAGCATTGTAAATTCAGGATTATGACGAACGGAAACGCCTTCATTGCGGAAGTTACGGTTTAATTCAAACACACGTTCAAAACCACCCACGACCAAGCGTTTTAAGTAAAGTTCTGGGGCGATACGTAAATACATATCTACGTCAAGGGCATTATGGTGTGTGACGAAAGGTCGTGCAGAAGCCCCGCCCGGGATGACTTGTAGCATAGGGGTTTCGACTTCCATAAAACCTTTGGAAAGAAAATATTCACGAATACCGGCAACCACTTTAGAACGAATGATAAATGTACGGCGGGATTCTTCGTTAGAAATTAAATCCAAATAACGTTGGCGATAGCGTACTTCTTGGTCGGTTAAGCCGTGGAACTTATCGGGCAGTGGGCGAAGTGCTTTGGTTAAAAGTTGAACTTCTGTCGCTTTTACGGTGAGTTCATTGGTTTTGGTTTTAAACAATGTCCCTTTTACACCGATAATATCACCGAGATCCCAATGTCCCACATCTTCTTTATAAACGCCTTCCGGCAAGTTGTCGCGTGCCACATAAAGTTGGATTTTGCCACTCATATCTTGAATGGTGACAAAGGTGGCTTTTCCCATTGCTCGGCGGGTCATAATGCGGCCGGCAACCTGCACTTCAATATTTTTTTCTTTTAGGGTTTCACCTTCTTCCGAATCGTATTTTTCGTGTAAATCCTGTGCAAGAGCATCACGGCGGAATTTATTCGGGAAGGCATTGCCTTTCGCACGCAAAGCGGCAAGTTTTTCACGGCGGGCAAGCATTTCGCCATTGAGATCCAGTTCTTTTACTTCTTGTTCTGACATTTTTGTTACCTTAATTAATATTAAAATCGATTAAAAAAATAACCGCACTTTATGGCGATTTTGTGGGTATGATGTGGGCTATTTCATACTCAATGTATTTTTACAAACCGGCTTTAAGGCTCGCTTCAATAAAACGATCCAAGTCACCGTCTAATACCGCTTGAGTATTGCGATTTTCCACACCGGTACGCAAATCTTTGATACGGGAATCATCCAACACATAAGAACGAATTTGGCTGCCCCAACCAATGTCGGATTTATTGTCTTCCATTGCTTGTTTATCGGCATTTTTCTTTTGTAATTCCAATTCGTACAACTTCGCTTTTAATTGCTTCATTGCTTGATCTTTATTTTTATGTTGGGAACGATCGTTTTGACATTGCACCACAATACCGCTTGGCATATGGGTAATTCGCACCGCACTTTCCGTTTTATTAACGTGCTGACCACCGGCACCGGAGGCGCGGTAAACATCAATCCGTAAATCGGCAGGATTAATTTCAATATCAATGTCATCATCAATTTCCGGATAGACAAATGCGGCACTAAAGGAAGTGTGGCGGCGGTTGTTGGAATCGAACGGACTTTTACGCACAAGACGATGAATACCGGTTTCTGTGCGTAACCAACCAAAGGCATATTCACCGCTCACTTTGATTGTGGCAGATTTTAAGCCCGCGACATCACCGTCCGAAACTTCCATTAATTCGGTTTTAAAACCTTTACTTTCCGCCCAACGCAAGTACATTCGTAGCAGCATTTCTGTCCAATCTTGAGCTTCCGTACCGCCCGAACCGGCTTGCAAATCCACATAGCAATCGCAAGCATCGTGTTCACCACTAAACATACGGCGAAATTCTAATTTTTCGAGCTGTTGCTCAAGCTGTTCCAATTCGGTGACGGCTTCATTGAAGGTTTCTTCGTCTTCCGCTTCAACGGCAAGTTCCAATAACCCCTCAACATCTTCCAAACCTTGTTCAAGATTTTTGATGGTATCGACAACTTGTTCGAGGGAAACCCGTTCTTTGCCTAAGGCTTGTGCCTTATCCGGATCATTCCATACGTCCGGTTGTTCTAATTCTGCATTAACTTCTTCTAAACGCTCAACTTTGGCATCGAAGTCAAAGATACCCCCGAAGCACGGAAGTGCGGTCGGAAAGGTCGGTGATTTTATTTTTTATAGGATTAATTTCAAACATAATAGAAGGGTAATGTTATAAAGTGTGGGATTATAAGCTATTTTCTTATTTTTGGATAGTTGGGCTTGCGCAAATTTGCAATCTCTTTATAATCTCAGGCTTTCTTGAGTTAGCGAGTTTAGGAACAAAAAATGAAGAAAATTTTGACCGCACTTTTATGTGTTGCTTCCACTGCCGCCATCGCGGATGATGCGGCTATCAAAGCAAAATTACAGGCACTTGGTGCGAAAAGTATTGAAGTAAAAACGTCCCCGATTTCAGGCATTAAAACAGCCGTGACCGATGAAGGGATTATTTATGTTACCGAAGACGGCAAATATGCTTTCCAAGGTAAACTCTATGAATTAACCAATAAAGGCCCGGTGGATGTTGCCGGTAAATTATTGATGGATAAATTGAATTCATATAAAAATGAAATGATTGTTTATCCGGCAAAAAATGAAAAACACGTGGTAACCGTTTTTATGGACATCACCTGCCATTATTGTCATTTATTGCACCAACAGTTAAAAGAATATAATGATCTTGGTATTACCGTGCGTTATTTGGCATTTCCGCGTGCCGGTATGAGAACGGAAACGGCAAAACAAATGGAAGCCATTTGGACGGCAAAAGATCCGGTTTTCGCCTTAAACGAAGCGGAAAAAGGCGATTTGCCTAAAGAAGTAAAAACGCCAAATATCGTGAAAAAACATTATGAATTGGGTGTTCAATTTGGGGTGAACGGTACACCAAGCATTATTACCTCAAACGGTGAAGTGATTGGCGGATATTTAAAACCGGCAGATTTATTGGCAGCGTTAGAAGAATAATGGTTGTGGGCGGAATGCCCACTTTTTTTAAGATCTCATTAACTTTCTCTCTTTTTTAATTGTTGTGAACAAACTTATCAAACGTCGTGAAATTCCACGCGGAAATTCGGTTTCGGAAAATCCATTGTTGGATCGTCTTTATCGCGCACGCCATATCAAAAATCCCCAAGAATTAGACCGCACTTTGAAATCAATGCTTAATCCAAATCGGTTATATGGCATTGAGCAAGCAGTTGCATTATTGGTATCGGCTTATCAACAGCAAAAAAAAATTGTGATTGTGGGGGATTTTGATGCGGATGGCGCAACCAGTACGGCATTAAGCGTGCTTGCGCTTCGCCAATTAGGATTTAGCGATGTTGATTATTTGGTGCCGAATCGGTTTGAACAGGGCTATGGATTAAGTATCTCTGTGGCGGAAATGGCATTGGAAAAAGGCGTACAATTGTTAATGACGGTGGATAATGGCGTTTCGTCTTTTGAGGGCGTGCAATTTTTAAAAGCACAGGGCGTACAGGTTTTGGTGACCGATCACCATTTGCCGCCTGAAATATTGCCGCCGGCTGATGCGATCGTGAATCCGAATTTAAGCCAATGTGGTTTTCCGTCAAAATCATTGGCAGGTGTGGGGGTTGCATTTTATCTTATGCTCGCCGTGCGGGCTAAATTTCGGGAATTAGGGATTTTTAGTGCCGAAACTCAACCGAATTTCACCGAATTACTCGATCTCGTTGCACTCGGTACGATTGCCGATGTTGTGCCACTTGATCAAAATAATCGAATTTTGGCACATCAGGGTTTAATGCGTATCCGTGCAAAACATTGCCGTCCGGGGATTATCGCTTTGGCGGAAGTGGCGAATCGTAATGTAGAACAATTTTCAGCCGGTGATTTGGGATTTTCTATCGGGCCAAGACTCAATGCTGCAGGGCGGTTGGACAATATGTCCCTTGGCGTTGAATTATTGCTTGCGGAGAATATGCAAACGGCACGTGAGCTGGCGTTGGATCTCGATCAGCTTAACCAAACCCGCAAAGAAATTGAGGCGGGAATGAAACTGGAAGCCTTAGAAATTTGCCGAAATTTGACCGCACTTTTTAATGAATTACCCACCGGTATTGTGCTTTATCAGGCGGATTGGCATCAGGGCGTGTTGGGCATTGTGTCTTCCCGCATTAAAGATCAATTTCATCGACCGGTGATTGCTTTTGCACAGGATGGTGAGGGCGTTTTAAAGGGATCGGCACGTTCCATTGAAGGATTGCACATACGGGATTTATTGGAGAGAATCCATTCTCAACATCCTGATATGATCTTAAAATTTGGCGGCCACGCAATGGCGGCAGGATTGAGTATTCGTGAGGAATGTTTTGAGCAGTTTCAACGAATTTTTAATCAAACGGTGGCAGATTGGCTGGATGAAGAACGTTTACAGGGCGTGATTTGGACAGACGGCGAATTAAAATCAAATGAACTCACCCTTGAAACCGCCGAACAACTTAAAGCAGGCGGCCCTTGGGGACAAGCCTTTCCCGAGCCTTCTTTTGACGGTGAATTTAAAATTTTGGATCAGCGTGCAGTTGGGGCGAATCAGAATCACCTCAAAATGTTGGTTGAACCAAAACAAGGTGGGCCGCTTTTAGATGCGATTGCTTTTAATGTGGATACCCGATTGTATCCGGACAAGTCCATCAAATGGGCGCGTTTGGCGTATAAATTGGATATCAATGAATTTCGTGGCAATCGTAATATACAGTTATTAGTTGATTATATTGAGCCTATTGATGCGTAAAATAATGGTGTGGCGGTGGAGAGGGTTGTTGCTTTTGGTAATGGCACAATTTGCCCTTGCCGAAGGGAATGTGCAAGATTTATCTGAACAAAATCAACCGCACTTACCGTCTTCAAACCGTCTAACCTTTGAAGACGGGCGGGATTATTTTTCTTATCAAGATCCCATTGAACAGCCCCGGCGGGCGGATAGAAAAATTCGTATTCAATTCTTTTTTGATTATGATTGTCGGGTGTGTTCGTCCGCACAGGATATTTTGGAACTTTATGAGCAAATTCGTCCAAATAAAATTGCGCTGGAACAGTATCCTGTGGCGACAGAGGAAAACCAATTTAGTGCGAAAATATTTTACACTTTGAAAGCACTTAAAGCGGATGAACTCTCGGATGCTTTATTATTTGAAACCGCAGAAAAATCCCGTTATACGGAGCTAAATTCGCCCGCCAAAATCCTAAAATGGGCGGAGGAACAGGGCTTTGATAAACGTGAATTTAGCCAAATGGAAAATTCGGATTCCGTGCAGGAACAAGTGTTAGACGCCATTGAATTAACCGAAGAATATGGTGTGTTTACTTATCCTTATGTGGTCATCGGTGGAAAATATGTGCTGACGGCCAGTACGCTTTATAATGATGATTATACGGTGGCGGTGTTGGATTATTTAGTGAATAAATTGGAAAAGGAACGTAAAAAATGAAAATCGGTATTGTCGGTGCGATGGCTCAAGAGGTTGAGATTTTAACCGGATTAATGGCGGATAGAAAAGAAACCTGTGTAGCAAGTGCGGTCATTTTTGAAGGTAAAATTAATGGCAAAGAGGTGGCATTATTACAATCGGGCATTGGCAAAGTCGCGGCGGCTATTGGCACAACAGCCTTATTACAACTCACACAACCTGATGTAGTGATTAACACCGGTTCGGCAGGTGGCGTGGCAAAAGGCTTGCGCGTAGGGGATATTGTTATTTCCGATGAAACCTGTTATCACGATGCGGATGTGACGGTGTTTGGTTATGAAAAAGGGCAACTTCCCGCCAATCCGCCAGCATTTTTATCTGATAATAAATTGGCAGATTTGGCGGAAGAAATCGCAAAAAATCAAGGACAATCGGTGAAACGTGGTTTAATTTGTTCCGGTGATAGCTTTATCAATAGCGAAGAAAAAATTGCAGAGATAAAAGCAAATTTTCCCAATGTCATGGCGGTGGAAATGGAAGCGACTGCTATCGCACAGGTGTGTCACGCTTTTAATGTGCCGTTTGTTGTGGTGCGTGCCATTTCTGATGGGGGAGATGACGAAGCAAGTATGTCTTTTGAGGAATTTTTACCCCTTGCGGCCAAACAATCCTCGGCATTAGTGTTGGCGATGTTGGATAGATTATAATCGGTGTTTTATCAGGAGTTATGAATGGGAATGATCATTACCGTTGATGGCCCGAGTGGAGCGGGCAAAGGCACATTATGTTATGCCTTGGCAGAAAAATTGGGCTATGCATTGTTAGACAGTGGGGCAATTTATCGTGTTACGGCATTGGCGGCTTTAAAAAGTTCGGTCGATTTAACCGATGAATCTGCGTTGGCGAGCTTGGCACGTGATTTGGAGATTCAATTTATTCCCGAAGAGGGAGAAGTGAAAATTGTATTGAATGATGAAGATGTCAGCCATTTAATTCGTACGCAAGAAGTGGCGGATGCTGCATCAAAAGTCGCCGTTTTCCCAAAAGTTCGCGCCGCATTGTTACAACTTCAGCAAGATTTTGCGAAAAATGACGGTTTGATTGCTGATGGTCGTGATATGGGAACGGTGGTATTTCCAACTGCCCAAGTGAAATTATTTTTAGATGCCGGCGCGGAAGAACGTGCAAAAAGACGCTATAAACAGTTGCAAAACAAAGGAATTAATGGTAACTTTGCGCAGATTTTAGCCGAGATAAAGGAACGTGATTTTCGTGATAGAAATCGCGAAGTCGCGCCGCTAAAACCGGCTGAAGATGCGTTGTTATTAGACAGCACAACATTGAGTATTGATGAAGTGGTTGCTCAAGCCTTGGCTTATATTCAACAGCGTATAAACGGTTAATTTTCCGGTTTGTTCAAGGACGAATAAACATTTATTATCAACCCCACATATTATGGACAAAATGTGGATGTTATTAACTTTTATAGAAGATTATTTATATGTCAGAATCTTTTGCTCAACTTTTTGAAGAATCATTAAAAGGCCTTGAAACCCGTCAAGGTTCAATCGTTAACGGTACTGTAGTCGCTATCCAAAAAGGTTTCGTACTTGTTGATGCAGGCTTAAAATCCGAATCTGCAATTCCGGTTGCGGAATTTTTAAATGCACAAGGCGAACTTGAAATTCAAGTTGGCGATACTGTAAACGTAGCATTAGATGCAGTTGAAGATGGTTTTGGCGAAACCAAACTTTCCCGTGAGAAAGCGGTTCGTCACGAATCTTGGATTGAATTAGAAAAAGCTTACGAAGACAAAGCGACTGTTATCGGTTTAATCAACGGCAAAGTGAAAGGCGGTTTCACAGTTGAGTTAAACGGTGTTCGTGCATTCTTACCTGGTTCTTTAGTAGATACCCGTCCGGCTCGTGATGCGGATCATTTATTAGGTAAAGAATTAGAATTCAAAGTTATTAAATTAGATCAAAAACGTAACAACGTAGTTGTTTCCCGCCGTGCAGTGATCGAATCTGAAAACAGCCAAGAACGTGAACAAGTGTTAGAAAACCTTGTTGAAGGTTCAGAAGTTAAAGGTATCGTTAAAAACTTAACCGACTACGGTGCATTCGTAGATTTAGGCGGTGTTGACGGTTTATTACACATCACCGATATGGCTTGGAAACGTGTTAAACATCCAAGCGAAATCGTGAATGTTGGCGATGAAGTTACCGTTAAAGTATTAAAATTCGATAAAGATCGTACCCGTGTATCTTTAGGATTAAAACAATTAGGTCAAGACCCTTGGGTTGCTATCGCTGAAAATCACCCTGTAAATAGCAAATTAATCGGTAAAGTAACTAACTTAACCGACTACGGCTGTTTCGTAGAGATTTTAGATGGTGTTGAAGGTTTGGTTCACGTTTCTGAAATGGATTGGACGAACAAAAATATCCACCCATCTAAAGTGGTTAGCTTAGGCGATACCGTTGAAGTAATGGTATTAGAAATTGATGAGGAACGTCGTCGTATTTCTTTAGGTTTAAAACAATGCAAACCTAACCCGTGGACTCAATTTGCAGAAACCCACAATAAAGGCGATAAAGTAACCGGTAAAATTAAATCTATCACTGATTTCGGTATCTTCATTGGTCTTGAAGGCGGTATTGACGGTTTAGTTCACTTATCTGATATTTCTTGGAATGTATCAGGTGAAGAAGCAGTTCGTAACTATAAAAAAGGTGACGAAGTTTCTGCAGTGGTATTAGCGGTAGATGCAGTGAAAGAACGTATTTCTTTAGGTATTAAACAACTTGAAGAAGATCCATTTAACAACTTTATCTCTATCAACAAAAAAGGTGCAGTCGTTTCTGCAACTGTTGTTGAAGTAGATGCAAAAGGTGCAAAAGTTGAATTAGTAGGCGGAGCTGAAGGTTACATTCGTACAGCCGACTTAACAAACGAAGTTGCAGCAGGCGATGTGGTTGAAGCAAAATATACCGGTGTAGATCGTAAAGCCCGTATCGTTCACTTATCTGTAAAAGCGAAAGATCAAGCTGAAGAAGCGGCAGCAGTAGCAAGTGTGAATAACAAACAAGAAGAAGTTGCTATTCCAAATGCAATGGCTGAAGCCTTCAAAGCAGCTAAAGGTGAATAATTAATCTATTCAGTAAGGCTGGGAAATCCCAGCCTTATTTTTTAAGATTTATGAATAATTTATTGTGTAAAGATAGATTATTCATAAATCTTGTTGTCCAAAATAGATATGTTAGTAACAAAAGGAGAATATGATGACTAAATCAGAGCTGATTGAAAATTTATCCGCTAAACATCCCCTTTTATCGGCAAAAGAGGTTGAGGCGATTGTAAAAGATATTTTGGAACTTATCGCCCAATCCCTAGAAAATACGAATCGTGCAGAGATCCGTGGCTTTGGTAGTTTTTCTCTACATTATCGGCAACCCCGCTTAGGTCGAAATCCAAAAACCGGCGATGCCGTCAAATTAGACGCAAAATGCGTTCCACATTTTAAAGCCGGTAAGTCGCTGAAAGAGCGTGTAGATATATTCGCTTAACCATAGGTGTTGTATTTTTAGAGTTGATAAACGACTTCAGTGTAAGATTTTTTAAGGGTTATTTATGATTAAATATATTTTAGGATTTATTATTGTTTTGGCTATCGTACTTGTTGCCATTACTGTGGGGGCAAATAATGATCAAATTATTACCTTCAATTACATTGTTGCGGAAAGTCAGTTCCAACTTTCAACATTGGTTGCCATTTTATTTGGCTTAGGATTAATTTTAGGTTGGTTTATTACCGGTTTTTTCTACTTAAAATTGAAATTCAAAAATATGTCTCTTAATCGTCAAATTAAACGTCAAACTCTTCAAATTAATGAACTAACGACAACGCGTGATAAAGCTAAGGCTGAATAATGCTTGAATTACTCTTTCTGCTTTTGCCTATTGCTGCTGCTTATGGTTGGTATATGGGGCAGCGTAGTGCAAAAAAAGATCAGGAAGATATTAGTAATAAACTCTCCCGTGACTATGTCACGGGCGTTAATTTTTTGCTTTCTAATCAAACCGATAAAGCCGTTGATTTGTTCTTGGATATGTTGCAAAAACAAGAAGCGGAAAATGAAATAGAAAGTCACTCACAATTTGAAGCTGAATTAACTTTAGGTAATCTATTCCGTTCTCGTGGTGAAGTTGATCGCGCGTTACGCATTCATCAAGCCCTTGATCGAAGTCCTCATTATTCTTTTGAACAAAAGCTCCTCGCCAAACAACAACTCGCCCGTGATTTTATGACGGTGGGTTTTTTTGATCGCGCCGAAAATCTTTATATTCTGTTGGTGGATGAACCTGAATTTGCGCAAAATGCATTACAGCAACTTTTAGTCATTTATCAAAAAACCAAAGAATGGAAAAAAGCTGTTAACGTTGCCGAGAAATTAGCAAAAATTTGTCCGCAGGAAAATAATATCAAATTGGCGCAGTGTTATTGCGAGTATGCGCAAAGTCTAGATGATGAAAGTGCGGTTGAAAAACGACAAATTTTACAAAAAGCACTTCAAGTGTCAAAAACCTGTGTAAGAGCATCAATATTATTGGCAGAGTTAGATCTTCAAGAAAAAGCCTATCCGCAAGCCATTACAACACTGGAAAATGTGCTTCAGCAAAATGCCGATTATATTGGTGAAGTCTTGCCGTTATTAAAAAACTGTTATCACTCATTAGATCAAATCGAGAACTTTGAATTATTTTTGATTCGTGCCGGTCAGCAGATAAAAAATGATGATGTGGATTTGGCATTGGCGAAATTGATTGAAGAAAAAGATGGTAAATCCGCAGCGCAGGCTAAACTTTATCAGCAGCTGACCAAAAAGCCCAGTATGCTTATTTTTCATCGTTTTATTCAATATCAAATTAATGACGCGGAAGAGGGTAGAGGAAAGGAAAGCCTTATTTTATTGCATAAAATGGTTGGGGAACGAATAAAGCAGAGTGCGGCTTATCGATGCACAAATTGTGGCTATCAAATCCACAAATTATTGTGGAATTGTCCTTCCTGTCGTCATTGGGAAACGATCAAACCATTATCCGCACAAGAATATAATTAACATAATAGAGAGGTGAATTATGACCGGTAAAGTGATTGTTGCACTGGATTATGAAACAGAAGCCGAGGCATTGGCTTTAGTTGATCAAATTGATCCGAGCTTATGTCGTTTAAAAGTTGGGAAGGAAATGTTCACAACTTTGGGAACAGATTTTGTTAAACAACTTCATCAGCGTGATTTTGACGTATTCCTTGATTTAAAATTTCACGATATTCCAAACACGGTAGCAAGAGCGGTGCGTTCAGCGGCAGATTTAGGTGTCTGGATGGTGGATGTACACGCTAGTGGCGGCTTAAAAATGATGGAAGAAGCGAAAAAAATTTTGGAGCCTTATGGCAAAGATGCACCGCTTTTAATTGCTGTGACGGTTTTAACCAGTATGGAAGATTTGGATCTACTTCAAATCGGCATTAACGCTTCGCCAATGGAGCAGGTATTACGTCTTGCTCATTTAACGCAGCGTGCAGGCTTAGACGGTGTAGTGTGTTCTCCGCAAGAAGTTGAAATTTTACGTAACAGTTGTGGTGCGGATTTTAAATTAATCACACCGGGAATTCGTCCGATTGGAGCAGATTTTGGCGATCAACGCCGTGTAATGACGCCATCGGCTGCAATTCGTTCCGGTTCGGATTATTTAGTGATTGGTCGCCCAATTACGCAGGCTGCAAATCCGGCAGAAGTCCTTCGTGCAATTAACGCCTCAATTTCTCAATAAATTATGTCTGATTCTGTTCTCGTGTATTCCACTGAGCGTGGACGTATTAAAGAAGAAAAATCACAGGTTCAACGCCCGAAGGGTGATGGTATTGTACGTATCCAAAAGCAAACAAGTGGTCGAAAAGGCGCGGGCATATCAATTATTACGGGGTTGGATCTTCCCGATGAGGAACTAAAAAAATTGGCAGCTGAACTGAAAAAACGTTGTGGCTGTGGTGGTTCGGTAAAAGATGGGAAGATTGAAATTCAAGGTGAAAAGCGTGATTTATTAAAACAACTTTTAGAGCAAAAAGGTTTTAAGGTGAAGTTAGCCGGTGGCTAGTGAAGAAAAGAAAATACCGAGTTTGATACTCGGTATTTTGTTTTTTAACGAAAATAAGCTAAAAGCATTGCACCGATAAAACTGAGTAAAGCGAGAATCAAAAAGTGCGGTCGATTTTGAGCTTGTTTTCGACTGAAAAATTTTGTGGAGAAAAAGACATACAGCACCAATAAAATAAATTTTTCTACAAGCCAAAGAGGCACGTCAAAATCCCAAAGATACAGTAAGTAAAGACCGCTTACTAATAGTAGGGTATCGCTTAAATGCGGTAGGATTTTTAAGATTTTTATATTTCGCCAGTTTTTTCCCAAACATAGCATTATTCCTCGAATAAATAATAAGCCCAAGCTCAGAAAAGCAAAAAGAACGTGTAGTTTAATCAACATTTTTACTCCGATAAATTATGGTGGTTTATCATATTCATAAATAAAAAACTTGGTGGGATGTCCCACCAAGCAATAAGATTATTTCGCAATACGTTTATATTTTATACGATGTGGCTGTGTTGCCGCATCACCAAGGGTTTTCTTTTTCCATTCTTCATAGTCCGAGAAATTGCCTTCGTAGAATGTGACTTTGCCTTCATCACCGTAATCTAAAATATGGGTGGCAATACGGTCTAAGAACCAACGGTCGTGCGAGATCACCATTGCACAGCCCGGAAATTCTAAGATTGCATTCTCTAAGGCGCGCAAGGTTTCAACATCAAGATCATTGGTTGGTTCGTCTAATAAGAGGACATTACCGCCGCGCTGAAGAAGTTTGGCTAAATGCAAACGACCCCGTTCGCCGCCGGATAATTCGCCAACACGTTTTTGTTGATCGACACCTTTAAAGTTGAAGCGTCCAACGTAAGCACGGCTTGGGATTTCAAAATTGCCGATATTGAGAATATCTTGTCCGTTTGATACTTCTTCCCATACGGTTTTTTTATCATCCATCGCATCACGGAATTGATCCACCGAAGCCAACACAACGGTTTCTCCCATTGTGATAGAGCCTGTATCCGGTTGCTCTTGTCCTGAAAGCATACGGAATAAAGTTGATTTACCCGCACCATTTGCCCCGATAATGCCAACAATTGCACCTTTTGGAATACTAAAAGATAAATCATCAATTAAAGTGCGATCGCCATAAGATTTGGTAAGATTTTGCACTTCAATGACTTTATCGCCCAAACGTGGGCCGGGTGGAATAAAGAGTTCATTGGTTTCGTTACGTTTTTGATATTCGCCTGAATTTAGTTCCTCAAAACGTGCCATACGGGCTTTGCTTTTCGCTTGGCGACCTTTCGGATTTTGACGCACCCATTCCAACTCTTTTGCAATGGATTTTTGACGGGCATTTTCAGCCGCCTGTTCTTGTTCCAAACGTTTTTCTTTTTGTTCTAACCAAGAGGAATAGTTGCCCTCCCAAGGGATACCTTCACCACGGTCAAGTTCTAAGATCCAACCTGCTACATTGTCTAAGAAGTAGCGGTCGTGGGTAATTGCCACCACCGTGCCTTCATAATCGTGTAAGAAACGTTCTAACCAAGCGACAGATTCCGCATCTAAGTGGTTAGTCGGCTCATCTAACAGCAACATATCCGGTTTTTCGAGCAATAAGCGACAAAGTGCTACACGGCGGCGTTCCCCACCAGATAAATGCTCGATTTTAGCGTCCCAATCCGGTAAGCGTAGCGCATCGGCTGCACGTTCTAATTGATTATCGAGGTTATGTCCATCCTGTGCTTGGATAATGGCTTCAAGCTCGGCTTGTTCTGCCGCCAGTTTATCAAAATCCGCATCGGGATCGGCATAAAGTGCATAGACTTCATCTAAGCGGGTTAATGCACCTTTTACTTCAGAAACCGCTTCTTCTACCGCTTCACGTACGGTTTGTTGCGGCGCTAATTTAGGTTCTTGCGGAAGGTAGCCGATTTTAATACCGGGTTGTGGGCGCGCTTCGCCTTCAAATTCTTTGTCCACGCCCGCCATAATACGTAAAAGCGTGGATTTACCCGCCCCGTTTAAGCCTAAAACGCCGATTTTGGCACCCGGAAAAAAGCTGAGGGAAATATCTTTCAGAATATGACGCTTCGGTGGTACAACTTTACCAACCCGATGCATCGTATAAACAAATTGAGATGACATAATCGTCCTTCTTATGAGTTAAAAAAAGTGCGGTCATTTTACTTGAAGTTTTAGGATTTACCTAACACTCCACAAATTTTAGATGAAAAAAAACCACCCGAATCGGGTGGTAGGAAAGTAGTTTAGCTATATTTATGATTATTTATTTAGGAACTTTATGAATATCAAGCAATCACTTGATGTGCGGAATGATACATAAAATTTCTTGCTAAACAAAATTCAATTTCATCATTTATTGATATAAATCAAACAATTTTCTCAATTTATTTCTTTTTTGATTACCAAATAAGCATTTGATATGATGTTTTCAACATTATAATGGAACGGAGAAAACATTTATTGGGGATTTTATAAGTGGAAAAATTATTTTTATTGGTTGGTATGTTTTCGGCTTCTATCGCATTGGCTCACCCGCATGCCTTTATTGAGATGCAAAGTGCCCTCTTGATTGAAGAAGATAAATTAGTGGGATTTTCAATGAAATGGACATTAGATGAAGCTAGTTCTGCCGCAGTTTTATACGATATGCAACAAGCCGAAAGTAAAATTGCACAACAAAAATTGATTGATGATGTGATGAATAATATTGTGAACGAGCATTATTTCACTCATTTGTTTGATAAAAATAATCGCAAAATCAGATATAAAAAACAGGTGCAAAATTATGGCGTAAATATTAAAGGAATGTACTTGCAGTATTATTTTGATTTTTTACTCGTTCATCCTCAACCGTTACGAAATAATGCTTTTACGATGATGACTTATGATCGCACTTATTATGTTTCTATGGTTTATCCTGAAGGTAAAAGTGCTGTTAATTTTTCTGGTCTTCCTCTATATTGCAAAGGGGAAGTGCTTGCGCCGAATGTAAATAAAAAAATGCAATCTTATGCTGCTTCTTTAGACAAAACGCAAAAATATGAAAATGATACGCTTGGTGTGATTTTTGCCCAAAAAGTGAATATTCAATGTGAGTAAATGATGAAATCTACTTTTCCTTTAAAACGATTGTTTAGTGTGTTGGCTCTATTTAGCGCAATGTTTTGGTTTTTGCCTTGGGTTTTTGTACAATCCGTGACTTGGCAGCAGGCATTTAATCAACTTATTTCTGAAAGCCTTCATCGTATTCAGCAGCATTCTGCTTCAGCCGGTATCGCATTAATTGGTGTAAGTTTTCTTTATGGTTTTTTACATGCACTGGGACCAGGACACGGTAAGTTTATTATTGCTAGTTATTTATCGACTCACGAAAGTGAATTGAAAAACAGTGTAAAGCTCAGTTTACTTTCATCTTTAATTCAAGGAATTGTTGCGATAACTGCAACGTCTATTATTGTAGTGATCCTGAATCTTTCCTCGCGCTATTTTAAGTTAAGTCAACTGTGGCTGGAACGCAGTGCTTTAATCTTATTAATGGGATTAGGTATTTATTGGATGATACAGGCAATAAAAAAGCCTAAAGCAGCATTTCAGATAAAGTCCGTTCAACGTGCTGATTCTATGAAGCAAAGTGCGGTCAGAATTAACCGCACTTTTAAAATGGATTGTGGTTGCGAGCATCAACATTTACCTAATATGGTGCAATTAAAACAAGCAAACACATGGAAAAACCAGTTTCTAGTGATTATGAGTATTGGGTTGCGCCCTTGCACAGGGGCTATTTTTGTCCTTTTTCTGGCTTATATGCTCGATCTTTTTATATGGGGCATTTTCGCCACCCTTTCGATGTCAATTGGCACGGGGCTAATGCTTTCCTTGTTTGCCATACTTGTGCGTTATGCAAAACAAATCGCTATTCGATTAGGGCATTGGTATGGTGCAAAAGCATTGAATAAATATAGTGGAAGAGTTATTAAACTGATTGCTGGTTGTATTGTGATCTTTTTTGCTGCCAGTTTACTGTACAGTACAATCCTTGATGTAGAGGGTGGCGCTGTATTGTTTGGAAAATAGTTGAAAAAAATAAAGCCCATTAATATGACGGGCTTAAAATCTTTTGGGTTCTAATTTAGGATTCGTCAAAGGAGACAAACGAAAACTAAGCCAAAAGAAAAATTGGCTCCTCCTGCTGGACTTGAACCAGCGACATATGGATTAACAGTCCACCGTTCTACCGACTGAACTAAGGAGGAATAAATTCTGTGTCACGAAGAATTGGTGGCGGATTTTAATGTTCCAAAAAGCGATTGTCAATGCTTGAAAATAAAAATTTTTAATATTTACCTCAGGTTTTTTCCTCATTTTTTTCTATCCACAAAGACTGTGGATAACTTTGTGGATTAAATAAGATTAAGATCGCAGAATACCCATAAATACTAGGGGTTTGCGAATCTGATCAAAAATTGACTGCAAAATAACATTTCTTTATTTTTCAATAAGTTAGATAAAGTCCAGTAAAAAGTTTAAAAATTTTTTTCAAATTTGTATGGTTTTCCGCTTGACATTGCTAACACTGTGTAAAACTTGCATTTTCTCCTTAATTAGGCGTGAGAATATGCTAGAATGCCGCCCACAAAAATTCATCAAATTTTAACCGCACTTTTATGGCAGAAAAAATTAACAGCAAACCTTTTATTCTTCATTCCGACTTTAAACCTTCAGGCGATCAGCCACAAGCAATTGAAAAATTGGCAGAAAATTTAGATGACGGCCTTGCCCATCAAACCTTGCTTGGGGTAACCGGTTCGGGGAAAACCTTCACCATTGCCAACGTAATTGCAAAACTTAATCGACCGGCAATGTTGCTTGCACCCAATAAAACCCTCGCCGCTCAACTTTATGCGGAAATGAAGGCGTTTTTTCCTGAAAATGCGGTGGAATATTTCGTGTCTTACTATGATTATTACCAGCCGGAAGCCTATGTGCCGAGCAGTGACACTTTTATTGAAAAAGATGCGTCTATCAACGATCAAATTGAACAAATGCGCCTTTCTGCCACCAAATCATTTTTGGAACGCCGGGATACCATTGTGGTGGCTTCCGTTTCGGCGATTTATGGTTTGGGCGATCCCGATAGTTATTTAAAAATGATGTTGCATTTGCAACAGGGTGCGATTATCGATCAACGTCAAATTTTGGCAAAATTGGCAGAGTTGCAATATACACGTAACGATCAAGCCTTTCAGCGTGGTACATTTCGAGTGCGTGGCGAAGTGATTGATATTTTTCCGGCTGAATCGGACGATATTGCCGTGCGTATTGAGCTATTTGATGAAGAAATTGAACGTTTGAGTTTATTTGATCCCCTTACTGGACAGGGCTTAGGCACTGTACCGCGTTATACAGTGTATCCGAAAACCCACTATGTTACCCCGCGTGAACGCATTTTAGATGCCATTGAAAAAATTAAAGCAGAATTAGTGCAACGGCGTGAATACTTCATCAAAGAAAACAAATTGCTGGAAGAGCAACGCATTAGCCAACGCACAATGTTTGATATTGAAATGATGAACGAGCTTGGCTATTGTTCGGGCATTGAGAATTACTCACGCTATCTCTCCGGTCGAAATGAAGGCGAACCACCGCCGACTTTGTTTGATTATATGCCCTCTGATGCCATTCTCATTATTGATGAATCGCACGTTACGGTGCCACAAATTGGCGGAATGTATCGCGGCGACCGTTCACGCAAAGAAACCTTGGTGGAATATGGTTTTCGCTTACCTTCTGCATTGGATAACCGCCCATTGCGTTTTGAAGAATTTGAACACCTTGCCCCACAGACGATTTATGTTTCTGCGACCCCCGGCCCTTATGAATTAGAAAAATCCGGTGATGAAATTATCGATCAGGTTGTGCGTCCAACAGGCTTGATTGATCCGGAAATTGAAATTCGCCCTGTGGCGATTCAAGTGGATGATTTGCTTTCTGAAGCACGCCAAAGAGCCGATAACAATGAACGGGTTTTGGTGACCACATTGACGAAAAAAATGGCGGAAGATCTGACGGATTATTTGGATGAACACGGTATTCGTGTGCGTTATTTACATTCGGATATTGATACTGTGGAGCGTGTCGAAATCATTCGTGATTTGCGTTTAGGTGAATTTGATGTACTGGTGGGGATCAACTTATTGCGGGAAGGATTGGATATTCCGGAAGTGTCATTGGTCGCAATTCTTGATGCCGATAAAGAAGGTTTTTTACGTTCGGAACGCTCGCTTATTCAAACGATCGGTCGTGCGGCACGCAACTTGAAAGGAAAAGCGATTTTGTATGCAGATAGCATTACAAAATCAATGGAAAAAGCCATTACCGAAACCAATCGCCGCCGTGAAAAACAAATGAAATACAACGAAGAACACGGCATTGTTCCACAAGCCCTCAACAAAAAAGTGGGGGAATTGCTTGATATTGGACAAGGTGCAACAAACAAAGGAAAAGGTAAAACACGCGGCAAAACCATCGCCGAACCGACCGCACTTTACAATGCGCCGAAAAATGCAAAAGAATATCAGCAACAAGTCAAAAAATTGGAACAGCAAATGTACAAATTTGCACAAGATTTGGAATTTGAAAAAGCCGCTGCAATTCGTGATCAACTCCACCAGCTACGGGAACAGTTTGTGATGAGTGAGTAGGGGAATTGGATTAGAATTGATATTTTTTAGTGTATTTTATAGATATTTATCACGCAAAAGGGCAAGTAAACTTGCCCTTATTTGGTATGAAATTATTTATAGTCCACCAAAATATCACCTTCAGTTACGCTATCACCATAAACCGGTAATAAGGTTTTTTCATAGGCTTTTTTGAGTACGCCTTCTTTTGAGAGTTTTTCAATTTCAGTGTTGAGCCAATTTAATAAATCCGCTGCATCTTTACGAACGGCAGGGGCAATGACATCTTGATCGCCGAAACTTTTCACGCCCACAGTATAACCCGGATTTTGTTTTACCCAAGCAAATAAGAAAGTGTTGTCATTTGATAGCGCATCGCCTCTGCCGTCTCGTAAGGCTTCAAAAGTTTCCGTATTTTGTTCAAATTTTAATAATTTGATATTCGGATAATTTTTTGTGAAGAAAATATCCGCCGTGGTGCCTTTATCAACAATGAGTGTTTTGTCTTTTAATTGGTCAAGATCGGTAATTACCGCACTATTTTTTGAAACCACTCCAAGGGCAACTTTCATATAAGGATTGGCAAAATCAACCACTTCTTTTCGTGCAGCCGTTACGGTGAAATTGGCGAGGATAATATCCACTTTTTTGGAAAGTAAATATTCCGCACGATTGGCGGCATCTACCAGCACAAATTCCGCTTTATTTTCATCACCTAAGAGATCTTTAGTGATGGCTTTGCCGATTTCCACATCAAAACCTTGGCTTTTGCCTTGAGCATCTACATAGCCGAAAGGCGGTTTGTCGCTGAATACGCCAATACGAATTTTGCCGGCTTGTTTCAATTGCTCAATGGTTGAGGGAGTTTGTGAAGTCTCTTTGCTTGACGTATTGTCGTTGCAGGCGGTAATCCCTAGGGCTAAGGTTGCAGTAGCAAAAAGTGCGGTTAAATTTTTAAATGTTTTCTTCATAGTTTGTTCCTCTCGGTTCATAGTTTAAGATGTTTAAAAATGTTTTTGCCCGATCTGTGGAAGGGTTGGTGAAAAAATCTTCCGGTTTGGCTTGCTCGATAATTTGACCTTTATCCATAAAAACAATGCGATTTGCCACTTGGCGGGCGAAGCCCATTTCATGGGTTACGATCAACATCGTCATTCCTTCTTTGGCAAGCCCTAAAATCACATCCAGTACCTCGCGTACCATTTCGGGATCAAGCGCGGCGGTGACTTCGTCAAACAACATAATCTCAGGATTCATACAAAGCGCACGTACAATAGCTATTCGCTGTTTCTGCCCACCGGAAAGTTCACGCGGGTAGGCGTTTTTCCGCTCAAATAATCCCACACGTTTTAATAATTCATCTGCTTGTTTTTCGGCTTCCGCCCGATCACGTTTTTGAACCTTTAAAGGCCCAAGCAAAATATTGTCGATTACCGATAAATGAGCGAATAATTCATAGCTTTGGAATACCATTCCAATTCGTTGACGTGCATTGATCCAACTTATCTCTTTGCCAAGCTCACCGGCATTTTGGAGCAATAATTGACCGCTCTTTATGGGCTCTAAGCCGTTTAATGTACGAAGTAATGTGCTTTTGCCGCAGCCGGACGGGCCTAAAATCACCACCACTTCACCTTTTTCTATGGAAAGATTAATGCTTTTTAATGTTTCAACCTCGCCATAGTTTTTTATAAGATTTTTTATTTCTAGTAATGCCATACATATTCCTTAGCTTTCCCAACGGGTTTCTAAATAACGGGAAAATAATGAGAGCGGATAACAGATTACAAAGTAGAGAAAGAAAATGACCCCGTATATCCAAAGTGCCGCCGATTGATTGCTAAAAAGTGAATGTTCAATAATTTGTTGACCCACTTTAATCACTTCTATTACACCGATTAACATCGCCAAGGAGCTGGTTTTCACCATTCGGGTGAAAAGGTTGATAGCACTTGGGGTGACTCGCTTTAGACTTTGTGGGAGCAAAATATAAATAAAAGTTTGAAAGGGCGTTAATCCTAAGGCATAAGCAGATTCAACCTGATGTTTTTCAATGGAGGTTAACGCGCCGCGCACAAGATCACCCATTTCTGCGGTTCCCCAAAAAATAAAGACCCAAATGCAGACGGTGATGGCGTCTAAATGTATGCCAAACCATTTTGCTAATCCAAAGTAGGTGATAAACAGTAGAACGAGCAAAGGGATAATGCGGATAAATTCTAAATAAAGTTGGCAAATAGTTTTAATTGCAACATTTTTGCTTGTCATTACCATACCTAGAATGACACCGAAAAGACAGGCAAAAAAGACGGATACAAAGGCAATTTCCGCAGTAACCCAAAGACCGTTTAAGAGTCTGGCAAAATTATTGCCTTGGAATAGTAATTCAAACCCCATATTTTGCGCTCCGTGTACGCTGTTCTACATAACGAATAAACAGTGAAATAGGTAGTAAAATGACCAAATAAAACACCACTAATAAAAATAAGGCTTCGTTGGTTTTATAATCCATTCCGATAATTTCCTTTGCCATAAACATCAGTTCTGCTACCGCAACGGCACTAATAACAGAGGTTTCTTTCATTAAAAACAGACAGTTCGCCCCAATCGCCGGTATGGAAATCGCCAATGCCTGTGGAAAAATGACATAACGAAAGGCTTGAAATGGCGTTAAACCGATACTAAGTGCAGATTCAATTTGCCCTTTGGAAACCGCTTCTAAGCCGCTACGAATTGCTTCTGCCATATAGCTTCCACCCAAAAAAGCTAAAGCAATAACGCCGCACGTAAAACCGTCTAATTTGATGCCGACTTTTGAAAGCCCGAAATAAAGGAAAAAAACTTGGATTAATAATGGTGTATTGCGTGAAAGTTCAATATAACTTTTTACTAACCAATTCAATGGCTTAACATTATAAGTATTGATAACGGCACAGATCGTACCAATCGTAAACGAGAATAAAATTCCCCAAAACGAGAGGGCAAGCGTTATTAATGTTGCATCAACAAAACGCGGTAATACGCTGATAATGTAATCCCAGTTCATTTGCTCTTTCTTCACGTAATCGTTTTCGTTGCCATATAGTAGAAAAGAATTTTCGCCTCGGGAAAGAATTGAAATGAATTAGTTAGAATGAAATGGAATAAATGAATACTTGATATTGTGTCATTATTGAACTCAATATTGGCGGATATCACGATGAAAGAGGATGTATCTATAAAATTAAGTGATAGAAATATCAAAGGACGGTTTTAAGATAACCAACCGGAGTATATATATAGCACAGTAAAGAATAGAATAGCTAAAAGTGCGGTCAATTTTGCGAAAAAATTGCATAATTGAAAGTTTTGTAAACACTGGATAAAACAAAGCCCCGCGTTAAGTTGCGTAGGGCTATGAAAGGGATATATGGTGCGACTAGCTGGACTCGAACCAGTGACCCCCACCATGTCAAGGTGGTGCTCTAACCAACTGAGCTATAGTCGCGTAAAGCGGTATGGATAATAAATGTTTTTTTGAATGAAGACAAGCAATTTTATTTGTAGATTGTGATGAATGATAAAAAAATAATCAAAGCAAGGTCGGGGAGGGGAGAACTCTTTTTGATTTTGGCTCTTTTTCAGCGTATAATGCGCGCCGATTCATTTCACCCGAAATACCTTCGGATGAGCAGGTTTGTTTTCAATATTAATATTAACGGAGCAGAATAATGTCTAGACTAAGAAGAACAAAGATTGTATGTACGATGGGGCCGGCAACGGATCGCGATAACAATCTTGAAAAAATTATTGCAGCAGGTGCAAACGTTGTTCGTATGAACTTCTCTCACGGTACGCCTGAAGATCATATTGAACGTGCCGAACGTGTTCGTTCTATTGCAAAAAAATTAGGTAAAACCGTGGCGATTTTGGGTGATTTACAAGGACCTAAAATTCGTGTTTCAACTTTTAAAGACGGCAAAATTTTCTTAAACGTAGGCGATAAATTTATTCTTGATGCCGAATTGCCAAAAGGTGAAGGCAATCAAGAAGCAGTAGGTTTAGACTATAAAACCCTTCCTCAAGATGTTGTTCCTGGCGACATTCTTCTATTGGACGATGGTCGTGTTCAATTAAAAGTGTTATCAACCGAAGGGGCTAAAGTGTTCACTGAGGTTACCGTTGGTGGTCCTTTATCAAATAACAAAGGTATCAATAAATTAGGTGGTGGTTTATCGGCTGATGCGTTAACCGAAAAAGACAAAGCGGATATTATCACTGCGGCACGTATCGGTGTTGATTTCTTGGCGGTGTCTTTCCCTCGTTCAAGTGCAGACTTGAACTATGCACGTGAATTGGCACAACAAGCCGGTTTAAATGCGAAAATTGTGGCAAAAGTTGAACGTGCAGAAACGGTGGTTGATGACGCTTCAATGGACGACATTATTTTAGCATCGGATGTGATTATGGTCGCACGTGGTGACTTAGGCGTTGAAATCGGTGATCCTGAATTGGTTGGCGTGCAGAAAAAACTCATTCGCCGTTCCCGTCAATTAAATCGTGCGGTTATCACGGCAACGCAAATGATGGAATCAATGATCAGCAATCCAATGCCAACCCGTGCGGAAGTAATGGACGTTGCAAATGCGGTATTAGATGGTACAGATGCAGTAATGCTTTCGGCTGAAACCGCAGCAGGTCAATATCCGGCAGAAACCGTGGCGGCAATGGCTCGCGTGTGTTTAGGGGCGGAAAAAATGCCTAGCGTGAATGTTTCCCGCCACCGTATGGATAGAGAGTTTGAAGATATTGAAGAAGCTGTAGCAATGTCGGCTATGTATTCTGCAAACCATATGAAAGGCGTAGCGGCTATTATTGCATTAACCCACAGTGGTCGTACCGCGTTATTAATGTCCCGAATTAGTTCAGGCTTACCAATCTTTGCTTTATCCCGTAACCAAGAAACCTTAAATCTTTGTTCTTTATACCGTGGTGTAACTCCGGTATTTAGCGATGTAGAATCTCGCAGTGCAAGCGGTGCGCAAGCGGCAATCGCAATGCTAAAAGAAAAAGGTTACTTAAATTCAGGTGATTTAGTGTTATTGACACAAGGTGATGAGTCAATTAAACACACTAATGTATGCCGTACTTTAATTGTTGAGTAATCGTTTTATTTAAGTAAAAGAGCGGTGGATTTTTCCACCGTTTTTTTATTACTGCTTTAGTGATTTAATAATGAAGTGATTATTTTAATTTAAGTAATAATTACCTTGTTTATCCGTTTTATTTCCTTCCTTTCCTTTTTGTGATGCCTATCACAATATCTTGTCAAATCAGTAAAAAAAGCTAACAAATTTAATGGGAACAATGATACATTTACACCTGTTTGACTTTTGTCATTTACAGGGAGAATGAGTATTCATTCGACACAATCATTAACCCAATCATCAATCAGAGGGAAACAGTATGTTAATTGGTGTACCAAGAGAACTGCTTGATAATGAAAGCCGTGTGGCGGCAACGCCAAAAACGGTGCAGCAGATCCTGAAATTGGGCTTTGACGTCATCGTGGAACACGATGCCGGTTTTAAAGCAAGTTTTGAGGATCAAGCATTTTTAGATGCCGGTGCGAAAATTGGCACGGCGGCTGAAATTTGGCAATCAGACATCATTTTTAAAGTGAATCCGCCTACGGATGAAGAGATCGCACAAATGAAAGAGGGGTCAACCCTTGTGAGCTTCATTTGGCGTGCGCAAAATCCGGAATTAATGCAAAAACTTACAGCGAAGAAAATTAATGTTCTTGCGATGGATGCTGTGCCACGTATTTCTCGTGCGCAAGCCTTGGATGCATTAAGTTCAATGGCGAACATTTCCGGCTATCGTGCGGTGATTGAAGCAGCACACGAATTTGGCAGTTTCTTCACCGGTCAAATTACGGCTGCAGGTAAAGTGCCACCGGCAAAAGTATTGATTATCGGTGCCGGTGTCGCCGGTCTTGCTGCGATTGGTGCAGCAAATAGCCTTGGTGCGATTGTGCGAGCCTTTGACTCCCGTCCGGAGGTGAAAGAACAAGTCCAAAGTATGGGCGCAAGCTTCTTAGAAATTGATTTCAAAGAAGAAGGGGGCAGCGGTGACGGCTATGCCAAAGTAATGTCGGAAGAATTTAACCGCCGCGCAATGGCACTTTATGCAGAACAAGCAAAAGAAGTCGATATTATTATCACCACGGCTGCGATTCCGGGTAAACCTGCGCCACGTTTAATCACCAAAGAAATGGTTGATTCAATGAAACCGGGTTCGGTGATTGTAGATTTAGCCGCTGCAACAGGTGGTAACTGCGAATATACCCAAGCAGGTAAAGTGGTGACGACTGAAAATCAAGTGAAAGTGATTGGTTATACGGATTTCCCAAGTCGTCTGCCAACACAATCTTCCCAACTTTACGGCACAAACTTAGTCAATTTATTAAAACTCTTGTGCAAAGAGAAAGACGGCAATATCAATATTGATTTTGATGATGTGGTGTTACGTGGTGTAACCGTTGTGCGTGATGGGGAAGAAATTCCACCGGCACAAATTCAAGTATCGGCACAGCCAAAACAAGAGGCTAAGGCGGCAGCACCAATCGCAGAGAAAAAAGAAGCCAAACCTGTCGATCCTAAAGTGAAATATGGCGTAATGGCAGGGGTTGGCGTGCTTTTCCTGTGGCTTGCCTCCGTTGCACCGGCTGCATTTTTATCTCACTTTACCGTCTTTGTCTTGGCTTGTGTGGTGGGATATTACGTGGTTTGGAACGTCAGCCACGCATTACACACACCATTAATGGCGGTAACCAATGCGATTTCCGGCATCATCATTGTGGGCGCGTTATTACAAATTCGCCAACCGACCGGTAATCTCTTTATTGATTTACTCGCCTTTGTTGCTATTTTGGTGGCGAGTATCAATATTTTCGGTGGTTTCCGTGTCACGCAACGTATGTTAGCAATGTTTAGAAAAGGTTAAGGAGAGCGCAATGTCTGAAGGTTTAGTACAGGCTGCCTATATTTTAGCGGCATTACTTTTCATTATGAGCTTAGCGGGGCTTTCTAAACACGAAACCGCCAAAGCAGGTTGTTGGTTTGGTATTGTCGGAATGGCAATTGCCTTAGTGGCAACCATTTTCGGACCACATTCCGAAGGAACATTTTGGATTATCATTGCGATGATCATCGGTGGTGTGATCGGCGTTCAACGCGCATTAAAAGTTGAAATGACCGAAATGCCGGAGCTTGTGGCGATTTTACACAGCTTTGTTGGTTTAGCCGCCGTGTTGGTTGGCTTTAACAGCTACGGTTTACATCACGAAGCAGTGGTGCCTGAGAATTTAGATACCGCAGCACAAGCGGCATTTGTTGCCGAACAAGCCGTATTGAGCAATATCCACAATGTGGAAGTATTTCTTGGTATCTTTATCGGTGCGGTAACTTTCACCGGTTCTGTGGTGGCATTTGGTAAGTTAAGCGGCAAAATTAATTCTAAAGCCCTAATGTTGCCACATCGCCATAAATTAAATTTAGCGGCTATCGTGGTTTCTGCTTTGTTGATGATCGCCTTCTTGAAAAATCCGGATAGTATTTTCCCGGTGTTATTAATGACGGCTATTGCGTTGGCATTCGGTTGGCATTTGGTGGCTTCCATTGGTGGTGCGGATATGCCGGTGGTGGTTTCAATGCTTAATTCCTATTCCGGTTGGGCTGCGGCGGCGGCAGGCTTTATGTTGAATAATGACTTGCTTATCGTTACCGGTGCGCTGGTGGGATCTTCCGGTGCAATTCTTTCTTACATTATGTGTAAAGCGATGAACCGTTCGTTTATCAGCGTGATTGCTGGTGGTTTTGGTAACGATGTTCAGGTTTCTTCCGAAGAAGAACAAGGCGAACACCGTGAAACCACGGCAGAAGAAGTGGCAGAATTATTGAAAAATGCCGGTTCTGTTATTATCACGCCGGGATACGGTATGGCGGTGGCGCAAGCGCAATATCCGGTTGCAGATATTACGGCAAAATTGCGTGAACGCGGTGTAAATGTGCGTTTTGGTATTCACCCTGTTGCCGGCCGTTTACCGGGTCATATGAATGTACTTTTAGCCGAAGCCAAAGTGCCTTATGACGTGGTGCTTGAAATGGATGAAATCAATGATGATTTTGCAGATACCGATGTGGTTTTGGTGATCGGTGCAAACGACACCGTGAATCCGGCGGCAATGGAAGATCCAAATAGCCCAATTGCCGGAATGCCGGTATTGGAAGTGTGGAAAGCGCAAAATGTGATCGTGTTCAAACGTTCAATGGCAGTGGGCTATGCCGGCGTGCAAAATCCATTATTCTTCAAAGAGAATACCCAAATGCTCTTTGGTGATGCGAAAGATCGTGTTGAAGATATTTTAAAAGCACTTTAAAAACGCTGTAAAAAACAACCGCACTTTTGGGGAAACCGAAGTGCGGTTTTTTATTTTAACGGGATAATCGTACAAATTTCACGCCACTGTGTTGCAGTAATAACTTCATTGGATCTTCATCGGTTGTGGCGGTTTTTTCTCTCAATTCAATTAATTTCATTCGCAAATGCGCCAATTCGTGAATGCGTTTTGCAATATCTTTAATGTGACGATCTAGTAATTTATTAATTTCTTCCGAACGTTGTTCAGTCTGATTTTCCAGTGAAATAAGGGTTTTAATTTCACTTAATGACAAATTCAAACTACGGCAATGGCAAATAAAAGAGAGGCGTTGCACGTGATCGGCATTGTATTGCCGAAAATTACCGCTTGTACGTTGTGGGGCAGGGAGCAAGCCTTGTTTTTCATAGAATCGAATGGTTTCTACGGTGCAGTTTAAGGCTTTGGCAAGTTGACCGATTTTCATTGGTTTCCCTTAGAATTTGCTTGACTATGAAGTTACTTCATATTTTATCATAGGCAAAATTTCACAAATAGGATAGAAAATGAAATTGAAAAAAATAACGCTGGGATTGACCGCACTTTTTACTTTTTCCATCGCAAATGCACATAATATCTGGCTTGAGCCGACTCCATCACAAGGTGAATATGTGATGAAATTCGGGCATTTAGAAACGGAAACTTACCCTCAACATAAAATCCAATCGATTGAAAACCTAAATTCTCAAGGAAAATTGACCGCACTTGAGTATGTATTTAAAAATGGTGAAGCCTATTTAACGCCAAAATCCGATATGGTGTTTATGCAGTTTAATAATGGCGTATGGTCAAAATTGCCTAGCGGAAAGTATGTGGAAAAAACAAAGCGTGAAGTGCCTGAGGCAGAATTTAGCACTAATCCGATGAAGCTGGGTAAAGCCATCTTAAAATGGGGAGAGCAGGCTTTTAAAGCTCACAATGTGGCGTATGAACTTATTCCACAAACGAAGGCACAAGCCGGAGAACCACTTTCCATTTTGGTATTGCATAATGGAAAACCAATGCAAGGGATTAAAGTCGGTGCTGGCGAAGACGCACCTTTCAGCTTAACCAGCGAAAAAGGCATTGCCAAATTTATACCTACAAAAGGATACAACAAAGTGTGGGCGGAATTTGACGAGAAAGTCGAAAATCATCCCGACTATGATCGCCGTTCTATTGAATATATGCTGACTTTTGACGCGGAATAATCGGGTTATTTATGAAAACTTTGCTATTTTTGACCACACTTTTCATCGCATTATATTTGCCAAATGCCAATGCTCACGCACTTTATGCCTTTGCTCAATATGACGGGCGGCAGCTTTCGGGAAAAGCCTATTATTCCGATATGACACCCGCTACCGAAACCTATTTGGAAGTGTTCCGTTCCGGCATAAATGAGCCGATTTTAAATACAAAAACCGATACTAAGGGGACGTTTAATATTAGCGTGCCGGATGTCACCAATACGACTTTAAAAGTGGTGGTAGAAGGGGAAGAAGGACACCGTGTCGCCGTGGTGGCAGATCGTGCCGTAGCCTCAAACGATAACTCATCAGATCTGATGCTATTGCGTGAAGACATTGCCCGTCTCAAAGACAAAATTTATCTGCACGATATTTTGGGCGGTATTGGCTATATTGTTGGTATCGCCGGATTGATAGCGTGGTTAAATGCACGCAAAGTTAAGCAAGGGCGGTCATAATGCATTTATCCGAAGGTGTATTACACACACCAATTTTATTAATTGGCACAGCCCTTGCAGTGGTGGGCGTAGCCGTGGGATTACGCTGTTTAGAGACTGAGCGTTTGCCGCTTGCGGCATTATTTTCTGCCGCTTTTTTTGTGGCAGGAACGATCCACATTCCTGTGGGAATTGGTAGTGTGCATTTAATTTTAAACGGTATGGCGGGGCTATTTCTCGGTTGGGCGGTATTTCCTGCTTTTCTTATTGCGTTACTATTACAAGTTTTATTTTTCTCATTCGGCGGTTTTGCGGTGCTTGGTGTAAATCTTTGCATAATGGTGATACCGGCGGTGATTGCCCATTATCTTTTCCGTTCATTTTTAACACCTCAAATGGCATTGAAAGATCGTCTTATCACAGGCATTGGCGTGGGTGTCATTGGTGTGGGGGGCGCAGGTGCATTGGCAGCGTTGGTATTAATGTTGGATGGCGGGAAAAGCTACACGAATCTGGCTTGGTTGCTGTTAATTTCTCATTTGCCTGTGTTTTTGCTTGATAGCGTTATCAGTGTAGGCGTTATTTCATTGCTGAACAAAATGTACCCACAAGCATTAGATCGCACCACATTTCACTTATGAAAAAATACCCATTATTTCAACCGCACTTTAGATTGATCTATCTCTTTATCTGGGGATTTCTCATTAGCGGACTAAAGGATTTAGCTTCGCTTCTCACGCTTAATATTGGCGTGATGTTTGCTTTTTTTATTCTGCTGAATCATCATCAAAAAAAATTTTTTCCCTATGTTAAACGTTGGCTCAAGTTATTGATTTTTATTTTCCTGATTTGGGCGACATTAAGTTTTCAGTTTGTGGAAGGTGGGCTTAAATGGAATCCTGAAGGCATTGAATTGGCAGAAATTCTGACCTTACGGATGAATTTATTGCTGTTTTCACTTTGGCTTTTTTTATGGAATATTAACGATGCCGTGCTGATCCAATCCCTTGGAAAACTGCCCCTGCCTGAAAAATTGATACAGCTATTTGTTCTGACAATACGTTACATCGCATTGCTTGGAGAACTTCATCAAAAAATGGAAATGGCAATGCGCGCCCGCGGGTTTCGTGCCGGATTAAATCGCCGCACTTTTTATGTGACGGCGCAACGTGTGGCGTTACTGCTGATTCACGCCCTGTTGAAGGCAGAAACGGCGCAGATTGCCTTAAAATGTCGTGGTTTTCAATTCGGTTCTAAAAAGGAAAAAGAAAATGTTGGCGGTTAAAGATCTTTCTATCAAACGCAATGACAAAACCATTATTCAGGGCTTAACTTTTTGTTTAAATGAACCTAAACGTCTTTTTATTCAAGGGGAAATTGGCTCGGGCAAAACCACCTTATTATTGGCATTGCTTGGCTTTGTGCCGATCTCGAAAGGGGAGATTCAACTCTTTGGCAAAACCTGTCGCACAGAAAAAGATTTTTCTCCCTTTCGTGGCACGATAGGGATTTGCTTTCAAAATGCGGAGGATCAACTTTTCGGCCCAACCGTATTGGATGATGTGGCTTTCGGGCCGTTAAATCAAAATCTCCCTCGCAAGCAAGCCTATATAATGGCGGAAGAACAGCTGGAAAGGCTTGGTATTGCTCATTTAAAAGATCGAACGGTACATACTCTTTCCGGTGGCGAAAAAAATTTCACCGCCCTTGCCGGCGTATTGGCTATGCAGCCGAAAATCCTCTTATTAGATGAACCCACCAATGGACTTGATGGAAAAAATACCGAAAAATTGACCGCACTTTTGCAGGAACTAAATTTGCCGATGATCATTTCTTCTCATCATCAAGGTTTTATTGATCAACTGGCGGATGAAATTATTTATTTATCTTCTTTTTGACAGAAGTCGGAATATTGCACACATTATTTAACTGATTGAAATTATTAGATTTTAATAAAGAACACCGATGTGGCATTCTTAGTATTCAGGTTATTTTCTCTTTGTGGATTTGCTTGGTTATATTGTAAAAATGGCGTTAATGAAAACGCCATTTTTTATGTTATACAACCACCGAGCCGATGATACTTCTTGTTTCTTCTTTTACTTCCGTGAGTTTTACCTTGATCAGATCGCCGATTTTATAGGTGCGTTCACCTTTAATATAAAGGGCGAGTTCGTCAGAATTGACCTGCATTTCTTCCTTATTATTGTGAAGGGTTGAGGCAGGCACAAACATTGACGCACCATTTTCCAATAATTGTACACGCAGACCGCCACGCATTACATCTTGCACTTCTGCTTCAAATTCGGCATTTTTGGCGACTTTATCGGCAAGATAACGGCAATACAGCCAATCGGCAATATCACGTTCCACCAAGCGATTTTGGCGGCGAGCTTCTTGTAAGCGCGCTAACACCTCATCTTGTGGTTTTTCACAGTTTTGTTGTGTCAGTACGGCTTTGATTAAACGATGATTTACCATATCGGAATATTTACGAATCGGCGAAGTCCAAGTGGCGTAGCCTTCCAAACCTAATCCAAAGTGTGGAGCAAGCTCCGCTTTAAATTCGGCAAAGGTTAAATAACGGCGTAAACGGAATTCCAAATAATCGCCTTCAATCGGTTCAATATCGTGGCGCATTTGGCAATAGCCTTTTAAGGTTGCCAAATTTTCTACGGAATAACGTTCCGCCAGTTCCGCTTGATTTTCTTCATTGGCTAAATTTGCCATTAAGAAGTTGTGGGCGTTTTCTAAGTATTTTTTGTCAAACCCGCTATGCGTGTTGAAAATTCCCGTATGGGCATTTTCGTTTAAGAATTGAGCCGCACAGATATTGGCGATAATCATCGACTCTTCCACAATTTGATTCGCAATGCGGCGGTATTCGGCTTTGATTTCCTCTACCTTGCCATTTTCGGCAAGCACAAAAGAATAGTCCGGTTTTTCTTTAAACAATAAAGAATGGGTTTTACGCCAGTCTATTCGGGCAAGGGTGAATTGGTGTAAGTGGTGAATTTGCTCGGCAATTTCGGTTGTCTCGGGCTGCCAAGCATTTGGAATTTGTTCCAAATAATCGGAAACTTTGTTATAAGCCAATTTGGCTTTGGATTGCACGTAAGCGGAAACAAAATGCGGTTTTGCCGTGATATTACCTTGTAAATCCGTTTCAATATAACAAACCAACGCAGGACGGGTTTCCTTTGCCATTAAGGAACAAAGATCATCAGACAACTCACGTGGCAACATTGGAATGTTAAAACCCGGTAAATAGTTGGTAAAACAACGCTGTTTCGCATCTTTTTCGATTTGTGAATCAAGGGCGATATAGGCTGTAGGATCGGCAATCGCCACCGCAAGTTTCCAACCGCTTTGTTCGCCATTTTGTTCGATCGGCTCAATATAGAGGGCATCGTCCATATCTTGCGTGCTTTCACTGTCGATGGTGACGAAATGAAGTGCGGTCAAATCTTCGCGTGTTTGTTGATCGATCATTTCATAACGATCCGCCCCTTGCACCGGATAGCGTGATTGTTCGTGGCGTGCAAGCGTCACCCACCAAGGGGCGAATTCATCATTGGCACGGCAAATAAATTGATTAATGGTGGCATAGAAAAAACGATCATCCCGTAATGGATGGGTTTTCAAATTTGCCACCACCCAATCGCCTTCCTGCAATTCTTCTTTTACCGATTTGGCTTGTTGTGCGCCGATTGGTTGATTAATGCTTGGGTGATCCACCAATACTTGTAATTTTTTATCTTTATTGAAACGTACTTTGGCAATAAAGCGGGTGAGCATTGGCTCAATCAGGGATTCCGGTTCGGCTTGTTCTTTATCGCCTTGTTTTTCAATGGTGGCGGCGATTTTATCGCCGTGCATTACTTTTTTCATTGCCGGTGGAGCAATAAAATAGGTTTTCTTATCACATTCTAAAAAACCGTAGGCTTTATCCGTGCCTTTTACGATACCTTCCACACGTTCTTTGCTGTCGTGAATTTGTTGCTTGAGTTGTGCCAGTAGGGGATTGTCTTGAAACATAGTGATTGATTATTGTTGGTCATTAAGATTAAGAAAGGCGTATCACACGCCCACAAAACAGAAAAGGCAGGTTATTTAAACAACCTGCCGATTAATTGATGAGAGATTATTCTTCGCCTAATTCACCCATTGCTGTGATGCTGAAACCGGCATCCACGTGGACGATTTCACCGGTGATACCGGAAGCTAAATCAGAACATAAGAATGCGGCAGAATTACCCACATCTTCAATGGTTACGGTACGGCGTAATGCTGCGGTTTTCTCAAAGGCAGAAAGCATTTTTTTGAAGTTTTTAATGCCGGATGCTGCCAATGTGCGGATTGGACCGGCAGAAATGGCATTAACACGAATGCCTTCTTTGCCTAAATCCGCTGCCATCACACGGGTTGCCGCTTCTAATGAGGCTTTTGCCAAGCACATAACATTGTAGTTAGGAATAGCACGTTCTGCCCCCAAGTAAGAAAGGGTTAATAAGGCGGCATTTGGATTAAGATATGGGCGTGCAGCCTGTGCCATTGCGACAAAGCTGTATGCACTAATATCGTGTGCAATACGATAGCCTTCACGGGTAGCCGCCTTGACATAATCGCCGTCTAATTGATCGCCCGGTGCAAAGGCAATGGCGTGAACAAAACCGTCAAATTTATCCCAATGTTTGCTGAGTTCGGCAAAGCAGTTTTGAATGCTTTCGTCCGTTGCGACATCTAACGGAAGCACGATATTTGAATCAAATTCTTTGGCAAATTCTTCTACACGCGGTTGTAATTTGTCGTTTAAATAAGTGAAAGCCAGTTCTGCACCTTGTTCTTTCATTGATTTTGCAATGCCGTAAGCAATAGAACGATTGCTGGCAAGACCGGTGACTAAAATTCGTTTACCTGTTAAGAAACCCATAATTTTTTCCTGTTTGTTGAATAAAAAATTGAGCGGATTATACTTGTTTTACCCCATTGGGGCAATGATATCGCTTTTGGTTGAACCTGTTATTTCCTGTTTAGGCAGGATTATCAATATCCTTAAATTCCACCTCAAAACCATATTCTTTTGCAAGCCATTCACCCAAGGCTTTTATGCCGTAACGCTCGGTGGCGTGGTGTCCTGCAGCGAAGAAATGAATGCCTTGTTCCCGTGCCGAATGAATGGTTTGCTCCGATACTTCACCGGTAATGAAGGCATCGCAACCTTTTGCGGCAGCTAAATCAATATAACCTTGCCCGCCACCGGTACAAATGCCGATTTTGCGGATTAAGTGCGGGCCGTTTTCGGTGCAAATGAGTGGTTTTCGGTTTAGTGCCTGTTCAATTCGTGCTGCAAAATCTTCTGCAGAAATAGGTTCGGCTAATGTTCCCCAAACCGGAATACTCGCTGGGCTATTTTCTAAGGGTTGTAAATTTTCAATGCCCAATAACGCCGCGAGTTGTGCGTTGTTGCCCAGTTCGGGATGTACATCTAAAGGCAAATGGTAGCCATATAAATTGATGTCATTTACAAGTAAGGTTTTAATTCGCTTACCTTTCATTCCGCGAATACAAGGATTTTCGCTTTTCCAAAAATAGCCGTGATGAACCAAAATCCCATCAGCTTTTTGGCTGACGGCATAATCAATTAAGGCTTGACTGGCTGTGACGCCGGTAATGATTTTTTGGATATTGGCTTTGCCTTCTACTTGCAAACCATTTGGTGCGTAATCGCTGATTTTATCTGCGTTGAGTTTTTGGTGGAGAAGCTGTTCTAATTCAAGATTGTTCATAATGAAAAGGAATAAGAAAAAGGTGCGTTATGGTACGAAAAAAAAGTGTCGGCGAAAAGGCATTTGAGCAAGAAATTTGCCGACCAAATTTTATTCAATGCCGACTAACTTATGGGTTTGCAAACTCAGTTGCCATTTGGGTTTATTGGGGCGTTGATTGAGTTGACCAAGTTGTGTGATGGTTTCCAACAAGTTCATTTTGCCATCGATTTCACAAGGGGAGAGATAGTAATGCTTCGCTTGAATTTTTTGTTCTATTAATTCGCAAAAAGAAAGTATGTTTTCATCGGCGACAATACGTACCTCATCGGCAAATTGAATACAACGTTGCGTGTATTTATGTGCATAAAGACGTTTGGGGCTGGTGGCGATATAGTCGATTTGTGAGGGAACAGGCTTTAATCCGTTGGTTTCAATCGCCAAAAAATAGCCCTCAGCCTTAAATTGATCGAGTAAAAATTCAATTTTTGGCACGATGGTGGGTTCACCACCGGTGATGATAATATTCTTCGCCGAAAATGACCGCACTTTTGCCAAAATTTGTGAAGCCGACCAAGGTTCAAATTGATTATAAGGCGTGTCGCACCAAGGGCAGGCGAGATTGCATTTGCCAAAACGCACGAAAATACTTGGCATACCGGTGTTGAAGCCTTCCCCTTGCAGGCTTTCAAAGATTTCCACGATATTAAAGTGCGGTTCTAAATTATATTGATTTTGCACCACACCTATTCTCCGTATTCACAAAATGAGGTGGGCGTTTCCCATAAACGGATTGCCGAAACGGGCAGTTTTTCCTCATATTTCAAGCGATTAAAAATAAAACGAGCCATTTCTTCAGCGGTGGTGCGGAAAGGCACGCCAAAGGTTTTGGAGCGGAGATCTTGTAAAAGGTGGGCGATTTTACTTTCCCGCTCGCTGGTTTGATCGTAAATAAAGGCGTGATCCATCGGATCTAAAATAGCTTTTTTGACGATAGCCTTTAAATCGGAAAAATCCATTACCATTGCTTTTTTGGCGCCGTATTGGTGCAAATCACCGGCAATTTCCACTTGTAATTTATAGGTGTGACCGTGTAAGTTTTGGCATTTTCCATCGTGTCCATCTAACAAATGTGCCATATCAAAGCTAAATTCTTTAGAAACCTTAAACATTTTCACCGCCTTTTTGTACCAAATATTCCGCCAGTCCTTTATCACGCAATACACAGCTTGGGCATTTGCCGCAGCCGCCTTCCCCCCCCTCATAGCAGGTGTGCGTGTGATGACGAATGTAATCCAATACACCCAATTCATCGGCAAGTTGCCAAGTTTGTGCTTTGGTGAGGTACATTAATGGGGTTTTTAGGTTGAATTGATAATCCATTGCCAGATTAAGGGTTACATTCATCGATTTAATGAAGACATCACGGCAATCGGGATAGCCGCTGAAATCGGTTTCACAAACGCCGGTGATAATATCTTGAATACCTTGTCCTTTGGCATAAATTGCCGCATAAAGCAGAAATAAGGCATTGCGACCGTCCACAAAAGTATTTGGCAATTCATTGTTTTTTTGTTCGATTTTAGCGTTTTCATCCATCAACGCATTATGGGTAATGGCTTTGATGACGGAAGTATCGATGAAAGTTTGTTTTATGCCGAGATCTTGGGCGATCCAACGTGCTTTTTCCAGTTCAATGGCGTGGCGTTGACCATATTGAAAGGTGATGACTTCGACATTTTCTTTGCCGTAATCGGCAATGGCTTGAAATAAACAGGTGGTGGAGTCTTGTCCACCGGAGAAGATCACAAGGGCTTTGCGATCGTGATTAGGATTTGAAATATTCATTTTTGATACCTAGTTTTTTTATGTAGGAGGTTTGCGAACTACAAATGGGGGACGAATTGTAGGCGGAATAAGCGGATTTGGCAAGTTTTCGGGGGATTTTCTTGACATATATCAAGAAAATTTTAAAAAAGGGCTTGATTAAATTTATCTTTTGAGCTTAAACTCAAGCCCATCTTCACCAAATTGGAATAAGATTATGACAATAATTCGCACTCATCACCTCCACCATTACACCTGATTATCTTTCGGGCGTTTTGGCGTGGCGGAAGATAAATATCAGTCTTCCGAGTGCGAAAATATCATAAACAAATATCCCCCCTCGGAAGTTCATTTCGAGGGGTTTCTTTTTATCTAAACTATAAGGAAAAATAATATGACAAACACAATTAATACAACGAATGTTCCAAATCGTCTTCGTATTGCAATGCAAAAGAAAGGGCGTTTAAGCAAAGATTGTAGTGAATTACTCAAACAGTGTGGCGTAAGAATTAACTGGAATGAACAACGTTTAATTGCCTATTCGGAAAATATGCCGATTGAAATTTTACGGGTGCGTGATGATGATATTCCGGGACTGATTTTTGATGGTGTGGTGGATCTTGGTATTATTGGTGAAAATGTGCTAGAGGAGGAAGAATTGGGGCGTTTAGCCACGGGTGAAACAGTCCAATATAAAAAACTTCGACAACTTGATTTTGGCGGTTGTCGTCTTTCCCTTGCCGTTGATCGCGATCGGTGCTATCAAAGCATACAAGATCTTGCCAATACCCGCATTGGCACCTCTTATCCTAATTTGCTCAAGCGTTATATGAACGCCCAAAATATTCCCTTCAAAAGCTGTTTACTGAATGGCTCGGTGGAAGTCGCACCCAGCGCCGGCATTGCCAATGCTATTTGTGATTTGGTTTCTTCCGGTGCAACCTTAGAGGCTAACGGCTTAAAAGAAGTGGAAGTGATTTATCGTTCCAAAGCCTGCCTGATTCAACGAGCCGAACCCCTTTCAGAGGAAAAACAAGCATTGGTAGAGCGCTTGCTCACCCGTATTCAAGGGGTGCAACAAGCTGCAGAAAGCAAATATATTATGTTGCACGCACCAAAAGAAAAACTGGCAGAGATAACCGCACTTTTACCGGGAGTGGAAAATCCAACCATTCTGCCACTTGCCACAGATAGCTCAAAAGTCGCAATGCACGTGGTTAGCCAAGAAAATTTATTTTGGGAAACGATGGAGCAGTTGAAAGCAGTTGGTGCAAGTTCAATTCTTGTTCTACCCATTGAAAAGATGATGGAATAATTGCCTATTGAATATCAATCGAAGCTAAAAGAAAAATAACATTAGCGAATAATAAGGAGTGAAATATGCAAACACTTATTTGGAATAATTTATCTGAAACCGAAAAATCACAGGCACTTTCCCGTCCGGCTCAAAAAATCGGGGAGCGTATTACCCAAGCAGTGGTGGCTATTCGTGACAATGTCACCAAAAATGGTGATCAAGCCCTGTTTGAATTGGCTGAAAAATTTGACAAAGTGAAATTGGAAAAACTGAGCGTATCCGCAGAAGAAATTGCAGCAGCAAGTGAACGTATTTCACCTCAACTTCGTCAAGCCATTCAACAAGCAAAAGCTAATATCGAAACCTTTCACAAAGCACAGCAAAATCAAGAAATTGATCTTGAAACCCAACCGGGTGTGCGTTGCCAAGTAGTGATACGCCCGATTTCTCGTGTAGGGCTTTATATTCCGGGTGGTTCTGCGCCATTATTCTCAACGGTATTAATGCTCGCCATTCCGGCAAAGATTGCAGGTTGCAAGAAAATCGTGCTTTGTTCACCGCCACCGATTGCCGATGAAATTTTATATGCCGCAAACCTTTGTGGCGTGGAAACTATTTATACCGTAGGCGGAGCGCAGGCAATTTTTGCGATGGCACAGGGAACGGAAACGGTAGCGAAAGTGGATAAAATTTTTGGCCCGGGTAATGCCTTTGTCACCGAAGCCAAACGCCAAGTTACGCAAAACGGCACAGCCATTGATATGCCGGCAGGGCCTTCGGAAGTATTGGTGATTGCCGATGAAACTGCCGAGCCTGATTTTGTCGCAACCGATTTACTTTCCCAAGCGGAACACGGTGCAGATAGCCAAGTGATTTTGGTGACGACAAGCAAAACGCTGGCAAAATCGACCGCACTTTCGATTGAACGCCAATTGGCGGCGTTGCCTCGTGCAGAGACTGCCCGCAAAGCATTAAGCCATAGCCGTACTTTTATCGCAGAAAATCTTGAGCAAGCCGTTGAAATTAGCAATGAATACGCACCGGAACATCTCATCGTACAAACGCAGAATGCCCGTGAATTATTACCACAGTTGGATAACGCAGGATCGATTTTCTTAGGGGCATACAGCCCTGAAAGTATGGGCGACTATGCCAGTGGCACCAATCACGTTTTACCGACTTATGGCTACACGAAAACCTACTCAAGCCTTGGTTTAGCAGATTTCAGCAAACGAATGACGGTGCAAGAACTCACACCTCAGGGCTTTAAAAATCTTTCTGAAACCGTAATGCAAATGGCGGCCGCAGAACAGCTTGAGGCACATAAACAGGCAGTGGCTATTCGGTTGGTGAAATTAGATGTTTAAAAGGTTAGACATTTAAAAAGGAGGTTAAATGCAAAATCCAATTGAAATTTACCAAACCCAAGACGGGCAAACTCAAGTTGAAGTGCGGTTTGAAAATGAAACGGTTTGGCTTTCACAGGCTCAGATGGTGGCACTATTTGGGCGGAATCAGTCTGTTATTTCACGTCATATAACAAATGCTCTTGAGGAAGAGGAGATAAATGAAAAAAGCAATATGCAAAAAATGCATATTGCTTCTTCAGACCGTCCGGTAACATTCTATGATTTAGAAACGATTATTTCTGTAGGGTATCGCATTAAGTCCCCACAAGGCGTTGCATTCCGTCGTTGGGTAACAGCCCGTTTGAAAGATTATCTTGTCAAAGGTTATGCGTTAAATCAAAAACGCTTGCAACAAAATGCGGTGGAATTAGAGCAGGCATTGGCACTCATTCAAAAAACAGCGGGTTCATCAGAGTTGACCGTAGAAAGTGGGCGGGGATTAGTGGATATTGTGAGCCGTTATGCGCAAACATTCTTGTGGCTACAGCAATATGACGAGGGATTATTAGTTGAACCGAAAACGGAGCAGGGTGGTACATTGCCGCCACTTGATGAAGCCCATACAGCTTTATTAAATTTTAAGAAACAGCTTGTAGCACGCGGAGAAGCTTCGGATTTATTCGGGCGGGAACGTGATAATGGGCTTGCCGCTATTTTTGGCAATTTGGATCAAACTATCTTTGGTGAGCCGGCTTATCCGAGTATTGAAGCTAAAGCCGCCCATTTGCTTTACTTTATTGTAAAAAATCACCCTTTTTCAGATGGAAACAAACGGAGTGGGGCATTCTTATTTGTTGATTTTTTACACCGCAATCACCGTTTATTTAATGCTGAAAATCAACCTGTGATCAATGATACCGGCTTGGCTGCATTAACCCTATTGGTGGCAGAATCCGATCCTAAGCAAAAAGATACCTTGATCCGCCTCATTATGCATATGTTGAAAAAGGTTGATTAAAGGATATTAAAAACAGTAATTACTTAAATAGAAAAATAGGAAAAACGATGACAATTTCACAACTCTCAAGAAAAAACATCCAAGCCCTTACTCCTTATCAATCCGCTCGAAAACTGGGGGGCAAGGGTACAATCTGGTTGAATGCGAACGAATATCCCACTTCGCCAAATTTTGATTTAATCAACCGCACTTTTAACCGCTATCCTGAACCACAACCGCAGGCAGTAATAGAACATTATGCCCGCTATGCGAAGTTTCAACCTGAAAATGTATTGGTGAGCCGTGGTGGGGATGAAAGTATTGAATTGATTATCCGTGCATTTTGCGAACCCAATGATAGCGTACTTTATTGCCCACCTACTTATGGAATGTATGCAGTGAGTGCCGAAACCTGTGGCATTGCCTGTAAAACCGTGCCGCTTACCGCCGATTTTCAGCTCAATCTTGCCGAAATTGAAGGTCAACTGGATGGCGTAAAAGTGGTGTTTGTGTGTAGCCCGAATAATCCGACAGGTAATCTGATCAAGCGATCGGATTTGCTTAAACTTTTGCAAATAACCGCTGGGCGAGCCATTGTGGTTGTGGACGAAGCCTATATTGAATTTTGCCCTGAAGCAACTTTTGCTAACGAACTGCCGAATTATCCGCACTTGGCGATTATCCGCACCCTTTCCAAAGCCTTTGCTTTAGCAGGATTGCGTTGTGGTTTTACCCTTGCCAATGCAGAACTGATTTCTATATTACAAAAAGTTATCGCGCCTTATCCGTTACCCGTGCCGGTTGCCGATATTGCCGCCCAAGCCCTCCAACCCGAAGGCATTATAGCAATGCAAAACCGTGTCGCCGAGCTGCTGGCAAACCGTGCCGAGCTGCAAAAAAATCTTGAAAACCTACCGCTTGTTGAACAAGTTTATCCGAGTGAAGCCAATTATTTATTGGTTAAATTCCAAGATGGACAAAAAGTGTTTAAAACACTTTGGCAACAAGGGATTATTTTGCGAGATCAACATAAAGCATTGGGTTTACAAAACAACATTAGAATTACAGTAGGAACTGCGGTGGAAAATCAGCAAGTAATTAATGCTATCGCAGCAATCAACTAACAGCAGAAACTAACCAACCTACACGATTTGCAGGCAAACAAAGAGGACAACATTATGCAATCAACTCTATTTATTGACCGAGACGGCACACTAATTGATGAACCTAAAACTGATTTTCAAATTGACAGCCTTGAGAAGCTCAAACTTGAGCCGAATGTCATTCCAGCCTTGCTGAAATTAAAAAATCACTACCGATTTGTGATGGTCAGTAACCAAGACGGCTTAGGCACTTCTTCTTTTCCTCAGGAAAATTTTGACAAACCACATAATGCGATGATGGGAATTTTCCGTTCGCAAGGCATTAAGTTTGACGAAGTGCTAATTTGCCCACATAAACCGGAAGATAATTGCGGTTGTCGCAAACCGAAAACAAAATTATTGAAAAAATATATCGACAAAAACTTGTTTGATCCTGACCGCTCTTTTGTGATTGGCGACCGAGCGACCGATGTACAACTGGCGGAGAATTTGGGGATTCAAGCCCTGCAATATCACCCCGAAAAATTAAACTGGGACTTGATTGTGGAAAAATTATTGCCAAAACCGACCGCACTTTGCGACCGTAAACCTCGTTATGCGGAAGTGGAACGTAAAACCAAAGAGACCGACATCAAAGTGCAAGTTTGGCTGGACGAAACAGGCGTGAACCAAATCAGCACAGGCGTGGGCTTTTTTGACCATATGCTAGACCAAATCGCCACCCACGGCGGCTTTAGAATGAATATATCCTGCAAAGGCGACCTCTGGATTGACGAACATCACACCGTAGAAGACACCGCTCTTGCCCTCGGCAGCGCATTAAAACAGGCATTAGGCGATAAACGTGGTATTCAACGCTTCGGCTTCGTGCTACCAATGGACGAATGCAAAGCCGAATGCACAATGGATTTATCGGGCCGTCCATACTTTAAATTTAAAGCCAAATTCAACCGTGAAAAAGTCGGCGACTTCAGCACCGAAATGACCGAACATTTCTTCCAATCCCTCGCCTACACCCTAATGGCAACCCTACACCTCAAAACCAAAGGCGACAACGACCACCATAAAATCGAGAGCTTATTCAAAGTGTTTGGACGAACGTTAAGACAATGTATAAAAGTGGAAGGGAATGAATTGCCGAGTAGTAAGGGAGTGTTGTGATTTTCGGCAAAATGTAAATAATGTGAGCGGTAGGGACGCAATGCTTGCGTCCTATCAAAACGGAGTGTGATTTAAATGGATACCAGAATGGTTTCCCTACAACCACGTTGAAAAACGTTTAATGGAATTTTTCAAAGTTTTTGAGGGAGTATTTACCATATTTTAATATAAAAAAATAAATGGCTAATTACTTAGCCATTTATAAAATAAAACTTAGCGAGTAGCTCGAACTAATTTGTAATACATTTTAGGACGAGGTGTTGGAGGAAATGGCTCACCTTTCACGCAAGTTACTTCATTTTCTTTTATGCCAGTAGATGAATACTGCCCATAAATACCAGACTGTGGGACGATATCCCCAGGATTGTATTTCGCCATATTAATTTTCTTTTGTAGGTTAATAATTAACAACGTTATATCATATATAGAGTCACTATATATAAGACAATATGGAATATGGGAACTAATATTAATATTAATATTAATATTTCAAGGATGATAATCAAAAAATATCACTATCTAAAATTTCAATGGAGGATTCATGATTATTATTGATACCGGCTGTGCAAACCTGTCATCTGTAAAATTTGCATTCGATCGCCTGAATATTCAAGCGGAAATTAGTTGTGATTTAGAAAAAATCAAATCCGCAGACAAATTGTTGCTCCCCGGTGTGGGAACGGCACAAGCGGCGATGAAGATTTTGCAAGATCGCCATTTGATTGAAACAATCCGAAACGCAACACAACCAATGCTAGGCATTTGTTTAGGAATGCAGTTAATGACGGAATTTTCTGCCGAAGGTAATGTGGATACGCTCAATCTAATGCGTGGCAAAACCGAGTTAATCCCAAATACGGGCTTGCCATTGCCACATATGGGGTGGAATAAGGTGCATTATCAACCTGATCACCCATTATTTCACGGCATTGATCAAGATAGCCATTTTTATTTTGTGCATAGCTATGCGGTGTTCCCAAATGAAAATACGATAGCCAAGGCAGATTATGGTGTGCCATTTTCTGCGGCAATTGCCAATAAAAACTTCTACGGTGTGCAGTTCCACCCGGAACGCTCGGGGAGAAATGGGGCGATGTTGCTGAGAAATTTTGTAGAAAATATATAGTGCTGTAGGTCATATTTCCCCATTTGGAAAATAGTAAAGGGGGAAATATGATGAAAAACCGGTTGAATGACTAGGAGCTAAAATGTTTAGTTATACTGATGTATATTTTCCTATATTGCAGTGTCTTTCTGATGAGAAGGTCCGTTCTAAAAAAGAAATATATCAATATATTAAAGAGTATTATCAACTTTCTAACGATGAACTTTCAATAAAAACAAGTTCAGGAGTGCAGGCATATAAAGCAAGGGTTGATTGGGCAATTACTAATCTTTGCTATTTTAAAGATATAGCTCCCATTATTCGTATTCAGCGTGGGATTTGTCAAATTACAAAGATTGGTATTCAAGCAGCTGAAAGCCAAGAGGGTTTTAAAGAATGGTATGAATTATTTAAGGAATATAGAAAAAATTGGAATAAAAAAGTTAATAAAAAAGAAAAAAATTATAATTCTATTTTTGATGAAACTAATGAAAGTTCACAAAGCCCTCAGGAACAGATTGATCAATTAAATAATCAATTAAATGAAGCATTAAAAATACAAATATTAGATGAAATTAAAAACCAATCTCCTCAGTTTTTTGAAGATCTCGTTCTAAACCTATTAGATAGAATGGGCTATGGGTTGAATGGTCAAAAATCCTTAACGCAAAATAGTGCAGATGGTGGAATTGACGGTATTATTAGCGAGGATGAACTAGGACTCAGTAAAATTTATATTCAAGCGAAACGTTGGGGAAATAATATTTCCCGTCCTGAATTACAAAAATTTGTTGGTGCAATTTCAGATAAACCAACGAAAAAGGGTGTTTTTATTACAACATCTGATTTTAGTCGTGAAGCCATAGAATTTGCTAAAAAAAGTCAATCAACGACAATCGTACTTATAAATGGTAATAGACTTTGTGATTTAATGATTAAATATAAATTGGGTGTTTATGTCGAAAAGACAATAGAACTTTGTAAAATAGATCAAGATTTTTTTGAGAACTAATTATTTTTATTATAAATACAGGAAACAAACACAATGAAAAAATCAATTATTATCCCAGCCCTTGATCTCATTGATGGCAAAGTCGTGCGGTTACATCAGGGGGATTATACTAAGCAAACTACCTATTCTGATAATCCGATCGAGCAATTTGCCGACTATATTCGTCAAGGGGCGGAGCAGTTGCATTTGGTGGATTTAACCGGTGCAAAAAATCCTACGCAAAGACAGACCGCACTGATTGGCAAGATTATTGCAGCGACAAATTGCAAAATCCAAGTGGGCGGTGGTATTCGTACCGAGCAAGATGTAATGGATTTACTGGCAGTGGGGGCAAATCGAGTGGTGATTGGCTCAACGGCGGTGAAAGATCCTGTAATGGCCAAAGGTTGGTTTGAGAAATACGGTGCGGAAAAATTTGTACTGGCGTTAGATGTAAATATTAATGCAAACGATCAGAAAATCATTGCTATTAGTGGTTGGCAAGAGGCAAGCGGCGTGTCTCTTGAGGCGTTGATCGAAGATTATCAAGCGGTCGGATTACAGCACGTTTTATGTACGGATATTTCACGAGACGGCACGTTGGCAGGCTCAAACGTGGATCTCTATCGTGAAATCTGTGCAAACTATCCGGACATTCAATTTCAATCTTCAGGTGGGATTGGATCGCTTGCCGATATTGCCGCGTTAAAAGGCACCGGCGTGGCAGGTGTGATTGTGGGGCGTGCGTTGTTAGAAGGCAAATTTAATGTAGCGGAGGCAATTCAATGTTGGCAAAACGGATAATTCCTTGTTTAGACGTGAAAGATGGACAGGTGGTAAAAGGCGTGCAATTTCGTAACCACGAAATTATCGGCGATATTGTCCCGCTTGCAAAACGTTATGCGGAAGAAGGTGCGGATGAGTTGGTGTTTTATGACATCACTGCCTCATCGGATGGTCGAACAGTGGATAAAAGTTGGGTAGAACGGGTTGCAAAAGTGATTGATATTCCTTTTTGCGTGGCAGGTGGAATTAAAACAATTTCTGATGCCGAGCAATTATTTGCGTTTGGTGCAGATAAAATTTCCATTAATTCGCCCGCCCTTGCCGATCCGAATTTGATTACCCAACTTGCGGATCGCTTTGGTGTCCAAGCGGTTGTGGTGGGAATCGATAGTTGGTTTGAAGTGGAAACGGGCAAATACTGGGTTAATCAATATACCGGTGATGAAAAACGTACACGCCAAACTAACTGGCAACTGCTCGATTGGGTACAGGAAGTGCAACAGCGCGGGGCTGGCGAAATCGTACTGAATATGATGAACCAAGACGGCGTGCGTAAGGGGTATGATCTTGAACAACTTAAAAAAGTGCGGTCAATTTGCAAGGTGCCTTTAATTGCTTCCGGTGGCGCAGGGGAAATGTCGCATTTCCGTGATGCTTTTGTGGAAGCGAATGTAGATGGGGCGTTGGCGGCAAGTGTGTTTCATAAGCGGATTATTGAAATTGAAACGTTGAAGAAATATCTTAAGAAAGATAATATTGAGATCAGAGGTAGTATATGAATATTGAAAGTATTAAGGATTTGATAACTATATTAGAAAATATAGGTGAGCCTAAACCTTTTCATACTAGGTTTTTTAGAGGACATTCAAATAAATTATACGAATTAAAACCAACTATATATAGAAATGAAAAATTTATAGAAAATGAAGATAATATAATTAAAGATGCTATTATTAGTAATCCTGATGAATATTATCACTATAGTGAAGGACTATTTGGAATATTATCAAAATTACAACACTACGGTTATCCAACAAGGTTATTAGATTTTACAACGAATGCTTTAGTAGCATTATATTTTGCAGTAGCATCATCGAAAGAAAATGATGGTGAACTACTAATATTAGATATACCAAATGAAAATATAAAATACTATGATAGTGATATTGTTTCTATTCTGTCAGCTATTTCTCTTAGAAACTCAGGGTTTGATTTAGATCAGATAGTGACTACAGATAAATTTAATGATATTAAAGTTGAATTAGCTATCAAGTCATGTGAAGAAGCTGAAAAAGTTAAAAAATATAGGAATAAAATTCTTAAAATAGATGGCTCTCTTGATTTGAAGGGTTATATTAGTAGATATGTGGCTAATAATTCAGAATATGATTCTAAGGATATGTTTAATAATTATAAAGAGATGTTAAAACTTATTCATGATATAAGAAGAGAAAAACCAGCATTTAGAGCAGATATAAATTATAAGGATATGGAAAAGGTTATATGTGTAAAGCCAACGCTCAATAATCAAAGAATTGTGAGACAACAAGGCGTTTTTTTACTATTTGGAATAAAGGGTTCAAAAAAAGTAATGTCAGATATTCCAGACACTTGGAAAAGTCTAGGAAAGGAAAGTGATTCTAAAAAGTTTTATATACCAAAAGACAATAAAATTAAAATCCTTAAAGAGTTAAATACTTTTGGTATTAATAAGAAGTTTTTATTTCCTGAAATAGAAAAACAAGCAGAAGAAATAAAATTATTTTACGGAGGGATGGATTATGCAAATAAAAATTAACTGGCAAAAAATCAATAACCTCCTCCCCGTTATTATCCAGCACTCTTACACCAACGAAGTATTAATGCTTGGCTATATGAACCAAGAAGCCTTGGAAAAAACTTTGGCGGAACAACGGGTGACTTTTTACTCCCGTACGAAACAACGTTTATGGACGAAAGGCGAAACTTCCGAGCATTTTTTAAATGTGGTGGATATGAGTTTGGATTGTGATAACGATGCCTTGTTGATTTTGGCAAATCCAATCGGAGCAACCTGCCACACTGGGCAACAAAGCTGTTTTCACCAATTTACAAAACAGCCGATAGAAAATTGGAGCTGGTTTGCGAAATTAGAACAACATCTTGCAGAAAAGAAAAATGCCGATCCGGCGAGTTCTTATACGGCGACTTTGCACGCTAAAGGCATAAAGAAAATTGCACAAAAAGTGGGGGAAGAAGGCATTGAAACCGCACTTGCCGCAGTTTCGCAAGATAAATCGGAAGTCATTTCTGAGGCAGCGGACTTGGTTTATCATCTGACGGTGCTATTGCATAATCAGGAATTGGAATGGCGTGATGTGATTGCAAAACTACAAGAACGTCATCAAGGCATAGGCTTGCATCCGGAAGGATCGAATAAATAAAGCATTGGCATCATCGAAATTATGCTATAATCCGCCCCTCTTTTTGTTTATTAAGGTGAGTGTTATGAAGAAGTTATTACTCGTTATTATCGGTGCATTTATTATTTCGGCTTGTGCCAATAAAGATGTTTATTTCAATGGTTCGGAAGGATCGCATTCCGGAATGAAATTTGACAAAGACACCCGTCATTGGGGCGTAAACAAATAATTTCATTCTCGAAAGTGCGGTCAATTTTGTCGGTATTTTTGAAAATACTCATAAAGTTGCGGCAATAATTGTGCAATCAGGTTTAGCTGTTGAAGTGGAATGGCTAAGCCTGATTTTTCTTTTGTTTGATTTTCATCCCATTGAATTTCTTTTAAGCTCGCTTCAATATTTTCCTGTAATTTTTGAAAAATATCTTGCGAGAGTTTTTCAATATTTTCCAGTGCATATAAAATCTTTTTCGCCGTAGGGTAGAAACCGGATAAAAATTGGGTGGTTTGTTGCACTTTCGTCATTTGATTACGATATGAACCCAGTGCGGAAATATAACTTAATAAGGAATAATTCATTTTTAATAGATCAAAACCTTCCTGCAAATAAGCCTGATATTTTTGTGGCTCGCTATTCATATTAGAAAGGGTAGAACTAAGCGCTGCGGCATATTGATGTGCGTTGCGGCGGGCAATGCGATATTTTAAATCATCACTTTTGCCAAATTGTAACTGGCTGATGATGTGTAAAAGATATTGCGCATCGCTGTAAATGGCTTGTCGGCTAACTTTATCCAGTTGTAAATATTTCCAATCCGGCCATAAATAAGAGACGGCAAACCAAGAAATCGCCGTACCAATTAGGGTATCGGCTAAGCGGGGAACAAGTGCAGTGGCGGCACCAAATCCCATTACATCAAAACTAATCAACACTTGTAAGGTGATGAAAAAGGTGGAAAAGCTGTAATTGTTACTTCGGAAAAAGAAAAACAGCGTGCAGGTTAGCACGATTGAACCTAACTGCATTTCCAGTGTTGGGTTTAAATAAGGCAGTAATGAACCAACCACCACGCCTAAAATCGTGCCGATAATTCGCTGGCGTAAGCGTGTTTTGGTGGCGGAATAATTGGGTTGGCAGACGAAAACAGCAGTAAGTAAGATCCAATAGCCGAGATCGAAGTGGAAAAATTCCACAATGGCACAGCAAATAAAGACCACGATTGAAAGCCGAACCGCGTGGCGGAAAAGGGGCGATTCAAAGGTGAAATGGCTGAAAATGACCGAAATGATATTTTTTAAACCGGTGATTTGTTCCGTATGAATACGCACGGTTTGTTCATTTTCGGTAGTTTCTTGTTCTAACTGACGAAGCTGGCGATCGATACTTTGCAGATTATCCAATAGGGTTTGGATAACCAATAATTGTTCGCTATGTTCTGTGTGTTGGCGGCTATAAATTTCGAAAGATTGCATTGTGCCGATTAATGCTTTTTCTACACGGGGATGATAGTGATAAGGTTTATTTCCACGCAGGCTTGTTGCAACCTCATAACAGGCGGCGGCTTGCAGTTCCAACAAACGTTGAATACGGAAAATTAAATCCGTATTTTTCAGTTGCTCGGCGATTTGTTTGTAATCAAAATGGGTGGAATTGGTGCGTTCGTGAATATCTTGCGCGGTGAAATAATAACGAATCATTCGTTTGGTTCGCGGATGGCGATGTTGTCCACGGATACGATAAAAAAGGGTGGTTCTAGCAAGATTAAAAGCATTGACTACATTGGCATTTTTCATTGCAAAATTGAGGTGTTTTTTTTCAATATCATCCACTTCGTCAGGATCAAAAAATTCCGATTTCGCATCCAGATATTCCCCCAATGCGGCAAAAGCCTTGGCAACACTTTCCTGCACCGGTCGATTGGGGAAAAAAAGATACACAATGAGGGTTACAACGCTGTAAAGCACAGTGCCGATAATGATCATCAATGGATTAATGTACCAGCTTTGTACTATATCGGGAGAATAAGTCAGCGTGGTGTAAACGGCGATCACCAATGTGCCAAAAGCAATGGTTTTATAACGTTCGCCAATCGCCCCAATCATCGTAAAAACAAATGTGCCGATCGTCATTAAAATAAGGTAAGAAAGGGCATTACCAATATTGAGTTGAACAATCACGGCAGAAAGCGTGAACGCGATAAGGGTGTAGAAAATGTTTTTGAGCCTGCCGGTCAGGCGGTTATCTAAATCAACCAATCCACCGGCGATAATTCCCAATACTAAGGGCATTGATTGCGTGGAAATATCAAAGAACCAAATACCAAATGCGGCAATATTGACGGCAATAAAAATAGGAATTGCAGCAATAACTTTTGCATTGAGCCAATGGTTCATTTGATTATCCTCTTGGTTGATGAGTGAATGTAAAAAGTGAGCCAAATAGCTCACTTTTCATCGTTAAGTGCGGTCAATTATTGATTAGATTTTGCCCAATTTAAGAAACGTGCTTGAGTTTCTTTATCTGCTTGTTGGAACCAATATTGTAATTGCTGTTCCGCTACGTTTTCGCCTTGCACTACCACTTTGCCTTTGGTTGCTTTACCATTAGCAGCCGGTGCAACCGCCATCATTGGGGCGGCAGGCATTGTTGCCGCGGCAAATGCAGGCACAGCTGCTGCTGCGCCGGAGGCATTATAGCCGGCTAAATCATTCACCACATTGGCAGAAGGGAATAAACCTTCTTGTTTTAAGACATCAATTTTAGCCGCTACTTCTTTGCCTGAAGTGGTTTTGACATTGATAACCGGTGAAGCATTAAATTTTTCGGCTTCGCCTTTGCTACGAATACTTGGTGCAGAGATCACCATATCTTCGCCCGTACCTTGGAAAGTTACAATGATTGGATTGGATTCAAATAAAGATTGGCTTGAACCACCGCCCACAATTTCGCTTACACGAACCACAACTTGGTGGGGATTGGTGTCGTTCACATTAAATGAACGGGTTTCTTTTAAAAGGGATTTACTTGCTTTTTGACCATCAATGGCTAAAAAATCCATATTGGATGAACTTGAAACCATACCGGCGAAAGCGGCGGTGCTTGCAAAAAGAGTGGCGATGCCAAATGCTAGGGTGCGTAATTTCATCATTGCTCCTTATCATTTATAAATGAAATTGTCGCTTATGCTATGCTAATTTCCACAAAATGAAAATAGGCAAGTGCGGTTAAAAATAAAAAAGTTTTTAACCGCACTTTCGTTATTAGGTATCCTATTTTGTAAAAATGATGTGTCTAATCGGAGGAAAAATGACAAAACAATTTTTGATTTATGGACGCGTGCAGGGTGTTGGTTTTCGTTATTCCACTTGGAAAGAAGCGGAAAAATTGGGCGTTAAAGGAACAGTACGAAATCGTGCGGATGGCTCGGTGGAAGTGATTGCACAAGGAAGTGACGCTCAGATGAATGCTTTTGAACAATGGTTAAAAACAGGGCCAAGAACGGCAAAAGTGGAACGCTTGATTACAAATGAACATTCGCCAATTTCGGCGGAAGGTTTTTCCGTCATTCATCGTTAAAATTGACCGCACTTTTGCGAAGTGGGGGGATTTTGCGTAGAATGTGCCGTTTTTTAAGGAGTGATTATGCGAAATCAAACCAAACTTCACCTCGAACGGTTGCAACAAACAATGCAACGTTTGAATCTTTGGCAGGGTGTACCACCTGCTGCGGAAGCATTTTTAAGCCAAGAACCTTTTTCCCTTGATACGATGGAACCGCAAGAATGGCTGCAATGGGTTTTTATTCCCCGTATGCACGCATTGTTGGAAAGCGGTGCAGCCTTGCCGAATCAAATTGCGATTTCACCTTATATTGAAGAAGCCTTAAAGGAATTTGATGATCTTGCTATGTTGCTTGAGCCTTTACTGGCATTAGAAGAATTGTTACAAAATCAATGATATTGGATATTTTATATCAAGACGAATGGTTGATTGCCGTGAATAAACCGGCAGGAATGTTGGTGCATCGCAGTTGGTTGGATACCCACGAAACGCAATTTGTAATGCAAACCTTACGTGATCAAATAGGGCAACACGTTTTTCCGATTCATCGTTTGGATCGTCCTACTTCAGGCGTACTGCTATTTGCGTTGAAGAGTGAAATTGCGCATTTGATGTGTCTTCAGTTTGAGCAAAAAACAGTACAAAAATCTTATTTGGCGATTGTTCGTGGTTATGTGCAGGGAAGCGGAAAGATTGATTATCCGTTGAAAATTCAGTTGGATAAAATCGCCGATAAATTTTCACAAGAAGAGAAAGCACCGCAACAAGCCATCACAGATTATGAAGGATTAAAAATCGTTGAAATGCCTTATTCCGCAGGGCGTTATGCCACCTCAAGGTATTCATTGTTACGCTTAATTCCGCATACGGGGCGAAAACATCAGTTACGCCGTCATTGCAAACATATTTTTCATCCAATTTTAGGCGATACACAATATGGGGATTTGCATCAAAATCGGGCATTAACAGAAAATACGGGCTGTAAACGTTTGTTTTTACACGCCGAAACCTTGTGTTTTAAACATCCGGTTTCACAAAGAGCAATCTGTATTCACGCGCCATTAGACGAACAATGGCTACATTTAATGAAAATATTTGGTTGGTAAAATGATGTTGGATATTCAATTAACCCACGAAGAACAACAAAAGGCAGTGGAAAAAATCCAAGAATTAATGGCACAAGGTGTAAATAGTGGGGAAGCGATTCAAATTGTGGCAAAAGCATTGCGTGAATCCTATGAAAAAGAAGAGAAAAGTAGCAAAATATAAAATTTTTTGTGATCTCTATAACACTTTTGAACATTGCTTGTTGCATCAAAAAGCAAAATACTTAAAGATAGCCGCCAATTTGAGGTGATAAGGCATTAGTCTTATTTAATTTGTAATGTATAGGCGAAGCCTGAGAGGTCTATTATGGAAGTTGGTGTTGTAAAATGGTTCAACAATGCAAAAGGATTTGGTTTTATTTCTGCAGAAGGCGTGGATGCCGACATTTTTGCACATTATTCTGTGATTGAAATGGACGGTTACCGTTCATTAAAAGCGGGACAAAAAGTGCAGTTTGAAGTCATTCACGGTGATAAAGGATCTCACGCCACAAAAATTATTCCGATTGTGGAATAAACGAGAATACATTAATGTTCTCAAAGTTTCCTCTGTTTAGTTAATACAAAAGGCTCGGTTTATCCCGAGCTTTTTTATTTTAATAAGTTTTTCAAACTGTTTTTCATCGCCGACATTTGGCTTTCGTATAAGGCTTTGCTTTCCCGTTCATCAATCATATAACTGATGGTTTCAGAGAGGGTCATATTCATTTTGCGTGAATATCTTGAAAGGCGTTGCCAAACCGCATATTCCAAATCAATGGATTTTTTCTTGGTCGATTGCTTTTCGGCATTGAAAAAGCGTTTGCGGCGCGCTCGGATCGCCTGATCTAATTTAATCGGCAAGGCAGGGGAAAGATGTTGTTTAATCCAATTTTCGATTTTTTCAGGATAATTTTGACTTTCTATTAATTCGGCAACAATGCTTTCTTGCAGGCTTTTTTCGTTATAACGCGTAATATTTTCACCTTCGCGATGTTTACGAATCAAATAAATCCATTTCCAGTTGGCTTCTTGATTTTCTAGTTTTTGGTATTTCATAGTAATGCTATTTAGTGACGTGGTAACTGCACCAATATACGCATTTTAGGGCAATTTTTCCAGTTGATTTTTACAATGTACACAAATATGCGATAATGCCGCCAATTTTACTAATGAGAAATCACCCGTGAGTTCATCTTTTTTACAAGAACAATCCCTTGATTGGGCGGTTTTGCAACCCCAATTAGCCTTCAACGAAAAACCAATACAATCCCTTGATTTTTGGGCATTGCAGCCAAATGCAAAAAATGCCCTTTCTTTGTTTTTACGCAACCCAATACGTCCGCTAATGGTACTAAAAGCCGATGATCAAGCAGATTATGCGGATTTATTAATCCCGTTGGTGAAGGAAATGTTGCCTAAAGTGCGGTCAATTTGGGGCGTAAATTATATTGTGGAACAAGGGGATTCTTTTTCGTTTCCGCATATTGGGATTGAACCCGCACAATCATTAGCAGATAACTTTGCAGCTTGTGGTGAGGTGCTAAGCGCACTTTATTTCGATCAATTTCAACTTTTTGGTAATGTGAAGGTTCATCCAAGTTCGCAAGATATTCAACTTACACCGGGCTTGATGCATCGTGCAAATGGTGGAGTGTTGATTTTGAGTGCTTCCACCTTATTGGCACAGTTTGATTTATGGCAGCGTTTAAAACATATTTTGCAAACCAAACAATTTAATTGGTATTCCGCACATCCTTTCAAAACCTTGCCTTGCGATATTCCCGCTTATCCTATTGATGTAAAAGTGATTTTGTTAGGCAATCGCACAGAGCTTGCCGCACTCGGTGAATTAGAAGAGGATTTATACGCCTTTGCCGATTATGCAGAAATTGAAAGTTATGTTTCGGTGGCACAGGTGGAAGAACAAAAAAATTGGGTTTCCTATGTGCAACGGGTGGCTGAAGAACAAAAATTGTCCCTTGATTTTTCTGCTTTCAATAAACTTTATCAACTTTTGGTTCGAGAAAGCGAAAATCGCTTTTTGATTAATACCTCACCCGCCACATTAAAAACAATGTTACTTAATGCCTCAACCTTGGCACAAAAAACACAGTTAAGTGCGGTGGATTTTGAGCGGATTTTTCAACAACAAACCGCGCAACACGGATTCTTAAAAGAACAAACCTATGCCGATATTTTAAATGAACAGGTTTACGTTGAAACCGAAGGCGAAATTGTCGGACAAATTAACGGTTTATCCGTGATTGAATATCCCGGTACGCCGGTGTCATTTGGCGAGCCTTCCCGCATTAGTTGTATTGTGCAATTTGGTGATGGCGAAGTGGTGGATGTCGAACGCAAAAACGAACTTGCCGGCAATTTACACAGTAAAGGAATGATGATTGCACAGGCGTGTTTGTCAAATATTTTGGATTTGCCTTCACAGCTACCGTTTTCCGCTTCCCTTGTGTTTGAACAATCTTACGGTGAAATTGACGGAGATAGTGCCTCACTTGCGATCTTCTGCGTGCTGGCCAGTGCCTTAGCCGATTTGCCTTTGCCGCAACATATTGCCATTACAGGCTCAATCGATCAATTTGGCTTAGTTCACGCTGTCGGTGGAGTGAATGACAAAATTGAAGGATTTTTCACCATTTGCCAACGCCGAGGTTTAACCGGTAAACAAGGCGTGATGATTCCTGCGACCACCCTTCAACAATTAAGTCTTTCCGATGAAGTTGTCAGTGCGGTCAAAAATGGCGAATTTTTTATTTTTCCGGTGGAAGATATTCATCAAGCTTGCGAGTTAATTTTCCAACGGGATCTCTTGGAAGAAGAGAAAATTTATGCGGACAATAAAACACCAATTTCCCGTCTTATCCAACGCCGCCTTGATTTTAAGGCTGAACCGGTTAAAAAAGGACTACTGGATTTTTTTAGATCGTAGATAGCATAGGCACGAATTTTAATTCGTGCTTTTTTATGTCAAAATTTTGACTGGTTTGATAAGTTCAGCTAACAAGTGTTTTCTATTTACAGTGCTTGAAATTCCTTTTAGAATGTGTTCTGTCAGTAATTTACTGAGTATGATTTCAATTAAGGAAGAAAAATGCAAAACACTTGTACACCAAATAAAAAAGAAAGTTACACCTATGAAGATTTGCTTGCCTCCGGTCGTGGTGAATTATTTGGTGCTGAAGGGCCTCAACTCCCGGCCCCGACAATGTTGATGATGGATCGCATTGTTAAAATGACGGAAAATGGCGGTAGCTTTGATAAAGGCTATATTGAAGCGGAATTGGATATTCACCCTGATTTGCCTTTCTTTGGCTGCCATTTTATCGGCGATCCGGTAATGCCGGGCTGTTTAGGATTAGATGCAATGTGGCAATTAGTGGGCTTTTTCCTTGGCTGGGTAGGCGGAAAAGGAAAGGGGAGAGCATTAGGCGTAGGTGAGGTGAAATTTACCGGTCAAATTTTACCAACCGCGAAAAAAGTGATTTACCGCATTAATATGAAACGTGTAATTAATCGCAAATTGGTAATGGGAATGGCAGACGGCGAAGTGGAAGTGGACGGCCGCATTATCTATACCGCAACGGATTTGAAAGTGGGATTATTTCAAGATACCTCAAGTTTCTAAACTTTTTAGTATTATTAATGAAAATAAAAAAACCTTGATTATTTCTAATCAAGGTTTTTCATATGGCATTGTATTTGGTCATCATTTTAGAATAAAAAGTCGGGAGGTTATCTTATCCTTAATGATTAACTTATTGAAATTGCTTGAATTTTAAGAAGAACGCCGGCGTGGTGTCCCTATTGTTCACGTCATTTTCTTTTTGTGCGTTGTTAAATATTCCGTGATTTTTGACCGCACTTTTTATTAATTTGATTTTTTGGCTTTTTTCCATTTCCAAAAGAGGAAAATCGCAAGTACGGCGATAAGAATATAAATAACCATTTGCCCTTTTTGAATTTGTTCGTGCAACCAATGTAAATTTTTTGCCCCAAATTCGCCAAGATAAACCCAAATCGGCACGGAAATAATGGCTGCGCAAAAATCGATAAGAACAAAGCGGGTATAACTTACACGACGGGTAATGCCTGAGACCATATAAATCGGGGCGCGTAAGCCGGGAAGAAAGCGTGCGACAAATAATACACGGTTTCCATATTGCGTAAATTTTTCACGTACCATTTTTAAACGTTGTAAGGTGATGATTTTACGCATTGGGCGGAAACGTAAGATTTTTGTTCCGTAAATACGTCCAAGCCAGTACATACAGGAATCGCCGGCAAGCACACCAATCATACTGACTACCAGCATTAAATGAGAATTTACACTTTCAGGATAAAGCCCCGCAATCACACCGCCGGAAACCAAAGTAATATCTTCCGGAATAGGCACGCCAAAGCCGCAAATAATCAGGACAAAAAGCACAGCCCAATAGCCGTAATCAGTAAAAAAATTAATCAGAAATTCCATTTTTTCCTACTATTTATTGTTCGTTATCGGTTGTCAAAAAAACGCGTCTATTCTAATCGCTTCATACTGAATTTCCTAGAAAAAGTTTGCGTTGAGGGGATGAATCCTTTATAATCCGCGCCCTCAAAGCAACGCTTTGAGTCTATTTAGGAAAATTGCTGGGTCGCCTGCAATTTTTTAGTTTTTAATTCAATTAAAGAGAACATTAAAATGGCATTTAAATTCAACGCTGAAGTTCGTTCGGCGCAAGGTAAGGGTGCGAGCCGCCGCCTGCGTCACAACGGTCAAATTCCTGCAATCGTTTATGGTGGCAGCGAAGCGCCGGTTTCAATCATCTTAAACCACGATGAATTAAACAACGCACAAGCTCACGATGCTTTTTATTCTGATGTCATCACTTTGGTGATCGAAGGTAAAGAAGTGGCAGTTAAAGTGCAAGCGATGCAACGTCATCCGTTCAAACCAAAATTGGTTCACATTGACTTCAAACGTCAATAATTGATTTCTAAAATAGTTTGGAACAATTTTGAGTTAAAGCTCATTGGTAAAACAATGAGCTTTTTTATTATTCATCATCGACAATATCAATAAATTCTGCGTTTAATAACGCACCTAAATCTTTTGCGGCAAGTTCGACACTTAATCCCCGTTTTCCACCGGAAACATAAATGCTTTCAAATTCAAGTGCGGTCAAATTTATCACCGTTTTTAATCGTTTCTTTTGTCCGATTGGGCTGATTCCCCCCACTAAATAACCCGTGCTTTTTTGCGCAAAATCTTTTTCTGCCATTTCGACTTTTTTCACGCCAATGGCTTTTGCCGCTTTTTTCATACTTAACATATTAGCCGTCGGCAGCACAAAACAGGCGAGTTTCTTTTGATCGCCATTTTCGGCAACCAGTAAGGTTTTGAAAGAACGATGAGGATCAATCCCCAGTTTTTCGGCGGCTTCATCACCAAAATGCGTATTGTTTGGATCGTGATCGTAAGAATGTAGCGTGAAAGGGATTTTCTGTTTTTTAAGTAAATCAATGGCGGGTGTCATTTTATTTCCTGTCCTTTTTTTTGTAGAATGTTGCGTTTATTTTACAGCGGAGAAAAAAATGGACGCAAGCCTAAATGTCGCCATTGCGGCAGAATTTGAATTATGCGAAAAAATTGTCGAAAGCCTTGAACAAAGTGAATTGGCTATTGATAAGCTGTTGATTGTCGAGCTTTATCCCTTTGAAGAGGAACAGGGCATACGTTTTAATAATAAAAGCGTGGCGCAACATTCACCGCAAGAAATGGATTGGTCGGAAGTGAATTACCTCTTTTTTGCCGGTAATATTGAGCAGGTTACACATATTGCGGCTGCAGCCGAAAGCGGCTGTATTGTGATCGATATGAAGGGCGTCTGTGCGGCGTTATCGGATGTGCCGGTTGTTGTGCCAAGTGTGAACGAAATGGAGCTTGTGGAATTAAGACAACGTAACATCGTGAGCCTGCCCGATCCGCAAGTCAGCCAACTTGCTTTGGCGATTTATCCTTTGTTGCAAACGGTGGAGATTAACCAAATTTTCGCCACTTCTTTGTTGCCGGCATCTTATCAAAATGCTGAAACGGTCAATAAATTGGCGGGACAAACCGCACGTTTATTGAATGGTATTCCTTTAGAAGAAGGCGAAACCCGCTTTGCCTTTGATGTGCATCCACAACATACCCAAGCTTTATCGCAACAACTTCAAAGAATTTTTCCTCAATTAAATTCTGTGCTGTTTCACGCCATACAAGTGCCGGTGTTTTACGGAATGGCACAAAAAGTGACCGCACTTTTTGATTATGAGGTAGATTTTCAACCGCAAGAAAGTGCATTTTTGCAATATCACGACAGTCTTGTTACACCGGTGATTAACGGTGAAGCGGAAAGTGGCGAAGCCCAAGTGAAATTGCATATTAGCGGATTAAGTGCGGTGGAAAACGGCATTGAATTTTGGACAGTCGCCGATGAACAGCGATTTAATTTTGCGCATCTTGCGGTGAAATTATTAGAAGCCATTTATCATCAAGGTTATTAATTTAAGGAACAATTATGTTAGAACGACTTTTTAAATTGCGCGAAAAAGGTTCAACCACGAAAACCGAAATCATTGCGGGGATCACCACCTTTTTCACGATGGTTTACATTGTATTTGTGAATCCTTCCGTGCTTGGCGATGCGGGAATGGATAAACAAGTGGTATTTGTAACGACCTGTTTAATTGCCGGACTCGGCACAATCGCGATGGGGTTATTTAGTAACCTGCCTATCGCGCTCGCACCGGCTATGGGCTTGAATGCATTTTTTGCTTACGTAGTTGTCGGCAAACTTGGCTATTCGTGGGAAATCGGTATGGGAACGATTTTCTGGGGATCGATCGGATTGTTGCTTTTAACCTTATTTCAAATTCGTTATTGGCTAATGGCATCCATTCCTTTGGCATTGCGTGTGGGTATTGGTGCGGGAATCGGTTTTTTCATCGCCCTTATCGGCTTTAAAAATATGGGGATCGTGGTCGCTAATCCTGCTACCTTGGTTGCGCTTGGAGATTTACACGATCCGAAAGTATTACTCGGCGTGTTGGGCTTTTTCATTATTGTCGTACTCGCTGCACGGAATATTTTCTCCGGTGTGTTGATTTCTATCGCTGTGGTGACTGCTTTAGCATTATGGTTGGACGAATCCGTGGTATTTCACGGCGTAATTTCTATGCCACCGGCATTAGATGCTGTGGTCGGAAAAGTGGACATCGCAGGCGCATTGGATACCGCCTTGCTCGGCATTATTTTTTCATTTTTATTGGTAAATTTATTCGATTCTTCCGGCACATTATTGGGCGTTACCGATAAAGCAGGTATCAGCGATGAAAAAGGACGTTTCCCAAAAATGAAACAGGCATTATTGGTTGATAGCCTCAGTGCCGTGGGTGGTTCTTACATTGGCACATCCGCAATCAGCACTTACATTGAAAGTGGCGCAGGCGTTTCTGTGGGCGGGCGTACCGGTTTAACCGCGGTAACGGTTGGCGTATTATTCTTATTGACCATTTTCTTCTCACCGCTTGCCGGTGTCGTACCTGCCTATGCGACAGCAGGAGCATTGGTTTATGTGGGAATTTTAATGGCATCCAGCCTTATCCGCGTACAATGGGATGATTTAACAGAAGCCACACCGGCATTTATCACCGCCGCAATGATGCCGTTTACTTATTCCATCACCGAAGGAATTGCTTTTGGTTTTATCAGCTATTGCATTATGAAAGCCTGCACCGGCCGCATTAAAGAAGTGAATGCCCCTGTTTGGGTGGTATCTATTTTGTTTATTGCGAAATTTGTGTGGGTTGGTTAATTTAACGGGCGGACGAGAAGTTCGCCCTTTTTACATTGCGTAAAATAAGGAGTTGATTATGCAAAATATTCTTTTCATTATTCATTCTTCACCTTATGGTGATGAACATTTTTTCAGTGCATTACGCCTTGCGTTACAACTACAAGAACAGCATAAAAGTGCGGTCAATTTGAGATTATTTTTAATGTCTGATGCCGTCACCGGTGGTTTGGCAAAACAAAATCCGAGTGAAGGGTATCATCTACAGCAAATGTTAGAAATTCTTACCGCACAAGGGGCAACGGTAAAACTTTGCAAAACCTGCACAAATGCACGGGGTATCACAGAATCTGCTTTAGCCGAAGGGGTAGAAATCGGCACCTTGGTTGAACTAGCCGATTGGACAATGGAAGCGGATAAGGTATTGAATTTTTGATGGACGTGTTTTGCGGAAGATGCGATGTGATGTCATAGATACATAATGAATAATTTAACAAAATTAGGAATGTCACATTGACATCCTTATCTAAAATTAAGGTAATTTCAATAGGTTATCATTATAGCTACCATGTATGACAGCTAATTACTTTGAAGGTGAAATCACCTTAGAAGAAAGTTATTAATGAAGATATGCTTTCGCGCAATGTGAAACAGTTAGACAATGGCATGTTGGAAATCACACGTTATAACTTAAGTTATTTTAAAGCGATATTAGTCGGGCCTTGGTTTATTATCGTTACTTCAATGGCACTTTGCGATATATAAATCAAACCGGAATGTTTACAGATATTCAATGGGCTATTTCTGTTGATTGGGCATTAGAGCGAACATGGTCTGATTTAGTAACTATTCGACAAGAATTTTGGGATACTATTACCTGTTGGGGTATATGAAATAACGTTTCAGCCTCTTCCCGACCCTAGGTTACAACGAAAAGAAAACCGAAGCGAAAATCCAACAATGGCTTGCCAACAATCCTGAAATCTATTAAAACATCACCATTTATTGAGCGCACTTTAGATAAAGTGTGGTTGATTTGAACTAAGTTTTAGATATAACAAAAAATCATTTACGAACAAGCCAAACATATTTTCCAAATAAATTTAAAAAAGGACACCGATAAATGACAACCAATAGCAGCTCACTCTCTGACCATAAAATCGGCAAGCCTATTCCCTGCCAAGCAGACATTCGTCCGATTTATCCGGCACGTTTTAGTTTAACCAAACAGGCACTTGATAAAATCGCCAAAACGGGCGAAGTCCCGCCAATGCCAACGGGGATTAATGACCCTAATTATGAGCTACGCCGTTTGCGCCAAGGCTATTTTTATCTTTATTCACAACAACATGTAGGCAAAACCACTGACTTGAAAGGACGATGGCTTGTTTTTAAATATACGGTCAGTGATAGAGACAGTAACGCCCCTGAGTTGCGGGAAGAACTCGGTGGTTTACCCTATCAATTCACCCAATATGAATGGACGGAAGGTAATCCTCGAAAAGAATGGGTGCCGGTTAAAGGCAAAAATACCTACTATCATGCCTTTGTGAATCCTCAAACGGCAGTGATTGAATTTGCTTATAGTGAATTTCGTTGGCCGGCGGAATTATTTGAAAAATTAGAAACGGATGTGCAGGCACGGGCAACACTGATGCAAAAACTGCCATTAAAAACGTTAGAATCCGATTTTTCTTTTATCTTAACGGAAGAAACATTACAACGGCGCGTCCCTGATTTTAATCCGAATAATGCCACTTCCGGTCTCAATCAAAATGCCGAATATCGGGCAACCTTGGTCGGTTATAATCCAAACCAAAACCTTATGTTGCCGATAACACCTTGTGAAAATGGCGAACCCATTGTTGTGGGCGTATTCGACCCGCTTGGCAATATTTATGATGTGGTGGCCTGCAATATTGTGGCAACGATTAATGATACCAATAAACACGCAGAAGAACTCTATCCTGTGGTGACGGCAAAAGCGGTCAAATCTTTTGAAAAATTTTTGCGTGCCAAATCCTATTCCGGTTTTCCGGTTGGGAATGCCAATAAAAAAGACAGGCTATTCAGTGGTATGATGCGGGTATTCCAAGATGAAACGCATGATGGTGCTATCAACAATGAAACCTGGCAGCAAATGGAGCAATATTTAAAATATCGTCCGACCCAATATGAAAACGATATGATAAACCTCACCAAAGCACATCGTGCGATGGCAGAACAAGATGGAAACCACACCCTGCTCTCACAACTCTTTCTTATCAATCGTTTAATGGTTGGGTATACGCATCAACCGGATAAACTCTATTCGCTCACCAATTATATGATGGATTTAATCACGGCGATACAAAGCGGAATAAGTACACGGGCAAAAGGCATTGGTGAGCAAGCCGAGATGTTAAAACTGGTCAATACAAACCTTAATGCTCAAACCGGGTTACCTGACACCTTAACCTTATCTCCGAAAAGTTATGGCGATTATTTAGCGAATATCCTCACTATTGCGGATAAAAGTAATACCATCACAAAAGAAGGAAGCGTATTGATAGCACTAAATCGTGTTAAATTTGATGTATTACTGGGTGAATTTTCTGCCGGTCAGTTATACTTATGGCAACGTACGGCAACCAACGCATTAATGTATCACAGCTATTTAAAGGTATTCGGTCTTCGTTTAACCCGTATGCAACCGACCGGCGTCAATGAGGCATTAGAAGCCATTAAAGAACAAATGGAAGACTTGGCAAACGGGCAGGTTAGGTCGAGAGACTTCCCAAAAGGGATGGTGCAGTGGCGCCGTGAACGCCTGCTTTCGGCTTGGCTAAGCATTGATGTACAAGACCCACCCAGTGCCAATAAATGGCTGAATGAACAAACACGTTATGCTGGCATTTTTCTTGCCTCAATGAGCGCCTTGACCAATATTGAAAAATGGATAGCTGAAGATGACAAGGGCAATTATTCTCTTGCGATTGCTCAGGTCACGGCGGATTTATCGGCGGTTGTGGCGGCATTTGAGCGTAAAGAAAATAATTTAGTCCAACAAGCGACCGAAAGTTTATTTAAGAAACTCAATAACGCCGCAAAACGCTATGGACTGTCGTTTCCGACTATCGGCACCCAACCCGGCACACGGATTTGGGATAAAATTATCGCCTTTGAAAATATTGGACGGGTGGCGAGTGTGATGGCGGTGATTATTGCCTATCAGGATTTTAAACAAGGTACTGGCAAAGGAGACAAAGCCCAGCGGGATGCGGCAGCGCTCTTGGCGGCGGGGGAAATTTGTACATTGCTCTCAACGTTCAGTTTTGTCTCCGGTCTCCTACCGGCATTGGGGATTGTGGGGGCAGCATTGGTTATCTTGAGTGTGGTGGTGTCCTTTTTCAAAGATAATCCTTATGAAGCTTGGGTAAGAACCGGGTTTTGGGGGAATTCGCCATTTTATTGGAATAGAAAAATACGCCCTGATTTAAAAAAACAACTATCTGATGCAAAAGCACTTAGTTTTGATAAAAATGATAACAGCTTTATAAAAATAAAAAAACATTTTGATAAAGAAATGGAAGCCTACTATAACCTTGCTTGGGGATTAACAGTTTCCGCTAAAAACAATCAATGGCAGGTTTTAGAAGTGCACTGTCCGGCATTCTCAGAAGAAAAAGATTATCTATCCCGACTGGAGGTAGTTATCACACAATATGAACATCGCTATGCGGGGAGTGCGGATGAGGCAATGGCGTCATTACAAGGGATAGCGTTCCCGATCACGCCAAAACGAACTGAACACCGAGGGAATGTGTTGATTGACCTTTCGACAGAAAAACTGTTTCGAGGTTATAGATCTATTAAGGTTGTGGAAACACAAGGCTACCCCAGACCAGGCGTTGATATTTTTGTAGTTAAGGTAAAATACCCGAAACTCAGTGAGAAAACCGATACCTTCTGGCAAAAGCAGCGTGCTGATTATTTTGAAGGTGAAATCATCTTAGAAGGAAATTATTAATGAACACACCAAACTACACGCCGGATATGGTTTCACGCAATATCAAACCGCTTGGTAACGGTGTGATTGAAATTACACGCTACAACCTAAGTTATTTTAAAGCGATTTTAGTCTGGCCCTGGTTTATTATCGTTACGTCAATGACACTTTACGATATATACTTTCAGGGGGATATGTTTACTGATATTCAATTAGCAATATCGGTAGATTGGGCACTAGAAGATGGATGGAATACATATATAACTATTCGCCAAAAATTAGGTGAAATTATTGCAACCAATGAATATGAAGTATATAAAGCAGAAATGTTAGAAATGCATGGATACAGAATATACTACGGCTGGTTCTATATCCTCTTCCCAATTTTTTGGTTTGTTTTACTTTGTCTCCCCAATGCCCGTCCGGTTCGCATTGATGCTAAACGCCGCCTGATTTATTTTAAATGGTGGGGACGGTTTTATATTAAGCAATATCCTGAAAGTTTAAAGAACAACGAACAAGGCTTAATTTACTTTTTACAAACCGATTTTCATTCCTCTTGGATGAATCGGGATGCCATGAGCTGCCTGATTATAGACATTCCTTATGAAAATCCCGCTCGCCATAAAAAAGCCTCCCCGGCTCTCGGCGCTTACCGCCCCGTGTGTGAATATCAAAGTTATCATTTGCGCGATTTCATTGTGGATTATTTAACAAGTCCTCATCCCGATAAAGAATTTGCTCACTATTTCAACAAAGAAAAAACTATTTGGCAGGATTATTTTGGTTGGTTCTACCGCTTCAGCTTCTTCCCGACTCTAGGCTACAACGAAAAGAAAACTGAAGCGAAAATCCAAGCGTGGCTTGAAAAATATGGCGATGGGCAATAAAAAAACGCATTAAAATTTGACCTCACTTTGAGGTAAAGACCGTATAGTAAAAACAAGAAAACGTGATCGGTAGGGACGCCACGCTTGGCATTTTTCTCTAAAGAACACAATGGTGATGCGCTTCTTTATCATTCCAAGGAAAAACTGTTTCGGGGTTATAAATCTATTAAGATTGTGGAGATACAAAGTGCCCCTAAACCCGGTGTTGATATTTTTGTAGTTAAGGTAAAATACCCGAAATTAGGCGAAAAAAACGATATCTTCTGGCAAAAGCAGCGTGCCGATTATTTTGAGGGTGAAATTACCTTAGAGGGCAAATACTAATGAATGTAAAAAACTACATGCCAGATATGGTTTCACGCAATGTGAAATCCTTGGGTAATGGAGTGATTGAAATTACACGTTATAACTTAAGCTATTTTAAAGCGATATTAGTCTGGCCTTGGTTTATTATTGTAACCGTTATAACTCTTAATGATATTATGTCAGAAACAGGTATGTATAACGATATTCAATGGGCTATTTCTGTGGATTGGGCTTTAGAGGATACTTGGCAACTAGTCAGTGGAGGAATGGAAGTGTCAGGAACACCAATAACTCCAGAAGCCTATTTAGATTTTAAAATGAGAATGCTAAATAAACACCCTGATGCAATCTACTACGGCTGGTTCTATATCTTATTCCCAATTTTCTGGTTTATTTTACTTTGCCTGCCCAATGCCCGCCCGGTGCGTATTGACGCTAAACGCCGTCTGATTTATTTTCAATGGTGGGGTAGATTTTATATTAAACAATACCCCGAAAGTTTAAAGCAGAACGAACAGCGTTTAATTTACTTTCTGCAAACCGATTTTCATTCCTCTTGGATGAATCGGGATGCCATGAGCTGCCTGATTATGGATATTCCTTATGAAAATCCCGCTTGCCATAAAAAAGCCTCCCCGGCTCTCGGCGCTTACCGCCCCGTGTGTGAATATCAAAGTTATCGCCTACGCGATTTCATTGTGGATTATTTAACAAGCCCTCATCCCGATAAAGAATTTGCTCACTATTTCAACAAAGAAAAAACCATTTGGCAGGATTATTTTGGTTGGTTCTACCGCTTCAGCCTCTTCCCGACTCTAAGCTACAACGAAAAGAAAACTGAAGCGAAAATCCAAGCGTGGCTTGAAAAATATGGCGATGGGCAATAAAAAACGCATTAAAATTTGACCGCACTTTGGGGTAAAGACCGTATAGTAAAAACAAGAAAACGTGATCGGTAGGGACGCCACGCTTGGCGTCCTTAATATTAACCCATTAAAATTATTTTTTTACTTTCCTTCCCCACTTATTGCTTTCGCTTTTTCATCCATTGTCACCTTGATATTGTGATCCACCACTACATTCATATTAATGGTGATCCCTTCCTTGGGGGTATCCAGTTGAATGGTGGGGGTGCAGGCGGTGAGCAGGTTAAGAGCAAAGAAGCCGGTGAAAAAGTGCGGTCGGTTTTTAAGGTGTTTTTTCATAATCTAACTGCTTATAAAGTTGATATTGTAAATTTTGTTCAAATTGCGCACCGTAATCAATCATATCCCATAATTCAAAGATATTTTCTTGGTGCGAATAGTTCAGCGTAATAGGGTGGTGGGTTGGTTTATCCACATTAATGCCTTTAATCTGCGCCTGTAAGTGCATTTTGCCATCCGGCAGCAGGGTAAGACCGGCGGAAGAATCTTCGAGTTCCATTTCTTTTAAGAGATCAATCAGAATCCGTTCGGTCATCCCCCCTGCTTTCAATCCTTGAGCGACCTCATCATTCAGTCTAATACGCATTTTGCCTGTTTGGGTGAGGCTACCTTGACAAATTAAGCAGGCATTATGATTCAACCAAAAAGGCAACGTTGCGTTGATACGGCCGTTTAAATGAACCTGATTGTACTGTGCCATTGCCAGCGTTCAAGATCAATATTGCTAAATTTGAGTGTTGCCATTTCACGTTGCGGAAAATTTAATTTGTCGATAGTCAATTCTCCGTTAAATAAGCCAATTTTGGCGTGGCTTAGTGTGAGCGGTTTTTTGGCTGAATTTGGGTAAGTGCCGTATAAATTGAATTCGCCATTACTCAGCAATAATGCGCCTTTTCTCAGATTACGAACGGACACTTTAATAGGATGAGTGCGTTTATTTTGTAATGCATTGTTTTGATAATGAAGGGGAAAATCAATGCTTAACTTTTCAATTTCACCATCCGGAAAAAAAATATCTGCGCTGTTCAAAGAAAGGTTTCCTTGCATTGCAATGCCTTTTTCATTGATGGTGAAATCCGTTGCGCCTTTAATTTTGCCTCGATGAATCAACCAATTCCATTGTTGTGGAAAGAGGGATTGGAACACCTTTGCCGATTGTTCTTTCCAACTTATTTTTCCTTTTAAGGCTTGATTTTCATAGCGGGCAAGCAAATCAATCGGCCCGAGTGTGCCGGCTTTGAGATCGCCTGCAATGTTAAAGCCTTCAATGCCTTCACCGTCCAATCCTACACCTAAAATGGGTTTGCTGAAATATCCGCCGTAAGCAAATTTAATCCAATCGGTTTTGGCTTGTATTAAGCCACGGATATGTGATTTTTCATAGTTCCAACGTAGCCGATCTTTTAACTCAATGGAAAGCGGTGCCATACTAATACCGTCGGTTTGAATGTTATCCGAGGAGGCGTTTAATTGATTCAGTTCAATATGATCCGTCTGCCAAAAGCCAATCCCTTTTAGGCGGACAGGGGTTTTTAAGGCATTCCAACGGGCGTTTCCCTCAATCGTCCAGTCCCAACGGTTTTGTGCATTGCGTTCTGCATTACGTAATTTTTGTTGCGGATCACGGAGCTGAAAAACGGTTTTTATCCCTGCAATAAATTCATTGGCAAGCCCGTCAAGTTTTAAATTAATGTCGGAAAATTGCGGCGTAAACCCTTGTAATGATGCCTGCAATCTTCCATTCAAACCATATTTGCCGATTTGTACCTCATCAAGGGGCAGGCGAACACGAATATTGGTATCTGCTTGTTGGTTATCCATTTTGAAAATTGAACCGGCTTGAAACAGAAGATGCGGATCGGCAAATGTGCCACCTAATTGATAACTCAAGTTGGTTTGTGCCACCGTATTGTAATAGCGTAAATCCCCACGGGTTTTTAAGTCGAAATGAATTTGATCCAAATTCTCGCCGCCGCCAATTTTTCCGTCTTTACCGGAAATCACAATCTCGCCTTTGCCTTTTTCACCAAAGGTTTGCAAAATCACATTCAAATCAATATCGAAAGGCAACCAGCCTTGTTTTGGCGTGCGTAAGGATAAACCTAAAAACCCTTTCATTGGTTGGTAGCCATCAAACGTCCAATAAAAATTGCCCCAAGTAATTTCCAATCCGTCTTGGGTAAATACAAAGGGAACATCCAATAAAGGGGAATGACGACTAAGATCTTGGGCTTTTATCACGCCATTTTCCCCTTGCCAAGAAAGGGTTGCTTCCCCTTTATTGACGGAAAAATCAGGAAGTTGCCAAGTTAGCGTGGCTTTTCCCTCAGGCTGTGTTTGCAAAATTTCATCATTAAGCAAAGTCGAAAAAGTAAGGTGGTACTGTTGTTTTTCCTGTGGTTGATAATTCATTTCTCCCTGCCATTGAAAACCTTCTCCCATTGGCTGCAAAGTGGAATGATATTGCATGATGAGTTGATCGTTATCTTTGGCGGAAAACGCTAAATTGAATTGGTTATCTTGATAATTAGCCGTGCCGGAAAGATATGAATTTAGCACATTATGAAAAATAGGCGGCACAATGGTGTCGGCATTGCGTAACTTTATATGATGAAGCGTGAGTTCGGATTGTGGCAATGGCGCAAAAAGTGCGGTCAATTTCAGCGATGTTTTTTCATCGTGCGTAGGTAAGGATTGAATGCAGGCATAATCTACCATTGATTCCTCAACGCTTAAACGGCGATTAAACCAACCTTCAAGATGAATCTCTTTGAATTCGGCTAAGGTGCATTGTCCGCTTTTTAGGGCGGCATAAGGGATTTAAAATCCCTCGCCTTTCGAGGCGTGCCAGTTCAAGTCTGGCTTCGGGCACCATTTTACAAAATCTCAATTTTGTAAAAAACTCCTTTAAAATCCTATACTTGGGTCGTTAGCTCAGTCGGTAGAGCAGCGGACTTTTAATCCGTTGGTCGAAGGTTCGAATCCTTCACGACCCACCATTTAACCTAGACTGGCGATGAAGTGGCGGTTAAATTCTTTTAACGCTTTCTCTATTTTCTACAATTCATTCATTTGGTGGCGGTGATCGCCAGTTTGCCTAAACTGAAATAAAATTTTCTGAAAATTCCTACGTAAAATCAAAAAAATATTTATAAATCATAAAGTTGTATTATTTCGCCTGTTTTCTATGATCCTTTTTAAGTGTAAGACACTGTAAAAGCCTGTAATTTTTACAGTTAAGATCCCTATTCCGTTCTTTAAATGATCTCTTTTACTTCAAACAGTTAGCACTATTTACCTTATGAAATTTAACTGAAAAAATGAAAATTTTTAACGTAAATTCGGTGGGGGAGGAAGTGGATTTTACGTGGCGTGAGGTTTTACGTGAAAAATTTCCGTGGTTAGTAGTCAATTATCATCATTGAATAAATTTATTTGAGAAACAATAAGTTAAATTTTCCGTGGTGTGTTTTAGAAATAAAACAGGTGGCTATATCACAAGACTATTATGACAAGTTGGCATTTGCTAAAAATAGGGGCTGTTGCCAAAATAAAAAACGCCTGCCGGCATATACCAACAAGGCGTTTTCTTGGTTAATCTGCTTGGTTGTTTTTATTCATCTATTCCGTCAAGGAGTGAATCATCATTCCAAAGCTCCTCAAGATATGCTAAAAATTTTTCCTTATCGTCTTTATCAAAACCTGAAACATCAAATCCTTGTGAACTTGATGTTCTGATTCTGACATCAACATCCTTAAATTTTTCACCAATACGTTTTGGCAATACTTCTTCCAATTTTGCAATCATTTTTTGCTGTCTGGCTATTTTTTTGCTGTCCCGTTCTTTTGTAAAACGAATGTCTAGTTTTTTCATAGTTTTCCCTTTTGTTACTGTTTTTATAAACAGTATTTTAAGGGATAAAAAATCACTGTCAAGATATACAGTAATTTTTATATTAATGATTATTCAATGATTGGGGTTAGCTTACTTTTTATTTGTTGAGCTTTGGTGGATTGTGCTGAAAAGGTAGCTGCTTGATTTGGTGTCGGGCCGTTATGAGTATGAGTTGCCACTGCACTTGCCACTTCACCTAATAATTGGATCGTCTCTTCCAGTAATCTAAAAATATTTTGCCCTTCCGATCCCACATAGCTTAACGGTGCAACGATTTTATTTTTTTCATCAGAAACCCGTTGTGCTAATCCTACAATTTTTTCTTGCAATGTTCCGCCCGTTCCGATTGTTCGGTTGCTTGCGGTAGTATCTTCAATGCTCCCTAAAACACTTGTACTTTTATTGCCACCGATAGTTTGTGAGCTATCGGCATCAACTGTTTTTGTCGATGTGCCGATTTGTTTTACTTCACTGTCGGTTTCAATATGACGTTCAAAAGATTTATCAGTAATTTTCTGATCTGTTTCTCGAATTTTATTGCCGGCGGCATCGGTGCGTTCGTACACCTCAGGGCGTTGTTGTTTTAGTTGTTCACCCGGCGCAACGCTCGGCACGGTTTTTCCTTGTGCCAACATAGTGCGCACAAAGGGTTGATCGCTACGCCCATAGGCAAAACCAACTTCAACCATTGTGCCAACTTCGGGAAAGGCAAAATCACCGCCCTGTGATCCTGTACTTGTTACTGGTAAAGGCACAGCAGGATAAACCGGCACGCTTTTATCTTCGTTGCCATTTTCATCTAGTAATTGCAATTCTACGGCATATTTGGGACGAAACGGATCGGAAATATCACCACCGCTTGAAGGATCGGCAATACCTACTACTTTTGCATATTTTGGTAAGTGATACCCGCCCGCCAGTTCCGGGAAGGTTTTTTCAATTTGACGGCGTTCAGGGCTTTTTTGTTCCGGCTTACCGTCTTTGCCTAACGTTTCCCAAGAAAGTACATAATCATCGCCGTGTAATTCTACTTTTTGAATTTTATTGCCATTGATGATTGCCCCCGGTCGAATAGCAGCCGTAATAGGAATGGTCATATCGTTGCTGCCGCTTGTTAATGTCATCCCTTCATCAAACTCGATATTTTTTCCTGCCCACCGTGAATCTTTATGAGAACCCACAAAAAGCGAACCATCGGGCGATTGTTGCCACATATAATCAGCGATTTGATATTGTCGCCCAATATTGCTTAAAAGCTGATAACCACTGCCATTGTGAGTGAATAATGGAATTGGGGTATCGGCATAATCCGCTTGCGGTACTCTTACTGGAATTTGTGTTTGGCTTGTAATCCAGTCGCATAAATCACGCAAGGTGATATGGCGATGAGAGCAATTTAATGGTTTTTCAAATACCGCCACTTTTTCCCGAATAAACAATTTTTTATAGCCATTTTCCGCGCTTTGCTCCCGTTCAACGATGCCATCAAACCATTTGTAATAGTGATCGTATTCACCCATTTCAAATACGGCACTTTTACCCACGCAATCTTTATCAGTGAGTACGGTCACAAAACCCCGTCCGGTGTTATTTAGTTCTAAAATAATTTGTTCATCGGCAAGTTCTAATTCTTCACCATCAAGAAGAAAGGTTTTAATTACTTTCATTAGTCACCAATCGCATTATTAATTTTTGCCCAAACGCTATCATCTTTTTCTTGTTTGGTTTCGTCAGATTTACCCGAATTTTCAACCGCACTTTTATTTGTGTTTTGTGCGGTTGGGGCTTTTTCACTTTGAACTTTGGCTTTTGGTTTTTTCTTGCGTTGGTCTTTTTTCTCGGCAACGGAATTGACCTCTCGCAATGTGAAAGAAACCACCCAACCTAATTGCCCGTTTTGCTCCGTTGCGGTGACTTCACCACTAAATTGTACTTCACGCATATTTACCGCTTCGGCAACCGTGCAAGAAACTCGATATTTACTTTGCTCGCCCTTGCCGTCTTCCGATTCCGCAAGATTGAATAATTGGGTGAGCCATTCTTTGTGGTTGTAGGGGATAAAACCCGTCACACTTAATTCTTTCGCTTTTACACCTTTGTCGGATTTTTTCGTACTGGATTTTTGACCGCTCATATCTTTTTCTTCACGTTTTACGGAAACGGTCATCAAGATATTGTGCAAATAAATAGGCGTGCCGTTTAATGCAAGTTGAACACTGGGATTACGTTTCGGTACTGATGCGCCTTGATTTGTTTGTTGTGATTGACGTTGTGCAATAAGTGGTAGTCTAGGCATTTTGTAACATTCCTTTAATATGGGTTAAATCCGTGCCGATAAACATCACACAAGCGGTGAAGACATTGCCCGATGACGGCACGTTAATTTTGATTTTGCTTTCGACAATTTCGAGATAATCCGAAACCGAAAACGCATAGATATTCGCCGATGTGTTTAGCATTTTTTCGACTTTTTCTTTATTTTGTTTGTCCCTTTCTGCTTTTGCTTTTTTTAGTGCTTCAATGGCTGCCATAGGGTCTTTTGTTTGTACGGCAACGGCTGCGGCAGTGGCATTGCGTAAAATACCTTGCATTGTGCGGGCAGACCCCGGTGTAATATCTGCCCCATTTGAAAAAGCAGGATTTACCATTGTGGGTGTTTTCACCATTTTTGTGGTTTGTAAATCTTTGCTTGATTTCGCGTAATCCAATGCTTGTTTAAATGTTGGTTCGGGCAAAAGTTCGCGCACCTTTTCTAAGTCGGCAATAAATTGCTCGATATTGCTATTTGTCACCATAATGACGACAACATCCTGCACACCTTTTGGGCGGTTCGGATCAGCGTAATCCACTAACTTTGCCGCTAGTGCTTTCACTGCATTTTCGGGTGATAAATAGTGATTTGATTTTTCTTTGATCCCGTGCGACCAGTTATGCACGCCTAATTTCGTGCCACTGACAGATAAAGAAAAAGGGGAAATAATCCCCTTTTGTGCATTCTGTAATATTGTTTTAACCTGTGGGGATAATTTTAGTTTTTGTTGTTGCCACATAGTCAAACTGCCTTTTAATTTGTTTCAAAATCAGCCGGATATTGTTTGCGATTTAACTCGCTATGATATGCCGTTTCACAATGTGTTGAATCACGAAATAAACCATTAATGACACGATATAACACACGCCAACGTTTTTTGGGTTTTGGGTTTAATATGGCACGGCGATAGGTGCGGCTTGAAAGCGTTTCATCCGCGCCACCGCCAGTGAATGCGTTAAATAGTTGATCAATCGCAATCACAACGTTGTAGGCGTAATTTTTTAATTTCGTTTTAGTTGTTTTAGTCATTTTGTTGCTCCTGTAAAAAATCTTGATATGTTTTTGTCCAATCGGTTGAAAAATCATATTCAAACGGATTTTTGGCTTTCTCCATTGCCGCTTTATGCTTGAGGGCGTTGGCGTGATTGTGGGTTTTCGCCTCGAGTAATGCCTGCCAAATAGCAAGCAATTTGTCTTTCGTAAGCATTATTTGGCTATTGTCGGCACACGTCCACTCGATTGCAGGTATGCTATCGCCCATCAGGTCAAAGGTAGCTTTCACGCTCAACAAATTACGCTCTGCGGTTGCATCTGAATCAATCCATTTGTTTATTGCCTCAATCCATACACCGCCATTGATTTTTTCATCGCGTAAGGCGTTGATTTTTTCTCGTATTGTTTCGCGTTGTTCATCCAAAAGTGCGGTCAATTTATCCTTTGAAATAATCCACTTTTTACCGTCCCAATCATATTCAGCAGACGGGCGCGGCGGGGTCGCTTTGACTTTGCTGTCTGAAACATAAAGCACACAACCGGAATCACGTTTGGCGATAAGGTCGTCATATTCCGCCTCTGATACTGCAACTGCACTTTCAGGGATGTTGTGGATGCCTTCAACTAAAAAAGCATTAATGGTTTCGTCAAAAAAATACATAAATCCTCATTATTATCGTCCGATTGCCATATAAAAAGTTGTTCCCACGTCTCCCGTAGCATAAGAACTAAATCCGGTTCTTGATATATTTGCTACTCTAGTATCCCTTCCGCCCCCTGTTTTAGAATGCGAAACAACAAAACAGGTTGTTGGAAATGCGATTGGAAACGAAATATTTCCGGAGGTTGATTGTCCCCACTGAATAATTAAACCACTTGGTAACTTGCACCAGCCGTTTCCGGATAGGCTTTGGGTAAAATCCTCTAATAAGGCTACCGTGCCATTTTTTTCCGGTGTGAAAATTACATAGTGATTACTGCCTGACTGTCTATTGCGGCGAATGAAAGCAAAACGGTTACCATTGCTTTCGAACAACATTCGGTCATTATTAGTTGGTCTATCAATCCATAATCCGCCATAATTTCCGGCTGTTGCCTCAACATAAGCGCGGTTTGAGTAATGGATGCCGCCGAGTTCAGTGTTATCTATTTTTAACTCTAACCCGTTCCCACTTGGTTTCCAGCGCAGCTGAATATTGTTATTTGTCAGGCTTTTTATGTAGCTATTACTGCCCACAAATTGCGTATAATTATTTTGTAATGTATTCAGAGAGTTACCCGATCCGGTTATTACATCATTTGATGACCGAAAATCACCGTTATGCTCAAAATCCCAATGCTTTTCCGCGCCGTTATCTTCGATTAAATGGATAATTCCTCGACCAAAGCCATCACCGGAACCTTGTTTAGTGGTATAACCAAGGGAAAATGCTGTTCCATATTGACCTGCGGCGCGTACTTTGCCCTTAATAAACGGATGGTAAGTATCACGTGAAACAGACCCGTTTGCTTCAACTACAAATGGCGCATTGGTACTATATTGTGATGAATAACTACCGTGTCCATAATGATTTGTACCAATCGCACTTTCCGCTCGAAAAAGTGTACCGTCAAACCCAAAACGTTTTTTGCTTGTACCGTAAGCGATGTAACCCCGGGTTGGTGCACCTATACCTTGTAATCCAATCGTATTCCCAATATCTACATCAAGAAATTTTGCATCATCACCGACTTGTACACTGTTATTATTGCCGGCATCATTGACAATAATATGCGGGACGGTAAGTGTGCCGGTCATTGTGTCGCCTGATTTACTCACACGCCCATTGGCATTGTTGTTTGCATTATTTGCGGTATTCAGTGCTGTTACGCCTTTGTCAAAAGCTGTTTTTACTGCCGCTGAAGTCGCTACCGTCTCCGCCGAATTGCTGCCGACAGAGGAGGATTTTTTGCTGTTTGGGATGTAATTCCCAAGATTTTTCGTAACGGCATCAATTAATGCTTTTAATCCTTTAATGGCTTTTGGCGTTGCTGCCATTTCTTCGCTGTCAGAATCATAGCCCGAATAAAGTTTAGCGATCCCCCGCTTAACGAGACTTGCAATTGGCAGCTTATGAGTATGCCCCGTTTTATCCGCTTTATTTATGGTTGTATCGTCTAGATCTTTTGGGGTAATACCTAAAAATGGCGACAATAATCGGCGGTCGGTGACATTGCCTTGGCTGTCAATATCCGCCAAAATCTGTACGTAATGTTGGCGATTTGCTGTATCTATATAGTCGGCTTTTGATTGCGTGAGATATTTGATTTCTGTTTCATATGCCCCTGTTACGGTGCAATGATGCACTACGTCAGCATAAATCGAACAAGGCAAATTATTTGCGGTGAGATGATGAATTGCGTTCAAATTCATCCGCACACCTTCAACGTATCCCAACCCCGATTGAATAGTGAATTGATTGCCTGTTTTTCGTTTAACTAAAAATCCATCATCAAAAAAAACGGCGCGGCCATAAAGATCACGATTGGTTAAACGGATTTTTTCATCAAGCCCGTGTAGTCGAACCGTGAAATCAATTTGCCACGTTTCGGCAGACACATTAATGCCGGTTAAGGATTTTGCGCCGCTAAATTCCAAAAGAATATTGCGTGTAATACTGTTGCCTTGTATCGCATTTTTATTTCGTGTTTTTTTCACCGGTGCAGTTTGCACGGCAACAGCTAAAAGATTTTTGCTTTTATTGATTAAGCCGATAAAGTTAAAATCAAAATCGCCCACGTCTGTGCCAATGGTGACGGAATATACCACCGCATTTTCATTGATAACGCCTTTTTGTGAAATGGCTTGGCGGTGAACGATTTGTGCAGCTGCTGGCATTGTTAAATGTTGTGCAAGATTATTTGCATTTAAGCCCGGAATATTGGCAAAAATAAATTCATCAAACACAACTGTACCATTTGCGATAGTTTGCTCGGCAATGTAATGTTCAAACTGTGGCGTGATTAAACTTGCCATAAATTAAACCTCTTCTTGTTATTATTGGTTAATTCACTTTCACGTAAAAACTTTGGTAATCTTGGTTAAATTCGCCGTGGTAAATTGCCACGGTTTCTTTTGTGATTACTTCAAAAGTGTAGCGGCGACAAGTGCGGCCGTATTTACGAATGATTAAATTGAGTAATTCGGTTTTCTTTGCCAACTGTGAATCGCTCAAGCGAATTTTGATGACATCCCAGTTTTCTAAGTCAAAACGTTCTTCAATTTCTACATAGCCGATCCCTAATCGTTCAAAGATACGAATAAACCCCGCTTTACTGCCCGCATCTTTTGCATTCAAAAAGGCATATTTCACCCGTTTTCGGAATAATTCTAAGGGTTCACCCTCAAAACGTTCTATATCACGTTGATAGGCAATTAAATTTAAAATGCGCTCGCTACATTTTTCTTCATCTAAAATATTGAAAGGAAATTTGACCGCACTTAAAACATAATCCCACCATTTACCAAATAGCACGGCGATTTTGTTTAGTTCGCCTTTATCCATCCAAAAGGGTAATTTTATTTTCATTGTTTTCCCTTAACGTTGAATAGTGACATTTAATTGTCGGATGCGTGGGATCGTTAATTCGCTTTGAATATCTGCTTGCCCCCACACGATCGAGGCTATTTCGTTGATGCTGTCGTGGATTTCTTCCCCTAATTTCGACCAACTAAAACGGGTAAACGGGTAAGTTTTTGTCACCTTATAATTATTATTTTCACGAAATGCGCAACGGATCATATTTTCAACCTGTTGTAAAATTTCTTGTTTTCGTACCTCACCGACAAAAATTGACGGATGAAAATAAATGGAACAAGTTAAATTATGTTTTGTTTCCGGCATTGCAAAGCACAGTAAATCATCGCCGTGTCCGTGATTGTTTTCGTCTCGCACATAGTGATTGACTTTATCAATAAACGGCTGACTGGTTATGCCCGTGTCAAGTAATAAATATGCATTCGCCGTTGCAGGACCACGTGGCGCATCGTGTTTAAAATAAATTCTATCTATCGACAATCCGGCAACTTTGGCAATCATTCCTTTATAAACGCTGTCAATGTGGTGTTGTCCTACGCTTGAAAATTGGGTGCGATAGCGTTCGCGCAATTCATCATTGGTTTCACGATCTGCACCGGGTGAAGTCAGCCAATTTTCTAAATTTTCGACTGCACTTATACCGGAGATAGATTCCGGTAAAATACGGTAATAACCGGCGGCGAGGTTATAATTTGCACCTGCTTGTTCGGCAATCACGGGGACAGGGCCGCGTAATGCCCCTTTAGGGATCACCGTGTCTTGGGTCACCACAAGGCGGAAAATAACATCGTTAATGCGTTCGGTTTGTACAATCGTCCCTGCTTTGACGGTGAGTTCCGTTACATCACTTTCTTTGGTGAAATGGATTACTCCCTCGGCTTTGGTAGCCGGTTTAAAATCTAACCCCACCGCCCACGCTTGAATTTGTAACCAACTGTCTTTCGCGGTTTTAACAAATAAATTTGGCAAAATTTCCGTAATCAGGTGATCAGTTAACCATTTCACCGGTTTAACTGCGATCGCCGTGACCAAACGCCAAAATGGCGACATTCTTGACGTATTGGTGATTAAGCCTTCTTGAGCCGTTAAACGTTCAAATTCTTGTCGAATTTCCGTTTCTTCCGTTGGTAAGCCGCTTTCGGCTAGCATTTGTTTAAAATCTTCACTCATTGAGACGTAACTCCAATTCGTCTAATCGTCCAAATTCGTAAGTATCGGCAGTGATGAATAATTGCCCTAATTTTTCTTCAATAATGGATACCGTACCGGGGATCAACCGCACATCTTCTTCAACCAAAAGCACCATCTGCAAAATAATATCTCGGCGTAAAATGCGGGATCGCTCGGCAATTAATTGTGTGGCAAGCCCGCTTTCTAAAATGGCGTGCTTAATATCTTGCGCAATGGATATACGGTTATTACAAATAATGGGTTGATTGCCACTATCTAACGTAATGTCTTCACCGGTGATAAGCAGATCGAAATAAAGTTTTTCCATTTATCACCCCGCTGCAAGTTGTTCACGATTGCGCATTTCTTGCCATACTTTTTCACCATTATTTGAGTGAATGGTTACGCCACCATAATTAATATTTTTGGTTGTGTGTTGATTTTGTGTCAGTGTTTTAGTTACAGAACCATTAGGCATTTTTGTTAATTGAGGTTTAGTTTGTTCGCCTAATTCAAATTTTTGTGTTGGATTTAACTCAAGTTTTGGAATAGCATTCAATGCACCAAATTGATTTTGCATTTGTAGAACTTGTGTACCAACTGATGTGCTTAACCCGGTCACATTTTGAGGAATTTGGGGTAAATCCGGATCTTCCCACTTCGGAATAAGTGGAATATTGATGCCCGGTAAGGTATTAGCTTTCGTGATAACAAAGTTGATCACTTCGGTAAATGAATTGACGATACCTCGAAATGCTTTTAAGAAAATTTTGCTTAATGCTTTTGCAATATTTAAGAAACTTTCGATTGGTTTATCGCTGTCCCAAAGTGTTGTAATTGCCGTCCAACCCTCAATTAATGCATTTGTCACAATAGCAAATACATTTGCGACAAAATTAAATCCGTGTGCCACTAACTCAATGACATCAAAAATAGTATTAAATACCACACCTAATGCGTAGCCCAGATCGACACCAAATTGTTGGAACGTGTATGCGGAATCGGATGCACCACTAAATAATCCCATAATGCGCCAAATCGTTGCACCTATTTTTTGTAACGCGCCCCATACTAATGAGAAAGCAGAAAATAAAGGATCGAATGAGACACCCGCTAATTTAAAGCCGGTAATAAAGCCGCCGATAAATTCCATAAATTCAGCATAGTTTTTATAGATCACAACACCTAACGCAATCACTGCGGTGGTAACTAACATCACAGGACTGATTAAAAAAGCGAATGCCACACCAATTGCAGAGACAACACCACTCATCAAGGTGAGTGCGGCGGTTAACCCGGTGAAACCAATTAATGCCCCCACGACATAGCCAATCCAACGAGCGATATTTTTATAGGTGCGTAACCATTTGACAAATTCCTGTCCCATATCGGCAATTCTGTTCATAATCGGTTCAAGTTTTGCTAAAACCTGTGTGCCAATGGCTATTTGAATATTTTGAAAAATCGCTTGAAAACGCATCCACGAATCTGTCACCGTTTTTGATATTGCGATGGCATCATCAAGGGTTTTCATTTTGTCGATTTCTGCAATATCGGCTTTTAATGAATCTATTTTCGGCAAAAGATTATTGATGACTTGCGCCGCTTCTTTTGTCCCAAAGGCTTTTTGCAGTTCGTATAAATTTTCTGAATTTAACTCACCATATTTACTTTTGATTTTTTGCAGAATATCAATAATCGGTAACATCTTTCCTTGTGAATCAAGGAAAGAAAGTCCGAGTTTTTTCTGTGCTTTTACCGCACCATTCAGAAATGCGGCATATTTTGTCCCGGCAAGCCCACCTTCAAATACGTTTTGCAAGTTACCAATAATGGCGAATTGCTCTGCAGTTTTAATACCGTGATCTTTAGCAGAAGAACCTAAATTGGTATAAGCCTGCATTAACGATTCGCCCGATGACTTGAATTTATTTGCCGTTACGGTGGCTTGTGCTGAAATTTGCTCAACCCATTTTTCTTTACCAATTTTTGCCGCTTCATCACCAAAAATGCCGTATAACTGGGAAATATAAGAACCCATCGCTTTAACATCAGAACCGGTAGCTTTAGCTAAGATATTTGAGCTTTTGGAAAAGGCGATTAATTCACTATCCGTTAAACCGTCAATAGCACGGGCAATTTCATTGGTTGAGTTAACTACATCGGTTGCTGCCCCGCCATAAGTTGCGGAAAAATCAAGGGCGAAATCAGTGATTTTGCTAAGTCCTTTTTCGTCCCGCCCAGTTGCTTTGATTTCATTCAAAGCACGATTAAAATCAATGGCAGGATCAAGCGCACTTTTTAATGCCGCTCCCGTTGCAATTACACCGGCAGCACCTAGCCCGATGCGTTTCATTGCATCTTCACCACGTTTGCCTAATTGATCGATACTTTTCATCACGCCCTTAAGCGGTGCTGATAGTTGATCCGTTAAGCTGATGATGTATTCAAGCCCCTGAATTGCCATTAATTAAATCCTAAAATACCTTGGCGATACCGCTTGCCACGGCGTTTGCCTGTTGTTCAAAATATTGTTTATGCAGCCATATGGCGCGTGCTAGGTTGTGATCGCTGTTATCGGCGTGTGGTAAGTAGTGCATACGCAACGCAATGGCTTGTGATAAACCATTGCGTTCAATGCTTTCCACACGCGCGGTTAGTTTTTTACGGTAATGTCAATTTCCGGTACAAAGATTTCATTAACTTTACCTGCAATTTTCATTGCCAAGCCCGGCACATTGATAATTTCAAGTAATTCTGCTTTTTGTTCACGTGCCACGATTGCCAACAAGTAATCTTTGAATGGGGTGACTTTGTTGCGTTCGCCCATATCATTGATCATTTGATCGAAAGCACTGTTATCACGAATAAAGGTGAAATCCGTGCCGGCAATATTTAACACCACAGAATCTTTAAGATTGCCGGTGAGTTTTTCAAGTAAGGTTTGCGCTTGTGTTTTTTCCATTTTAGTTTTCCTTTTGGTTTCTATTTTGGTTATTAAAATCGGTGATGCACTTGTTTATGGCGGAATAAGCCACGGTGCAAATTTCAAGACGTTCTAACGCCTGATTTAATCCTTCGGCTAAATCGCCGTTAGTTTGAATGTTCACCTGTAATGGGCGACATTCGGTAGTTTGCGGGCAAATTAGCCGTAAATTATTTGGTTTTGGTTCGGTTGTTGAACACGCCAGCAACATCGGCAGGCACACGCCCATCACTCCAAATTTTATTTTCTGCATTGTTTAGCACGTCCTTTAGTTGTTGCCGGCGTAATTCGGCTTGTTTGTTCGCTCGGTTTAATTGGGCGGTAAGTTCGGCATTTTGGCTTTCATACCGTTGTAACATTGCCACATTTTGTTTGAGGGTTTGCTCGCTTTGCATTAATAAAAGTGCGGTTGTTTCCGCTTGTTTTTTGTAATGCAAGGCAGAACCAATAGCCCCAACAAATACAATAAGCAATGAGCCGATTAAAAGTGGTTTAAAATTCATTTACTTCCCCAAACACATTGCTTTTTCTTTTTCCCGGCGGCGTTGCAAGCCTTTCAACACTTTGCCACCGGCTTTGTTGAAATCGGAAATGTGATTGCACATTAATTCCCAGTTTTCTGCATTAGCGGCACGGTAAAGGGTGGTTTGTACTGATTTACCTAATTTTTTGTTGTAATAATGTTTGATGTTGCCACATCCCACATTAAAGGCTAATGACACCATTGCATCATATTGTCCTTGGTTCATCTTTCTACCGTTAAAATCCGCATTGATACAATTTTCCGCCTCTTTAATGTTTCGCCGTAAATCCGTTGCCACGTCATCAATAGTGAGAATTTTATTTTTATCAACGTTGTGGGTGTTGCCCACACCATTCGTCCATACATCAGCAGGGCATTTGTAAGGATTGCGGGTACAACCTTCTAAATTTACAATCATATGAACCGCTTGAAGGCTGACTTGGTTTTGTTCGTGTTTGGGTAAATTTTCCTGCTGTGTGTAAAATGCCGCCGCTACGGCGATTGCCGAACAAACAATCATTGCACCAAATTTTTTACTCATCGGTATGAATTCCTAATTTTTTTGCTTCAATTTTTGCCACTAACATTTTGTAAGCCAATTCTTCTTTACGAACGGCAACATCTTCTTTGTATTTTCGGTAAGCTATCCATACGGAAATTGCGCCGAACAAAATCCCGAATAATGCATACCATTCGCCCAAGGTTAAACTTGAAATAAGCGCAATTATTGAACCGACAAAGGGCGTTACGCCATCTACTTTATTACTCATAAAAATCCCTCAAAACATTTAGGAAACCGACCGCACTTGCTTAGATTTATTGTTGTTATACGTCAGCACGATCGGTCGCCTAAATTGGGTTAGCCGATAAGATCGCGAGTGTCTTCATCGGATAAATACGGCACGCCGTTAATGCGTACAAAATCGGGGCTTGTCACAAAATATTTAATTTTTTTCGTGGTTTTTGCCCCGCCTTTTGGATCGATATTCAAAATATCGGTCAAAATAAGTTTGTTGCCGAAGGTTTCTACTTTTGAACGTACACCGCCACGCATAGCAAAAAAGGTGAAATCCGTTTCCGGAATACTGCGATAGCTACCGGATGCAGCGGCGGCCGTGGCAATTTTGTTAAAGTTTTTTTCATCTAATTCAATTTCACCTTCTGCCGCCACATCACCACTTACCCAACCATCGGGAATACCGCGAGTTAATGCTACTGCGCTGTTATCGGTGATAGACAGGCTGATCGATTCGGCGTGAATCGGGAAACCGAACAAATAAAAGTCAAAACTCATTCCGCTGATTCGTTCCATTTTTTAATCTCCTAAACTTTCTAAATCTAAGAAAATGTTTGCCGTGATGTCTTTCGGGCAATCATAAGGACGCACTTTAATGTAAAGCGTAACTTTGGTTTTGCTGTGCCAAACAATCGTAATGGCATCATCTTTTGGCGGCATACATTCACCCGGAAAATCTTTGCCGTTAATGGTTGCGGATTTACTCATATCACGCAGCGGTTTGGCAAAATAGCTTTTGTGATATTCCGTACTGGATACAGTGGAATTAAAGGAACGATCGGCAATTTTGGCAATCGCTAACAACCGCACTTTGCGCGCCACTTTGTCAACCACCCGCACGTTTTCAATGACTTGATAATCACCGCCTTCTACGTCCAATGTGCGACCATCCGACCAGTAATAGCCGTCATAGTCCGGATACCACATCGGCACGGAATAACGCGCACTTTCTAGCGATTTAAGATGCGCAAGAGTTAATTCATTGCCGTCTTTATCTAACGGTTTTTCTGCATTGCCAAGACTAACTAATGCCCCTGTTTGCACCCGTGCCGGGCTATCGGCAACGGTCACGGCACGATTTGCCAAACGCCCCGCCAATACCCCCGCCTCATTGCCAAAAAGTAACGGCGTTAAGCACACGTGATCGGCAACGAGGGTTTGTTGCAATGTAGTGAGCTTTTGCACATATTGCTCCCAGTTTTCACCGTCCGATTCATCACGGTTAATGCCTTGCACGGCTTGAATGAAGAATGTGCGGCGACCAAATTTCGCTAATAATTCCGCATAACATTCTTGCAGCTTATTGATCGCTACTTTATCTACGCCCAAATAATGCGTATTGACACAATATTCAAAAGAGTCGGTTTGATTGGCTTTTTTGACACAGTCAATAAAGTCGTAACCTTCTTCTTGCGCAATGTAAACGTGGGCAAACCAGTTTTGACCGGCATTTAACATTGCCGCACGCACTTGTTTTTTTAACTCGGTTTCCGTTTCACCGAAGACTTTGTCAAAATCCGAATCGGGTGTAAGTGCCAACAGTTTGCCGGCATTGACTTCACCCACGCCAACAAACAACGCGTGGCGTTCAATTTCTTTGGATTCACCGCTTAATTGATTAAGGGCGTTAATTTGTACGGATGGGAACATTTTTTACTGTCCTCTTATTGTTGTTTTTGGGTATATTTTTGAATTTCTGCCAAAATAATTTTGGCGTTTTCTTCATCACGTGTATCTAAGAAAGCCCGTTTTTCTGTTGGAATAATCCATTGTGTTAAATGTTTACTTGGGTTCATTCCGTTTTTTTCTTCTAACTTACGAATAATTAAACTCGCTTTTGCACGTGATAAAGTGCTACGAATTTCACTTAATGTGGGCTTTCTGCGTTTTGCTTTGCCCCCTTTTGTTTTACCGTTTGCTACGGTATAACCTAAATCTTTTAATTTTTTCGCTTGGCGCAAGGTGCAGGGGTCGGAACCTATGCCACCTTTATTTTTTCCGGTAAATTCCGTTTTTTTGAATAAGTGTGGAATCCCTTCTTGATGTTCTTGTGCAATTTCACCAGTTCGTTTTTGCTTATAGAACAATGCCCCTTTGTTTTTTTCCGCTTTACTATTTGCCAGTTTTGCAATGCGGCGTAGCATTTTTGCCGTACCGTTTTTGCGTTTTTTCCAACCTGTTCCCATAGGATCACGTTGGTTTGATGCAGTTTTTACTGCTTGGCGTTTAATCATCTGCAAAGATCGAATAAGAATTTCACGTTTTTTCTTATCGGGGAGTGCGATAATTTCAAGATCTTTCAGAAACTTTTTTAAATCGTTTCTATCGATCCCCATTTGAATTTTCATTTTCAATCCTTACAACAAGATCAATTTCAGCAGCGGTAAACACCTCAATGTTATCTAACCGATAATTTTCACCATCAATTTGTAATTCGCCTTTGCTGAACTTCATTGCCGTGAGTGGTTCACGAAAAGCAATGGTAAAAATGACATCTGCGGTGTTATCGTCAATAATGTCTAAATCAAAGGGGATTTCGTCATAACCTAAAATATCCCGCATTGGATCGTTTTCGTTTACCCATACTTGAATAAATGCCATTAAATAAGCCGGTGAAATTTCGTTGAATGGCAACGCCTCAAAGTGAAATACGCCGTTGTAGGACAAATGGCACACTTCTATTCCGTTATCGGTAACTTGTCGCCCTTCATTGAGTAATTTGCCGTCTTCAATCCAACTATAAAAATTGCCGTGATAGCGTTTCGGTAGCTTGGTGAGCAGGAAATCTGTTAATTGTTGGTACAACATCTTTTTTACAGTAGCCATACTGATCCCCGTTTTTTGCCTTTTAAGGTGCGAATAGCGTGGGTTGCTTCCGCTAATAGGCTTTTTTGTTCTGCCACGTATTCACGATTTTGATGAATTTCCCGCCCTGAAAGGGTGTTAAATTCCGGTAATAATTCCGCTTTAGCGCGAGCGAATACCGCTTTTTTGTAAAGGGTTTCCGCGTAGTTTTCGCCATTAATACTTTGGCTTGAAATTTCTCGCACAGAATTGACCGCACTTTGGCGATAATTTTCTTCCACCGTAACCAAATCAAGGTTAACGCCTTGCATTGCGGCAACTAAGACGGTTTTCACCATTTCCACCGGAATTTGCAGGGGAATAGCACGTTGTTTTTGAAACTCTTCGATCGACACATCACACCAAAAGCCACTATTGCTTATTACGGTGTCGTCATAATCTTGTGTTCTGCCGTTAAACATTCTCTCCCCCGTTATCATTGTTTAAGAGTGGGCGGGCTGTGAGTTTTTCAATCACCTTGTCAAAATCAATTTGGGTTTGTTTCAAACTCAAGCCCGCCACTTGGGGAAGACTGTTGGGATCATATTCGCCCGCTTTTGCCAATGCATTTAAACGCATTGCGCAACGTTCAATCATATTTTTTACACCGGCTTTTGGGTTTAATTGGAAAGCGCGGTTGCACAGTTGAATGGCAAGTACGAGGGTTTCGGCATCATCAATCCCACTTGCCTGTACTTTGCCCTGTGGGGTGCGTAAGAGCAGGGCCGCTGCCAGTTTTAGCCATTTTGCTTTGACAATTTCGTGTAGTTGCCATTGGGTCGCCACGTTTTTAAAAGTTTGTGCAAAATATGGCTCAACGGATTGACCGGCTGCGGCGGTTTTGTCTGTCCAGTTGTAGATTTGGTCGGCGACAAAGTTTGGTAAGGTGGTTTGCCACCCTTCCGGCATTGCTTGATTTTGTAAAATTGCTTTTTCAGCCAGTGACAAGGCTCGGTCAAAATCAGCAATGTCAAACAAATACACAATGCAATAAACCAAATAATCATTTTGATAGATTGTTCCTTGTTCAAAATATTGTTCAACAAACGGCAACCACTTTGGTAAAAAGCGATTGCGTTTGTAGTCGTTCTTTTCGGCTCGTGTTGGGAATGCACGTACGGCGTTTACATCGTTTTTACAGGCAATTTCAAGTACGGCATAATCTTTACCCTGTGTGGCAACCGCACTTTGTTGTGTGTGGTTTTCTGTGGTTTGATTAATTTGTGCTAATGCCTGCATTCGGCGTTGAAAATCTCGCATTCCCATTTTGATTTGCCTTTATTGTTCGTCTTCCAATTTCACGTTTTTGAATTCGATTGCGGCGAATTTGCCTAAATCTTCCACGGCGTAAGCCTGATTGCGGTAATAGGTGTCTTTAATGGCTTTCACCTCTTGATCTTCACGGAAACTACGGCGGATAGAACCTTTTTGAGTGTAAATGGATAAGTTATCCAAACTTGTTACAATCGCCGCACGTCCCGGCATATTCGGCACGATCATTGAAGGCATACCACCAAAGGTTTTCATTAAATCGTGGGTATTTAATGCCGCTTTTTCGGTGGCAATTAAACTATTGCCGCGGTAAACGGTACTCGCTTCTTTTGCCACTAAATCCGCCCCCACAAGGAACACTAAATCACCTGCATCGCGGTGGCGTTCGTGTAAGCCTTGTTTTAGATCGTAGGCAAGTTCATCTAAGTTTTTGTAATCGGCGTTTGCACCAAAAATGCGAATGATATTGTCGGTTTTACCACCGGTTAAGACTTGAGTTGCTTTGTTATCACGGGCAAATTGCATCCAACCTTTGTTGACATCTTTACCTTCGGCATCTTTTGTATTTTCGGCAACACTTTCACCATAGAAACCGATTTTTAATTCATCTAAGGCGATTTGGCGTTGTACAAAATCCGCCCAACGTTGGGCAAATTGTGGTGCAAGACTGCCCCACTGATCTAAACGCGGCCACGGGATTAAAATTCCTGAATCGGTTTCAACACATTCGTAGCCATAGCCGCTTGGTTCAGCTTCGCCATAAAAACGTGCGGTTTTCTTACGCCCGGTAATCATTCCTTCGGTTGCACCGAATATTAATTGCCCTTTCAGTTCATCCACTTGCATATAATTGATTTTTTGCAAGAAGTCGGCTTTTTTCTGAATGTTGTCCAATAGGTGAATTTCTTTGTTGGCTTCAACCGAAAATTCTTTACCCTGTTCGATGCGTTCTGCATCTACGCCGTAATAACCGGCAACATTTGAGAAAAATTCTTTTAATACTTTTTGAGTTTCTAATTTCATTGTTTACACCGCCATATTAAACGTTTGGGTTGCTTCCGGTACACCGTTTGGCACTGGTGTTTTTTCTTGATTTAATTCATTGAATTTTTTATCAAGATTTTGCACCGTGGTTAAAAGTTGATTGAACTGCTCCGCCGTAACGCCTTGCGGTTGTTCCGGTTTTTGTTCTTCCTGTTTCGCTTCTTGTGCCGGCTTGGTTTCTTGTGTTGCCGAAAAATGGTTATCCACTTTTTGGCTTAAACCATTTACCGCATCAAGTAATTGTGCGAATTGTTTTTCATCCATTGCTTTTTCCTCTTTATTATTGTTGTTATTGGGAGTTGTTTTTTCTTCCTCGATTTGCTCGGAAGATGAAAAGAATTTTGTGATGGCGTTGAAAAAACTGCGTACCATTTTTTCTTCGTCTGCCTCATTTTTTACGGCAAAGTCAATTTTGACGAACTCGCCAAAAACTGCGCCGTTTTGTTCTACATTGAAGAAATCCAGTTTTGTTGTGCCAACGGATGCCGGGGAATCGGTTACACCTAAGCCATATAAATAGGCTTTTCCGGTGTTACGGAAATTCGGCATAATTTCTACGCTGGTAAATAATTTTTGACCGGCAAGGTTTAAATCGATCAATTCTTGGTTTGGAGCAATCACGGCAAATAATTTGGTTTCGCCGTTTTCTTGATCTTCGGCTTTTAACTCTAATACTTGACCGCAACTAAAATAACGGCGGTGTTCTAACCAAAGATTGGCGGTGTAATGATTCGGATCATAACTTTCTGCCATTTCGTGCAATTCTTGCGCGGTAATTTGGCGGCCGTCCACGGTATAGCCCGATGTGGCAATGCAAATAAAATCGGTTTTGAGTTTGCTTTTATTCATTTTGTTGAACCTTTGGGGAAAGGTATGTTTTTCAAGTGCCGCCATTTTTGCCGATCTTTTTTCTAAAATCACTTTGCAAAATTCGGATATGTTCGGATATAAGCGGATAACCGACCATATCCGAACATATCCAATTTTTGCCATTAAATTTTTGCTGTTTTTGTTGCCACAATACGCCCAACACAACAACAACAACAGCAACAGCAACAGCAACAGCAACAAAGAATATGACGGAATCAAAGCTAAGAATAAGAAAAACAAAACGCTATGATGATGAAGTGATTTATGCCGCTAAGTTTCTTTATTTGAAGAAATACACACCAAAAGAGATTGCGGCGGAATTAAAACTGAATAGCACACGCCCGATTTACTATTGGGCGGAAAAATACAACTGGCGAAATTTAATCAGTGAAAGCGGTATTGAAGAACTGATCGCATTACGCATTATCACGTTGACGGAACGTGAAAATAAAAGCGATCAAGAAATCAAAGAACTTGAGGCACTGATTGATAAAGACATTCAGTATAAAAAGCAACGGGCAGCGCAACTTGCCAAAGTGCCGACAAAAAGTGCGGTCAATTTTGCGGAAGTTTCTAATAGTGAACGCGACTTTGCCGACAGTGGAGGCGGTGACGAACGCAAGAAGAAAAAACGGGTAAAAAATGATATTTCCCACGTCACGCCCGAGATGTGTCAGCCGTTTATTGATTCCCTATTTGATTATCAAAAACATATTCGTGCCAATAAACACCACGATGTACGCAATATTCTGAAAAGCCGCCAAATTGGTGCGACCTATTATTTTAGTTTTGAGGCGTTGGAAGATGCTATTTTTACCGGTGATAACCAAATTTTTCTTTCGGCAAGTAAGCGGCAGGCAGAAATTTTCAAAAATTACATTGTAAAAATGGCGCGTGAATATTTCGGGGTAGAACTGACCGGCAATCCGATTATTTTAAGTAACGGGGCGGAATTGCACTTTTTATCAACCAACAAAAATACTTCACAGGGGAATAGCGGCCACGTTTACGGTGATGAATATGCGTGGATTCGTGATTTTCAGCGGTTTAATGATGTTGCCTCTGCAATGGCGACACACGCAAAATGGCGTGAAACCTATTTCAGTACACCGTCTTCCAAATTCCACGAATCCTATTCATTTTGGAGTGGAGACAACTGGCGCGATGGTGATCCGAAACGTAAAAACGTGCCGTTCCCCACTTTTGCCGAATTACGTGACGGCGGGCGACTTTGTCCTGACGGCCAGTGGCGTTATGTGGTGACGATTGAAGATGCACTCAAAGGCGGTGCAGGGGCATTGTTTAACATTGAAAAACTGAAACAACGTTATAGCAAATACGCCTTCAATCAGCTTTATATGTGTGTTTGGATTGATGATGCGGATTCCATTTTTAATATTAAGCAACTTTTAAAATGTGGTGTTGATACGGCGAAATGGGCGGATTTTGACCCGAAAGCGGATCGCCCATTTGGTGAGCGGGAAGTATGGGGCGGTTTTGACCCTGCTCATAGTGGGGATGGCGCAAGTTTTGTAATCGTTGCCCCACCTGCCCTTGCCGGCGAGAAATATCGCGTGTTGGCACGTTATCAATGGAACGGGCTTTCTTATGTCTATCAAGCCAATCAAATACGCCAACTTTATGAAAAATACAATATGACCTACATCGGCATTGATGCAACGGGTGTGGGTTATGGGGTGTATGAATTAGTGAAAGAATTTGCACGCCGCGCGGCAACCGCCATTATTTACAACCCCGAAAGCAAAACGGGTATGGTGCTGAAAGTCCACGATCTCGTGGAACACGGGCAAATTGAGTGGAGCGAAAAAGAAATTGATATTGTACCGAGCTTTTTGATGATTAAGCACCAAACAACCAAATCGGGCAATACAATGACTTTTACGGCAGAACGTACAGTAAAAACGCAGCACGCCGATGTGTTTTTTGCGATCTGCAATGCTATTAATAAAAAATCATTAAGTGATAAACCACGTAAACGCCGTGGATGGAGTGTATTAAGTGAAAAATAATATAAAAATAAAGAAAAATAAACCGATGGTGATTGCACCGATTAATGACCGCACTTTTTCATTAAATGAAATCACCGCCTCTCCGGCATTGGATTATGTGGGGATTGGGTTTGATGAAAATTATAACTGTTATTTGCCTCCGGTGAACCGCCACGCGTTAGCAAAATTGCCCCACCAAAACGCACAACACGGTGGGATTTTACATAGCCGTGCGAATATGGTGAGTGCAACCTATGAGGGCGGTAAAGCCTTATCTAAAGTAGAAATGCGTGCGCTTTGTTTGAATCTCATTCAGTTTGGTGATGTTGGGTTATTGAAAATACGTAATGGATTTGGACAAGTGGTGCGCCTTGTGCCGTTATCGGGCCTCTATTTGCGTGTGCGTAAAGACGGTGGCTATTCTTATTTGATGAAAAAATCCCTTTATGATACAGCGCAAGAGGTTTATCGCTACGATGCACGGGATATTATCTTTATTAAACTTTACGACCCAATGCAACAGGTTTATGGATCGCCTGATTATGTAGGCGGTATTCAATCCGCATTGTTAAATTCCGATGCCACTGTGTTTCGCCGTCGTTATTTTAGCAACGGTGCGCATATGGGCTTTATTTTGTATTCGACTGATCCCGATTTAACGGAAGATATGGAAGAAGAAATTGCAAAAAAGATTGGTGAATCAAAAGGGGTTGGGAATTTCCGATCAATGTTTGTGAATATTGCCAACGGTCATCCGGACGGTTTGAAAGTCATTCCGATTGGAGATACCGGCACAAAAGATGAGTTTGCCAATATTAAAAACATTTCTGCACAAGATGTTTTAACCGCACATCGCTTTCCGGCCGGATTAAGCGGCATTATTCCGACCAATACGGCAGGGCTTGGCGATCCGTTGAAATATCGTGAGGTGTATCACTATGATGAAGTGTTGCCATTACAAGAAATTATTGCGGAGTCTATAAATAATGACCCCGAAATCAAAACGTTATTAAAAATCAAGTTTCGTGAGCCAAATTTTACAAAATAAATCCCCGATCAAATACTATACAAAACCACAGTGATCTATATAATGATAAACACTGATTTATTTTGTGGTTTTGGGGAAAATGGCAAGAACAACAGATATTTATTGCGCAGTTTGCGATACAAAATCGGTGATAGAAAGAGCTGAACGGATACACAGTGATTTCACCCGTTATTATTGTGCCTGTAAAAATCCCCTTTGTGGTCATCGTTTTGTGATGAATATGGAATTTAGCCACACCACAAGAAGTAGTAAACTGACAAAAGACAAGTTGTTAGCATTGGTTTTGGGTAAACTTTCCAAAGAGGAAAAAGCCAATTTGCGAAAGCTATTAGATGATGAGAAAAGCCGCTAGAAATAGCGGCTTTATTTTATGCAGAAAGCAATTTATTTGTGGCTAATTGTGCCAAAAAGTTGCTTCTATTTTTATACTCCGGATGGGTTGCAACAAATTGATCGATACGGTGTAATAATAATGACGGAACGGTAATATTAATTTTTTCGGCTTTCCCCATTAGATGAGATAAATCAACATCAACCACTGTCACAATAAAATCTTTGTATTCCGGGTGATTAATATATTGTTCTATTGGGTTCGATTTTGGCATTTCTTCGCCGTCTTCTAGTATTCCTTCAATATGAAAAGCAATGGCTTCTTTTGCGTTTAACATTGCCTCTGATAAGGTATCACCGGCAGAAAAACAACCCGGCACATCCGGCACAGATACCACATAACCATCGCTGACTTTTTCAATACAAATTGGATATAGCATTTTTTCTCCTATTCTTCAAAGGGGGCTTATAGCCCCGCTTGTTTTTTAATACTTTTTTCTAAATGTCCCAAGTCTTTTCTTGGGTGGGGAATCGTTACTGTTCCCGATTTTGTCGGATGTTTGTATTGATGATGACTGCCCTTTACTCTGTCTAAATACCAACCGTCCGCCTCGATCATTTTTATTGCTGCTTTGCTGTCCACCTTGTCTCCTGTGTTGTCTTTCTATGGTGGGTATTATACCTACTTTAAAAATCAAGTCAATTATTTTGTGTGTATAACACCTACTTTTTTTATTTGATAATTGAAAAATTATTGTAATGTTCCCTTTTCTTTCATCTCGTGCAACGACACATAAGACGATTTCAAACTGTCGTAAGGGGCTTTGGGTTCAAATAACACCAACATTTGCGGTTTATTGTTTTGGTCGGTTTCTTCGCCTGTTTCATTATTGATGAAGGGAATGCGGGAATTGGTGATATACACGATTTCTTTTGCATTTCGCAGGCAAACATCAAACCATTTTGTGGAGCTATCCACATTTAGCAACATCACCACGGTTTTATTGTGTAACACGCTTTGTTGTACCGCACGCAATACAAAAGGCAGTGGATTTGAATAAGGCGGATTCATCCAAACATAACGCCCTTTCCAATCTGCTATCAGCGTGTTTTGTTCCGGCGTGATGAAGTTTTTTACTTTTGTGTTGTGTGCCATTGCACAGGCATCAAGATCAAATTTTATGCCGAAATAATATTCGGCATAATGGAACACCCACCAAGGTGTCGCCCATAAATCCTTGTCTGATTTTTTAGTGTTGGATTTGTTCATATTTCCCCTCAAAGAATACACAAAATCCACATAAACACACCGACAATCCCACCAATCATTCCCCCAAGCAAATTGAGTAATGTGTCACCAATACGATCGGTTGTGAGGCGTTTTTCAAGTCGCTGAATTTCTTTTGAGAAAAAGCGGTTGCATAGTCTTAATGTTTCGCCGTGGGTTTTGATTTGATTTACCGTCTGTTGAGATTGGATAGCAAGATCCCAAACTTGCCCTTGTAAATTTTTCAGCTCAATTTGACTGCATTTTTGACCGCACTTTTCAGCCTGTTTTGCCGCAAGTAGTCGTTGCATTTGTTTCTGTTTACGTTTTTTCATAATGTTTCTCCTATTGAGTACGTTGATTTTTATGTAAGGCTTTCAATTTTTGGATGTTTCTTGGCGTAGGGGTAAGCGACACAATCATATGTTGATTACGTTTAACTAACTGCACATCGTTATCTTTCAATTCAAGGGCGGTGTATTTATCAATCGTTAGCCGTTTATACCTGAATAAATAGTCTAATTTTTGTTCATTTAATGGCGCACAAATCGGGATCAATAACTGTTTTATTTTTTGCTCAATTTTTGAGCGGTTACAGTTATTGACACAAGTCCAAGGCGGGCAAAGCCCGCTTTTTTCGGTTTCGCTCCGCTCAACCGAGCGAGGTGTAAAATCTTTCGGGCGTTTTTTAATCACATATTTTTTAAGACGGGTTTTCACGGCGTAATCGGTGAATTTATTCTTCACCCCAATTACGGCTTTGCGTTTTTCACCGTATTGATTTGGTTCTTTTTCTTCGTAGTCCAGTTGTAATGGCTGTTCGCTTCGTGGGGTTTCCGCGCCGCCTTGTAAGTCAAAATAAAAAGCATAATCGCCCAAATCACAACCAAGACGGGCTTTTTCGGTGATTTCGTCTTCGCATTGTCCGTTGATTAAGCGGCGTAATTCACGATAAATGCCGATTGTGCCGGCACCGAAAAATTGGAATTGGCGAATGCGATGTGTACTCGCCCAAGCACGCACGCGTTTGGCGTTGAGTTTTAAATTTAAGTCGGGATCTTCGTCTGATGTTTCGTTGTCTAAGGCGAAACCGTCAATATTTTTTGACACATATTTCACAAGGTAAGCGGTGGCAGAACCCCGTTCTTTATCGCACTCTTTCACATCAATGCGGTTTTCTGCCGCGCCTTTTTCGTCCCCGTCTTCTTCAAGGGCTTTGCGGCGGAAAATTTCAATAAATTCGTCTTTGTGTTCCGGTTTTACATAAACCAAAATGTGCCAGTGCGGTGTGCCGTCTTGATGCGGTTCTGCCACACGAATGCCAAATTTCACCATTTTGTGTTTGTTATAAATGGCGCGCATTTGCTGCCAAACACGGTTTAAATAGTTGTGGGTTTGTTTTGGGCTGCTACCGTTCCATTTGGGGTTATTTTCCCCACTTTTGCTTAATACGGCGTGGTATTTTGAAGGCGCGGTTAAGGTGAGAAATAGCCCAATGTAGCCGTTATGATCTGCCCAAATTTCCACACCGCGCCAACGGTTCATTAATTCAATGCGGCGAATGGCAGGGCAGGCAGAAGATTTAATAAAGGTGTCGAACAGTTCAATTTGTTCTTCGGGGTTTTCCACATTTTCTAAAATCATCGCACGCAAGTAGTCGTAATTCTTGCGTTGTTGATTAATCCATTGGTTTAACCCATAGAAAGAGATATAGCTACTTACGCCTTTGCGCACTTCACCGCTTGCAATGGCGATATGTTCCACCATTTGCTTTTGTATGCCGCGCATACGTTTAAACCAATATTTCTCGCAGCAGACTTTTTCCAGTACCACGTCCACTTGTTCACCTTTTGGGGTTTTGTTTTTTTCGATTTTTTCCCAATGTGGCAGGCGAAAACCAAAACTTAACGCAATTTGACCGCACTTTTTATAAAGGGCCAGAAAACACGCCGTTAATTCTTCGTGATTGAGGGATTGTGGGTTTAATACGTGATAAATATTCACGCAATCAATTTGTAATTTAATAAATTCATCGGCAAATTTTGCGGCAATTTCTTTTAACTTGGTTTCCCCAATTAAATAAAAGGGCAACTCGCTTTTGCCTTGTTTTTTCTTCGCTTGCATTGCAAGCTGTGTGTTGAGTTTTTGATATTCCAACTCATTTTCAAAATTTTCCAGTTCCGGCTGTGCTTGCTTGTCGGTGATGTCTGCTTTTAATTCATTCAACCATTGCACGCGACCGGCGTGAAATGCCAATAGGTCGGGAACATTGATTTGATATTGCTCAAGAACTTTTTTAAGGCGCACATCCAACACTTCACGCAAGAAATTATTGGCGTGTCGGCGTTGTTTATTGCCTAGTGAAAAAGCGATAGAACCATCATCTTGAACGGAACGATAAGCATTGAGATAGAGTTTGCGGAAATGTTCGCGCTGTCTTTGGCGGGGCAGTTTTGCCAGTTTTTGCTCAATGTAATCAAAATCTTGTGGATTGGTGTTAAATAAATCTAATTGTAGTGGGGTGTAGGTTATTTCATCATTTGGCAAAATAACACGGGGCATTACTGCTTCGTGCTGTGCCGCTTGATGACGTTCCGCCAACACCACCGCCATATGTGCTTGTTTGGCGGCGATGTTGGTGTCGCGTTGTTGTTCCCACGTGGTTTGCATTGCCTAGTCTTCCCACATTCCGGCAATGTTAAAATGATGATTGACTTTGCTTGCCTCGCCTTTTTTTGTCCAACGTTCATCGCCAAAAACGAATTTACGCGGCTCACCGTTAAACGTGCGTACTTCGTAAGCGTAGCCACCGATAATCGGGTAGAGATCGCCAGGTGCAAGATTGCTGACATCGGCGAAGACATAGGCTTTAAAGCCATTGTTAAGGCGCACCGGTGCGCCTTGTAATGCTTGTTCTAAATTAAATGTTTTTATAAATACTTTTCTTATATGAATTGAATTAATGATTTTGCCTAAAAAAATTGCCTAAGCGTGGGCATATTCCTGTTGGATTTCGGCAATGCGTTGCACTTCCGCCTGTATTGCGCCTAATTGTTTGGCAATTTCCGTTAGGGTAGCGGCTTCTTCTTTTTCCAGTTCGCAATAAATCAGGGTATCAATCACGGAAAGAAGGTTTTTACAGACTTTCCCACCGGTGCGTTCATAAGTGCCGTTTTCATTGAATGTGATTTGATAAAGCACATATAGCCCATTTCTTAGTTTTAAGGCGTAGCGATTTGAGAGTTCAATAATGTGTTCTTGCATTGTGTTTTCCTTAATGTGCGAGTTCTTCGGCTTTTTTCGTGAGATAGCTCACGTTATCTAATGCCATCACCATTTTGTGATAAATAGCATTGGCGGCGGTTTCGTTATTTTGGCGTTTGAAATATTCCCATTTTGTGCGGTAGCGGTGATATTTATCCCGCCATTTGCCGGCCGACTTTAAACAACCTGCGGGATTGAGTTTGTTCATTTTTGCCCCCTTGTGTGTGGGTCGATTAAAAAGAAATCGGCAAGGCGTAAGGCTTTTGGAAACGCAGCACGAATAGCAGCAATGGTTTTTAGCCCTTCTGCCAATTTAGTAATGCCTGTTTTGTTGTAGTGACAAAGTTTGTCGCCGGATAAATCGGGGTTGATGTAGTCTTCAAGCGGTTCAATATCGGAAATGGCTTTGAGGGTTTCGCGCTGTTTGTAGGTTAAGCCATTAAAGGCACGTTCTACACCATATTTGCTTAACGCCATTTCGTGCAAGACCTCTTCGCTATTTTTAGCGTTGGATAATGGCATTTTGTGTTGTTCATACCATTGTTCAACCGCACTTTTGCTTTCTGAAACGTACATTGCCCGCGCCTCGCTTTGTTATTTGCCGCTTTTGTTGTATGCTTTTGCCAACACAAATAAACGGTTACTTAAATGACGGAGTGCATTCAATGAGCGATCAGAACTTAAATACGCTTGAACAGATTCAAACACAGCTTTATCAACTTCAGTTACAACAGGGAATTCAAGAACGCGTGCTTGGTTGTTTGTTGCGTGGGCTTGCCCGTCATCCTGATGTGATTGATGATGTGGAGAATGAGTTTCACGCGCTTGCTGACGCAATGAAGCAAACAAATCCCGAATTACTTGATGTGGTTCTGCCGTATATTGAACGTTTGACGAAACGTGAATAGGTTGTCTAATTGTTGCTGTGATATTTTTTATTTGCTCAAGTGAAAAATCGTCGTTTTCGATTATCTCTTGCATAAAGAATTTGAATGTTGATGTTTTAGTCATTTTCTTCCCCTTATATAACTAAAATCTTGTTTGGAATTGATCGCACTTTGGTGCGGTTTAGGGTTCAAATGCGTTTTTGGCGTTACGAACGGCAATCGCAACCAAATCAATCAGCACTAAACCGTTTTTGGTTTCTTTTCCTTGAGCATTTTTCCTTTTGTAGTATTTCAACACGCCTTCTTTTCTTAATTCATCGACCATACTTGGGCTGATATCTAATTTCTTAGCAAACTCTTCTCTTGTCATATAAGGCTGTTCCATCTGTATATTTATACAAATTGCATTTTGATTGTTCATTGACTACACTCCTAGTCTTGTAAATAATCGTATATATTATATTTGTGTCATTTGACACACAAATAATATATCTGTGTTCATTGAGTTGTCAATAGGTGATTTTGTGTCAAATGAGTTAAATTTTGATTTGATCGGTGGAAAAGAAGTGATAAACCGAATAGTTAAAGCGTATGGATTTGCTAATAGGAGACTTCTTGCTGAACATTTAGGAATGCCTCATAGTACCTTTGGCACTTGGGCTTCTCGTGGTTTTTTCCCCGCTGAATTAGTTATCCGTTGCGTGAAAGAAACCGGTGCAAGATTGGACTATGTCGCCTTTGGGGAAGAGCCAATTTTTGATAATTCTATGGACTTGAAATATTTTCATTCTATTAAGTTAGAAAATGGAAAATCTTTCATAATGGGGAATAAACCCTTTCTTTTGCCATATTTACCGAATTTAGATAGCCGTGAAAGCTACGACAAAGTGTTTAGTGTTGAGGAAGACAACAAAACATATTTTGCCACAAGTGATTACGGCAACTTGGTTGATGGCGATTATTTCGTCATTGTGGAAAATTCCCACCTTATCCGTTACATCACTGTGCTACCGGCAGGAAAAATCCGTGTTGACGGTGGCAAATTCAGCTTTGAATGTGAGCTTTCGGATATTGATGTAGTGGGGAAGGTGATTTTGAAGATGGAGAAGGTGTGATGAAAAGATTAATCGGATTGACTTGTCTTTTATTTTCCTCATCTATTTTGGCTGTTGGCTCGATTGAATCCGGCAATTATCAACCGTTCGATATCATTGCTGATGATTACTCAATGAATGATAAACCTGCGTTTACTTTTTCTTTTGGAAAATCTAAAAATGATTTCTTTTTATTTACTGCGCAATGCTCAATTTTTGATAAAAAGAGCCATAAAACATCAACAAAAGGTAAACGTATTCCTGATATTTCTCTTGAATATCATAACACATTAACTAATCAATATATGATTAGTGAGTCAAAATTTGATGATTACATAAATCTTGAGTTTTTTATCAAGGATAAAACATTTATTTTTATTTTTGATGGACAACTCTATGACACATCATCAAATAGTCTTTATAAAGTGCTTCCACAAAATGTTGTGCTTAATGCAAAAGAAATGCGTGAAATTCGTGATGGGTGTAAAAAACGATAGTGCTAAATACTTTGAAAAAATTTCTTAATGATGAATCAAAATCACCTGTAATAGATTTTTTATTGTGGTTAATTGTGTATCCGTTTGTGATCGCATTTGCGGTGGCGTGTGTAATCAATATCTTTCAGTTTTCTATTTTTCAAGGGATAAAATTTACTGATTGGGTTATGGCAGGATGTACGGTTGGGATTTTGATTGGTACTTGGAAAGCTGCAAGTTATGCTAAAAAGGCTGCATATCAAGCTCAAGAACAAAATAAAAATGCAATTATAAGTAAAATTGATGATGTGCAAGGTGAATTGATAAGAGAAATGGACAGCATTAAACCTCTTTTAAATAGCCTAAAGTCAATGTGCAATGATGCAATAAATCATATCGCCCGGTTTAAGACTTATAACGACACTATGTTGTGGACTTTTGATAACATTTTAAACAAAGATCTAGATATTAGTATTTATCGGTATAAATTATTCTTAATTAATATTATTGAATTTAAAGATTTTAATGAAGTAATTAAATCTATTCATTTTATGAAAGAGTTTCATATAAAGATTAATCCTTTAAGCAGATTTTCGATTAAATCCATACATCTATGTGAGTTAAATAAAGAAATTGATATATACCTAAAATTAACAGAAGAACTTTCAAATAAAATTAGTGAAAAATATCAAGAATTAAATGGCTGTTCGTAAAGATACAAAAAGCGGTAAATGGCTTGCAGAAGTTTATGTAAATGGCAAGCGCACGCGCAAGTGGTTTTTAACCAAAGGCGATGCTCTTCGTTTTTATAATCAAGCGAAAGCACCGACAGAAAGTGCGGTTGATTCTGTCGGTGTTTTTGTCGCTGAATCCGATGATTTGCCGGCACTAAGTTTTTATGTGCAAGAATGGTTTGATGTGCACGGCAAAACGCTTTCAGACGGTGAGGCACGTCTTGCGAAACTGAAAAATCTTTGTACGCACTTGGGCGATCCGCCTGCCAATGAATTTAATGCGGAAGTATTTGCGGATTATCGCAAACGCCGCCTTAATGGGGAGTTTTCCACCAATAAAAATCGCCCGCCCAAAGAGGCAACAGTAAACCGTGAACACGCCTATTTGCGGGCGGTGTTTAATGAGTTGAAATCGTTGCGGAAGTGGAAGGGGGATAATCCACTTGAAGGCGTTCGCTTGTTTAAAGAGCGGGACACGGAATTGGCGTTTTTATATGAACGTGATATTTATCGTTTACTTGTGGAGTGCGACAATTCCCGCAACCCTGATTTGGGGTTGATTGTTCGCATTTGTTTGGCGACCGGTGCGCGTTGGCGTGAGGCGGAAACGCTGACACAATCACAGGTGATGCCTTATAAAATTACGTTTATTAATACGAAATCAAAGAAAAATCGCACCGTGCCAATCAGTAAAGAATTATTTGATATGTTGCCTAGAAAACGTGGGCGGTTGTTTAAAGATGCCTATGAATCCTTTGAAAATGCGGTACTTCGGGCTGAAATTGAGTTACCCAAAGGGCAATTAACCCACGTTTTACGCCATACATTCGCAAGCCATTTTATGATGAACGGGGGGAATATTTTAGTTTTGAAAGAAATACTTGGACATTCAACGATTGAAATGACAATGCGTTATGCGCATTTTGCTCCTTCACATTTAGAAAGTGCGGTCAAATTCAATCCACTTTCTAATCCTGCGCAGTAGTTTTTCCCAAAACGGAGAAAGTTTTTCTAAAAACAACCGATTTTTTCTAAAAATGAAAACAGCTTTCTAAAAATGTGCTAGGACAAAAAGGGATTGTTTTTCGCAAAATCCCTTGTGCTTTTTTCTTATTTTTAGTGGCGATTGGCTGGCGGTTCTGTCTGATATTTACTTTTATTTGCGATTATTTGCTTTTGTAGGTGTTTGAAATATTGGTAAGTTATTGTTTCTATTAGTTTAGTTATGGTATTTGCCATCCCTTGTGGTTGATTGTCCAAGTTTGAGAGAGTTGTAGTGAATATTCCGGCATTAAAAAAGTATTTGCCAGTCGTTCCGCCCATTTGGGCGTAAGCCACCAAGGCAGGGTAAAAATCCCCCTACCAGCAAAAAACCAACCAAGGCAAAACATCGACCTTTTCGCATATTCCCTCAACAACGCTCTTGAATTTTCGGCGGCATATTGTAGCGAAATCTTGGCATTGAAAAAATCAATTTTATGCATAGCCAAAGGGATGATTAATCCCTAAAATACCGCCATTCAATTCAGCCTCGGTCATATTATGAAAAAAACAACGCCGCTTAACCCTGTCACATTGCCTTTAAATCAAGTTAGTCTTATTGAGGCTTCAGCCGGTACGGGAAAAACTTACACCATCGGTTCTTTATATCTTCGACTTTTGTTACAAGCCGGTGGGAACAATTTTTTCCGCCCTTTGAATGTGGAAGAAATTTTAGTGGTGACATTTACGGAAATGGCAACGGAAGAATTAAAACAAAAAATCCGCGAACGTATTACCGATGCCATTCAAAAATTGTCGAATTATGCCGAAACAAAAGACATTGCTGCCTTTAAAAAGGATGAATTTCTGACCGCACTTTGCAATACCCTCGATAATCTTCCCCTTGCCATTCAGCGTTTAAAACTCGCCGAGCAAAATATGGATCTTGCCGCTATTTTCACCATTCACGGTTTTTGCCGCCGAATGTTAATGCAATATGCCTTTAATTCCGGCGTTCATTTCAATTTGGAATTGTTGAAAGATCAATCGGATTTATTAAAACGATTTGCCAATGAATTTTGGCGTGAGCATTTTTATCCCGTTTCCTTTGAAACCGCAAATTTTATCGCTAGGGAATTGGGTTCGCCAGATGCTGTGTTAGGCATTTTAAAAGCGGATTTAGACAAAAATGTACAGGTAGAAATAGAGAATCCTCAAGCCTTATCTTTGTCCGTTGATGAATTTTTACAGAAAAATATAGAGGGCTATTTTCAGACGATAAAGGAATTGAAAACCCTTTGGTTGGAAAATGTCGAAAAAATTCGTGAACTGATTACCAATGAAATCACGAAAAAATATGCAAAAGGTACGCCGAAATCCTTAAGCCGCAAAACATATAACACCACCCGTTTAGAAAATTGGCTTGAGCAAATCACCGAATGGGCGAATTCCCCTCGGGATTATCTTGTTCATCAAACCTTAGAAAAGTACTTTTTTCAATCAATATTGACGCAAAAGGGGGAAGAAGGGGCAACGCCTTTTGAATTTCCTATTTTTGCCGAATTGGAAGAACGGGTGAAGACTTTGGTTGATCCCGAATTACTCAAGAAGATCACGCTTTATCATTATCGCCAAGGTATTCAACAAAAATTGCTTGAATATAAACAAAATCATCAAGAAAAATCCTTTGATGATTTATTGCGGTTGCTTTGTGAAGCCTTGCAACACGGGCAGGGCGATCAACTGGCGGAAATGATCCGCTTTCAATATCCCTTTGCAATGATTGATGAGTTTCAGGATACGGATGCACAACAATACCAAATTTTCTCAAAAGTTTATCGGGAACCACAGGCGGAAAATATTGGCTTTATTATGATTGGCGATCCGAAACAGGCGATTTATCGCTTCCGTGGCGCGGATATTTTTACCTATTTGAAAGCGGCGGCGCAGGCGGATGAACGGTTTAACTTAATCAAAAACTACCGTTCGGAAAAACGGGTCGTGGAAGGGGTGAATACTTTATTTGATTTTGATAACGCACCCTTTATTTATGACAATATCGAATTTTCAGCGGTAGGTGCGCGAGACGATCATCCTCAATTTTATTTGAACGATGAATGTGAGCCGGCGTATCGTTTTTATTTAACAGAAAATGACGGTAAAAATTTAGATAAAACCGCCTTAGCACGCACTTGTGCCGTTTCCATTCAGCATTGGTTGAAAAGTGCGGTTGAAAATCAGGCGATTTTTAAAGGGGAACAGGAAAGCAAACCATTACAAGCCGCCAATATTGCCGTGTTAGTGCGGGATAAAAACGAAGCGGCATTAGTGAAAAATGAACTGCAACAATTAGGCATTGCCGCCGTTTATCTTTCCGATCAAAACAGCGTATTTGACAGTCCGGTGGCGAAAGAATTGGTGCTTGTGTTAAAAGCCTGCTTGAATGTGGCAGAACGCCCGATTTTAAATGCAATTGCGACCGCACTTTTTGGCTTAAATGCCGCAGAAATTCATCAGATTCATCACAGTGATCCGGATTGGCAACGCTGGGCGGATAGTTTTGCAGAATACCAACAAATGTGGCAACGGCAAGGCGTGTTGCCAATGTTACATCAAATTTTGTTAGAACAAGGCATTGCAGCGCGTTTATTGAACCAGCCGAGTGGTGAACGTGATTTAACGGATTTTTTACACCTTGCAGAGATTCTTCAACAAGCAGCAACCTTGAATGAGAGTGAGGCGGCATTACTAAGTTGGTTTGAAAAACAAATCCAAGGCGAGGGCAGACAAGAGGCTCAAATTCGCTTAGAAAGTGAACGGCAGTTGGTGAAAATCGTCACCATTCATAAATCTAAGGGGCTGGAATATGATTTGGTTTGGTTGCCGTTTTTAGGCGTGCCGAGCCGTGATCCAAGTAAAGCAGGCAAAACGGCAAAAGACATTAATCTTTATTATTCCAAAGAACAAGATGCGATTTTATGGGATATGCAAAATCGCCATTTAAACGAGCTGAATCAAGAAACGTTGGCGGAAGAATTACGCTTACTGTATGTTGCCTTAACCCGTGCGAAATATCAGATGGCATTTGCATTGCCGACCCAATTTGAGAATAAATGGAATCCGTTGCTTTATGTACTCACGCAAGGTGAAATTGGCAACAACCTCGCATTATCGAAAGACTATGACAGCAAGCCATTACTTGCAAAATTTCAGGCTAAAATGGGAAGTGTGCGGATTGAGTCGGCAGACACATTAAATGCGTTACCGCCTTTATCTTTTGCTACGAAAGAAGATGATCTTGCTGCCGCCAAATTTTATGGTGAGATCGAACAAAATTGGCGGGTAACCAGTTTTACAGCCATTGAACAGGCTCATCGTTGGGCGCATTATGTGCAGGAAAGTGCGGTGAAAAAATCCGTTATTTTTGATGAGGCAAAAGATTATGATACGCAAGAAAATATGCCCGAAATCTTGACCGCACTTTCTACGGAAAAAAATACCGAGATTTTAGACCTTCCACGTGGTACGCAAGTGGGAACGGTGCTTCACCGTTATTTAGAAAAAAACGATTTTAATGCCTTAAATAACAACACGGCAATCACAAAACTCAGCCAAGAATTACAGCTTGATGAAACCTTTATTGAGCCGTTAAAACAATGGTTCGAGCAAATTTCACAAACCCCATTATCCGCAACAATACCGATAAAACTTGCCGAACTGGCAAAAGTGGATTGCATTAAAGAAATGCCCTTTTATTTATCCATTCGGGAGTATTTTGATGTGAATGTCTTTAACCACGCCTTGCAGACACATCATCATTTCCCCGCTGAAATGTTGCAATTTGAAGAGATTCGAGGAATGGTACGTGGCACAATTGATTTGGTGTTTCGTCACCAAGGTAAATATTATTTGCTGGATTATAAATCGAATTTTCTTGGTGAAACCTTGGCGGATTACCACCCAAAAGCCTTAGAAAAGGCAATGTTACATCATCATTATGATTGGCAATATTTGCTTTATACCTTGGCATTACACCGTTATTTGAAAAGTGTGGATAGCAATTATGATTACGAACGGGATTTTGGCGGCGTGTTTTACCTTTTCTTGCGTGGAATGAATGGTGAAGCACAATCCGGTGTGTTTTTTGATCGCCCGAAGGTGCAACTGATTAATGAATTAGAGGGGGCATTTTAATGTTAAACCTGCTACAAGCATTGAACGAACAGGGCATTATCAGCCACGGAGATTATTATTTTGCAAAATTAATTGCGGATAAACAGCCGGCGGATTTGCCCGAAAGCGTGAAAAATCTCGCCGTTTTCCTTGCTGCCCTTTGCAGTTGGCAATATGGACAGGGAAATACCTGTGTTGATCTTGATGATTGCGCCGTCAAACATCCTTTCGGCTTGGGCTATCGTTCCACCGAAAAGGATTATTCGGCAGAAATTCAGCAAAAAATAGGTTTTCTACCACCACCGCAATGGCAAAAGGCGTTATGTGGACATATCGCTTTTACGCAAGATCCCATTGCACAAACTGCCCCTTTGGTTTTTCAATTTAATGCCTTGTATTTTTATCGCATTTGGCAGGATGAATATCGTGTCGCACACTACATTAAAAACACCTTGAAAAATAACCGCACTTTGGCGTTTTCCGATGAGGTTATTCGGCAAAAATTAACGGCATATTTCCCACAAAACACAAAGGAAATTGATTGGCAGAAAGTCGCCGTTGCCACGGCAATCAAAAGTCCTTTTACCGTGATTACCGGTGGACCGGGGACAGGCAAAACCACCACGGTGACACGCTTATTATTGGTATTGCAAGAATTGTACGAACACAAATTACACATCAAATTAGTTGCGCCGACAGGAAAAGCCGCTTCACGTTTGGAGGAGTCAATTCAATATGCCTTAAAATCATTGCAACAGTCTATGGGGTTGGCGGCGGACTTAATTCAATCCATTCCACAAAAAGCCGAAACCTTGCATAGCCTGCTTGGGGTGAATGCTTTTAATGATCGTACACGTCATAATGCCCGAAATCCGTTGCAGTTGGATGTGCTTGTGGTGGACGAAACCTCAATGATCGATTTACCGCTGATGGCGAAATTAATGAATGCCCTAAAACCGGAAACCCGCTTGATTTTATTGGGCGATCAGGCACAACTTGCCTCTGTAGAAGCCGGTGCGGTGCTGGGCGAATTGGCACAATGGGCAACGCTGCCTTATAGTGATGAACAAGCCGATTATTTACGCCGAACCACAGGCTATGATGTACCGAGTTCACCTTCCTTTAATCCAATGCGTGATTGTTTATGCCATCTCACGTTTAGCCGCCGTTTTGATAAAGATTCCGGCATTGGCAAATTGGCGGAACAAATTCAGTGGGGGAGAGGGGAAGAGAGTCTTAGACTATTTGCCGAATATCCGCAAGCATTGCATTTTAATGCTTTTGATTCGACACAAGGCGAAGATGAATTTGTGCAACAGGTGGTGAAAAGTGCGGTGGAAAATTACCGTGTTTATTTAACGGAATTGCAAGCATTGCGGAAACGGCATATTGATTTCAATGCCTTGAACGGGCAAGGCAAAACCTATGCGGAAAGTATTCAGGCAATTTTTAATGCAACAGGATTTTTGACCGGACTTCGTAACAGCCCGTTAGGTGTGGAAAATTTAAATCGGGAAATTGCACTGGCGTTACGCCGGGAAAATTTACTTTGGTTTCGCCACGAGCAGGATTGGTATATTGGCAAGCCAATAATGATTACCGAAAACGACCATAATGTCCGCTTGTATAATGGTGATATTGGCTTATGCTTGGCAAATGGTAAAGTGTGGTTTGGCAATCGGGAAGTGCTGACGGCGCGTATTCCGGCTCACGAACCGGCTTTTATTATGACTATTCATAAATCGCAGGGATCGGAATTTGATCACACCTTAATGGTGTTACCCACAGAGTCAAATCCGGTACTTTCCCGCGAATTGGTGTTTACCGGCGTAACCCGTGCCAAAAAAGAATTAACCCTCTTTGCCAATGAAAAAATTTGGAAAATGGCGGTACGCCAAACGGTAAAACGACAAAGCGGATTAGGAAAATTATTAGAAAATTTACTACAAACAGGAGATTAATATGAAATTATACATTTACGATCATTGCCCATTTTGTGTGCGTGCCAGAATGATTTTTGGGTTAAAAAATCTGCCTTTTGAATTGTCTGTTTTAGCGAACGATGACGAAGCCACACCGATTGGTTTAGTGGGGAAAAAAGTAGTGCCTATTTTGATTAAAGAGGATGGCACGGCAATGCCGGAAAGTTTGGATATTGTGCATTATGTAGATCAACATTTTGGTGAAAAAATCCTTTCCGATCAGGTTCGTCCTGAAATTGAAGCATGGATGAAAAAGGTGGGGAGTTATTACAATCATTTGTTAACCCCACGCTTTGTAAAATTGGGGCTACCTGAATTTGAAACCCAAAGTGCGGTAGATTATTTCACGAAAAAGAAAACGGAATTTGTGGGGGATTTCCAACAAAATTTAGCGGAAACAGCGCAATATGTGGCTCGCTTGCAACCGGATCTTGAAGGTTTAGCATTACTCATTCAATCCGATAATGCTTTAAACGGCACACTTTCATTGGAAGATATTTTGATCTTCCCAATGCTACGCAATTTAACCTGCGTGCGAGATGTTCAATTTCCGCCGAAAGTGATGGCTTATTTGGAAAAAATGTCGGCACAAAGTGGCGTGGCACTATATTTTGATAAAGCGATCTAAACAAAAAAACCTGCCAATTGGCAGGTTTTGTTTTATTTATTTCAAATTAAGCGTGGCAGGTTTGGCAAGCGGCTTGGAACATCCATACCAATTTTTCTTGCTCTTTGATGTAATCGCTCATTTGTGAGCTTGTACCTTCATCGCCTGCTTCTCCGGCAAGCTCAAGAATTTCACGTTGTTGTTCAAGTAACGTTTTTAAGCCTGATAAGATACCGGATAAACAATCTTGCGCATTGCTTACGGCAATATCTTCTTGAACACGGGAAACTTTTAAATATTGGCTGTAACCGTTGTTCGGCGTGTAACCTAAAGTGAGGATACGTTCTGCCACTTCATCGACTTTAGTGATCAAATCGTTATAGATTTCTTCAAATTTTGCGTGCAATTCAAAGAAGTTTACACCTTTAATGTTCCAGTGATAACCACGCACGTTGGTGTAGAAAACTTGATAGGTAGCGAGTAAGTCGTTTAATTTGCCTGCTAATTCTGCAGATTGTGCTTTATCTAGTCCAATAGCTGTTTTTGACATAATATTTTCCTCTTTATATTGTGAATCAATTTTCTCTCTAACCTTGTTATGCTAGATGTGGCGTATTATACACAATAAAAATGGGGGATAAAGCAACTTTATCGGATAATATTGATAGGCAATAAATATCAAAATAGCCGTCAAGTAAGATTTTAACAATTAATTAACAATCTTTATTCATTTTTACCTCGGGGAAGAAATCATCATTTTTAGCGATATTTTGAGCTACAATAAGTGCGGTTAAATTTTCCATCGTTTTTTAAGGAGAGGATATGCAAGAATTGATTAAACACGCATTGCCACAGGATATCCCATTAAATCAGGCTATTACGGAAGAACTTGAAAGCGGACAATATGCCGGTTTTTTGAATCATCGACAAGTAATGGAGCTTTGTCGGGATTTTGAATTAACGCCCATAAAATTGGCGTTACATTTATTGCCGGTTGCCGCCTGTTATAGCCATACGGCGATCTCTCATTTTAACGTGGGGGCGATTGCCATAGGGGAGATGGGGGATTTTTATTTTGGGGCAAACCAAGAATTTGCCGAAACAGCCATTCACCAAACCATTCACGCCGAGCAAAGTGCGATTAGTCACGCGTGGTTACGTGGTGAAAAACGCATATCGGATGTGGTGGTGAACTATACACCTTGCGGACATTGCCGCCAATTTATGAATGAATTGCACGGTGCGGCACAGTTAAAAATTCACCTTCCGCACCGCTTGAATAATGCTTTGCATCACTATTTGCCCGATGCTTTCGGCCCGAATGATTTAGGCATTACGATCCCTTTATTGGCGAAAGAAGATCATCATTTAGAAATGAAAAATTCGGATGAACTAACTTATCAAGCCATTTTAGCGGCGAATCAATCCCATTGCCCTTATTCCAAAAGCCCACAGGGTGTGGCGATTTTATTTAACAATGGGAAAATCATTAGCGGACGATATGCCGAAAATGCCGCTTTCAATCCGAGTTTACCGGCATTGCAAACCGCGTTAAATTTCGCTTATTTGAATAACCAAAAAACAGAAAATATTTTGCGTGTAGTGATGGCTGAACGCCCAACAACCTTGAGCCATAAAGCTATGGCGGAACAGCTTTTATCGGCAATGAAATTGCCACCGTTGGAATACATAGAAGTATAAGGAAAAGGGCAGTGTTATCTGCCCCTTTTGATTTTATTCATCCGCTGATTGGAAATGTTTTGCGAGATCTTGAAAAAGATCTTGGATTTGTTCGGCACGGTGTCCTAACACACGCACCATAATGCCCGATTCGTTTAAAAGCGATGCGCCAACCAACATACTTTTTTCTTCCGCAATCTGTGCGTGAATGGTTTGCAAAATACCTTTTAATTCCACCGCACTTTTGCTTAGATTCAAATACGTAAGCGAACCTTGGTGAGAATAATTTTCCATTTGGCTTAACGCCGTCAGATTCATTTGCGAAGGCAGCCATTGAATGCAATCGGATACAAGGGGGCGTTTCCCCTTTCCATTTTGCAACACATCAATTTTTAGGTGTGAGGAAAAATGGCGAAAGGCAAAACGTTCCTCATTCAACACCCGCCCAATTGCCACAATTTCACCGTAAATCAGCTCACTGTTTTCTTGCATTTCAATTAAGGTTTTTTGCTTGAACGCCGAATCTTTATGCAACACCAAAGGATGTGGCAAATAGAACAAACGACTTTGTGCCGCAAGTTGAATATGGGTGATTTGCTCGGCACTGTCGCCTTCATTCATTGCCTGCACGCGGGTAAACGCCTGCGTATTCAGTGAAAGTGCGGTAGATTTTGCCAAAGAAATTTGAATATCCAACCGATCCCCTGCCAATACGCCCGGTGAGGAAGACATTTGCATTGCGTTTAATCCCTTCAACCAACTACCGGAATAATTCGGCAACGTCATCACTTTGAATGGTGGCGTTGCAAAATATTCGGCAAGTTGGGTTGTGCCATTGGAAGAAAGTTTGGTGGAAAGTTTGAGTTTGCTGTTCATCGTTTTAATCCGTAAAAAACACCACGATTTAGAAAGAAGAACAGGGAAATTTGATGACGATATTAAGAGAAAAGAAATTTTGCTGTATTTTGTATAACCGGACAAAAATCAAATAACGTGATCGTAGGGACGCCACGCTGGCGTCCTTCGTATTACCCCATTGATTTTGATATGGACGCGAGCATCGCGTCCCTACAAATAGATTTTATAGGCTTTGTAAAAATATCCTTTGACAACCTATTTTAATGTCAAATTTCCTGCTTTCTTTTTGTGGGGAAGTCGTTCTTTATCTTACTAAAGCCTTTGGTTCTTCCACATTTTTCAATAGGGCATATTTTTCAATCCAACCAATCACACCCTCTAAATTTTCTTTTTTCATTAAATTGGTGAAAATAAATGGTTGACCATTACGCATACGGCGTGCATCCCGTTCCATTACGCTTAAATCCGCCCCGACAAAGGGGGCAAGATCGGTTTTATTAATCACAAGCAAATCGGAACGGGTAATGCCCGGGCCGCCTTTACGTGGAATTTTTTCACCCTGTGCCACATCAATAACGAAAATGGTAACATCGGCTAAATCAGGGCTGAAGGTTGCCGATAAATTGTCACCGCCCGATTCAATAAACACAATTTCCACATCAGGAAAACGTGCCACCATTTCATCCACGGCTTCCAAATTCATTGAGGCATCTTCACGAATTGCCGTATGCGGGCAACCGCCGGTTTCCACCCCCATAATTCGCTCCGGTGGAAGTAAACTGTTTTTCGTTAAAAATTCCGCATCTTCTTGCGTGTAAATGTCATTGGTGATCACCGCGACACTATATCTATTTGCAATTTCACGGGTTAATTTTTCGATTAATGCGGTTTTGCCTGCCCCCACAGGGCCGGCTACGCCAATTTTAATGTAGTTACGCATTATTTTTCCTTTATAAAAATGTTTTTAAAAATGACCGCACTTAGGACATATAAAGCCTTGTATAAAGCTGTTCGTGTTGCATTGCGCGAATATCGCAGGCAAGGGTTGCAGCCCCCAGCCAATCAGGATCGGGATTTAAACTTAATTCTACCGCCTGTTGTAATGCCTGACGTAGATCAAACAAAATATCCTGTCCGTCCATTTGGCTTAAAGGGATTAGTTTTACGCCATTGGTAATCGCACCAACTGCCGCATTGTAGTAAAAAGCGTAGAGGGTATCGGGTTTGGTTAAGCCCATTGCTTGTGCAATCATTGCGAAGACGATAGGGAAGTAGCCTTGCACCTGTTTTTCCGTAATGGCTTGTTGGTAGGCTGCAAGCAAAGGATGATTTTCATAACGAATGAAAATTTTGAGCAATCGCACGCCTAATTTAAAACTGCCTTCTCGACTTTCTCGGGCAACTTTGGTGGCAGAAAGCAACCAATCTAATTCACATAAACGGTCAAAATCTTGATTTTCCATTGCCTCAAAGGCAAGGGAAAGATAGGCACCGTCATTATAAATCCAGTTTTGTAATAACTGGGTTTGCACGTATTCTTCAAGCGTGGCTTTGCTTTCTACAATTCGCTGCTGAACGAAGGTTTCCAAACCGTTGGAATGATTAAAGCCACCGATTGGCAGAGTGGGATCAACCAAATGCAATAACGCACCGAGATCCGCCAGACTGCGATTTAATGTTGATGCCAATTTCCGTCTCCGTGGTGATGGTAGCCACCGTGCGAATGTGTATGATCGTGGCTATGGGAATGTCCGTGACCTTGGGCGGAGTTTGCCCGCAATGCTTGGCTTAAACGGCGTTCTGCTTTTTGCGGATTAAATCCTGCCGCTTGCAACCATTCAAACATCGGCTTGTCGTAAGGCAGTGTAACTTCATCACCGTCTAAAAAGAGGGGCGAATGTTTATTGCCGATTTCATAACAAGCCCGCGCCATTTCCGGCAAGGTTTTGGGCGAGAGTACAATGACTTCGCTTGGCAAAATTTCAATGGCAATCACCAGAACATCACTAATAAAGACCACATCATCGTGTTTTAATCGTTGCCCTTCTTTGAGCAAACGGAACGCCACCTCACGCCCTTTATCGGTGGTTTTACGTAGAATATTGCGTTTACTTTCATACCACTGCAACGCCACACGTTCAATGGTTTGTGTAGTGATTTTTCCTTCATTTTGAAGATCGGTTAAATTGCCCAAGATGGTGTCCATAATGGGAAGGATTGGGTTAAGGATTTTCATATTGTCTTCCGTAATGATCCCAAAGACATTGCGTTATCTTTGGGATCAAATAATTTAGCGGCAAAAGAGAATTGTTCTTTAAGAACGAATTCATACCAACAAATTAGAACATAAAATACCGCTGTGCCAGTGGGACTTTTTCTGCCGGTTCGCAGGTGATAAGTTCACCGTTTACACGCACTTCATAGCGTTCCGGATCGACTGTGATTTCCGGTGTGGCGTTGTTGTGTACGAGATCTTTTTTACCGATATGACGGCAGCCTTTGACAGCAATGAGTTCTTTTTGTAAGCCGTATTGGGTTTGAATATCGGCTTGTTTGCCGGCTTCGGAGACGAATACCACGGCTGTTTGTGCGGTTGCCGCCCCTTGATTGCCATACATTGGGCGGTAGAACACCGGTTGTGGTGTTGGGATGGAGGCATTTGGATCGCCCATTTTCGCGTAGCTGATAAAGCCTTTTTTAATCACGGTTTCGGGTTTTACGCCAAAGAACATTGGTTTCCACAAAACAATGTCAGCAATTTTGCCTACTTCGAGCGAGCCAACGTGATCGGCGATACCGTGGGCAATCGCAGGATTAATGGTGTATTTGGCAATGTAGCGTTTAATACGGAAATTGTCGTTGCCTTCATTTCCCAATTCACCTCGTTGTGCTTTCATTTTGTCCGCCGTTTGCCAAGTACGGGTAACCACTTCGCCCACGCGTCCCATTGCTTGCGAGTCGGAACTCATAATGGAAAACACGCCGATGTCGTGCAGAATATCTTCCGCTGCAATGGTTTCCGGGCGAATGCGGCTATCGGCAAATGCCACATCTTCCGGTACGCGTTTATCTAAATGGTGACAAACCATCAGCATATCTAAATGTTCGTCAATGGTATTTACGGTGAACGGACGGGTTGGGTTGGTCGAAGCAGGGAGAACATTCGGATACATTGCCGCTTTAATGATGTCCGGTGCGTGTCCACCGCCAGCACCTTCGGTGTGAAAGGTGTGGATGACACGTCCGTCAATGGCTTTCATTGTGTCTTCCAAGAAACCACCCTCATTGAGGGTGTCGGTATGAATGGCGACTTGCACATCCATTTCATCCGCCACTTTTAATGCAGCATCAATAACGGCAGGCGTTGCTCCCCAGTCTTCGTGAATTTTTAAACCTAATGCACCGGCACGGATTTGTTCTCTTAAAGGTTCAAGAGTAGAGCAGTTGCCTTTACCGAAGAAGCCCACGTTGACAGGCAAGGCTTCTGCCGCTTGGAACATACGTTGTAAATTCCACGCACCGGGCGTGCAGGTGGTAGCGTGAGTGCCGTCTGCCGGGCCTGTACCGCCACCAATCAGCGTAGTTGTGCCGTTTTCAATGGCGTGTTGTGCTTGTTGAGGGCAAATAAAATGAATGTGGGTGTCAATTCCGCCGGCGGTGGCAATTAAATTTGTGCCGTTATGCACTTCGGTACTTGCCCCGATAATCATATTTGGAGTCACGCCATCCATCGTATCCGGATTGCCGGCTTGACCGATTCCCACAATACGCCCGTCACGAATGCCGATGTCGGCTTTGATGATGCCGAGTTTGGCATCAATAATCATCACGTTGGTGATGACAAAATCCAACACATTCGGATTATCACGGGTTGCCGTGCCTGATTGTGCCATACCGTCACGCACACTTTTGCCGCCACCGAATTTACATTCATCCCCTTTGGTGAGTAAATCTTGTTCAATAGTCGCCCATAAATCGGTATCGCCCAAACGCACGCTATCGCCCACCGTTGGGCCGTAAGTTGCCACATATTGGGATCTTGGAATGATTAATGCCATTTTTGCCCCCTATAATTTGCCATCAATTTCGTTATGAAAACCGTAAATTACTTGGTTTCCGCCAAATGCCACCAGCTCCACCGTTTTGGCTTCACCGGGTTCAAAGCGTACCGCATTACCCGAAGGCACATTTAAACGCATACCGCGGGCTAAAGTGCGGTCAAATTCGAGGGCATTATTGGTTTCAAAAAAATGGTAGTGTGAGCCGACTTGAATTGGGCGATCCCCCTTATTGACGACATCAATTTTTACGGTTTTACGCCCTACATTGGCGTGAATATCACCGTTTGCTAATTTGTATTCACCCGGAATCATCGTTTTTGTTCCTTGTTATATTTTTTTATTTGCTGAGAGAGAGCGGAAAGTGCGGTCATTTTTCGCTAAGTTTTATCACTGCGTTGTAACCGTTTTCTGCTTTAATTTCTTCATAAATGGAAGGGTATTCCTTTCCGCTGTTGTTAAAAATTATCTAATGGGATTATGCACGGTAACAAGTTTTGTGCCGTCCGGAAAGGTGGCTTCGATTTGGACTTCGTGTACCATTTCCGGAATACCTTCCATTACATCATCAACGGTTAAAAGCGTTGCACCGTATTGCATTACTTCTGCTACCGTCATTCCATCACGTGCCGCCTCTTGCAAGTGGCTGGCGATATAGGCAATGGCTTCCGGATAATTTAATTTTACGCCACGGGCTTTGCGTTTTGCCGCCAATTCACCGGCGAGGAAAAGCATTAACTTTTCTTGTTCTCTGGATGTTAAATGCATATTGACCTTCTTTTATTTCATCAAAATTATTTAGGATTAAAGAGAGTAGTGAATTTTTTAGAACTCAACTTGCTGTGATCAACTTTGTTTTTAATGCCCAAAACAAGCCAAGCCGAAATTATAAAGCCGATAGTATAAGGGGCTAAGCCGGTTTGCGCTATAACAAATTGAATCAAAATGGCGAGAATAATGCCGCAGATCACATACACAAAATCACGCAGTCGATGACCGGCAAAGGCACAAGCCACTAAAATTGCTGAAAAGCTATAAATACCGTTTGCAAGTTGATTTGGTTCAATCTTAAACAGGCAGGCGGCGATAAAAGGGCTAATGATTGTTGCTGTCATTCCCCAAAGGGCGGCAATGGGCGAGCTGATCGCAATGGCAATAAATAAAAGTAAACCCGTGATTAAACTTGCACCGAAGTTGACTTCTGCCCAAGCATAGAAAGGTTGGTTAATGGAATCTAATGTTGCGGTGTGATCGACCAAGTTTGGTGTGGTTTGCGATAAGCCGAATACGCCAATCTGTGCTACGCCCCAACAAAAAATCCAACAGGTGATCACAAAAGGAAAAGTGTAGGCAACCCAATTTCTTTTGCTAAATTCCCGCATAATGATTGTGGCAACCACAGCACTCACAACGCCAAGGCAGAAAATAAGCAGGGAGGTTTCTTTTAATCCGAATGTAAACATCGTACACATAAAGGCAAGGCTGGCGTTGAAACCGTATAGTCCTTGTTTGATTTCATTTTGAGGATAGCGAAGTATCATCGCAATAAGCGTGCCAATGCCGGCACCAAGTAAACAACCAATGCCTAATGTCCAGTGGCTAAAAAACATCGCGATACAAATGATAAGCCCCGATAAACCATTTTCTTGCAAAAAAATTTGCCCAATGCCAACGAGGACGGTTTTTATAAATTGCATAAAAAATACCCCCTAAAGATAATGCTTTTCTAGTCTAGGTATGTTTAAAAATAATGCCAACTATAAAAAGGTGAGTTTCTAATATTTAATGGTTTTTGTTAAATTTTTTCTAAATATATACTGATTAATTAGATAATGTCTAATTTTTATCGGTGATCGCAAAAAAGCGCATACAGGATGCGCTCTCATTTTTAAAATAGAATTAAAGAACTTTAACAATACTTTCGCAGAGATAACGAATATTATCTTCCGTAATACCGGCAACATTAATCCGACCGGAACGCACCGCATAGATAGCAAATTCTTCTTTTAAGCGATCAACCTGATCGCCGGTTAATCCACTGAAAGAGAACATACCGTTTTGTTCAATGATAAAGCTAAAATCTTGTTGTGCGCCGTATTCTTTAAGCAGTTGTACGAATAAATGACGCATTTTTTTGATGCGTTCACGCATTTCGGTTAGTTCATCTTCCCAAGATTGACGAAGTTGCGGATCGCTCAATACTTGTACCACCGTTGCCGCACCGTGTGAAGCCGGGTTAGAGTAGAGGGTACGAATGATGGATTTTACTTGGGTTAATGCGGTTGAGGCAATGTCGGAATCAGCCGCCACTAAGGTAAACGCCCCTACACGTTCGTTATATAAACCAAAGTTTTTCGAGAAGGAACTGGCTACCAATAATTCTTTGTGATTTGCTGCAAAAGTGCGTAAGCCGATTGCGTCTTCATTTAAACCGTTCGCCAAACCTTGGTAAGCAAAGTCAAATAACGGCAACCAACCATTTTTCGCCGAAAGATCGGCAAGTTGTTTCCATTGTTCCGGCGTTGGATCAATCCCTGTTGGGTTATGGCAGCAGCCGTGGAGTAGCACCACATCGCCTTCGCCGGCATTGCTTAAATCGGCAATTAGATTGTTCCAGTCGAGTGCTTTGTTTTCTGCATCATAATAACGATATTCACGAATCGTCATTCCTACCGCGTTAAAAATCGCATTATGGTTTGGCCAAGTCGGCGTGCTAATCCATACATTTTGTGCTTTGGTTTGGCGTTTTACAAATTCGGCGGCAATACGCAATGCACCTGTTCCACCAAGACTTTGCACGGTTCTGGCACGGTGGTTTTTAACAATTTCACTGTCTGCGCCAAACAACAATTCTTGGGTTAAACTATTGTATTCCGCGATACCGTCAATAGTGAGATAATTTTTGGTGTTTTCTTTATCAAGCAAGCGTTTTTCCGCTTCTTTTACCGCACGCATAATAGGGGTTGCGCCTTGTGCATCTTTATAAACCCCAATACCGAGGTTGATTTTATTTGCACGGGTTTCAGATTTGAATGCTTCGCCTAAACCAAGAATAGGATCGGCAGGGGCGGCTTTGATATTTTCAAACATAAGGTTTCCTTTTGTGATGTGTGTAAGTGGGCTAATTTATACTGCAAGCCTTTGGGTTTAGCAAGCAAAAACACGATAAAAATCAACCGCACTTTGGTGTGTTAGAAATTACATCAAAAAGTGCGGTCAAAAATGAATTTATTTTAATTTGTCTATCGCCCAGTGTAGCCCCGATTGGTAATCTTCCGGTAATTCGTTTTGAAGTTTTTCTAATTGCCGAATTAACACGGCTTTATCCGGATGGGAAAGATTAATATGCCCGACTTTACGCCCGGCTCGAACCTCTTTGCCATACCAATGAAGTTGGGCGAAAGCGGTATTCAGCCATTGTTCGTTATGATTTGTGCCGATTAAATTTACCATCACACAGGGTGCAAAAATCTCCAATTCCGGTGCCGGCAAGTCAAGTAATGCACGTAAATGTAATTCAAATTGACTTATCGCACAGCCAAGTTGTGTCCAATGCCCACTGTTATGCACGCGTGGCGCAAGTTCATTAATGAGTAGTTGATCGCCGACCACAAAACATTCCATCGTCATCACCCCCACATAACCGAGCCTATCCATAATTTTTCCCAACATCATTTCCGCTTGTTTTTGTTGTGCTGCTTGCTGTGGAAAGGCGGTATCGACCACGCTGTAACGCAAAATGCCGTTTTGTTGAAGATTATGGGTAACGGGATAAAAACGTTTTTCACCATTGCGAAAACGTGCGCCAACGATTGAGACTTCACCGTCAAAAGGGATAAATTTTTCGGCGATCACATCACCGAATAAATCATCGGTAATATCCGTCTTGTTTTCATTTGTGATAATCCACTGCCCCCGACCGTCATAACCACCGGTACGGCGTTTTACAACCACCTTTTCGCCCACATTTTGGAATATCTGTTGCCATTGGCTTTTATTTTCTAACAAACACCAAGGTGAAGTGGAAAGCTCGAGTTCATCCAATAAAGATTTTTGTGTAAAGCGATCTGCCAATAAACCAAAAATAGGCTGATTGACAAAGTTTTTATGATTGCCGAGCAATGCCGTTAAAGGTGTGGTTTCCCAGCGTTCGATTTCTGCCGTAATCACGGCATTTTCGGGTAAATCAAATACGGGAGCGTTGAAGGCTAAAGGTTCAACCTGAATATCTAATGGCGCACCGGCATAGCGAAGCATTCTGCCTAATTGACCATTACCGAGGACATAAACAGTAGGATAGAGGGAGGATTTTTGCATAGTGGTTCTCATAAATTATTGAAAAAAACAACCGCACTTTTAAAAGTGCGGTCAGTTTTGAAAGCATTTTATACGCGTGGATCGGGATTATCTAATACCATATTGGTTTGTTTTTCACGGAAGGCTTGCAGGCGTGAAAGCAGTTTATCATCCCAAGCGGCAAGCATTTGAGCCGCAAGCAAAGCGGCATTTGCCGCACCGGCAGAACCAATCGCAAGTGTGCCGACCGGAATCCCTTTTGGCATTTGCACAATCGAATAAAGGCTATCGACACCGCTTAACATTGCGCTTTTCACCGGTACACCCAATACCGGAACAAGGGTTTTTGCCGCAATCATACCCGGCAAATGTGCCGCGCCCCCCGCACCGGCAATAATGACTTTATAACCATTTTTTTGTGCATTTTCGGCAAAGTCAAAAAGTTTATCCGGTGTGCGGTGTGCCGAAACAATTTCAACGTGATAAGGCACACTGAGTTCATCTAAAATTTGCGTGGCTTCCTGCATTGTCGCCCAATCGCTTTTTGACCCCATAACAATGGCTATTTGTGCTTGTGTCATAGACATTTTGCTCTCATATAAAACTAAAAAAACGCTGCGTAGAATAGCATAATTCAATAAAATTAAGCAAACGTTTGCTTTTGTTGTGCAATAAGGCATTAGCAATATTGGGATTGATTTTTTGTTTTGGGTAACTATACTCAGTACCAAATAAATTGAATGATGATGAAGATGGGTAGAGCGGAAAAATTATTGGATAAATTGGCACAATCAAAAGCGACCTTTAGTTGGACGGAACTTGTTTCTTTATTGGCTCAACAAGGTTATGAAAAACGGGAAATGGCAGGCTCGCGTGTCCGTTTTTATCATAGTGAACTTGATCATACAATTTTGTTACATAAACCTCATCCTGAAAATTATATTAAGGGTGGGGCATTAAAATCGGTAAAAGAAGCTTTAAAACAGGTAGGTATTTTATGACATTATTAAATTATAAAGGCTATGTGGGGACGATTGAGCCGGATCTAGAAAATAATATATTATTCGGAAAACTGGCTCATATTCGTGATTTGGTTACTTATGAAGCGGAAACATTGCCTGAACTTGAAAAAGAATTTCGCCAATCGGTGGATTTGTATTTGCAAGATTGTGCCGAACTTGGCAAAGAACCAAATAAACCCTTTAAAGGTGTATTTAATGTACGAATCGGGGAAGAATTACATCGAGAAGCGGTAATTATGGCGGGGAAGCGTTCATTAAATGCTTTTGTTACGGAAGCCATTCAAGAAAAAATTCTTCGGGAAAGACCAAATTTAAGATAGCTCAAAGATTGTATAACCGCTTATTAAAATATAGGCGGTTTTTTATTTCTGCAAATTTATAATCCCATTGCAACTTCCCCCATAAAATCATATCCTACGCACGGTTTTTTCCTTAGAAAAAGGACAGATTATGTTAGCCAAGGCAAAATATAGAAAAGATTACAAACAACCCGATTTTACCGTTACGGATATTTATCTGGACGTTCAACTAGATCCCCACCACACCGTTGTAACGGCAACCACAAAATTCAAACGTTTAAATGATGAAGCCACACAGTTACGTTTAGACGGTCATAGTTTCCAATTTTCTTCCATTAAATTTAACGGTGGGGCTTTTACGGCTTATCAGCAAGACAGTGAAGGTTTAACCTTAGATTTAAACGGCAAAAGTGCGGTCGAATTTGAGCTTGAAATAGTGACGATTCTTGTGCCGGCGGAAAACACTTCTTTGCAAGGGTTGTATCAGTCGGGCGAAGGCATTTGCACGCAATGCGAAGCGGAAGGCTTTCGCCAAATTACCTATATGTTGGATCGCCCCGATGTATTGGCGCGTTACACCACCAAAATCACTGCCGATAAAGCAAAATATCCCTATTTGCTTTCTAATGGTAATCGCATTGCTGAAGGGGAATTGGAAGACGGCCGTCATTGGGTGGAATGGCACGATCCTTTCCCGAAACCAAGCTATCTATTCGCTTTAGTGGCAGGGGATTTTGACCTTCTGCAAGATAAATTCATCACCAAAAGCGGGCGGGAAGTTGCGCTGGAACTTTATGTGGATCGTGGCAATTTAGATCGTGCCGGTTGGGCGATGGAAAGCCTGAAAAAGGCGATGAAGTGGGATGAAGATCGCTTTAATCTTGAATACGATTTAGACATTTATATGATCGTTGCGGTAGATTTCTTCAATATGGGGGCAATGGAAAATAAAGGATTGAATATTTTCAATTCTAAATTTGTACTGGCGAATCCTCAAACAGCAACGGATGATGATTACCTTGCCATTGAAAGCGTGATCGCCCACGAATATTTTCACAACTGGACGGGCAACCGTGTTACTTGCCGTGATTGGTTTCAATTAAGTTTAAAAGAAGGTTTAACCGTATTCCGTGATCAAGAATTTTCCTCCGATACCGGTTCTCGTGCGGTAAACCGTATTAATAATGTGAAATTCTTGCGTACCACACAATTTGCCGAAGATGCCGGCCCAATGGCACACCCGATTCGTCCGGAAAAAGTGATTGAAATGAATAATTTCTACACTGTCACCGTGTACGAAAAAGGGGCAGAAGTGATTCGTATGCTGCATACCTTATTAGGCGAACAAGGTTTCCAAAAAGGAATGGCATTGTATATTGCAGAAAATGACGGCAAAGCCGCGACCTGCGAAGATTTTGTTTCAGCGATGGAACGGGCAAATGAACTTGATTTAACCCAATTCCGCCGTTGGTACAGCCAATCCGGCACGCCGGAATTACTGATTAGCGATGCTTATGATGAACAAACTCACACTTATCGTCTCACCGTATCGCAATCAACTCCGCCGACAGCCGATCAAATGGAAAAAGTGAATTTGCACATTCCGTTAAAAATGGCGTTGTATGCCCAAGACGGCACAAAGCAAATGTTACAACGTAATGGGGAAGCGTTAAACGGTGTATTGAATATCACGGAAAAAGATCAAACGTTTGAATTTCACGGTATTTATGGCCGCCCGGTGCCGGCATTATTAATCGATTTTTCCGCGCCGGTGAAATTGGATTATGATTACACCACAGAACAACTTCTCACCTTGCTCAAATTTGCGGAAAATGCCTTTGTCCGTTGGGATGCGGCACAAATGTTGTTTACGCACGAATTACGCCGTAACGTAACCCATTTTCAACAAGGCGAAGGGTTTGAAATTTCACCGCAAATTTTGACCGCACTTTCACAGGTGTTGGAAAATTATGAAAGCGATATTGAACTTGCAACCTTAATCCTCACTTTACCGCGTGATATTGAATTTGCCGAAAATTTCAAAACCATTGACCCCGATGGCATTGTCGCCGCCCGTGATTTTATGTTGCGTAGTATTGCAGAATATCTTAAAGAAACCTTACTCAAAACCTACAACCAAATTCATTTGGAAGGCTATCTGGTTACACAACAGGATATTGCATTGCGGGCAATGCGAAACCTTTGCTTGAGCTATTTGGCTTACACCGCCTTTGGCAATAACTTGGTGCAAAAACACTACAATGCTGCGGATAATATGACCGATACGCTCGCCGCATTAACTGCCGCCACAAAAGCTGCTTTGCCGTGCCGTGATACCTTGCTCGCCGATTTTGAACAAAAATGGCAACAGGATGGTTTGGTTATGGATAAATGGTTTGCCTTACAAGCCACACGCCCGGATGAAAATGTATTAGACATTGTTACGCAATTAATGGATCACCCAAGTTTCAACTTTAACAATCCAAACCGCTTACGGGCATTGGTGGGAAGTTTTGCGAATCAAAATCTCAAAGCATTCCACAATATTGATGGATCAGGCTATCGCTTCTTAACGGATATTTTAATCCGCCTAAACGACAGCAACCCACAGGTTGCCGCACGTTTAATCGAACCGCTTATCCGCTTCGCCCGCTATGACGAACAACGCCAAACCCTAATGAAACGTGCGTTAGAACGTTTAAGCACAGTGGAAAATCTTTCCAAAGATTTATTTGAGAAGATTGATAAGGCGTTGCGGTAGAGAAACAATATAAAATTGCACAAAAGTGCGGTCATTTTCACAAAAATTTTGGGGCGAATTATACGCCCCGTTTTTGTTTTTGAGGAATGTAGGTGCAACAAGTGAGTTTTAATTTGTATAGCTTTCTTATAACTGATGAGCATATTAAAGTATATTTTTATCTTTTGAATCATAGGGAAGTATGACTATGATGAAGAAAGTAAACCGATAAACATTACATCTCACTAATAGGAGCAACACAATGTCTTTACTTTCTCTCACTCTCAAACAATGGCTGAACGATCACGCAGACAGCCTTGATCAATCAGAACAATTTGCGGACGAGTTGCTATATAAATTGGCACAGGATAATCTTTTTAAGATAGGTGTGCCAACAGCGTTTGGTGGTGATGGTGCACCAATTGAGCAGGCTATTCGAGCGATTCAAGCTGTGGCGGAATATTCCTTAACAGCGGCTTTTGTTGCTTGGGGACACCGCACATTTATTGAAAATTTGCTGGCAAGCAAAAATAACATTGTGAAGAAAAAATGGCTGTCAGATTTAATTTTAGGCAAGATTGCAGGCAGTACAGGATTGTCTAACGCCACCAAGTTTTTATCAGGCGTGGAACAATTACAAGTATCTATTACTGAAAAAGACGGGAAATCTTATTTAAACGGCTATTTGCCTTGGCTAACCAATTTACGCCCCGATCGTTTTGTGGTTGTATTTGCTGCCGAATATGCCGACAGCGATAAAAAACCGGCGATAATCGCTGTGCCATCTGATGCTTTAGGTTTAACGCGTACGGAAAATTTATCTTTGTCGGCATTGCAGGGCAGTAATACGGCAGCGTTGCGTTTTGAACAGGTAGAACTCGATCCGGATTGGATACTTGCCGATGATGCGGGTGCTTATCTTGCCCAAATTCGCCCTGCGTTTTTAGGGCTACAATGTGCAATGGCATTCGGCTTGGCAAAACGTAGTCTGGATGAAGTGGAAAAAACATTAGGGTCAAATCGTGCCGTGTTAAAAACAGAATGGGAAACGCAAAAAGTAGCACTTTCTGATCTACAACAACGCTTATTTAATGGTTTAATGAAAAGCGATTTTTTCCGACAAAATCCTAAAACATTGTTTCAAATTCGCATTGATGTAGTGGATTTAGTTGCTCAAAGTTTATTGCTGGAACTGCAAGCCGGTGGTGGCAGGGCTTACCTTAATAACACGGGATTCAGTTTTATCCGCCGTTGGCGGGAAGGAGCATTTCTACCTATTGTGACCCCAAGTGCGGTGCAATTACGCTTAGTTTTAGCAGAAAATTAGAATGAGGGGCTGTATTAAATTGCACAAAAGTACGGTCATTTCCACAAAAATTTCGGGGCGAATTATACGCCCCGTTTTATTATTCTGCCGATAGCTCATCGGCAATTTCTTCCGCTTGTTTTAACACAAAATCCATTGCTTCTTCGGCTTTGTCCGGTGGGTATTTGTATTTTGTTAATGCACGGCGGACGAGGAGGCGGATTCTTGCCCGCACAGACTCTTTGCGTTGCCAATCAATACTGACGGATTTACGCAAAATGCCGGTGATTTCTTTTGCCAAGGCAGAAAGCGTTTCATCTTGCATTAATTCCCGCGCGCTGTCGTTTTGTGCGAGGGCATCGTAAAAGGCGAGTTCCGCACTATTTAATCCCAATTTTTCACCACGCCTCAAGCGTTCGGAAAAATCACGTCCCATTTGCACAAGGGCGTCCAGAATTTCCGCCACACTTAAATTATGGTTATGATATTGATTTAATGCTTCTTGCAAACGTTGTTCAAAATCCTTTTGTGCGGTCAAATTTCGCCCTGCTTTGGCTTTGATTTCCTGCTTCAAATAGCGTTCCATCGCCAACACCCAAAGGCTTTTGGTTTCTGAATTTTGAATTGCCTGCAAAAATTCATCCGACAGCAAATTAATCTGCGTTTGTTCTTTGCCAAGTAAATCAAATAGATCAATCGTGCCTTCGGAAACAATGCTTTGATTAATTAAGGCTTTCAGTTGAATTAACCGCTCTTTTGCCCCTGTGCCGTTTTGTTCACGCTTAGAAAGCACAGCACGCACCGCATCATAAAAGGCAATTTCTTGGTTGTATTGCTCCGCTTCTTTTAATGCACCACACAAGGCATAGCCTTTCTTCAGGCTGCCAACAGTTTTCAAAAAGGCTTTTTTGCGAGGTTCGGGATCGTCCGAATTTTTCCAGTAATAATTATATGCCTTGCCATCATCAGGAAGTTGATCAAGGGTGGCAATATGGTTTGCTGCTTTTGCAATGGCTTTTAAAAGGGCGACAGGTTCGGTTTCTTGAATTGCCATTTGCACATCAAAAGGCTTGCCTTCAATTTTGGTGGCAAATAATGTGCGAACAAATTCAAGCTGTTCTTTCATTTTGAAGAACACCTCCTGCACATTTTCCGCCGGTTTGCCTTTGCAGGAAGAATTGGTGTATTGCAAAGTGGCTTCTTTCAATTCTTCTGCCAGCCCGACATAATCCACAATCAGCCCACCATTTTCACGGCTTTTATTGGCAAAAACACGGTTTACCCGGGCAATCGCCTGCATTAAATTATGCCCTTTCATTGGCTTGTCGAGATACATCGTATTACAACAAGGCACATCAAAACCGGTCAGCCACATATCCCGTACAATCACAACTTTAAGCGGATCTGTTGGATCTTTAAAACGGCGTTCCAAGGTTTGTTTTTCCGGTTTGCTATAAATATGTTTTTGCATTTCGGGCGAATCGCTCGCCGTCCCTGTCATCATAATTTTAATCACGCCTTCATTAATGTTATCCGAATGCCATTCAGGACGAAGCTGAAGAATTTGATTATACAAATCCACACAAATTTGACGGCTGGACACCACAATCATCGCCTTGCCGTCCTGCTGTTCGTTACGTTTGTCGAAGTGGTGAACAAAATCGGTGGCTAAATCACGTAGACGGGCTTCCGAGCCAAGCAATTTCTCACGCAAACGCAATTTCGGATTATCTTCCGCCTCTAAAAGGGCATCAATTTCCGCAAATAAGGCTTGATGATCGTCTTTTTCGGCAAGTTGAATTTGACGGGCTTCATACATAATCGGCACGGTTGCACCGTCTTCCACCGCATCTTGCAAATCATAAATCGACACATAATGCCCAAACACTTCTTGCGTGTCTTTGTCCTCAAGGCTGATTGGCGTGCCGGTGAACCCAATAAAAGAAGCATTCGGCAGCGCATCACGCAAATGGCGGGCATAGCCGGCTTGAAATTTCCCCTTGTGCAGTTTTTGCGTAAAACCATATTGGCTGCGGTGTGCTTCATCACTGATCACGATAATGTTAGAACGTGGATTTAAGACAGGAAATTGGTTTTCTTCCTCATCCAAACCGAATTTTTGAATGGTGGTGAAAAATACACCGCCGGATTCCCGTTCGCTCAATCGTTGGCGAAGTGCCTCACGATCTTCCACCTGTTGCGGCGTTTGTTTAATCAAATCCTTACCGCTACTAAAAGTTTGGAAAAGTTGTCCGTCCAAATCATTCCGATCGGTCACAACCAAAATGGTTGGATTGCGTAGTTCAGGCTGCGAAAGCAATTTTCCTGCGTAAAATAGCATTGAAATGGATTTCCCCGAACCCTGCGTATGCCACATTACGCCAATGCGTTTATCGCCCCGCTCACTCGTGGCAAAGAGGGTAGATTCCACCGCTTCATTTACGCCGTAATATTGGTGATATGCCGCAATTTTCTTAATTAATGCGCCGTTAGAGGCACGTTCAAACAGAACAAAATAGCGAATATAATCCAATAATTTTGGCGGAATCAGTAAACCATTCAGCAAATTTTGCAATTCATCACCAAAATCCAAACGTTGGCTTTTCGCCTTTTCATCCACCACTTTCCACGGCGTAAAACGTTGAAAGGTTGCCGAAAGCGAACCTAAACGGGCATTCAAACCATCACTAATAATCAGCGTTTGGTTATAAACAAATAAATCGCTAATCTCGTCTTTATAAGTCTGCAACTGATTAAACGCCTGCAACAAATCCGCCGATTCACGCAATGGATTTTTCAGCTCAAATATCACCAACGGCAAACCATTTACAAAGCCGATAATATCGGGAATCCGCTTGCCACCTTTGCGACTGCGGATTTCTAACTGGTTCACCATTACAAAACGGTTATTCTGCCAGTCTTCAAAATCCACAAGGCGTGCCACATCAAATTTCTGCTCGCTGTCTTGTTGATATTCCACCTTCACACCGTCACGCAGCATTTTATAGAACGCCTGATTTCGCCCCACCAAATCGCCAATTTCGCTTTTTGTTGCCAAAACCACCACCGAATCGACCGCACTTTCCGGCAGTTGAGGATTGAGTTTTCGCACTGCGTGGCGTAGTTGTTCCACAAACAACACACCACCCAAATCACCACGGGCAAATTCCCCCTCAGAGACAAGCAAATCCTTTCCGTAGTAATGTTCCCACCCCAGTTTTTCCAAACGGGTTAGGGTGAGGTTTTCAATTGCTTCTTCATTAATCATCATTATTTTTACCAATTATGTTATTTATCTTATAACTCACGCTTCGCCCACCGCCCTTGGCTTGTAGAATATTTTTTTCTACTAGGTCGGTTAAATCACGCAGGGCGGTATCTCGTGAAACTTTGGTTAATGCTGCATATTTTTTATTGGTTAGATTGCCTTCAAAATCACCCAGCAAAAGATTTAATACTTTGCGTTGTCGTTCATTAAGATCAAATTGTCGCCAACGTTGCCAATAACGATTTTTTTCTAACACGAAATCCAAGGTTTCCTGTGCCGTTGTCATTGCTTTGACGATATTTTCAACAAACCACGCAATCCACGTGGTTACATCATTAATCCCTTTTTGGGTGTTTTCCAAAATCTCATAATAATCTGACCGCACTTTTTGAATTTGGGCGGAAAGGCTATAAAACCGCAGGGCATTGTTTTCGCTTTTTGCCAGTAAATAATCGGCAATCGCACGAGCAATACGCCCATTGCCATCTTCAAAAGGGTGCAAGGTTAAAAACCACAAATGGGCGAGTGCCGCTTTAATAAAAGGATCGCCCTGTTCATTCGTATTCAGCCAATCCAAAAATTGAGTGATTTCTGCCTTTAATTTTTCTGCAGGAGGGGCTTCAAAATGAATTTTTTGTTTCCCAATTCTTCCTGAAACCACCTGCATTGCCCCTTCTTTATCATTGCGTAATGTGGCAACATTAATTTTGCTCATTCCGTTATAACCGATGGGAAACAATGCCGCGTGCCAAGCAAATAAACGCTCAAGGGTTAAGGGCTGATTAAAATGATTAGTAGCATCTAAGGTCATTTCCACCACGCCTTCCACGGCTCGATCTACGGGCAACAAACCGCCAATTTCTACCCCTAATCGGCGAGCCAAAGAGGAACGCACTGATTGCGGATTTAACAATTCCCCCTCAATTTCACTGCTTTTCACAATGCTATGGGTAAGCGATTGCAGGCTGATTTGTTCTAATTCCTCAAAACCAATATCCAACAACCGCCCCAATAATAGCCCTTGTTGATAATGGGCTTGATTAAGCAAGGGAAGCAATCGCACGATGTCATAATCCCAATTCGTCCAATTTTCCTGCTGCCAAATGTATCGTTCTGTCATCATACGGCAATTCCCTTTATTATTCGCCTTAAAATATAAGGCAAATAATAGGGTTATTTGCCGGATTTGTCGATTGTTTGTTTAACTGTGTGGTTAATCAATGTAAGTCCAGCATTTAGTGGGGACTTTCTTTCGGACGCCACAATATATCTCCAAAAAAGACCGCACTTTATCGTTCAAATAAAATCACGGAAAACGGTGGGCGAGTTTGCCCACCCTACAAACTATTTGATATGATTCATCAATCAATTCATTGATCCTTGCATAACCCTCATATCGTATCCGTTCACAATATCTAATCCACCTCAATCTCTTTTATTAATTTCTCTAGGTGAGGGGGGAATTTAATATATGGAATATCTTCATCCAACTCTGTAATTCCTAGTGATTTACATATTTCTTCCATAATAATACTTAGTTCATTTTGATGAACTTCAATTAAGCCATTCATTTCAATAAATAAAAAATTATTATTTATTTGATTTTTCGCCAGATCATTTATCATTTCAATGATTTCTTTTTTATCATCAGAAAAATCTCCTAATAAACTATATGGCATAAAAGAATGAGAACTTAGTTTATCTCCAGCTATTCCATACCCTTCAAACTTACCATCAGATATTTTTATTTGATGAGAAAATACCTTGTTTCTTAAAAGGTTAATTGCTTGTAAATTGGATTTATCATTTAACTTTAGTTGCTTTCCTAAAAAGTGTTGATAAATTACTTTTACAGCATCAGTCTGTATATTTAGTATATGTATAATGCCGTATATATATACATAATTTATTCCCCTGCCTGAATTAGATGGCAGCTCAATATAGCTATGTATAGCATCATTACAATCTGAAATTAAATCTAATGCAGCACATATTGTTTTAAACTCATCGTCATATTTTTCTTTAGAACGACAAAATGTTCTAATTCTATCTTGTAATTCATATATTTCCATTTTAAATTCCTCCACTCAATAACTTCGGTAATAAATTATTTCTAATTTCTTCTAATAAAATATTTTCATTCTCTTTATATCTAATCTGTTCAAATAAATTTTGAATTTTATTTTTAAATAATAGTAATACCTTATCATCAGGTTTTAATATTTCTAGGTTTTTGATTGTTTTTGAATTAACCGCAGTAGCAATAGAAGACGTATTACCTAAGCTATCAAAATCAAAATTTTTTAAATAGAGATATAAAAATTCAGATGATAATTTTGATTTTTTATTTAACTTGAAATGAGCAATAGCTTCATTTGTTGAAGTTTCACAGCTTGTAATTACAACACGTCCAATAGTTAATTTAAAACTCAGCAATACGGTATTTTCTGGGATTTTTTTGATATTAAATTTATTAATTGCTTCATTAGTTAAATATTCACTACTCTTATGAATAAAAACCCCTGAATTTCCCATATCTTTAATAGAAACCCACTGAAAATCGCTATTCATTTGAGAAAACCATTTGCTTTCTTTTCGTGGTGGGGTTTTTCCTATTCCTACATCAAATAATTTTTCTGATTTTTGATACTCCCACCCCCTCGGCACTTCGCCAAATCCTTCCACTTCTTCAAACGCACTCGGGAAGGCTTGGGCGAGGTCATAAAGCTGTTGGTATTGGTCGGGGTTTTGTTGTTGCAAGCGGTGGAGTTGGTCGGGATTTTTGCCTGAAATTATCGCCATTGCCGCAAGGTTGGCTTGCTGTTCGGTTTGTCCGTAGGCAAGGGCGGTGGCTTTGGCTCGTACAGGGTCAAAATCAATAAACCAGCTTTTAAATAGCGTTTGGGCGATTTGCTCTAGGGTTTGGTTGATTTGGGTGTTGAGTTGGATTTTTTTATCCAATTCAGATAATATATTTGCAATTTCTTTTTGCTTTTCTAAATGTGGAATATAAAAGAAAAATTCTTTAATTATTTTTGCACTAAGATTTTGCTGTGCAGCTCCTGTAGCAAGATTTTGAATTTCTTTTTTATACAAACGAAGTAAATAAAAAATAAATCTATAATCTGCTTTTTTAGGATCAATAATTAAGGCACAGCAAGCTTGATTACAAGCCATTTCTTTTCCTAGTATCCCTAACTCCCCGACTGTTGCACCATACATTGCAAGAAGAATTGTATTTACAGGTAACAGTTTTGCTGAAGAGTTTTTGATGGCTTCTTCTGTTATTTTTTCTTCTGTATCAAAAATATACCAATTATTCAATTCTTTGGTTTTAACCCAATTTATATTTCCATCTTCATATAATTTAGAATTTTGTCGGCTAGGTGTCCCTCCTGAAGTTATTTTTAAACAGATCTCTTCTAAAGAATATTTTTGCCAATTTTTATTTATAGCTGAAATATTAAATTCCATACCCCAACCCTCCTAAATTCGCTTTAATCTTCGCTTCCAATTCCGCACTTTGTTTAAACTGTGCATTTAAGCAAGCGGTGAGTTCTGCCATTTTTTCGGCAAAAGGAATGCCGTCATCTTCTTGTTCCGGCGTGCCGACATAACGTCCCGGTGTGAGGACGTAGTCGTTTTTGGCGATTTCTTCTAGGCTAACAGATTTGCAGTAGGCGGCTTGGTCTTGGTAGCCGTCTGAGCGTTGCCAGCGGTGGTAGGTGTCGGCGATATGGGCGATGTCCTCGGCGGTGAAGTCGCGTAAAGTGCGGTCTTTCATATAGCCGATTTGGCGTGCGTCTATAAATAGCACTTCATTTTTGCGGGTTTTGGCTTTGTTGAGAATCCAAATACAGGCAGGGATTGTTACATTGGTAAAGAGTTGTCCCGGTAAGGCGATCATTGCTTCTACAAGGTCGGCATTAAGGATATTTTTGCGGATTTCGCCTTCGTTGTTGGTTTGGCTGGACATTGATCCGTTGGCGAGTACCATTGCTATTTTGCCTTTAGGGGAGAGGTGGTAGATCATATGTTGCAGCCACGCAAAATTGGCGTTGCCTTTCGGGGGCGTACCATATTCCCAACGGGGATCGTCTGCAAGGCTTTCGTTCCACCAATCATCGGCATTAAAAGGAGGATTTGCCATTATAAAATCCATTTTTTTGTCAAGGTGCATTGGCTGAGTGAAACTGTTCGCATTGTGTTTACCAAAGTCGTAATCAATGCCTCGAATTGCCATATTCATTGCCGCCAATTTCCAGGTGGTGGGGTTGGATTCTTGCCCGTAAATGGAAACTTGGTTGATGTTGCCTTGGTGGGCGGTGATAAAGCGTTCTGTTTGTACAAAAAAGCCGCCACTGCCCATTGCCGGGTCGTAAACACGTCCGGAGTAGGGTTCGATCATTGCGACAATGAGGGAAACAATGGATTTTGGCGTGAAATATTGTCCGGCACGTTTGCCTTCCGCTTGTGCAAATTTGCCGAGGAAGTATTCATAAGTATGTCCGAGAATATCTTTTGCGCCGAGGTGTATTGGCTCGCCGTTGTAAGTGGGCTGTGTGAAGTTGGTATCGGAAAAGAGGTTGATTAGTTCGCGTAAAGTGTCTTCATTCACGGCGTAGCCACTAATGCGTTGTAGCACGCCTTTTAATTTCGCATTGTCTTTTTCGATTGCCTCAAAGGCGTCATCAATTAAGCGTGCCACGCCGGCAAATTTACCGCCCCAAGGCAGTTCTGTACCGGTGTTTAAGGTGGAAACGGCTTGCAATGCCTGCCAACGGGCAGAAGGCGGCACCCAAAAGATATTATCGGCGGTGTAGTAATCGCGGTTTTCTAATTCGGCATTAAGGGCTTCTTGATATTCTTTATCGGAATCATAAAAAGTGCGGTCAAGATAAAGGGGATTTTCCGGATCGGTAAGCGCGGTGCGGATTTTTTCCTGTTGTGTGCTAAAGCTATCGGAAACGTATTTTAAGAAGATTAAACCGAGAACGATGTGTTTGTAATTGGCGGCATCAAGTTGTTGACGGAGAAGATCGGCGGAGGACCAAAGTTTTTCATCTAAATCTTTAAGAAATGCTTGCTGTGCTAACGCATTATCGGGACAATCTTGGTGACTTCTGACTTCTGACTCCTGACTTCTGACTTCTGACTTCTGACTTCTGCATAAATTTTATCCTTTGTAAAGTGAAAAATAAGCGTTTTTTTGAAAAAAGTGCG
>NZ_MLHQ01000010.1 GCF_001999305.1 Rodentibacter myodis | reverse complement strand
CAATGGCTGCCGCAACCGCTGCTTTTTTCGGATCAAGTGTGGTTGAATTTTCTGCTGTTTTTTCGAGCGTTTCGGTTTCTGCCTGCTGACGAGCCAAGCGGCGGGCTTTACGTAATGCCATCACATCTGAATTATCGGGCTGAACTTCGCCTTTTTCCGATGTTAAGGTTTTAATTGGTGCCGCTTCATCAGAATGAGATTTTTTGGCTTTTAAGCGTTCTAATGCGGCTTTAACCGGATCTTCGCCGTTGGTTTTGGCGAGTTCTTCCCTGCGTGCCTCAGCCGCACGTTGAGCTCGGGCTTTGCGTTCTTGTTCTTCACGAGCCATACGTGCCTGTTTGGCTTCAAAACGAACTTTCGCTTCATCGGCTTTTTTCTGTTTTTCTTTGATTTGCCAAATTTTCGCTTTTTCTTGGCGGAAATATTGGATTAAGGGAATGTGGCTCGGGCAAACATAGGCACATACGCCACATTCAATGCAATCTTTAAGGGCATATTCCTCTGATTTTTGGTGATCTTCGCTACGTGCAAACCAATAAAGTTGTTGTGGCATCAGATTAATCGGACAGGCATCAGAACAGCTTGAACAGCGAATACAGGCTTGTTCCGGCTCCGGTTCGGCATATTCAAAATGATCCGGTACGAGCAGACAGTTGACGATTTTTGTCACCGGTGCATTTAGATTAGGGAGTTCCAATCCCATCATCGGGCCGCCGGCAAAAACAGGAAAACGTTCATCAAATTGATAGCCTGCGTGGGTGAGTGCGTGATAAATCGGCGTGCCTAACCGCACCCAATAATTGCCTTTTTGTTGAATTTTATCGCCGGTGAGGGTAACGGCACGTTCGATTAAGGCTTCATCATCCATTACCGCTCGTTTAATCGCAAAGGCTGTGCCAACATTGTGCATAAGCACGCCAATATCGGATGAACGCCCGCCACTGGGTACTTCCATTCCGGTGAGTAAATAGATGAGCTGTTTGGAGGCACCGGAAGGATATTTTGTTGGAATAACACGCACATCAATATCGTTTGCACCTTGCAATGTATGTTTGATGGCTTGAATGGCAGCAGGTTTATTGTCTTCAATCGCAATGACAACTTTTTCCGGACGCAAGATATAGCGTAAAATCCGCACACCTTCGATAATTTCATCACTATGCTCTTGCATAAGGCGATCATCACAGGTGATATAGGGTTCACATTCTGCCCCATTAATAATTAATAATTTAACTTTTTTTTCCGCCGATTGAATTTTGGCGGCGGTTGGAAAGACGGCTCCGCCTAATCCTGCTACACCAGCTTGATAGATTTTTTCAATGAGTTGTTCCGGCGTGAGGGTGAGAAAATCTTCAATAGGATTTTGTTCAACACCTTTATCCAATCCGTCTGCCTGCAAATGAATAGTTGGCTCATCCAAACCGGAAGGGTGGGCGGCAACATAGGGTGCAATAGATTTAATGACGCCTGAAGTGGGGGCGTGGATCGGCAACATACGCAAGCCATCGCCTTGCGTTAAGGCTTGCCCTTTTAGCACATAATCGCCCACGTTCACCAATAAATGACCCGCTTGTCCGGCGTGTTGTTTGAGAGGAATGTAATAATCTGCACTTAAAGGCATATTTCTCAGTGGTTGATGGGCGGATTGGGCTTTCATATCAGGTGGGTGAATTCCCCCTTTGAAATCCCATAATTTACCGGAATTAAAACGAGATAAAACGTCCGTCATTTATTCCTCCACGCCTTTGAATACTGTCGATTTTTTATTGGTATCCGTTATATTCACCACCGGAATAATTAATTTTTCATCAAATTTCCAATCCCAGCTTTCAATCTCTTTTTTCACCGCAATCATCGAAATACAGTCGGTTGGACAAGGGGCGACACAAAGTTCACAGCCGGTGCAAAGATCGGGAATAATGGTATGCATTGCTTTGTTTGTTCCGATAATGGCATCCACCGGACAGGCTTGAATACACTTGGTGCAGCCAATACACATATTTTCATCAATAAAGGCGACCATTTCGACCGGTTCTTCCACACCTTCCATCGCCGGTACATCAACACCTAAAATTTCTGCGATTTTGACAACCGTTGGTTGACCGCCGGGAACGCATTTAGTGATTTGATCGCCATTGGCAATGGCTTCGGCATAAGGTTTGCAGCCGGGATAACCACACTGACCACATTGGCTTTGTGGCAATACGGCATCAATTTTTTCCACGATAGGATCGGCTTCTACTTTGAGTTTTAAGGAAGCAAAACCTAAAATCGCACCAAAAATTAAGGCGAGCAAGGTGATTACGATGAGGAGCGTTGTCATTGTTTCTTTATTTTTCCGAAAAATTTTTGATAAAGCCCGATAAATAAAATCAATAGGGTGATTGCCATTGCGGTTAAAAGATAGAACATAAGATTTAATTGGCGTTATTTAATCAGTCCGGTAAAGCCCATAAATGCAAGAGACATTAAACCTGCGGTGATAAGGGCAATGGATGAACCCCGAAACGTTATCGGCACATCTGCCGCCACCAGACGTTCACGCAAAGCGGCAAAAAGGACTAAAACAAGGGCAAAACCAAGGGAAGCACCAAAACCATAAATCACCGATTCCGTCAGATTATTGGCTAAATTCACATTGAGCAGGGCGACCCCTAAAACCGCACAGTTTGTTGTAATTAAAGGCAAGAAAATACCAAGCAGGCGATAAAGAGTAGGGCTGGTTTTATTGATCACCATTTCGGTAAATTGCACGACTACTGCAATAACGAGAATAAAAATAAGGGTTCGTAAAAACGTGGCATTTAAAGGCAACAAAATATAATGATCCACCAAATAAGCACAAAGAGATGCCACGGTTAATACAAACATTGTCGCCAAGCCCATTCCGATTGCCGTTTCAATTTTTTTCGACACACCCATAAATGGACAAAGTCCTAAAAACTTCACCAACACAAAGTTGTTAATCAATGCCGTGCTAATAATCAATAAAATATAATGTGTCATTCCTTTCCGCTTTTTTTGATGTTGCCCTTTTTACAGGGGCGTTATTATCCCTATTTATGCCCAAGAGAACAATAGGAAATTTTGGGGCGGAGAGGGGTGTTTTCCCCTCGATAAAGTGCGGTTAATTTACTTAGAGTTTTCCACCAATCCCCCTAAATTTTTCCACAAAAGCACTGATTTTTCTCTATATAACTAAAACTCAAGAATTCAGTAATATCTCATTGTCTCGCATTGGACAATAAAAAAGCCTTGAAGTCAGTATTTTCAAGGCTTTATCGGTTCTTATTGGATTGTGTTGGATTTAAATTTGGTGGAGCTGGCGGGAGTTGAACCCGCGTCCGAAATTACTCTACCTTCAGTACTACACGTTTAGTCGGTCTTTAATTTCACTTAAATATGCGGACAGACACGCTAAATTTAAGCTAGTTTGATTTAATTTAATGCTTCGATCCTCAAACGGCGGCATCCACACGATCTCGTTTTGGTTTGACTCCGCGAACTCCCCGTCTTACGAGCGGAAGCTGGGGCGCGAAGGCTAAATGCAGGTTATTAAGCTGCTAAAGCGTATTGTTCGTCGTTTGCGACTATTTTTTTGCGGTTTGTTTACGAGGCCTACCGCACCTCGACGTGCACCTTGGGCTTCGCTAATCCCGTCGAATCCAGAATCAGCCCCAAATTTGGGCGTAAGTGTATCAAAAAAAAACGGCAAATAAAAGAATCTATTTATTCAGGCTTTTTATTGGGTTAGAATCTGCCCGTTTTTATCAAAAGGAAAAATAAAATGAAAAATTTAACATCTCTCATTGCTATTTTTGTGGGTATATTTTTTTTAGCGTTCAATGTATCGGCGGCGTCAAATAAAGAAGTACCAAAAACAGCATCTAATAAGAGTGCGGAAATGGCTTCACTGAATCAAACTATCTCAATTAATGTTGAAAGTCGTCAGTTAAATGTAGATAGTAACGGGCAAGCACTTGCCGTGTTTAAATATGCGATTTCCAATGTGGGGAACAAGCCTATTTCAGGCATTGATTGGTTAAGTGTTTATGTGAATAATCGTGAGGTGGTACATAGTCAAGAGATGAAAATTGATCTTGCCTCCCCTTTAATGCCGGGCAAATCCTTAGCGATTAATTTACAAGTGCCTTTTGTGCAAATTCAAGAAAAATTCAGACCTATTTTTATGGATACCCAAGCTAAAATTGATGTTTATCCTGTCGATCGTATTATTCGATTTAGCGATAAAAAAGAGCTTCGGGAGAGTAAATAATCTGTTTTTGAATAAAGCCTGTCTTTGTACAGGCTTTATTTTTAACTGTATGCTTGAACAGTGTTTTGTTTGTGGTTATACTAAATGCCTTCATTTTTAACCGCACTTTTCAGCTATGCCTTTTACCCGAAAAATTATTCATATTGATATGGATTGTTTTTATGCCTCGGTAGAAATTCGTGAAAATCCTTCATTGGCAGGCAAGCCCGTTGCCGTAGGTGGTAGTTCACGCCAGCGTGGTGTATTGACAACCTGTAATTATGAGGCACGAAAATTTGGGTTGCATAGTGCGATGCCAACGGCACAAGCTGTGAAAAAATGCCCTAATTTGATCCTCGTGCCGGTGAATATGGCGTTGTATAAACAGGTTTCTGCGCAAATTCATCAAATCTTTCATCGTTATACCGATATTATCGAACCCCTTTCTTTAGACGAAGCCTATTTAGATGTGACAGATTGCCAAAAGTGTTCGGGATCGGCTACTTGGATTGCCCAAGAAATTCGTCAGACTATTTTTGATGAACTTAAACTTACCTCATCGGCAGGCGTAGCACCCTTAAAATTTCTTGCCAAAATTGCCTCGGATATGAATAAACCCAACGGACAATTTGTGATTAAACCAAATGAAGTCGATGATTTTGTTAAAAAACTCGCTTTGAAAAAAATTCCCGGCGTGGGAAGAGTCACCTCGCAACGTTTATCAGAAATGGAGTTGGAAACCTGTGCCGATGTGCAGCGAATTGATCAGTCTATTTTATTGAACCAATTTGGCAAAATGGGAAAACGTATTTGGGATTTCAGCCACGGCATTGATCCACGTGCAGTGCAGCCCCATCGGGAGCGAAAATCTGTCGGCGTTGAGCGTACTCTCGCAGAGAATATTCGGCAAGTGGAGGAGGGGATTGCCTTATTGGATAATTTGTATGCGGAATTACTTCGCCGTCTTGAACGTACCGTACCAAATCTCCCTTTATCTGCTTTTCGTAAAATAGGCGTGAAACTCAAATTTGAAGATTTTCAAGTGACTACATTAGAAAAGACCGGTTTGTCTTTTTCCTTGGCAAGTTTTCAGCAATTACTTTTGCAAATTTGGCAACGCAGCCAAGGGCGAAGCGTGCGTTTGGTAGGGCTACACGTAAATCTTCCGGAAGAAAATAAGCAAGAGCAAATGACCCTTTGGTGATATAATTCACCGCTTATCACATCAGTATTTGGAGAGATTATGGAACACAAATTAGAAGATATTATTGCCATTTTTAATCAATGTTTTGAACAGGAATACAACACCCGTCTGGTGAAAGGCGGCGAAGAACCGATTTATATTCCGGCAAATGAGGATGTCCCTTATCACGCTATTTATTTTGCCCGTGGCTTTTATAGCAGTGCCTTGCACGAAATTGCACATTGGTTGGTGGCGGGGAAGGAACGCCGAAAGTTGGAAGATTTTGGTTATTGGTATGAGCCGGATGGACGTTCTGAAGCACGCCAACGGGATTTTGAAAAAGTTGAAATCAAGCCCCAAGCCTTAGAATGGATTTTAGCCACGGCGGCAGGCTTTCGTTATTTTGCCAGTGCAGATAATTTAAACGGTAATCCGGGCGATACCCAACCTTTTAAATTAGCCGTGTATGAACAAGTAAAGATTTATGCCGAAAAAGGGCTGCCAAAGCGTGCGGAAACGTTGCGTAAAGCCTTGGCAAATTTTTACGGCACGGAAGATCGTATTGATTTAGATAAATTTGATGTAACCCGCATTTAAAGTGCGGTCAATTTTCGGCGTGTTTTCCGCACTGTCAATTTTCCCTAAAATCGGCTAGAATACGCCGATTTTATTTTTGCCGAGCAGATAGAAAAAGATGAAAGATTCCATTATTGCAAAACTTGAAAGTTTAAAAGAACGTTATGAAGAATTGGAAGCCTTGCTGGGCGATGCTTCCGTAATCAGTGATCAGGATAAATTCCGTGCCTATTCCAAAGAATATGCCCAACTTGAAGAAGTGGTGAAATGCTTTAACCGATGGACGCAACTCAATAGTAATATTGAAGAAGCGGAGATGTTGTTGGACGATCCTGAAATGAAAGAAATGGCGCAAATGGAAATTGAAGAATCCAAAGCGGAAATTGAAGAAGTGGAACAACAACTTCAAATTCTTTTGTTGCCGAAAGATCCAAACGATGAATATAACTGCTATTTAGAAATCCGTGCGGGAACAGGCGGTGATGAAGCGGGGATTTTTGCCGGTGATTTATTCCGAATGTACAGCCGTTATGCGGAAAGTAAACGCTGGCGTGTGGAAATGCTCAGTGCGAACGAAAGCGAGCAGGGCGGCTATAAAGAAGTGATCGTAAAAGTGAGCGGAGAAGGCGTTTACGGTCAGCTAAAATTTGAATCGGGCGGTCATCGCGTGCAACGTGTGCCGAAAACCGAATCTCAAGGGCGTATTCACACCTCTGCTTGTACGGTTGCCGTAATGCCGGAATTGCCGGAGTCCGAAATGCCGGAAATCAATCCGGCGGATTTACGTATTGATACCTATCGTTCGTCCGGTGCAGGCGGTCAGCACGTCAATACTACGGATTCTGCGGTGCGTATCACCCATATCCCAACGGGGATCGTGGTGGAGTGTCAGGACGAACGTTCACAACATAAAAATAAAGCGAAAGCGATGTCTGTACTTGCCTCACGCATTGTTCAAGCGGAGCAAGAACGCCAAGCCGCAGAACAAACGGATATGCGCCGTAACTTATTAGGTTCAGGCGATCGTTCCGACAAAATCCGCACTTATAATTATCCGCAAGGTCGAGTGACGGATCACCGTATCAATTTAACCATTTACCGTTTGGACGAAGTGATGAACGGTAAAATTGATGAATTAATTCAGCCAATTATTACCGAATATCAGGCAGATCAGCTGGCTGCGTTGTCTGAACAAAATTAATCTTTGGAGCATCCCTCGGTGGATGCTTTTTAACTTTCGGAGAAAATAAAATGTTAATTGAAAATCAACATGATAGTGATTTCACAGATTCTTCTGCTTTAATTCCTGCCGGTCGGTTCAAACGCTGGCTTGCGAGTATGATCAATGGGCTGCTTCTTTGGCTTATCCCCGGCATTGGTTTTGTTTTGGGGGATTTTGGTGGTTTGCTATTCACCATTTTGTATGTGGCATTACAGATTTATTTTATGAAAACCTACGGGCAGACGATTGCCAAACGTTGGTTGGGGCTACGGGTATTTGATTACAACACACAGCATCCAATCACATTGGGCAAATATATTGGACGTGAAGTGATCGATCTTTTGTTTGCGTGGACAGGATTTTTAATCATCATCAGTGGCATTGTGGCGCTTGTGCGTGATGATCGCCGTTCTTTAACGGATTTGCTGATTGGCTCTGTCGTGGTAAAAGACGAGTAATAATGAATTATCGACAATGGTTGCTACAAGCTACTACGAGGCTCAATGAAGCCAATCCAAAGGAGAACGGCAAACTTGATGCCTTGGTGTTATTGCAATATGCCAGCGGAAAATCCCGCACGCAGATCCTTGCATTTGATGAGACCGAAATAGATGAAAAAGTGCGGTCAAATTTAACCGCACTTTTGGCACGCCGAATAAAAGGCGAACCCGTTGCCTATATTCTGGGGGAAAAAGAGTTTTGGTCATTGCCGTTGAATGTGTCGAAAGAGACTTTGATTCCACGTCCCGATACTGAAATTTTAGTGGAAAAGGCTTTGGCGATAGCGATAGAACAACTCCAAAAAAATCCACCGCACTTTAAGATTTTAGATCTTGGCACCGGCACAGGGGCAATCGCTTTAGCTTTGTCTTCCGAGCTTGCACCGATTTGTGAAAAACAACAAATTTCATTGGAAATTATCGGGGTAGATTTAATTCATCAAGCCGTTGATCTTGCAAAATCGAACGCAGAAAAAAATCGCTTGAATGTGAGTTTTTTTCAAAGCAAGTGGTTTGATAAGGTAGAAGGACAATTTGATTTGATTGTCAGCAATCCGCCTTATATTGATGAAAAAGATGTGCATTTGGCTCAAGGTGATGTGCGGTTTGAGCCTTCATCCGCACTGGTTGCTTCCGAGCAAGGCTATGCCGATTTACGTCATATTATTGAACAGGCACCGCATTATTTAATAAAAGGTGGTTGTCTGCTTGTTGAACACAGCTGGCAGCAAGGCGAAAAAGTGCGGTCAATTTTTCAGGCAAATTATTGGGAAAATATTGCAACCTTGCGTGATTATGGCGACAATGAACGCATTACATTCGGTTTTTGGAAAAAATAATGAAATATTACAGACGTGGGTTATACGATCAATTTGTCAGTTTTTATCTTGCGGTTTCTGATGATGGCGGCGAATTAGAAACGCAATTTCGTGCCAAAATGGGGCATTTTGTGCGTAAGGCTCGCCGAGAAATTTCTTTGGAATGGACGCTGGAAAAGCGTATTCGTCATTTGCTGAAATTGGTTTATGAGGATTGGGCATTCCATTGTAGTCCCGACAATTATTTTTACGCCCGTAACCTTTATTTGCCTTATGTATTTGAATATCGTGAAGGAATGCCGGTTACCCTTGGCGCAATCGTACTTTATCTTGCTGATGCCTTAGATTTGCCGATTTATCCGGTAAATTTTCCAACCCAACTGATTTTGCGGGCGGAAATTGAAGATAAGGTTATTTTTATTGATCCTTGGAACGGTCAGGATATTTCCCAAGAAAAATTACAGCAACTTTATGAAGGTGCTTTTGGTTTTGGCGCGAAAATTCAACAGGAAGAACTTGAACGGGCGGATTTGAATTTGCTTTATTCGCGTTTTGAACAGCTTGCCAAAAACGCGCTGATTCGTGAAGAACATAATGATATGGCATTTCGTTACATAGAATATTTACTTATTTTAAAGTCTGATGATCCTTATCATATTCGTGATCGTGGATTTGTATTGGCACAAATGGGGGCGTATCCTGCTGCCTTGAAAGATTTGGAATATTTTGTTGATAACTGTCCTCAAGATCCTACATCGGCACTCATCCGCACCCAACTTTTAGAACTCAAAGGCGAAATTGATCAAGATCGCCATTTTCTTCAGTAAATAAAGGAAAATTTTATGCAAAACAAAATTGTAAAAATCGGCAACATTGATATGGCGAATAACAAGCCTTTCGTCCTTTTCGGCGGTATGAATGTATTGGAAAGCCGCGATATGGCAATGCAGGTATGCGAAGCCTATGTAAAAGTAACGGAAAAACTTGGTGTGCCTTATGTGTTTAAAGCCTCTTTTGACAAGGCGAATCGTTCGTCTATTCATTCATATCGAGGCCCGGGAATGGAAGAAGGGTTAAAAATTTTCCAAGAATTAAAACAAACTTTCGGCGTGAAAGTGATCACCGATGTCCACGAAATTTATCAGTGCAAACCGGTGGCGGAAGTGGTGGATGTGATTCAATTACCGGCATTTTTGGCCCGTCAAACAGATCTTGTTGAAGCAATGGCGCGTACCGGTGCGGTGATTAATGTAAAAAAACCACAATTTTTAAGTCCGGGGCAAATGGGCAATATTGTTGAAAAAATTGAGGAATGTGGCAACGACAAAGTGATTCTTTGTGATCGCGGTACAAATTTTGGTTACGATAATTTAGTCGTGGATATGCTTGGTTTCAGCGTTATGAAAAAAGCCTCCAAAGGCAGTCCGGTGATTTTTGATGTTACCCATTCTCTACAATGTCGCGATCCTTTTGGTGCGGCTTCCGGTGGTCGCCGTGAGCAAGTGACGGAATTGGCACGTTCAGGTTTGGCGGTGGGCATTGCCGGTTTATTTCTTGAGGCGCATCCAAACCCAAATCAGGCAAAATGTGACGGCCCGTCCGCATTACCGCTTTCAGTGTTGGAAGGCTTTGTTGCGCAAATGAAAGCCATTGATGATTTAGTGAAATCTTTCCCTGAATTAGATACTTCTATTTAACGGAAAAGTGCGGTTGAAAATTAAAAAATTTTTGACCGCACTTTTTAACATTACAAGTTTTTTAAAACGAAAAGGAGAACACAATGAAAATCGTATTTTTAGACAGCACCGCCATTCCAAAACACATTCCAATTCCTCGCCCGAATTTTGCTCACGAATGGATTGAATATGAACACACTTCTGCACAACAAACCATTGAACGTGCAAAAGATGCAGAGATTGTGATTACCAGTAAAGTGGTTTTTGATCGCAACACATTGGAACAGCTACCAAAACTTAAACTCATCGCCATTACCGCAACGGGAACGAATAACGTGGATCTTGTTGCTGCAAAAGAATTGGGTGTGGCAGTAAAAAATGTAACCGGTTATTCCGGTGTGACCGTGCCGGAACACGTGTTGGGATTAATTTTCTCGTTAAAACACAGTCTTGCCGGCTGGTTGTGTGATCAAACGATGGCGAAATGGGCAGATTGTCCGCAATTTTGTTATTTTGATTATCCGATTACCGATGTACGGGGAGCGACTTTAGGGGTATTTGGCAAAGGTTGCTTAGGGACGGAAGTCGGGCGATTGGCTGAAGCTATCGGGATGAAAGTGCTTTATGCCGAACATAAAGATGCCACAACTTGCCGTGAAGGTTATACGCCTTTTGCAGACGTATTAAAACAGGCGGATATTGTTACCTTACATTGTCCACTAACGGAAACCACGAAAAATTTAATCAATTCAGAAACCCTGTCACAAATGAAAAAAGGGGCATTTTTGATTAATACGGGGCGTGGGCCTTTGGTGGATGAAAATGCTTTACTTGAGGCTTTAAAAAGCGGTCATCTGGCAGGTGCTGCATTGGATGTAATGAGTAAAGAGCCACCGGAAAAAGACAATGCGTTAATTCTTGCGGCAAAAACAATGCCGAATTTGATTATCACACCACATATTGCTTGGGCAAGCGACAGTGCGGTTACCACATTGGTGCAAAAAGTGACGCAAAATATGGAAGAATTTGTGGCGCAATTAAAATAATATGAAATTACCCATTTCCCTTTATATCGCCCTACGTTATTGGCGGGCTAAAAGTACCGATCGTTTTGGGCGATTGGTGACCAATCTTGCCGCTTTCGGTATTGTATTAGGCGTGATGGCATTAATTATTGTGCTTTCGGTGATGAACGGATTGGAAAGTTACCAAAAACAACAGGTGTTATCTTCTCTTCCGCACGCCATTATAAGTAAAGAACAGCCCATTTCTACGGAAAAACTACCGGAAAATTTACCGTACTTTGTACAAAAAATCGTACCGATTAATACCACAAATGTGATTTATCAAACGAAAAAAGGCGTGAGTGCGGGGCAGGTGATTGGCGTGCAATCCTTTTCTGATGATCCCTTGTTGGAATCTTTGGATAACGCTCAATTTGAGGCGTTGTTACCTGAAGGCGAATTTAAGCTGATTATTGGTGATCGACTTGCGCAAAAATTGGGGGTGAATATTGGTGATAAAATCCGCTTAATGATTACGGAAAACAGCCAATATACCCCCTTTGGGCGTGTGCCAATGCAACGTTTGTTCACGGTGAGTGAGATCTATTTTGATTATGGTGAAGCCTCGGATTATGAGGCATTTGCGAATTTATCGGATATTGGTCGTTTAATGCGTATTCAGCCTGAGTTGGCGCAAGGTTATCGCCTATTTTTAACCGATCCTTTCTTGATCACAGCACTACCCCAAGCCTTTTCGGAATGGCAAATTGACGATTGGCGGGTTCAAAAAGGAGAATTTTTCCAAGCGGTGCGAATGGAAAAAAATATGATGGGGTTATTGATTAGTTTAATCATTGTGGTGGCGGTTTCTAATATCGTCACTTCACTTAGCCTTATGGTGGTGGATAAAAAAGGCGAAATTGCCATTTTACAAACGCAGGGATTGACGAAGTCTCAAGTGCGTTTGGTCTTTATTTTTCAAGGCTTATTAGTGGGATTTGTCGGCACATTGATTGGCACGATTTTAGGCGTGTTGGTTACGTTAAATTTGACGACAATAATAAGTGCGGTCAATTCAAACGGTGTTTTTCTCCCTACCGAAATTTCTCCGCTGCAGATTATGACGGTGGTGGTTTTTTCTTTATTATTATCTTTTATATCAACCATTTATCCGGCTTATCGTGCGGCGAAAACCGCACCGGCGGAAGCCTTACGCTATGAATAGTAGTAAAAGATTTTGATACGATTGAGAGAATTATGGAAGAACAAAAACTCTTAGAATTTGATCATCAATATATTTGGCATCCTTATTCTTCAATCTATTCAGATATGCCCCTTTATGCGGTAGAAGGAGCAGAAGGTGTGCATATCAAATTAAAGAGTGGTGGCTCATTAATTGATGGTATGTCGTCTTGGTGGGCGGCGCTGCACGGTTATAATCATCCTCGTTTAAACGCCGCTGCGCAAAACCAGTTGGCAAAGATGAGCCATATTATGTTTGGTGGTTTTACGCATGAACCGGCTGTAGAGTTAGCGCAATTATTGGTTCAAATTTTACCACAGGGATTGGATAAGATCTTTTTTGCTGATAGTGGTTCTGTTGCTGTTGAAGTTGCAATGAAAATGGCAATTCAGTATCAATATGCCAAAGGTGAGCCGCAACGACAAAAATTTGCCACGATTCGTTCGGGATATCATGGTGATACTTGGCATGCGATGTCCGTTTGTGATCCAACCACTGGTATGCATCATTTATTTCGTAGCAGTTTGCCGGTGCAGTATTTTTTGCCACAGCCTTGTATAACATTTAATGAATCTTGGAATGACAACGCGATAGCTCCTCTTGCGGATTTATTGGAAAAACATGGGCAAGAAATTGCCGCATTAATTTTTGAACCAGTTGTGCAAGGTGCTGGCGGAATGTATTTCTATTCACCGACTTATCTTGTTAAAGCGCAAGAATTATGCCAAAGACATAATGTATTATTGATTTTTGATGAAATTGCCACCGGTTTTGGACGAACCGGAAAATTATTTGCATCAGAACACGCAGGTGTTTCACCGGATATTATGTGTATTGGTAAAGCCTTAACTGGTGGGTATTTGACCTTATCGGCAACGATCACAACTGAAACAGTGGCACAAATAATTTGTAGTGGCGAAGCAAATTGTTTTATGCATGGTCCTACCTTTATGGCAAACCCTTTGGCTTGTGCCATTGCTGCGGAATCTATTCGATTATTATTAGAAAGTCCGTGGCAAGAGAATGTTCGACATATTGAACAAATATTGCATCAACAACTTTCACCGCTTACAGAAAAAAATTATGTGGAAGGCGTCAGAGTATTAGGCGCAATTGGGGTGATTGAAATGAAAAAATCGGTGAATATGAAAAGTTTAGTCCCGCGTTTTGTTGAAAATGGTGTTTGGATCCGCCCTTTTGGAAAATTGGTTTATGTGATGCCACCTTTTATTATTCAAGATCATGAGTTAATTCAATTAACTCAAGGGATGATCAATGCATTATCACAAGAATATGAAAAATAAAGGAATGAAATGAACTATTTTGAGCAGCAACTAAACCAATTAAAAAATATCAATCAATATCGTTCGCTCCCTAATTTAACGCATCGTGGACGTTATATTGAGCATGATGGGCGGTTAATACTTAATATGTCTTCTAATGATTATTTGGGGTTGGCATCAAATGAAGTATTACGTCAAACTTTTCTTGAACAATATGGCAGAAAATTGCCTGAATTTACCTCTTCATCTTCCCGTTTACTAACAGGTAATTTCCCAATTTATAATGAATTGGAACAGTTGATTGCACAACGATTTCAACGTGAAAGTTGCTTGTTGTTTAATAGCGGTTATCACGCCAATATCGGTATTCTACCGGCATTGACAAGCTCAAAAAGTTTGATTTTGGCGGATAAATTGGTTCATGCAAGTCTCATTGATGGCATTCGATTAAGCCAATGTCAATTTTTCCGTTATCGCCATAATGATTACGAACATTTGCAGCAATTTTTAGAAAAAAATATCGGCAAATTTGACCGCACTTTTATTGTAACCGAATCGGTTTTCAGTATGGACGGTGATGTTTCTGATTTGACTCAATTAGTTCAACTGAAAAAACAATTTCCAAATACGTATCTTTATGTAGATGAAGCCCACGCCATCGGTGTCTATGGCGAAAATGGGCTGGGTATGGCTGAAAAATTTGGCGTGTTGCAGGACATTGATTTATTAATCGGCACTTTTGGCAAGGCTTTGGCATCGATGGGAGCTTATGTAGTCTGCGATGAAATATTGAAAGACTATTTAATCAACCAAATGCGTCCGCTGATTTTTTCTACCGCATTACCGCCAATTAATGTGGCCTGGACCTATTTTCTCTTTGAACGTTTGCCTTTGTTTTCTACTGAAAGGAAACATCTTGCCGAATTAAGTACGTTTTTGCGTGATGAAGTAGAACAATATTCAGGAAAAATGCCAAGTTCTACCTGTATTGTGCCTTATATTTTAGGCGATAATGAATCTACCCTTGAAAAAGCACAACAGCTACAACAAAAGGGTTATTATTGCTTACCTATTCGCCCACCGACAGTACCGGTGGGAACGTCAAGAATTCGTTTATCACTTACGGCAGATATGACCAAAGAAGAGTTGATGCAGTTTGTCGAGTATTTGTAGGTAATAAAATGAAAATAGAATTTGAAGATCACCAAGCTGATAATTTGCTGGTGTATTTTGCAGGTTGGGGAACACCAATTTCAGCCGTTGACCATTTAAAACTGCCTGAAAATTATGATTTATTAATTTGCTATGATTATCAAGATTTCACATTAAACTTTGATTTTTCACCTTATCAAAAAATTCGCATTGTCGCTTGGTCTATGGGCGTTTGGGTGGCAGAGAGGGTATTGCAAAATGTTCAACTTGAGTCAGCAACGGCAATAAATGGGACCGGATTGCCTTGCGATGATAATTTCGGTATTCCTTATACTATTTTTAAAGGGACATTAGATAATCTGAATGAAACCACACGAGCAAAATTTGATCGCCGTATTTGTGGCGATAAAGCAAATTTAGTATTTTATCAGTTGGCACCAAGCCGCGAGTTTAAGGAAATTCAGCAAGAATTGACCGCACTTTTTGAAACAATTTTGCAAGATAAACGTACTGATTTAATTGCTTGGGACAAAGCGATTATCGGTAATCGGGATAAAATTTTTTCACCGTTCAATCAACGTCAATATTGGCTAAATCGTACGACAATCAAGGAAATTGAGGGGGAACATTATCTATTTTCTGCGTTTACCCATTGGTCACAACTATGGGATTAACTATGAAATTTATTGAAAAACAACGCATACAACAACATTTTCAGAAAGCCCTTAACCGTTATGATGCAAATGCTTTAGTACAGAAAAAAATTAATCAACAGCTTATTGCTCAATTAATACCGAATTTGCCTGCTACACCACTTGATCACGTTTTAGAATTAGGTTGTGGAACAGGACTGCTAAGCGAACAATTACAGCAGCAGATACAAGCCAAACACTGGATATTGAATGATTTATGTGATGTAAAAAATTGCCTTCACAAAAGATTATCACAACCCTTTGAGTTTTATTGTGGTGATGCCGAGCAATTTCCTTTTACCAGAAAATATGACCTCATTATTACGGCTTCCGCAGTACAATGGTTTCACCATAAAGCAGAGTTTATTCAGCATTGTAAGGTGGGATTAAAGCCTGATGGATTATTGGCAATCGCTACTTTTGGGCAAGAAAATTTAAAAGAAATTCGCACACTCACGCAAATTGGTTTAGATTATCCCGATTTATCCGATTGGAAAGAGTGGTTACAAACCAATTTTGATTTGCTCTATGGTGAAACAACAACAGAAGAGCTTACTTTTCCGACACCGATAAGTGTGTTACAACATCTGAAAAATACCGGAGTAACCGCAACAGGGAAAGGACATTGGACAAAACAACAACTCAATACGTTTATCAAACAGTATCAACAGCAATTTTCTTTATTATCAAAAAAAGTACGTTTGACTTATCAGCCACTATGGTTGATTGCGCGGTATAAACAATAGGAGTATGTTGTGGGAAAAGTGATTTTTATTTCAGGAATTGATACGGATGTGGGAAAAACCATTGCCACAGGTATTTTGGCAAAGCAATTAATGCTTCAAGGATTTTCTGTGATCACACAAAAAATGATTCAAACGGGCTGTAGGAAAATTGCCGAGGATTTATTGGTTCATCGAAAAATTCAAGGTATTGCATTGACTGAAGATGATCTTAACGGCACAACTTGCCCTTACCTTTTTGAATATCCTTGCTCTCCTCATTTAGCGGCAAAAAGAGAAGCTTATGTAATTGATACAAAAAAGATTGAAAAATCAACCGCACTTTTGGCTGAAAAGTACGATTATGTGCTACTTGAGGGCGCAGGTGGATTAATGGTTCCTTATAATGAATATGATACCTCATTGGATTATATTCAGGCTCAGGGTTATCCTTTAATGTTGGTCACTTCAGGAAAATTGGGCAGTATAAATCATACTTTATTGAGTTTAGAGGCGTGTAAAACGAGAAATATTTGCGTGTTACGCGTATTGTATAACCTTTATCCCGAATATGATCCGATTATTTCTGAAGATACGCGGCGTTATTTAGAAAATTATTTGGCAAGGTATTTTCCTCAGACGCTATTTGAAACTTTTGAAAAGGTTGAGGTTTAACCAGAATTGAGAAAACGTATTAATAGATTTATCTACATTTCTTAATTGTTTACATTAACAAATTTAATATGCAAGTGCGGTTAAAATTAGAGTAAAAAATGAATAATTATCTACTAAAATGTAAAAATATCAGCAAATTTTATCAAGAAGGCGAGCATCAAACTCAAGTGTTGAAAGGGGTTTCTTTCGCAATGAAACCGAATGAATTGGTGGCGATTGTCGGCAGTTCCGGTTCGGGAAAAAGTACGCTTTTGCACACCTTGGGTGGTTTGGATCAGCCAAGCAGTGGTGAAGTGTTTATCAAAGGGCAATCTTTACAAAAAGCCTCCGAATCGGAATTGGCGAAATTGCGTAATCAACATTTAGGCTTTGTGTATCAATTTCATCATTTGATGGCAGATTTTACCGCACTTGAGAATGTGATGATGCCAATGTTGATTGGGGGAATTAATAAAGGGGAAGCAGAAGATCGTGCGGGGAGTATATTGAGAAAAGTGGGGTTGCAACATCGCATTTCTCATCGTCCTTCAGCATTGTCGGGGGGAGAGCGGCAGCGTGTGGCGATTGCCCGTGCTTTGGTAAATAACCCTGCTTTGGTGTTGGCGGACGAACCAACGGGGAATTTGGATCATAGAACCACCGAAAGTATTTTTGAGTTGATTCAAACCCTAAATCAAGAACAAAATATTGCCTTTTTGTTAGTCACGCACGATATGGGATTGGCGGAAAAATTATCTCGCCGTTTAACGATGCAAGACGGTGTGTTGTGGGAAGGGGCATAATGAATACACCTTTTTTTATTAGCTGGCGTTATCAACGCGGTAAACAAAAAAATCCGTTGGTCGCCTTGATTTCAAAATTTTCAGCCATTGGTATCGCCCTTGGCGTAGCGGTGTTGATTGTGGGATTGAGCGCAATGAATGGCTTTGAGCGTGAGTTAAATCAACGTATTCTTGCCGTTGTGCCTCACGCGGAAATCACGGTGAACCCCAATGGGCGTGAGCAAACCATCAATCAATGGCAAAACCTTGCGGATCTATTAAAAACAAATGAAAAAATAACCGCACTTTCACCTTTCGTGAGTTTTACGGCGTTGGTTGAAAACGGCAGTAAACTGAAAGTAGTGCAAGTAAAAGGCGTGGATCACGCGGCGGAAGATAGGGTGAGTTCACTGGGTAAGTTTGTAGAAGGTGAAGGTTGGCAGCGGTTTGGCAAAGAAGGTGGCTTGGTACTTGGCTCGGGCATTGCAAGAGAGTTGGATGTGCAGGTGGGGGATTGGGTTTCTTTATTGATTTCCCAACAAAATGGTGAAGAACAGCTTTCCCAACCGAATCGGGAGCGGATTCAAGTGACCGCAATCTTGCGTTTGGAAGGGCAGCTTGATTATAGCTATGCCTTAATGCCTCTTACGCAAGCGCAGACATTGCTTGGTTATCGGGAAGATCAAATTACCGGTGTTGAGCTAAAAGTAAATGATCCTTTTAACGTACAATCAATTGATTATTCGGCATTAAACCACTATCCACAAATACTTTATTTACAAAATTGGATAAGCAAATTTGGTTATATGTATCGCGATATTCAGCTTATTCGCACGGTAATGTATATCGCAATGGTGTTGGTGATTGGTGTTGCCTGCTTTAATATTGTTTCCACTTTAATGATGGCGGTGAAAGATAAGCAGGGGGATATTGCCATTATGCGTACTCTTGGGGCAAATAACGGCTTTATTAAGCGAATTTTCATCTGGTACGGCTTGCAAGCGGGAATGAAAGGTTGTCTAATAGGGATTGTTCTTGGCGTAATATTGGCGTTGAATTTAACCACGCTGATTCAGGGCTTGGAATATTTACTCGGAAAGAAATTGTTATCGGATGGTATCTACTTTATTGATTTTCTTCCTAGTGAACTTCATTGGCAGGATGTTTTGTTGGTGTTAATGGCGGCATTGGTGTTAAGCCTTTTGGCAAGCCTTTATCCGGCAGGTCGGGCGGCAAAACTTCAACCGGCTCAGGTTTTGAGCAATCATTAGTTAACACGTTAAAAACTTACTGTTGAACTAGTTTACTAGTACATAAAATGAGTGTAGAGTATCCGCAATTTTTAAACACAACATTTTACAATTATAAGAGAGTGATGTATGAAAAAAGAAAAAATCGAAATTGTTGTCGCAAATGATGACACACGCATTGAAAAAGTTGATCAGGTTTTACCGCCAATCGCGTTATTAGAAAAATTTCCGGCAAGTGAAGAAGCTGCCGCATTAGTGAAACAAACCCGCCAAGAAACGCATAACATTATTCACGGCAAAGATGATCGTCTGCTGGTTGTTATAGGGCCTTGTTCTATTCACGATCCAAAAGCCGCCTTAGAATATGCCGCACGTTTAAAACCGTTACGTGAAAAATACAAAGACAGTCTTGAAATTATTATGCGTGTTTATTTTGAAAAACCGCGTACAACGGTGGGTTGGAAGGGTTTAATTAACGATCCTTATTTAAATGATACTTATCGCTTAAATGATGGTTTACGCATCGCCCGTAAATTATTATCCGATATTAATAATTTAGGTGTGCCTTCAGCCGGTGAATTTTTAGATATGATCACACCGCAATATGTTGCAGACTTTATGAGCTGGGGGGCGATTGGTGCGCGTACAACCGAATCTCAAGTTCACCGTGAATTGGCTTCAGGCTTATCCTGTGCGGTGGGTTTTAAAAATGCAACCAACGGTGGTGTGAAAGTCGCATTAGATGCGATTGGGGCGGCAGAAGCGCCACATTATTTCTTATCGGTGACTAAATTTGGTCATTCCGCCATTGTTTCCACAAAAGGTAACGAAGACTGCCACATCATCTTACGTGGTGGCGATAAAGGCCCAAATTATAGTGCAGAAGATGTTGCGAAAGTTTGTGCGGATATTGAAAAATCAGGGCGTATTCCACACGTTATGGTGGATTTCAGCCACGCAAACAGTAGCAAACAATTCAAAAAACAAATGGAAGTTTGTGAAGACGTGAGCAAACAAATTGCCGGTGGCTCAAAACAAATCTTTGGTGTAATGGTGGAAAGTCATCTTGTGGAAGGTCGCCAAGATTTAGTAAATGGTAAAGCCGCCACTTACGGACAAAGCATTACCGATGCGTGTATCGGTTGGGAAGATACGGAAATTTTACTAAAACAGCTCTCCGATGCCGTCATTGCAAGACGTCAAGTAAACGCTTAGTTTTTCACACCTAAAGTGCGGTCAAATTTAGTTCTATTTTGACCGCACTTTTTTGTTTTTACGGTATTACCCATTCAACGTATAAAGAAAAAATAAATTGATTGGTTGGATTGATTCCATTCAGAGATTGAAAAATTTGGCGGGAGGAAATAAACAATGCAAGAGATGATAAGTGGGCTGCTAATGGTTTTAGTGCCATTGTTATTAGGTTATTTGCTCAAAATAAAGAATAAAAGTTACATCACAAAAATTAATCAAATTGTGATGTTTTTACTTTATATCATTTTATTTTTGATGGGATACCTGCTTGGTCAATTAGACAATCTTGAAAAAGTCCTCCCCGTGATTGGTAAAACGGCAGTGATACTTTCAGTGACGATTTTATCCATTAATATAGGCGGGCTTATGTTATACGATCGTTTAAATCCCGCACCACCGCTTAAAACACAGGGTAAAATCGGTTCTCGATGGCACGCTTTTCAGGATTCTTTTAAACTTTTCTGTGCCGTAGTGATTGGGGCATTACTGGGTTGGTTATTAAAATCTCATTTCACCCTGTCGGGCGGAATGAATCTTTATGTATTAATTGCTTTAATCTTTTTTGTGGGTATTCAGCTTCGCAACAATGGTATTGCTTTGAAAGAGGCACTTTTTAATAAACGGGGTTTTCAAACCGCAATCATATTTACCCTCACATCATTATTGGGAGGAATGATCGCCGCCTTTATCTTATCTATACCGATTACTCAGGGGTTGGCATTTGCTTCAGGAATGGGGTGGTATTCTTTATCCAGCGTGGTACTCACCAATGCTTGGGGGCCGGTGCAGGGAAGTATCGCATTTTTTAATGATTTATTACGTGAAATGGTAAGCCTATTTATCGTGCCATTTTTTATGCAACATTTTCGCTCAACCGCTATCGGCATTACCGGCGCAACGGCGTTGGATTGCACTTTACCCATTATTCAAAAATCCGGTGGAATTGAAGTTGTTCCCATTGCTATTTCTTTTGGGTTTGTCACAAATATCTTACCGCCATTATTATTGGTGCTTTTTTCCGGCATCCCACTTTAAAACAAAAGGGAAGTCATCAATGATTTCCCTTGTGTGAACTCTATTTTTTCCAAATAACGTGAAATTCGCGATCTTCTTCACGGTGGGAAATTAAGAATTTGGCGAAAATATCCTCCATTTCATCCTGTTCATTCACCAAGCCAATCCAAACTTCGGCAAATGCTTCGGGATCAATTAATACACCGATTTCTTGCTCCCAATCATCGGCGGTTTCGACAAATTCGACTGCACCGCATTCTTCAAATTGAAGATTGAATAAAATGATGTCGGCAGGATCTAAATTTTCCCCTGCCATTTCTAAGAAAATATCGTAAGCAATATCAATCGCCGTATCGGGGGCAAGTTTTTGAATTTGAGTCGTCATTGGTTTTCTCATTATTAATTATGGGGAAAGGGTGAAATAAAAGTGCGGTCAAATTTTTCGGTGTTTTATTCCAAATGTGTTGCATCATTGACTTTCTCAACACGAAATCCGTTTTCGCTGTCATAATGGACAACACTGATGGCGGTATTGAGCAAAGAGACGGATTTACCCTGTTCACGGTGATTTTGCCAGCTTGCACCGGCAAGTAGGGCAATCAATAGGCGTAGCGTGTGTCCGTGGGAAACAATTAAAATATTGCCACTATTATGAATTTTAATGATGTCTTGTAAGGCTTTCATTACACGCTTGGCAAGTTGCCCGTAGGTTTCACCGCCATTGGTTTCCGCTTTGTAATTTGCCGGATCATTGATCATCTGTTTAAATTCCGGATGTTCACGCAATGGCTCAACCCATTGGCCTTCCCATTTTCCGAAAAATTGTTCGTTTAATCCTTTATGTTGAAAGAGGGGAATATCACGCTCGCCAATGATCAATTCTGCCGTATCAATTGTACGTTTTAAACAGCTGGAATAGGCAGCATTGAAATTAATCTGTTGCAACGCAATACGGGCTTTTTTCGCCCCGAGAATGCCTTGCTCCGTTAAAGGTGAATCGCCGTGACCCTGCATTAGTCCTTGTTCGTTCCAATGTGTTCTGCCGTGGCGAATGAAATAAAAAGTCAGTTGTTTTTTCATTTTTTTTAATACTCTGTCAAAAAATAAGGAAGTCGAAACTTCCTTATTATGTGATTAGCGGGAGTAGTAACCTGCCATTGAGCTATATACCGCATTTTCTGCCTGAATGACGTTATATTTGGCTTGTAAAATGGCAAGTTGTGAGCTTTTTTCCGTGTTTGCGGCATTTAACCATTCACGAAGTTCCGATACGCCGGCGTTATAGCGGTTACGGTAGTATTGCGTAATACGTTTGTTGTAATCGAAAGTTTTTTGTTGGTTGGCAAAGGCATTTTGCGCTTGCGTGAAGGCAAAATAGTTGGTGTCCACGTCATTTAAGGCGGTGGTGATACTTTGTTCATAACTTAAACGCGCACTTTCATAATCGGCTTCGGAAATTTTCACGTTCCATTTTACGGTATTCCAATTTAAGAACGGTAAATTAATACCAATTGTGCCACCTGCAACCGGACTATGGAGGGCATTGCCTACTTTTGTGCCGGTCGAGCTTAAACTGCCGCCCAATGTAATTTCAGGGAACCAGCTTTTTTGTGTGGCTTTCGCATTTTTAAAGGCACTGCTTAGACGATATTGATAGCCTTTCACATCAGGACGGTTGGCGATGGCGGAAACCGGTACATTTAAGTTCACGCCCACATTTTTCACATTCAGAATGTGTGGGAAGGTGATATTTAATGCTTCTTCCGGTTTTAAGTTAAGCAAATTACGCAAGGTTTGTTCTGCGGTTTTGCGCTGGGTTTGATAGTTAATCAAATTGTTGCGTGCGGTTAATACGGATTGTTGTGCTTGATCCACACTGGCGGCATCGGCAACCCCTTGGCTTAAACGGCGTTGCATAATGCTACTGATATCGTTGTAATATTTAATGCTTTCTTCTGTGGTGCTGATGGCGTCATTCAAATAGGCAATTTGATAATAAGTCGTTACCACTGAATTGATTAATGAAAGTTTGGTCGCTTCCAAGTCTTCTGCGGTGGCTTTGTGTGTCCATTCTGCCGCATCGGTGGTATCGGCTAAACGACGCCATAAATCGAGGGTATAAGAGACATTAAGTGAGCCGGTGTGGGAAATGGTAGAACCCGCGCCGGTATCAATACGGCGTTGTGCGCCGGAGGAGGTTGAACCGTTAAATGCCGGCACTAAATCCGCCCCAACCAAATTGGCGTTATAAAGCGCACGGTTTACGGCAACGGCAGCTTTGGCGAGATCTTTATTGTTCAACAGAGCCTGTTCCACCACACGATTGAGTTGGGCATCGTTATAAAGCGACCACCAATTTTCTTTTATATTAAATTGCTTGGTGATTTCTTCGTATTGTTGATAATCCGCTTGGCTGGCTTTGTAAGAATCGCCGATATTGGCGCAGCCTGCGAGGGTTGTTGCCATTACAACGGCAAGGCTTAATTTTTTCATTTTTAACATTGGTTTTTCCTTCATTATCATCGTTAAAAAGTGCGGTGAATTTTAACCGCATTTTGAGGTTTTACAAAATCTATTCACGCGCCAGTGCGGTGATAGGGTTTAACTGTGCCGCACGTTTTGCCGGCATATAGCCAAATATCACGCCGATAAGGGTGGAAAAGACTACCGCCGTAATAATTGACACCGCAGAAAATGCCATTGCAAAATCTTTCATAAAAAGATTAAACAGCAAACCGATTACGCCTGAAAGTAAAATGCCGGTAATACCGCCAATTAAACAAATTAACACCGCTTCAATTAAAAATTGCTGCAAAATATTGGTTTGACGTGCGCCAATCGCCATTCGCACGCCAATTTCTTTGGTGCGTTCCGTCACTGACACCAACATAATATTCATTACACCGATACCGCCCACAATTAACGAAATAAAGGCAATAGAGGAAATGAGCAATTTCATTGTGCCGGTGGTACTTTCAATGGTTTGTTTGATGGTATCGCTGTTCATTACGAAAAAATCTTTTTTGCCGTGGCGTGCTTGCAACAATTCGGTAATGCCTTTTTCGGCAGCGGTAGAATTGATGTCATCGGCGATTTTGAGTGTGATCGAACCAATTTTTTTACTGCCGGAAATTTTATTCATCACCGTAGTGTAAGGGGCATAAACATTCAAAGAGCTGCTTGCGCCACCCATTTGTTTATCGGATACCACGCCGATAATCCGTAGCGGGCGTTTGTTAAAGATCACCACTTTTCCAAGAGGGGATTCATTGGCAAAAATAGCTTTTTGCGCACTTTCATCAATGAGTGCCACCTGATTATTTTCCCGCACGTCTTGTGCCGAGAAAAAATTGCCTAATTTGAGGCTAAGTCCGTCCACATCAAAATATTGTTCACCCACGCCTTTTAAATTGGTGGAAGAAAAGGTTTGATTGCCATAAACCAAGGTGCCACTGGAGCTACTGTTTGGCGTAACACTTTGCACATAACTTTGTTTATTTAACGCATTGGCATCGCTCACGGTAAGATTTTGCATTTGTTCTGCCTTGCGATCGCCAAAGCCTGTACCGTTAAAAATCGTCATTGTGTTTGTGCCAATGCCTTTAATATTTTCTAAAATTTTTTGTTGCGAACCATTCCCAAGGGCAACCACGGAAACCACCGAGGTGATCCCAATAATAATGCCGAGCATTGTCAGCAACGAACGCATTTTATGCGCCACAATGGCACTGACGGACATTCGGAAGGCTTCAATAAGTTGATCTTTGCTGAACCCAAAGTGCGGTTTTATTTTGGCGTGATTTTCGACCGCACTTTTCACTGCTTCTTTTTGTGTATCGGCAATGATTTCGCCGTCTTTAATTTCGATCACACGGTTTGCACCGGCGGCAATATCACGATCGTGGGTGACCATTACAATGGTATGCCCCTCGTGATGAAGTTGGCGCAAAATTTCCATTACATTTTGCCCACTGTGGGAATCCAATGCACCGGTAGGTTCATCGGCAAGGATGATTTCACCACCGTTCATTAAGGCTCGGGCAATACTTACCCGTTGTTGCTGTCCGCCGGAAAGCTGGCTTGGTTTATTTTGCCATTTATCGCCCAAGCCCAGTTTCTCCAATAATTGCTTGGCGCGTTCTAAGCGTTGGGTTTGTGGCATTCCGGCATAAATAGCCGGTAGTGCCACGTTTTCTGCCGCCGTTAAACTGGAAAGCAAATTGTAACGCTGGAAAATAAAACCGAATTTTTGGCTGCGTAAGTCAGAGAGTTGATTGGCAGAAAGTTGGTTGGTTTCTTTGCCGTCAATTTTGTAAGAACCGGAAGTGGCGGTATCAAGGCAGCCAATGATATTCATTAGGGTGGATTTGCCCGAACCGGATTGCCCGATAATTGCTACAAAATCGCCTTTTTCTATTTTCAGTGAAATATTTTTCAAAATATGAACGCGATTTTCACCTTCGCCAAAGTAGCGGTTGAGCTGGTTAATTTCGATAATATTCATTAAATTTCTACCGCACTTTAAAACATTCTCGGGCCACGAACCGCACCGCCCACTTTTTCACCTGCCGCAACTTGTGAGACGATGACGTTATCACCTTCATTTAAACCGGCTTTAATTTCCGTTTGAAAATCATTTTGTACGCCTATTTCAACTTCACGCATTTCCGGTTGATTGTCGGCATTGAGAATATTCACAAAGGTTTTACCGTCTTTATGTTGAATTGCCATATTGGAAACCAACAACACATCTTGCGCATCGGCAATTTTAATATTGTTTTCCGTGGTCATTCCGATACGCAAAGTGCGGTTAGGGTTATCCACGATTAAATTGGCATAATAATAGACCGCACTTGTGCTGCTTGAAGAACTTGAGCTACTTGATGTCGAGGTATTATCGCTTTCTGTTGTGGTGGCGGGATCGACGGAAGAAATCACGCCTTCATATTGCGTATTCGGTTCAGACAAAATTGTAAAACTAACTTTTTGACCAGCCTTTACCTTTGTTATATCGCCTTCCGAAATCTCCGGTTTCACCCGCATTTGGGTTAAATCTGCTACTTTTACAATAGTTGGGGTCGTTTGTGCCGAGTTGACGGTTTGTCCTTCGGAAATTGGAGTCGAAATAATCGTGCCATTAATTGGGGAAGTGATTTTGGTATAGCCCACATTGGTTTCGGCAGTGTTTACTTCAATTTCCGCCTGTTTTATGGATTCTTTTAAGGCATCCACTTCCGCTTTCGCCGCATCAAAGGTGTTTTTGGCATTGTTTAGCTCATCAAGAGAGGTGGCTTTTTGACCGTAAAGTTTTGAATAGCGGGAATAAGCGGATTGTGCCACGTTAAGTGCCGTCTCTTTGGCTTTTAATTGTGCCTGAAAACTCGCAAGGGCGGCTTTTTTGGTATTGAGATCATTAATTTGTGTGGTGGAATCAATATCGGCAATTAAATCGCCTTTTTTGACCTCCTGCCCCAAGGTGACATAAAGTTTGGTGATTTTACCGGAAACCTGAGCCCCCACATCCACTTCATTAATACTGCTGATAGAGCCTGAGGCGACAACGGTTTTTTCAATGTTACCGCGTGTCACTTTTTCCGTTAAATAGGTGGATTGTTGGTTGTTATTGTTTGTAAAAAAATAAAAGGCGGCACCGCCTAAAATTAAGAGTCCGAGTACAAATAAGATTTTCTTCATTGACAATAAATTTCCAATAATGAACGATTGTTCAGTTTGTGTATTTTAATGATAAATTTTCCGCTTTGCACGAAAAATCTTGGTGTGAGACAACATCTTTCTCAAGATGTTTAATCTTACATTTTAAAATTAGCTAAAAATTAGTGGTGCGAAATTCCACATTTTTGCATATCTCGCTTTTTTTTTATAAAACAGATAGAATAGCCGATTATTTTTTTACCCATTTGAGAAAGTTATGAGCAATACCGAACATTCCTTAGAAAATGCGGAAAGCACTCGCCCGCATAATTTTATTACCCAAATTATTGACGAAGATTTAGCAAGCGGAAAACACAATAATGTGTACACCCGTTTCCCGCCAGAACCAAACGGCTATTTACATATTGGCCACGCCAAATCCATCTGCCTCAATTTTGGTCTCGCAAAGGATTACAACGGATTATGTAATTTACGTTTTGACGATACCAATCCTGTTAAAGAAGATGTGGAATACGTGGATTCCATCAAACAAGATGTGGAATGGCTAGGATTCCATTGGGCAGGGGATATTCATTACGCTTCCGATTATTTTGATACACTGTACGGTTATGCCATTGAATTGATCAAAAAAGGCTTGGCGTATGTGGATGAACTTTCACCGGAAGAAATGCGTGAATACCGTGGCACTTTGACCGAGCCGGGTAAAAACAGCCCATATCGTGATCGCAGCGTGGAAGAAAACCTCGCCTTATTTGAAAAAATGAAAAACGGTGAATTTGTCGAAGGAAAAGCCAGTTTACGGGCAAAAATTGATATGGCTTCGCCTTTTATGGTAATGCGTGATCCGGTGCTTTATCGCATTAAATTTGCAAGCCATCACCAAACGGGCGATAAATGGTGCATTTATCCAATGTATGATTTTACCCATTGTATTTCCGATGCCATTGAGCGTATTACCCACTCATTGTGTACGTTGGAATTCCAAGATAACCGCCGTTTATATGATTGGGTGTTGGATAATATTTCTATTGAACGTCCGTTGCCGCACCAATATGAATTTTCACGTTTAAATTTAGAATATACCCTCACTTCTAAACGTAAATTGTTGAAATTAGTGACAGATGGCATTGTAGATGGTTGGAATGATCCGCGTATGCCAACTATTTCGGGATTACGCCGCCGTGGTTATACCCCTGCTTCCATTCGTGAATTTTGCCGCCGCATTGGGGTGACAAAACAGGACAATGTGGTGGAATACAGTGCGTTGGAATCTTGTATTCGTGATGATTTAAACGAAAATGCACCACGTGCAATGGCGGTGTTGAATCCGTTAAAAGTCGTGATCGAAAACTTTGGCGAAAAAGAAATATTAACCGCACCAAATCACCCGAATCGTCCGGAGCTAGGCACGCGTGAACTGCCTTTCACCCGCGAGATTTATATCGATCAAGCGGATTTCCGTGAAGAAGCGAATAAACAATATAAACGCTTGGTGCTGGGTAAAGAAGTGCGTTTACGCAATGCCTATGTGATTAAGGCAGAACGCGTGGAAAAAGACGCCGAAGGCAATATCACCACTGTATATTGTTCTTACGATCCGGCAACCTTGGGCAAAAATCCGGCAGACGGTCGCAAAGTGAAAGGCGTGATTCAATGGGTTTCCGCAGAAGATAATTTACCGGCGGAATTTCGTTTGTACGATCGTTTGTTTACCGTGGCAAATCCAAGTGCGGCGGAAGAGCTTTACGATGTGTTAAACCCAAATTCATTAACCGTTAAACAGGGTTTTGTGGAAAAAAGCCTGCATAATGCCGAAGCGGAGAAAGCCTATCAATTTGAACGTGAAGGCTACTATTGTGCCGACAGCAAAGATAGCCGTCCGGAACATTTAGTTTTCAATTTAACGGTAAGTTTAAAAGAAGGTTTCTAAACCGAATATAAGAAAAAAGTGCGGTGAAAAATGACCGCACTTTCTTTTTTATGACGAAATTGTAGGCTCGAATATCGGTTAAAAATACACAATTTCATTATGTTATTGTTACTTATGCCTGCGTGTCGCCCCTAAGTTTTCATTATAAAATTGCTAACAACGCCTTATCTCATTTCTATGAAAAATTTAACCCCCAATTTTTGGCAAACCAAATCCCTGCTTGAGATGACAGAATCTGAATGGGAAGCATTATGTGATGGTTGCGGCAAATGTTGTTATCGGAAATACATTCAAGGGCGGCGCAAACATCAGAAACTTTATTACACCCGTATTGCCTGCAATTTATTGGATCTTGAAACCGGCAAGTGTGCTAATTATACGCATCGTTTTCAAATCGAAAAAGATTGCACAAAATTGACGAAGAAAAATTTGCCGGATTTTCATTGGTTGCCAAACACTTGTGCTTATCGCCTCATTTATGAAGGTAAACCTTTACCGAATTGGCATCCATTAATTTCAGACGATCCGCAGGCGGTGAAAAATGCCGATATATTAATTGCCAATGGTATTCACGAAAAGGATGTAATTGATTGGTTTGAATTTGTGATTGATGAAGTATAAAACCATTTTTATTGCAAAGAACGGCAAGAGATAAATGCTGATAGTCAATAATTTTTATGCTAAAATCCGCCACCGTTTTTATCATTATGAAGAATATAGGAAAAAATATGAAAGTTTTAGAAGGCGCAGTTGCCGCACCAAATGCAAAAGTTGCCGTGGCTATTGCCCGTTTTAACAGTTTTATTAATGAAAGTTTACTAGAAGGTGCAGTAGATGCCTTAAAACGTATCGGTCAGGTTAAAGACGAAAATATTACGATCGTGCGTGCGCCGGGTGCCTATGAATTGCCGTTAGCGGCACGCCGCTTGGCAGAAAGTAAAAAATTTGATGCGATCGTAGCACTTGGCACGGTTATTCGTGGCGGTACGGCGCATTTTGAATATGTTGCAGGTGAAGCCAGCAATGGTTTAGGCAAAGTGGCTATGGAGGCGGAAATTCCGGTGGCATTTGGTGTGTTAACCACGGAAAATATCGAGCAAGCCATTGAACGAGCCGGCACCAAAGCAGGTAATAAAGGGGCTGAAGCGGCATTAACCGCCCTTGAAATGGTCAATCTTCTTCAACAAATTGACGCGGCATAGTGCTTATGACTGAACAAAAACAAGTGAAAAAGCCTTCTGCCCGCCGCCGTGCGCGTGAATGTGCGGTTCAAGCCTTATATTCTTGGGCGATTTCCGGTAATAATGTTGAACAAGTGGAACTTGCCTTTGTGCTTGATCAAGATATGGATGGGGTGGATAAACCTTATTTTCGTAAATTGTTTCGCCAAACGGTAGAAAATATTGATACCGTTGATTTTACTATTGAGCCTTATATTGACCGCACTTTTGATGAACTCGATCCCATTGAAAAAGCGGTGCTACGTTTAGCCGTGTATGAATTGCGTTTTGAATTGGATGTGCCGTACAAAGTGGTGATTAATGAAGCGATTGAGGTTGCAAAAGTATTCGGTTCGGACGACAGCCATAAATATATTAACGGTGTGTTAGACAAAATCGCTCCGGCACTAGGGCGTAAATAAATCCTCTTAACTTAAAATGGCGCGCGTTTACAACGCGTGCTTTTTTATTTGACACAAAATAATCAGTGGAGCCGCCACGCTTGGTATCCTGATTAACACTCAAGCTATTTCAATGGGTAAACATTTTTAGATAATAGACGTGGTTTCTCGTTTGGGTATTTTAGGGATGAAAATCAATGGAAAATAATCCTTTAAAACGTATTTCTTTAAAAAATCCCGTGCATTTACTGGCGGTGGGATTAGGCTCCGGCTTACTGACCCCCGCCCCCGGCACTTGGGGAAGTGCAGTAGGTACGATTTTAGGTGTCGCATTACTGATGCTTTGCGGCACAAAAATCTTTCTCATTTTGACCGCACTTTGCTTTGCGCTGGGTTGTTACCTCTGCCAAAAAACGGCGGAAGATATGGGCATACACGACCACGGTGCAATTGTATGGGATGAATTTGTCGGCGTCTTTATCGTTTTGTCTGCGGTACCGACACTTTCTTGGCAATGGATTGTCACGGCATTTGTGCTATTTCGCTTTTTCGATATTCTAAAACCTTTCCCAATTCGTTATTTTGATGAAAAATTAGAAAGCGGTTTTGGCATTATGGTGGATGATGTCCTCGCCGCCATTTATGCGGTAATGGTAATTCTTGTTGTACAAATTTGGATTTAATGATGTTGAATTTAATGATCGTTCATTTATTTGGTTTAATGACACCGGGGCCGGATTTCTTTTATGTAAGCCGAATGGCGGCGAGTAATTCCCGCCGAAATACAATCTGTGGCATTTTTGGCATCACATTGGGCGTGGCATTTTGGGCAGCGTTGTCAATGCTTGGTCTCGCCGTGTTATTTGCCACAATGCCCGCATTACACGGCGTGATAATGATGTTGGGGGGGAGCTATTTGGCGTACCTTGGATTTTTAATGGCACGAAGTAAAAAACACGCTCAATTTGAACCCGTTTCAGCGTTGGAATTAAATCAACAAACCACCATTAAAAAAGAAATAATGAAAGGGCTTTTGGTGAATTTATCCAATGCTAAAGTGGTGGTGTATTTCAGCAGTGTGATGTCGCTGGTGTTGGTGCATATTACGGAGACGTGGCAAATTTTGTTCGCTTTTTTCATTATTGTGTTGGAAACCTTTTTCTATTTTTATTTGGTTTCATTGATTTTTTCACGCAGTATTGCCAAGCGATTATATAGCCAATACAGCCGTTACATTGATAATGCGGCAGGTGTAGTGTTTTTGTTTTTCGGTTTATTACTGATTTACAATGGCATTAACGAAATTATTCATTAAAAAGAGGAAAGTAAAATGACAGTAAAAATGGCGATTGTCGGTGCCGGCGGAAGAATGGGACGTCAGTTGATTCAAGCGGTTCAAAATGCGGAAGGGGTAGAATTGGGGGCGGCTTTTGAGCGTAAAGGTTCATCTTTAGTCGGGGCGGATGCCGGTGAATTGGCGGGCATTGGAAAGCTAGGGATAGCGGTTTCCGATGATTTACTTTCACAAAAAGATCGCTTTGATATTTTAATTGACTTCACCCGCCCCGAAGGCACGCTTGAACACCTTGCTTTTTGTATCGCGAATAATAAGAAAATGGTGATTGGCACAACCGGTTTTGATGAAGCTGGTAAAACCGCGATTCAAATGGCGGCGGAGAACATTGCCATTGTATTTGCCTCAAATTACAGCGTTGGTGTGAATTTAGTGTTTAAACTTCTGGAGAAAGCCGCCAAAGTAATGGGGGATTATTGCGATATTGAAATTATCGAAGCCCATCATCGCCACAAAGTAGATGCGCCTTCAGGCACCGCACTTTCAATGGGAGAACATATCGCAAAAACCTTAGGACGTGATTTAAAAACTCACGGCGTATTTTGCCGAGAAGGAATCACCGGTGAACGCAAACGGGAAGAAATTGGCTTTTCAACCATTCGTGCCGCCGATGTAGTGGGCGAACATAGTGTGTGGTTTGCCGATATTGGCGAACGGGTAGAAATTTCCCATAAAGCCTCAAGCCGAATGACCTTCGCAAATGGAGCCGTGCGTGCCGGAAAGTGGCTTGAAGGTAAATCAAAGGGGTTATTTGATATGACGGATGTGTTGGATTTGAATAACTTATAAATCCAGCTCAATATCACTTTCCACTCGGCAACAGCATAGTAAAATTTCATCAGGTTGAATAAAGGCAAGGGGGGATTCCCGATAGGAAACCTTGCCTTTTTTGATCTTCACCCGACACGAACCGCAATAACCGCTGCGGCATTGATATTCGTGGTGAATGTGATGGCGTTCTAAATGATCGAGCAAACTGGTTTCATTATTGAAATCAAGGGTGATTTGGCGGCGGATTAAGTGGATTTTCATAATCAAATTGAAGATAAATTTTAGTGCATTATATAGGGAAACAATGAAATTTTTGATAAAAACTTCCGTGATTTTGACCGCACTTTGCTTAAGTGGGTGCAGTGCAATCAGTAAAGAACCGATAAAATCCATTGATATTTATGTGAAGCCTTATTATTCCGCCCAAAAGGGCAAAGCAGATAATGTGTTTGTACATCCTAAAATTGATCCGATGTTGCGTGCAAATACATTGGAAGACTATCAAAGTGCGGTCAAATTTGTGGAAGAAAATCCGGCGCGAATTTCACCGATAACAATGTTTACGCTGGCAGCACGAGCTTATGATTTCGGCTTACGTGATGAGGCGGTAAATTGGTATTATCGAGGGCAAAATCGTCTTATTACGACACTTTATGTGCTGGGTTTACCAACACAGACCGTGGCAGAAAATACCGGATTTAGCCAATTAGTCGGGCAATTTATTAATCCCTATGCTTTTTGTGATTTGAAAAAACAGCGTAAAGCAGCAGAAGAAGCGATAAGTTGGACGATCTCCCATCCTTATGAAGTGCTTTTTATCACAGCATTTCCATCAAAATTTCAAGATCGCACGGCAGCATTAAAAGAAGCGGAAGTTAAATTAAAAGCGCGTTTGAAAGCTCAAGATGACTTTTTTGCCAATCCTCAAAATAAGGAAAAGTGGCAAAAAGAGCGGTCGGAAAATTTTGTAAATCAGCGGTTCTGTTGGTAAGAACAAAAATCCCTTAATCTTTTGATTAAGAGATTTTTATATACGATCAATTAATTTAATCAGACGATTATATTTTTCCGTCTCTCTAAATTGAAAATTTACGCTGGCTCTTTTTAATAATATTCCATTAAATATTTATTTAGGCATACGCATTACTCTCTTTCTATTTTGTGTATCTGGTACATATTTCCCCAAGATTTGGTTATTTCTTCGGTAGATCATTTATGATGAATAATTTATATCTATCCATCGCCGTTGTTGTGCAGATATCATGATTGCTTCTAAGATTTTTGATACGTTATATCCTTCTTCAAAATCAGGATATATTGAGTTATTGGTCGCGATACCATTGATTAAATCTCGAATTTCAACACTTTTTTGCTCATTGAATCCAACGCCATGTCCGGCACTAGCACAGAATGCAGCATAATCAGGATGTGTTGGCCCAACCAAGATAGTTTTAAAGCCTTGTCTTGATGGTGTGTCATTGTGAATGTAAAGTTTAAGTTCTGCCATTCTTTCTTGGGTGTAAATCAATGTTCCTTTTGTTCCTGTAACGGTATAGGTTAGCCCCATTTTTCGCCCACAAGCAATACGGGAGCTTTCAATCGTACCCATTACACCATTAGAAAACCGTATTAAAGTAGAGGCTTGATCTTCATTTTCTACCTGTATTTTTTGTGTTGGATTATGGGGATCGGGACGTTCGGTAATTATAGTTTGAATATCGCCACAGACGCTTACAATTTGTTCACCAACTAAATAATGTGCCATGTTGATGATATGTGCGGCAAGATCGCCTAACGTACCTAAGCCGGCTTTATCCTTGTAACAATGCCAATCTATCGGTGTATTAGGATTTGCGAGATAATCTTCATTATGTGTACCGTAAAAGTGAATGATTTCTCCGATTTCACCATTTTGAATAATTTCTCTTGCTAATTGAGTTGTAGGATTCTTAATATAATTAAAGCCGACCATCGTTTTTACACCAGCTTTTTTGGCCGCTTCTACCATTTCTTTAGCATCATCGGCTGTTAAAGCTAACGGTTTTTCCGAGTAAACGTGCTTACCATTAGCAATAGCAACCAAGGCAATTTCTTTATGTAGAAAATTAGGTGTGCAAATATCTACTACATCGACATTTGGATGGGATACCAATTCTCGCCAATCACCAGTGGCGTGAGCAAAACCGAACTCTTTGGCTTTTTGTTCGGCGAGATTTTGATTAATTTCTGCTAGATACTCTAGTTTGATATTTGCTTTAAGTGGGAAAAGGGTTGCTACTTGAGCATAAGCAATAGCGTGACAACGTCCTATATAGCCAGTACCGACTAAGCCGATTCTAATGGTTTCATTGTTGCCTCCTGAATATGAGTTTACGAATATTTATTAAAAAATAGCCATTGTGAGGAGTTAAATTGCCCCTCGATGACTTTTTGCATAAGTATCAAAGGTGACGGCTAGAATAATGATCACTCCCATTATGATTTGTTGGTAATAAGCGGAGACATCCATTAATACCAAGCCATTGATTAACACCCCTATAATGATTGAACCAAAGATAGTACCGGTGATTTTGCCGTAACCACCCAATAATGACATACACACTTACCAGCGTACGGTTGATATTCACTCCAGCGAGGTGAGCCGCTTCGCGATTGTCTCCTACGGAATAGACGTAACGTCCCCAACGGGTTTTGTGCAACGCAAAATAACCAAGTATAGCAATAAGCGCAAACAGTAGGATTGGTACAGGTACGCCAAGCAGATCGCCTCTTCCCCACCAGTGATAATTGGCATCAAAACCAGCAATAGGGGAACCGTTATTGATGACTAAGGTAATTCCACGCCAAATGGTCATTCCTCCAAGGGTAACAATAAATGGCGGTAGTTTAAGTTTTGTTACACCCAGTCCATGTATCCAGCCAATAAAGGTACCAAGGATGAGGCAAATAACTAAACCAATCATTCCACTCATCCCACCCACGATCCAGGTTCGATAGTAATGGCATTACCGCCTTTGATAATATAGGCGGCAAACATTGTAGTTACTGCTAGAATTGACCCAACGGATAAATCAATACCTGCAGTTAAAATAACAGATGTCATTCCAACCGCCATAATCCCAAAAATAGATACTTCAGTTAGAACATTGTAAATATTACGTTGAGAAAGAAAAGCTTTATTTTGAGCTTGGAAGAAAATTAATACGCCAAAGCGTTCAAAAAAGGAGATAAAATCAATTTTACCTTTTTCATCAACTATACCTAAACATTTTAAAAATTGAGTAGACATAAATTCCTCACAGATTTAATTGTTACGCTGTACGCCTATTGCCATCATCGACATTAATTTTTCTTCAGTTGCTTCATCACCGTGAATTTCACCTGTTACCCTTCCTTCAGAAAGGGTAATAATACGGTCGGAAATTGCCATAATTTCCGGTAAATCAGATGAAATCACTAAAATGGCAACTCCCTGTTTTGTCATATCAAATAGCACTTGATGAATTTCAGATTTTGCTCCTATATCAATTCCCCTGGTTGGTTCATCAACAATTCTTCTGGTACGAGCGCGATCCCTTTTTCAAGCGCATCAAGCGGTGAGGTGGCTTGATAGGGTTTGCCATTGAGTGTCAATACATCTGCGGTATATTTCTCAAGTCCAAATAGACAACGGGCGATTTCAGTTCGTCCGGTACCGACTAAGCCGGCAATACCCAATATTTCGCCTTGATGAATACTAAAAGAGATATCATGTAAAGCGATACCGTGCGGATCAAGTATCGGTTTTTCCCGTGTTAGATTTTTTACGGTAAGTACAATCGGTTTATCGGCATGATGAGTTTCTTCCGAGGGACGGCGGGTAAAAGCCACCTCTCGCCCAACCATCATTTTTATAATGTTATCCACTGAAGTGTCTGAAACATTACCTTCCCCGACATAACATTCGTCTTGAAAAACAGTAAAACGATCACATAAGGCAAACACTTCATTTAAACGGTGGGTTATATAAATAACACTAACACCACGTTTTTTAAGATCTCGCACGATTTTATGGAGTGTTTCTACTTCTTTATCGCTCAATGCGGCAGAAAGTTCATCCATAATAATCAGCTTGGTATTCAGCGTCATCGCTCGGGCAATTTCTACCATCTGCTGTTGAGCGATACTTAAACGGGCGACCTGAGTATCCGATTTGATATTCAACCCTAAATTATCCAACACCATTTGAGCTTCTTCATTCATTATTTTTTCATTGATAAATAGGCCATGGGTTGGCTCTCTACCGAGAAAGAAATTCTCTGCAATGGTCATATTTGGTAATAAATTAAACTCTTGATAAATGGTCACAATCCCTTTTAATTGGCGATCAAAAGGGGGAATCATGCAATGAAAGTACTTCACCGTTGAAGATAATTTCACCTCTTGTTTGAGGCTGCGCCCTGGAAAGCGCTTTGAGTAAGGTTGATTTGCCAGCCTCATTTTCGCCAAGCAGCGCATGTACTTCCCCTGGTTGCATGGTTAAATATGCTTTATTTAATGCCATAATAATCCTGCTTGCAGATATAACTCGCACTTGTCTGTAACGTTATTCGTTTATAGTCTTCAAACGCTTTCCAGTTTTGCCATTTATCTTCAACCATCGCTTCGATAAAGCGGATAAACTCGCTTTTAGTCGAGCTAAAAAAGATGTACGGCGGGCGGGTTAAATGTATCAACCTCAAGAAATCAACCAAATCAAAGTAAGTCGCTTGTTTATAGCTTTCTTGCTTTGTACATAAATATGGCGGATCTAACACAAATAACGCTTTCGGATTGTCTGTAAGTTTAGGTAAGAGCGTATGAAACGACTCCCGAATAATCTCAACTCCGTCTAAATAACCGTCTGCGCTTGGATAATTAGATTGACGAATACAACGCCAAAAATCATTTTTGAATAGATCTTCGAGCGTGCCGACTTGCTGACCACTAAAAAGCAACCAACTCGCCAAGCAATTTAAGTCCTTTATATCCCTCAAAATTTTGAATGATTTTGACGAGTTCTGCCTTTAATACCTTTGGCATTCGTTTGTTTTTTGGCGTACCGTCACCGATTGCAGCATAAAGTTGTGAACGCAATGCGTTAGTGTCATCAATATGCGCTAATCGCTCGGCGTATCCGTCAAAGTCATTGTAAATCACTCTCGCCTTGGGTTTGATATGTTTTGCCGTGTGACTTAATAAACCCGAACCACCAAAGGTATCAATAATAGTCCAGTCTTCGCCGTCACCGAGAATATTTTCATTAAGAACGTTTTCAAAATGTTTCAGAAACATTCGTTTTTGACCGACAAATGGGAGCGGGGCTTGTTTGAAGATAGTTTGATTTGCCATAGTTTTATTCTATGGCATTCCGGCACTCTTAGCTTGGTGCTCCGATACTCAAATTTGTTAAAATTGATTTAAAGTTTTACAACGCACGCATTTAATTTCTAAGCGTTGTACATTTTCTGCTCGTGCAAGTAATTTTTTACAGCACTTGCACCGGATTTCTTTCATTTTTTGCATATAAGCATTTCCCACTTTTAATGGTTTTGTTAAAATCCGCACGCCTCGCGAGGCAGGCGGCAGATGGCTATATGCAAGCTAGGATTGCGTAGCTGGCACAGCGGGTGCGGTAACACCTACTGTGTCGCCGTCTTCATTTTTTAAAGATAATTGCTAAGTCATTAGGACTAAACCTCCATCCATTGTCCGAGTTAAATATCACATTAAAACACCACTCGCTACAAAAATACTTGCTTCTTTTTTGCTTGATGCCGAATACAATCCCCAACACGCCCCACCAGTCATATTTCGCCCCACAAGTGCGGTCAAAATACGCCTTAATTTGGGCTTCGGTGAGGTTATCGATTGGGATTAAATCCCACTTTGAACTGTCGGCAACGTTGATTTGTTTACAACGCACGCCCCCGTCCCGAGGGCTTGAGCTGTAACAATCATAAACAGGGCGGTAGTCATATTGTCCCCATTGTTCTAACCGTTCAACAACTAACTCACAGTGCGAATATTGACCTTTTGTAAAAAAACGAATAATACTGTCTTGCAGCCGTTCAACGAGATTTTTAGCTTTGCCTTTGTAAATGGCTAAATAGATTGCCATTTGTCAATCTCCTTACTAATGTTTTCCAGTTCTTCTAAAGTTTGGGCTTGTTCAATATGGGTTTCAAAATTCTGCTTAACGGCAAAGGTTTTGCCCATAATGATTGCAAACAAATCCGCTTTTTCGATAACTTTTTCCTTGAGTTGCTCAATATTGACTAAATCGTCCCGCCCCTCGAATAGTTCGGTCAATAACATCAACGGTAATTCGCCCCGTGCTTCACGTTCCTGTCGATAAAAACTATCAATTTCAGCTTGGGAATAGCCCAGCAAATACTGTGCTTTTAATTGGTCGGTTTTATCTGCAATGTGTTGTAATAACGCTGTTTTTCGGTCGGTTAAAAGTGCGGTCAGTTTTTCCTGCGAAACTTCCCAGCAACCCGCATCTTCATTCCACATGTCGTATTCGCTATCCGGTTTGAGTGCGGTTAAATTTTGGGGGATTTCCCCGAGTTTTGAGATGATTGTTTCTGTTCGGGTCGATTTGTCGTAACAGATTTTGCCTCGGTGGTCTGCAATATACTCCCAACCCTTGTCGGTGCGGATAATCGCAAAACCTGCTTTATCCTGTAGCGGAGCATCTAAAAATGCTCCGGCGCTTAAACCGGCGCCAATACTCACATATTCATTTTCACTGTGATGGTAAATGCCTTGGCTATCTACCACATAAACGGTTACTTCGCCACTTTTAAGGGCAAAGCCTTCTGCGTTAAACTGAACGGTCATTGTCATTCCTTTTATTTTTTGTTAAATAGTGAATTACCCAGCTAAACAAATGTACTGAAAAGCGATATTGCGAGGACGGGTTTCGCCTGCGGTTCGTTGGTCGGTGTTATATTTAGCACTAGCGCGGTAAGTTCTTGCTATCCCATTGTCGGCGATATTTGGATTATTTCCATTATTGCTCCCTAATGCACTAACACGAATTAATGCACCATCGATTTTTCTATTGCCACCGTTATCTAAGAATACTGATTGAATATCCTCTTCCCACTTTGATGAGTCGCCATTCTGTGTTGGCAATAAATGGAAATGGTCTTGAATGGCATCGCTTTGAGAACTTAATAAATTTCGTCCTGCATCTACGTTTCTTCCGTTATCCCAACCCCGAATAAATTCCCCCCGTAAATCGGGTAAATAGCCTGATGGATAACGCTCCGCCAAAATAGGATAACGATTCTTATCGAAACGAGAGCCATTCATCGCCAAAAAGCCTTCGGGAACATTACCGAGCGGATAGGGTTGTGGTATGCCAATTAAATGCCTTAGCATGACAGCTTGAGATAATGACTTGCCTTGAGCAATAAAATCTTGTCCGAATATTTTTCCGTTTTCGTACACGGCAGCAATTTCTTGCTTTTGAGTCAAATTGAAAAAATGAAAAGTACCATTGGAGTTAAATCCTATCGCTGCTACATCATTGCCTATTAAAGTATCGTTTCCTATTTTGATAGGACGTTTCCAATCCCAGTTGCTTAGACGAATGCTATCTACATACTCCGAATTAGCTAATGCTAATCCGTTTTTTAAACGGACAGTTCCTACGAAATTTTTTATCCCGTTGATATCAGCATTGCCATCAAGGGGAATGCGGCTATTGACATCTTCTATTGTTGCAAGTGTGGCATTTTTTTTGGGTAACCCTAGTACGTTTAAGTTGTCGCCATTCGCATTTCTTAGAATAAAATTACCAAAAGTATCAGAGCCTAATGAATAAGGTTTATGCTCAAATAAAATTCGCTGTCCAGCGCGGTTTCGCAATTCAATGTTGGAGTAATCACCATAATCAATAATCAGATTACCCGTCATCGTATCGCCTGATTTTGAAACTCGTTCGTTGGCGTTATCGTTTGCAGATTTTACCGCCGCACTTGTTGCAATGGTGGCGCTACTTGAGCTATTGGTAGCGTTGGATTTTTTGCTGTTTGGAATGTAATTCCCAAGGCTTCGGGTGAGGCTGTCAATCAGTCCCTTAAATTTTTTAATCACTTTCAGTGTTGGAGCTTTAGTCTCGTCATCGCTGTTATCGTCATTTGAGAGTTGTACAATCCCTGCTTGACTTGTCGTAGCTTTGTCTATTTTGTGATTGTGACCGCTTTCATCAAAGCCATTTTCGTCGTAGCGGTGATAGTTTTCGGGGTGAGTTGTTGGCGGGGGACAAAAATCACACTGTGATCGACACTTAATGTGACGGCACTCACTGTTGCACGGTGCTTTTCACGCACAAGGGAAGTGCGATTGGCAGTTGGCGTAACGGTTTGTCCGTTGCCATCGCCCACGGCAAAGGTGGTAAGTTGTAGCGGTTGGCTACTGCTGATGACTTTGGCAAAAGCGGCAGTGCCGTAATCTGTTAAAAGTGCAAAATATTGTGATGCCATAAATTATCCTTGTGGGTAAAGGGTGGTGATTTCGCCTTCTTGTTGTCCGATAAAGGTGTTCAATGCCCCTGTTGGCGAAATGGCGATAGCGAGTTGTGTCAGGTGGCGAGAGACGGGTTTGACATCATTCACCAAACGCACCAACTCATTGTAAGTTTGTTCAGTCAAGCCGCTTTCCGGCACTTCAACGGTTAAACTAAAGGTGCCGGGTTGTCCTTGCGGTTGGGTGTTAAACCATTCTTTTAATTCAATCAAATAGCCGATAGGCTCAATCACCCGTTTCACGGCGGCAATCGTGCCTTTGTGTTTATGCACAAAATAAGATTGCTTAATGGCAATGCGTTTGACTTCGTCTGTCCAATGTTCGTCCCATTTATCCACCGAAAACGCCCACGCTAAATAGGGCAGGAGTTCGGGTGGGCAACGGTCGGGGTTGATTAAATCCGCAATAATAATGGGATTCTCGACCGCACTTTTGAGGATTTTCGCTGCCCGTTTTTCAAGGGGTGTTGAGCCAATGGGCAATAAATGGTTAGTAATCATCGCTGGTGACTATTTCAATATTGATGTTGGTGCAGTAACCCGATTTTGAGCTTGGCAGCACAATATCGGTGGTTGGGGAAAGCAGTTCTACCCGTTGCACACCTTCTAAATGTAAAGCGGCGTAAATGCCGGATAGGCTAATATCCCGTCCCAGTCGGCGTTTTTCTTCCGTGTAGGCGGTAAGTTTTTTTAAGGTTTCCGCTTTGATTGGTTCATATTCCGGGCCACGATATAAATGCAGTTTGGCGTGGATTTGATAAGGATTGATCACCGCACTTTGTATGGTGACACGGTCGCCAATAGGGCGGGTGTTTTCATCGTTGAGTTTTTCCCGCACGGCGTTGAGTACTGCCTCGCTTGCCGTGCCTTGTCCGATTCGGCTTAAAATGGTGACGGTAACCTGTGCCGGTTCGGGTGAAACCACGGAAACATCCGCCACTTCAGGATGAGCAGAAAGGGCGTGAAACACATAAGCTGAACGCGGCCCTGCAACCGAAAGCCCCTCAAAGGCTAATTGGGTGCGCAGGCGTAGGGCGGTGTCGTCTTCCAAAATGGCAGGAATGGGCGGTGTAACGCTGTTATCTTCTGCTTGGATGACTTGGCGTTGCACGTTGTAATTTGCCGCAATCACATCTAAATCGCTGCCGGTGGCATAAGCCAACATTGTGGCTTGTGCCGCTTGATTAATACGTGAGCGTTCCAACAACTGCAAATACACGGCTTCTTGCAATAATTTGGTAATGGGTTCACTTTCAAGATTGAGCCGTGCCTGCCAAAAGGGCTGCTCTTCCGGCGGATAGAGGGCGATAAATTCCGCTTTGCGTTCGGCAAGTAAGGTTTCAAAGTTTAAATCTTCAAGCACTTTGGGGGCTTCAAGTTTGGATAAATCAACAAGTTCGCTCATTATTTGCCACTTAGTAATAATTGTTCGTTTCGGATTTCTTGATTGTTTTTGCGAAAGCGTGCCACATAGCTTGCATTAATGCCGCCTTCAATCGGCTGCGGTTTAAATTGGGTGATTTGCACGCGCGGTTCCCAACGGTTGATCGCCGTAACCGCACAAGCGGCAAGTTGTAATAAAAGCGTGCGATTAATCGGGCGGTCAAGCAACATTGGAATAAGACTGCCATATTCACGCCGCTGCAGGCGGGAGCCAATGGGCGTGAGCAGAATATCTGCAATAGATTGTTTGATGTGAGCGGTTTCGTCCGCTAACTGTTCGCCTGTGTATCGGTTCATTTTGCTTTGCCTGTGTCTTTACCGTCACCTTGCTCAAGGTGTTTGTGATTTTGTAGGCTAATTTTGCCGCCTTTTACATCACCGCTTGCGGTGATGCTGCCTTCGACTTTTACATTGCCTTTGATATTGACGAAGGGGCAATCAATATTGATTTGGTTTGCTGCCGTAATATTGGCGACTTTAATACCGCTGACAGTCAATGCGCCTGTGGCTTGGTTGTATTCAATGATTGCCCCGTCTGCAAATTGAATGAGGTGCAAATCTTGGGAATGGCTTGGGCTGTTTTGGGTATAAAGCCCCACAAGCACACAAGCCGTGGTAAATTCACCACTTGCCGCCAAAATGACACATTGCTCGCCTATGGTTGGCGGCGACCACGTTTGGGTTGTGCCGGCACGAAAGGTTACAAAGGGTAAAAAATCCGTCAGAATTTGACCGCTCTTTACCCGCGCACGGGCTTGCGCATAATCCACTTCGGCAATCAGCCCAAAGCGGATCAGGTTATCAATTCGGCGGTTGATTTCGGCAGACATAGGGTAGATTGTGATGATGTAATAAATAGCCCTATTGTTGGTGAGATAAAGGAAGATTGCGAGGGTGGGGGCGTGTGAAGTGTGGGGTAACAAAAAAAGCAAGCGTGAGACTTGCTTTAGATAGAAAAAGGAAAAGATTTAGGGGCGAGGATATAATCGGCGGGAGTGGATAATAGTTTGAATATATACTTCACCGCCGACAATATCATAAACGATACGATAACCACGGCAAAAAGCTTCACGGCGGTTATCTTGAATAATTCTGCCTGCGGCCATAGGCATATAGGCGATCACATCAATTTTAGCAAAAATATCATCGGCTAACTTAATTCCGCTTAACTCATAACCCGTATATTCAATAACGTTTGAAACAATCTCGTTTAAGTTACGATCGGCTTCTTGGGTAAAGATAATCTTAGCCATAAATCAATACTTCACGTTCAGTATCTTCAAGTTCTCGTGCTTTTTTTTCGATTGTTTTTTGCAGATGTGCTTTAGTTTGTTCTAAAGTAAATACGCGCCCTGCAGCAACGTCCGCTTCACCACGTTTAATACTTGCTGCTAAAAATTCATCATAGCCTTTTTCTTTGAACATTTTTCACACTCCTATGGGATGGATAGGTTCGCTACTATAACCCGAGTGATTTTTTTTATCAAACAAAAAAGGGCTTTCGCCCTTTTGTTACCCCCTGTCGCGTAAGCTGTTGCGTGCGCGTGCCTGTTGTTGGTTTTGGATGCGTTGAAATTCTTTTGCCACTTGTTGTGCAATCATTCGCTCGTCCATACCTTGTGCGGCATTAATGGTGATTTGCACTGTCATTGGTTGGGTGACTTGTGCGGCAACGGGACGTGCTGAAATGGGCGGTCGGCTATCAGCCTGCACCGGTGCGGCCGTGGCAACACTTACGCCCAAGCCGCCTGCAATTAAGGCTTGTTTGCCATAATTGAGGGCGTTTAGGGTGTGAATGCCAAGGCGTGAGGTCGCCTCTTTTGTCATCACATATTCGCCGCCGTGAACAATCCCCATTGGTTGATATTTACCGCCGTTGCCGGTGTAGCCGCCTGCTGAATAGCCTTTCACTAATCCGCCTTTCCAGTGTTGTAAATTAGGATCGCTTAGTAGTTGCATAGTTTTGCCTAAAATACCGTCCCCAAAAGCCTTTTTGATTCCTTCTTCTTTTATTTGTTGGGCTTGTTCGGTGATTTGGTTTCCTTTATCAAGGGCGTTACTGATACCTTCAATACTTGGCATATGATCTAATACCCATTGAATGCCATCTTGTAATAATTTCAACGGTGTGAGCGCGAGATCAATTCCTTTTGCTACCCATTCACCAAATTTTTTACCGGCACTTGCGGCGGCATCTAAATCTTTTTGTGTGCTTTGAACCGGCGAGAGCAAATCCATAAACCATTTCACGGCTTTTTCAATCCAGCCGACTACAACGCCAAATAGATCGCCCAACGGTTTAAATTTTTCAATAACCGGTGCAAGCCCTGATTTTAATCCTTCCCAAAAACCACCGAAAAAGGCTTTGATTGGTGTCCAATATTTATAAATTGAACCGGCTATTATTCCAACTGTTGCAATAATAACTGCCCCTAAAGGCGTGAAGGCAAACATCAATAATTTAAGTGGTGACAATAAACCGCGTAGAATTGAGCCATCGACAGTTTTGAAGGACGCACTAATTTTAGGCAATAAAATTTTTAGCTTTGACAAGCCAAGAAATAATCGGGCAATAGGATAAACCACAAAACTTAATGCAAGGCTTAATGCGCCGAAAGCAGTAAGCGTTGTGCCGATTGCACCCGCAACAATAAGAATTTTTCTTGCGAGTTCCGGATTAGCTTCTATCCACGCTTTGACCTTGTCAATGATCCCCCCAATTTTAACCATTACTGAATTTAGTGTAGGTGCAAGCACGCCTCCAATCGTTGCTTTTAAATTGTAAAGTTGGTTTTCAAAAATCTGTGTCGATGCCGAAAGGGCTTTCATTCTTGTTTCAAACTCTCTCGCCATTGAGCCTTTTGCTGCCTCGCTATTGGCAAGTTTAATTTGTCTACGCCATTCTTCGGTATTTGTCACTAATTTTGAAATGGTTTTAATATGCGGAATCCCCACAAGTCCTTTCATTACATCAGTTTGTTCACTGTCTTTTAACCCTTTGATTTTTTCGACAATCAACATCAATGTGGCTTGTGCATCTTTTGCCATTCCACTTGCAATTTTTTTCGGATCTAACCTTAATTTTTTAAGTGCGCCATCCACTTCTTTATGGTTTCCTGCCACACCTAAACGGGTAAAAATCGTGGTAACGGCTGTGGCACTATCTTCTTCTGCCGCGCCTAATGTTTGTAATGTTGAGCCAAGAGCAGCCATATTTTTATCGGTGATTTTGGCAATGCCGGCAATACCTGCCACTCTGTTCATATAGCCTATAATGCCCGTACCTTTAGAAATGGTGTTATCGTCCAAATAGTTGATCGTATCGGCAAGTTCTCTTGTTTGTTCTTGAGTGAGTTTAAAGTTTTTACTGACTTTTCCGAACGCCTCAACCATTTCATCCGGATTGGTTGCATCAAATGCAGTTGCCATTTGTGTGTTAATCCGCACAAATTCTTCCAGTTGCTCTTTCGGAATATCCATTCTTGCCGCACTTTCAATCATATTGGCGATTTGAACAGTGGTTAGCGGTAGCGTTTTTGATAGATTTTGGATTTTCTTTTTCCACTCATCAAATTCAGGGGTAAAGTTTCCGAATTCATCTTTTAAGCCCGGAACTTGGCGTGCCACACCAATCATTGCATCTTCAAAATTCATAAAATCTTTGGTGACGTTGGCAAGTGGAGCGGTGATAGTCGCACCGGCTGCCATAGATTGCGCACCAATCATTTGCGCTTTTCCGCTGATTTCTTTTAGATTTTCGACTTGCCCACGATATTTTTGATAGGCAGCCTGTTTAGCGTTTAATTTCGCTAAGCGTGCTTGTTGTTGCTCAATGGTTTTATTGGCTGCTTTAATTTTTTCAGCAAGCAAGGTTTCTTGTTGGGCAAAATGCTTTGTATCAATCCCTGCCTCTTTCAACTTGCGCTTTAACTCTCGAAGTTGTAAAAGTTGTTTGGCTTTTTCACGGCGACCGGCTTTCCATTCAGCATTTTCTTTACTTATTTTTCTGCCGGTTTCGCTAATGCTTCCTTGTAGCTTTTCATATTGTTTGGTGAGATCGCCAATTTTGACACGGACTGCCAAGGCTTCGGCAACCTTTCCCTTAGAAATTAAACTTGAATGATAAAGCTCGGCATCTTTAATTTGACCTTTGAGATCAACCCGCTCATTTTTCATTTTAGAAATTTTATTGCGTAGGTTATCTAATTTTTTGGCGTGTTTATTGATTGCCTCGGTGCTTTTATTTATTTTCTCTGTGGTGCGAGAAAATGAATTCATTTGATTTTGTACTTTTTCAAGTTCACGCAATGCTGATTTGCTATTTTTTAATTGTTCTGAAAGGGCATTGACACTTTTAGCCGCATTTTTTACCGGCGCGGAAATTTTATCAATGGCATTGAGTAATACGGTAAGCTGTAAATTATTCATAAAAACTCGCTTTTTTATTGACAAATTTTTGTGTTAGGTTTAATAATCAGCAAAATAAAGGGAGGAAATATGGCACTGATACTGGCATTGGCATTTCGTTGATTATCTGTTTAGGATTATTTTTTGCCGGAAGCCTCACTATTGCGGTGATTTCTGCTATTTTTAGTATGGCAACGGTTGCGTTTATTCCGATTGTGGCATTGGTTTTCGTGCTTTGGTTAATAACCGATAGTATTCTTTTATCTCTATTTATCACGATAATTTTGGGTTTTATTGTTGCCGCAATACCGGATAATAACGCTAAAGCCTAATTCAATTATGTGATAATTGAGTTAGCACCAGTTCTTCAATCAATTCTAAATCCTGTTCCGTAAAGCCCAACAATTCCCGTTGGGCATATTTTGTTTTAATCCCTTTCTTTCTATCTACCGTGCCCTTTAACCCATATTGATGCACCGTTGCAATCGCCGCACTTGAGCCGTTAAAGCCCACTAAAACCTCATTGCCGTTTGACCGCACTTTTAAATGGCGGGCGGTGCGCAACTTGGCGAACATTGCTTTGCGTTTAATGCGCCCCTGCTTTTTGCCAAAATGTTTACGGGGCTTGCGGGCTTCAAAGGCACTGCCGTCCGGGTTTTGTTGTCGGGCAATGCGTGCGGCTTGATTTTTTCGCAAGGATTGTCCGATGTTTTTTGCCAGTTTGCGGCGTGCTTGGGGCGATAAGTTGTTGATAAGTGCGGTTAATTTTGCTTGGATTTCTTGCACCGTTGCCATTAAACGTTCCCCTCAAAAATCAAATTATCCCAATCCTGCAAATACACTTTCACGCGGCGGGCTTCGTCAAGCACCGGTTCTTTGGCATAACGAATTTGCACGCCTTCAACCTCATTTTTAGACACCACCCGTTCGGTGAGTTGGATTTCAAAACTGATGTCGGCGGTGTTGTTATTGTTGTAATCTACTTCAAACTTGAAGGCATTTTCACGCCGTGCAGGGTTTTCAAATATTTCAGGCTGATTGGTGCGTAGGTAAGCAATGATTGGCACGACAAGGGCGGCAATATCACCGGCATAATCCGTGACAACCACGTTGAGGGTGTAGCGATATTCAAAGCTGAATGAATGGCTACCGGTGGCAATGATTTGACCGCCGTCAACATAAAGCTGCAGGCGGTCGGGATTGTTGATAAAGTCGGCGTGACTTTGTTCAAGGATGTTGCGTAGTTGGTTGGGCTTTTTCATTTTCTAAAGTTCCGTTGGCGTTTTTCTTCACGTTCTTGGCAAGTTACACAACGGGTTACGCCTACAATAGTTTGGCGGCGTTTTTCCGGAATGGGTGCCTCGCAATCTTCGCAATAAAGACGGCTGACCGCTTTAAACGTGCGGTGTTTTTTGAGGGCGATTTCACGGTGTATTTCTTCAAGCTGTTGTGCGCGGTCGAATTGGTCGGTCATTGGTTTTGTTCCTTTTGGTTAAAATCTTCGATGCATTTTTTTAGGCTGTCGTTTTCTATCACGCACAAATTTAGCCTGTGCTGTGTCTGTTGATAGGCTTCGGCGAGTTCGCCATTGGTGCGAATTGGTGGCGAAAACCGACCGCACTCGGCAACCTGCGGACAAAGTATCGGCGATTTAATGATTTGCGGGGGCGTTGAACACGCCGCGCACGCTGTCAGGCACAGGGCTATCAGCCCACGTTTGATGTTGTTTAAGCGCATTTTTTAAATCCTGTGTTTGTTTTGTTTGTTGGGTTTTGAGATCATTCACGGCGGCGGTGAGCTGTTTTTGCTGTTCGGCAAATTGTTGGACTTGATTGTTTAACGCAAAGTAAGCCGTTTGCCACTTAGCTTTGAGTTGTTCCTCTTTTATCATTTCGGCACGCCAGTGATTTGCCTGCCAACCAAGAAAAAGGATAACCAACCCCATCAACATTGGCCCGATGAATAAAATGCCTTTTTCTTTGAGGCTTAAAAAGTTAAACATAGGGCTTTCTCCTTTTGGCGGCGGTCAATTAAGCCGTTGAGCGGTTTACCGCCGGCATAAATCCAACGTTCAAATTGACCGCACATTGCGGGGCTGTAACCTTGACGGGCGAGTTTAAACAGGGTGCTGTTTTTGAGCTTTCCGCAACCGACATTGAAGGTGATCGAGGTTAAGGCATCAAATGCGCCTTGTGGCATTGTTTGCCCGTTGGCGTAGGTGTTGACACATTTTTCCGCCTGTTGTACGCCTTTGGCAAAGGCGCGGGCAATTTCTTCGTCTGTGTAAATTTTATTGGGATTGATTTTTTCCACCGTGTCTGTTGTGCCAATGCCAAAAGTGAGGACATCGGCAGGGCAGGTGTAGGGCTTACGTTGGCAGCCTTCGGCATTGCCGATTAAGAGCAAGCCTTGTTCTGATGTGCGAATTTCATTGCCGTGTGCGGCAATCACTAGGGCAACCACGGCAACCACCGAGCAACCCCATTTAGCGGCTTTTCTTACCATTGATTTTTCCTTCAATTTCCAGTTTTCTTAGTTCAAAATCTTTTTTCTTGTAATACCAGTTGACGATAAAGGTGGCGACAGCAATCAAAATACCGACCACCGAGGCGACATCCGCCCAGTTGATATTTGCGTACATATCGGCAATGCGCCCCATAATAAAACTCGTGAATGCGCCCGTGTAGGCGTTTTGAGTGGCTTTTTCGTGCATATCAGCTCCAAAGTTGTAAGGTATCTTGCGCCACGTTAATTTTTTCGGTGTCCGGATCAGGCAGGTTGACTTCTGTTCCAATAGGAATGACGGCCAAGTGCATTAAGTGCGGATTTAATTCGCAGGCAATTTCGAGCAAGCCTTGGCTTTTGCCGAAATGGCGATAAACGATGGCATCAAGATTGTCATTTTGTTGGGCGCGCACTTTCATTAAATCAGCTCCACATCAATTCGGCGGATTTTTAACAAATCGCTAATGGCAAAACGAGCGTCACGGCGCAGTTGGTCGATGCTGTCTTTGAGCAGTTCCATTTTCTTTTCGCCGTCATTGGTGTTGTCGTAGGCGGCGTAGCGTTCGTTCAAATTGGCTGCTGCAAGGCAAAGGACGGCACGGCGATAACGTTGCACCAAAATGCTTTCATTGTTGATACGTTGTGCCGGAATCTGTGCCAGTGTGCCGTGTTCGGCGTTTTCTTGTTTAAACGCCGCCAGTTCTTCGTTCACCGAGGCAACGGCTTCAATCAGCGCGTCAAGTAAACGGGTTTCTGTTACGGTGCCGTCAATGCGCATTTGATTACGACATTGTGCAAGGGATAAATCGGGGAAAAATGCCTCATTGATAATGAGATCATCATTTACACCGGAAGGGGTTTCGAGCCGCTGTTGTACTGCCCCCATTTCATAATTGGGGGCGAGTTTGATAGAAATTGCACCGTCTGACATTATGTTGACCTTTAAAAAAAGAGCGGGGTGGGGAGAATCAGTGCGGTCAAAAAAGGAGAAAAATTTAACCGCACTTTCTCCGCCCCGCGGCTGCGTGGTTTGCTTGGTTACGTTCTTTCTTGCTTGTGCAAGAAAGAACCAAAGAACACACCCCGACTAAATCGCTTTTCCGTGCTTAGAATGCATTTTTTGACGGAAAATTTGTCAACTCGCTACGCTCAAACAGTACAAATTTTCCTAAAAATTCATTCACGCTCGGGCGATTTACACGGGGCTTAAACAACATCAAGATTCACTGTCGTTTTTCTCAAGTTGTTTTCTTAATTTTTTAATCTCGCCTTTTACGCCGATGTTTTGATTTAATCCAAGTGCGCGTTCAAGATATTCAAGAGCTTGTGTTGGATTTTTCGGGGCGGTGAGTAACCCTAGTTCCCGCAATAACCTTGCCCGACTTTCATCCGGCATATCGCAATCGGCGGTCAGGCGGTTTGCCTGTTCCAAGTAGGCGACTTCAAAGGGTTGATTGGTCGCTTGTGCCGCCTTGGCTGCGTCAGCAAATTCTTCGGCGATAAGCGTGCCTAAGGTTCGGGTGAACGGTTCAGGCAGGCGTAAATCGTGAAAAATCGCATAGTTGGCAATGGTTAAGGCGAGGTGATATTCGCCGCAGTCAATCGCCCAAACACACCACATCATCAGCACGTTATCTTGCTTGCCGCTGCCGGTCGATAACGCGCCCTCAAGCCACGGCAGATAATCCGGCAAAATGCGTTTTTTGAAGTCTGCTTTGCGTGCCGTAGATTGGATTTGTTTTAAATCCTTTTTATGACGGGCAAGCAGACGGAGCATTTTGTCGTATTCGCTAAATTGGCTTAAATCTTCGGTTTCTGCCGCATTCGCTAAAGCGGCAGAGGTTTCCAGAAAATGACGTTTGGTTGGGCGCATTGGTTTATTCCGTTGCTTTTGGCGGTTCGGTCGGTGCGACCGGTGCTTCGACAATGGTGATATTTTTCGCCATTGCCACGGCTTCGTAGTTCTCAACCACATAGGCTTCGTTGGACGATAAATAATCTTCCACGCGGTTGCGTTCCGGCACGTCTTTAATGTGGCGGCGCACTTTGCCTTCCTGTACATAAATAGACAGGTTATCAAGCGAGGTAACAAGCACCGTACCTTTCGGGAAATACGGCACAGAAACAGCTTGTAAGCCGCCCACCCGTTTTTGGCTGATGACCGTATCACCGGCTAGCATTTCCGTTGGTTTTTCTTGGTTGATTAGCGGGAAGTATTTATCCGCCAATAAATCACTGCCCATAATGGCAACCAGTTTGGTGTCGTCTCGGTATTGGGCAGGGATAAAATCTTCTTTAAGCGCAAAAATAAGCGCGTCGAGGTTTTTGTAGGTTTTGCCTGCGCCCACTTCAATTTTGCCGCTGCCTTTGACTTCTTCTTTCATCACGCGGGCAGGGGCTTTTTCGTCAATTTGGACTAGCCAACCTTTATTGACATCTTCCAATAATGGATTTTTGACACGGTTGGTGGTTGTGGCAACACTTGCGCCGTTAAAGCCAATCATAATGCGGTCAAGGGCAATGCGTTCGGCTTTTAAGTTGCCAATGCGCGCCGCAAAATCAGGGAATTTCGCCCACGCGTCTAAAATCGGGTAGCTTAAATGGGTGTCGAAATTAGTTTGTACACAGTCGTAGATGTTTTCTTCAAGCGAGTGAATATCGGTGGTTTCACGGGCTTTTTTGTTGGTGTCGGTGCGGCTTGCTACCGGGCTTAATACACCTAAACGCAGTGTCGCCCCTTTCATTTCTTCAACCGTAATAACATTGATGCGTTTTAAGAAATCAGAATTTTCAAGCACCGCTTTTTCTAATTTTTGTTGAATGGTCGGCTCAATGGTAATTTGACCGCCGCTTGCGACAAAACTTTCGCTTACGTTGTTGTCTGCCGCAACGCCTGCAAGGTATTGAGTAAATTTTTGTTGGGTAAATTTTTTCATTGAGAAAATCCTATGAGTAAGTGGTTCGGTTCATTTTAAAATGGGGGGTATCGCTTATTTAGAAAAAACGACCGTCAGCGTTTTGGCTTTCCCCTGCCACAATCGGGCGTGGGGTGTAATTTGTTGCAGGTTGTTTTTCAAGCTCGGCAAATTTGCTGTGGATTTTTTCATTTTCCGCTTTCAATTCGGCAAATTCGCTTTCACGTTTGGCTAAATCTTCTGAAAGTGCGGTCAATTTTTCTTGCGTTTTTTGTACCTGTTCGCCAAGCAGTTCTAATGCTGCTTGATGATCGGCAAAGCGTTCATCATCGGATTTTTCTTTACTTGCAAACAAGGTTTGGAGTTTAGCAAAGATGGATAAACCTTTTTCTTTTACTTCTTCAAACTCTAATTGCGTTTCAATCGCTGCGGTGAAAAGGTTTTCGGGTTTTTCTTTGCGGTTTGAAAGGGGATTGGCAGCCGCACCGGCAGAAAATTTCAACATTTCAGTGCCGAGGCTTGCCGGATTGTCTGTCACCGCTAAACCGACTAAATAAGCCTCGCCGGTGTCGGCAAAATTCGGATCACATTCAATGGACGTGTAGATTTTTTGGCGGTCTTTATTGAGTTTGATTAAATCTTCCGTTGGGTCGATTTGTGCCAATAATTGCAATTTGCCTTCTTCGTTTTCTTCGGTTTTTAATGCCAAAACATCGCCATAGCATTTTGAATGGGGTTCGCCTTTCCAAAGCATACTGAATTTGATGTGTTCAAGATTGATCCGTGCGCCGTATTTTTTCGGGTTGTAATTTGCCGCCATTTGCTCAATCCAAGCGCGATTGATGGTGCGGCCGTCTGTGGTTGCACCTTCTGTTGCAACGATAAACCATTTTGATTTTTTCGGCATTGTCTTTCCTATTTGAGTGAGTTCAATCATTGCGCCCATTCTGGAAGACTTTTCACACCTATGCGAGAGCTTGCCATTGTTGAGGATTATCTGTTTTAAGATTATCCAATAGTTTTTTGATGAATGGTTTATTGGCTTTATAAATCCGTTTGTATTCCGTGACATTGCCGTAAATATTCGGGCTGATTGAAGAATCCAACAAGGCTAATGGCTTGTAAAGGCGTTCAAGTAAAAAACGCATTTTTTCGTGGCTGAAGAGTAACCAAACAAGCTGATGTATCTCTTGTTGAGAGAAAGATTGTGTGTACGTGGGTTCCGGTGTTAAGAGTTGATTTTGTTGTGGCTCAATTTGATTTAAAAACGCTCGGAGTACAGTAAGGTGAAATGTAGGGCTGATCCACGCAGCGTAAGCGATAACGAGTTCTTTGCAAGCGTATGTACCGCCAGTTGTACCTCGTAAGGTTTTAATTGCGCAGATCGGCGCATTTAAATTTTCAGTCTCAATTTCATTAATGAGATCTTTTGTAGTTTCAAGACGAATAAACTGATTTGGGCGGTGTTTTGAATTGTTTCCACTGATAGCGTGGAGATCATTTAAAGAGTAAAGATTATCAAGAGTATGAATTGAAGTGTTGAGAATGGTTAAATTTGACATTTGAACATTTCCTTTTGAGAGAAATCCCGATATTCGGGCGGTCGGCAGCTCAAAACCTGTGTTCAATCAGGCGGAATTATTTCCCTTGCGGGTGTTTTATTCTTCGCACTGCCGACCATTGAAAAAAAATATTTATTTTTGACCGCACTTTTTTGCGGATACAAAAAAATCACGCTGACGGGGTGAATTACCGTTGAACATAAGGCTTTTGAGACCTTGAAGCAAATCCTACCCTTGAAATAGGCGTATGTCAAGAACTAGAATTTAACAGATTGAGATTTGTATATGGATAAACTGGAACATAATCAAGAAACCACGGCAGACACCAAACGCCAAGCGCAAGTGATGTATTTTAGCGGTTATAAAATCGCTGAAATTGCGCGCCAACTTAACATTCCAACTTCTACTATTTCCAGTTGGAAAGAGCGCGAAAAATGGGACGATTTTGCACCGGTCGGGCGTGTCGAACTAACACTTGAAAGCCGTTTGAATTTGCTCATTCTGAAAGAAAATAAGAGCGGGGCAGATTACAAAGAAATTGATTTACTCGGTCGCCAAATGGAACGTATGGCACGAGTGAAAAAATATTCCTTTGGCGAAGGCAATGAAGTGGATTTAAACCCGAAACTTGCCAATCGCAACAAAGGCGAACGCAAGAAAGCCGAGCCAAATGCAATTAGCCAAGAACAAGAAGAATTGTTGATTAATGGCTTTCTTGAAGGAATGTTTGATTATCAACGGGTGTGGCATAGAGCCAAGCAACATCGCATTCGCAATATTTTGAAAAGTCGTCAGATTGGGGCGACTTATTATTTTGCCCACGAAGCCTTTGTGGATGCCTTAACAACCGGTCATAACCAAATTTTTATTTCCGCCAGTAAAAAGCAGGCATTGCAATTTCGCTCTTATATCGTCAATTATGCCAAACAAACCGCCGATGTGGATTTGAAAGGAGAAACGATCAAACTGCCAAATGGGGCAGAGTTGATTTTTCTGGGGACGAATTCCGCTACGGCGCAATCCTACCACGGCAATTTGTATTTTGACGAAATCTTTTGGGTGCCAAAATTTGATGTGATGCGCAAAGTGGCAAGCGGTATGGCGGCGCAAAAGATGTATCGCCAAACCTATTTTTCTACGCCCACAACCATTGCCCACCCTGCCTATGCGTTCTTTTCCGGCAAAGCCTTTAATCGCAACCGTGCAAAAACTGAAAAGGTTGATATTGATATTTCTCACGAAAATTTACGTGCCGGCAAGCTCTGTGCTGATCGCCAATGGAAACAAATTGTGAGCATTTACGATGCAATGGAAGGTGGGTGCAATCTGTTTAATATTGATGATTTGATTGCGGAAAATAGCAAGGAAGAATTTGAGCAGTTATTTTTATGTCAATTTGCCGATGATAACAGTGCCGCCTTTAAATTTGCCGATTTGCAGTTATGTCAGGTGGATAGCCTTGAGGAATGGGAAGATTACAAGCCATTTTGGGCGCGTCCCTTTGGCAATCGTGAGGTGTGGTTGGGCTATGATCCTGCCTTTACCGGCGACCGTGCCGCCTTGCCCTTGTCGCCCCGCCAAAAGTAGAAGGCGGGGATTATCGGGTGCTGCATTGGCAAACCTTTCACGGAATGGATTATGAAACCCAAGCAGGGCGGATTAAGCAATTTTGTGATGATTACAACGTCACCCGCATTGTGATTGATAAAACGGAAATGGGGTCGGGCGTGTATCAAGAGGTAAGAAAATTTTACCCAATGGCACAAGGGCTGGACTATAACGCAGAGCTAAAAAACGAAATGGTGCTAAAAACCCAAAACCTTATTCAGAAACGCCGCCTGAAATTTGACGGCAAAGAAATTATCACCAGTTTTATGACCGTGAAAAAACGCACCACCGGCACGAGCAGAATTACTTACGTTTCCGACCGTTCGGAAGAAGCAAGCCACGGCGATTTATCGTGGGCGATTATGAACTGCATTTTAAATGTACCTTACGGCTTTGGCGCTGATATTGCCGGCAATCAAGCCACGATTTTTACTTTTGAATAGGACAAATAAATGAAAAAATCACGTAAAAAAATGACCGCACTTTCTCATCCAAAAGCGGAAGCCTTTAGTTTTGGCGAACCCATTCCGGTGCTTGACCGGGCGGAAATCCTCAATTACTTTGAGCCGGTGGCGATGTATCAAAAATATTATTATCCACCCATTAATTTGACTTATCTCGCCAAGGCGATTAATGCGTCATCTCATCATCAAAGTGCGATCACCGTGAAGAAAAATATTTTACTTTCTACTTGCAAAACGACCGCACTTTTGCCCCGTACCCAGTTCGATATGGAAGCCTAGCTGATTGCATAGACAATGCAATAAAAGATATTCAAAAAATACAAAAAGTATTTTGGATTGACGAAGATACGGAAATATATGCCGGACATACAGTAGAAGAGATTGTTCACGAATTCTTTGATGAGCAAGATCGTGAAAGAATTTTAAAAGAAAAAATGTATGGTGAGATTGATTTAAATCAGAAATTCATCGTAAGAGATGAGTATTCGGGTATCGGTATAGAAAAAACAGCTAAAGAGTTAATTGATGAAACAGTAACTTTTCCTGATTTAATACTAACCGTTTACTAATAACGCCTTATTAGATTATTCGCCCACTGTAACAGGTTGGCTTTTTTATGGAGAAAATTATAATGATCATTATTTCAACAATCACAATCATTTTTGCATTAATATTGATTTTTACATTTAAAAGATAGCTATTTCTTTATCAATTTAATTATCTTTATTAGATAATCAGGAGAAATGATTAAATTATCCCTACTATCTATTTGATGATTTATTTTTTCAAATTTTGAAAAACTTTTAAGAATATCTTGACATAAAGTCTCATCATTTTTTCTTAATGCCAGATTTAAAGCTAATACACGATGTTCAATAGCTGTTAGTTCATCATTCCAATATTTTATTTCTTGTAAATTATCTTTGTATAATCGCAAAAAGAAATAAGCAAAAGTTTCGATAAGCAGCACAAAAGATAACCTAGGTAAGAAATTAGAAATAAAATCTAACGTATCCTTAGGTGAAAAATTAAAAGAATGAGCCAGATAAAGTAATACAAGCGCACCTGTTAAGCTAAATACAATACCTAATAACAAGTTAATTATAGATTTCTTTTCCTGCTGCTTGATAGCACTCAGAATTCGAGATGTTGTCCATTGTGTTTTATATTCAGCATATGTTTGCAATTTTTCTTCTTCTGTTTCTTCCATTGCTTCTTCCATATTATCAACAATATCTAATATTGATTTACCAGAAATAACGTGTTCGTCATCGCTATAGTCATTGGGGGATAAATAAGAAATAAATAACATAAGTAATACAGCGACACTAATAATGATTACAAAAACATTAATGCCTTTAATCCATTCTTGTATTTTTGTTTCTGGAATACCGTAGATTTCACTGAAAATAACAAGCCCCCCAACTAAACATACAAGAACAGCTAAAAAACCCTGGAAGAATTTAATCACCTTATTATGGTTTTGTTTAACACAATTTAAAATAAAACTAAACATAGTCACCTCAAATTAAGTAAAAAAATTATGCAACACTTTTTGTCGCCCTTTTTACTTGTGATCGCAAAGCAAGTGTACCACGTTGGCGAGCGTGGATAAATAAGTCGCAGAAATATTGACACCCACCGCCCTTTGTTCTAAACTACTCCCACTTTCAACAGAAAGTCGTTAATTAAAAAATAGAATAATACGCAGTGGCTTACAGTAATGTAGGCTTTTTTTATATTGAGCGGAAAATAGAATGAAATCAATATTCACAGCACAATTTGGACAATTCCCGTTACGATTTATCTTAAAAAATGACGAATTATTTTTTTCTAAATCAGATTTAACCACCATTTTTTATGATTTTTTCCCAACATCACATCGTTATTTTGTAGATGAAAAGGTATTCCAAATGTCATCGGTGATAAACACGATATAACCTCTGGAATTATAGGGCAATCTGAAATTGGTGCAGTGATTCATTTTCACGCTGTAGGCAACTTAGTTACCTCTTATAGCGAATTAACCGATGTTGAGAGTGATGTCTTACGCAATGCGGCATATCAAGTACGAACCTTTTCACACTGGTACATAAAAGCCTTATCCAAAGCGGGTGAATATTTTGGCAGAACCATAGAGGATTTATTTATGTCAGTAAAAAATCGATTAGATCGTATCAATCCCCCTTATCTTGTAGAAGTGATGTACGATGTTGAAGACAATGTCCCGTCTTGGATTGGAACTTGCGATAAGTTACGCCTTGTTACAGAGGGCAGAACTTACGAAGAACTCCAAGAACGTGTTTGGGAAATTGCCCCTGAAATGCACGAATTACAAGGGTACGGTAAAGAAAGCGATAATATCCGAATTTCGTTTATTCAAACAGAAAGTCACACAGAACATCAACGCTTGGAGATGTAAAATGGGAAGTGGCTACTACGATCGGCTCATCAAAGTGTTAAAACAGCAAGGTTGCTATTTATATAGACAAGGAAAAGGCAGCCACGAAATTTGGTTTAGTCCCCTAGTTAATGACACCTTTCCTGTGGCTTATACTATCAAAAATAGACATACCGCCAATGGGATTTTAAAACAAGCAGGAATTGATTTTAAATTCTAGTTTACAAATAAAAATAACCGCTCTATAATTCAAACACTTCCACACGGAAGTCGGGATTGGTCTCCTGAAATATCTCAAAGGGCGGATGATAGCACGCCTCAAAGCGTGTTTTTTTATATCTGCAAAACAGCAAATCAACCTTTTTCAGAAATTTCTGAAAAAGTTCTCTATGGTGAGCTGAATGGAAGTCCGAAAGGACGCCGTGAACCTTTGAGAGCGGTAAGACCAATTCCGTTCAGTTCACCACCAATGATTGGTCTCTGCGGTGGTGAGTGTTAAAGCTTATCTCAAAGGACGATCAAAATGACTAATATCATTTCTGCCGATTACAATGGTACTCAAGTTTTCTTCCAAGATGACGCATTTCTTAATGCAACTGCAATCGCCGCTCATTTCAACAAAAAACCGATTGACTGGTTACGTTTACCAAGCACAGAAGAATATATCAATGCTCTTTGTGAAAAAGCCGAAGTGAGAAAATCCCACTTCGTAAAAACAATCAAAGGTGGTAAAGATTTATCTCAACAAGGCACTTGGCTACGCCGCAGATTGGCAGTTGCTTTCGCCCGTTGGCTAAATGTTGAATTTGCTATTTGGTGCGACGAACAAATCGAAAAAATCTTGATTAGTAAAAATCAACCGAAACAGCTTGCTTTGCCCGAACCTGAAAAGAAATTCACGTTTGAATTTACCGAACACGAGCTTCAGTTATTACCGTGGATATGGTTTATCGCTCTGCGCGGCACGGAAACCTGCCGAATGATTTACCCAGCAATGGAAACGATCGGTTCAAATTTTTCCGGTGCAATTTACGGGCAAGCCTATGAATATAGACACACCATTCGGGAAGTTCACAAGCTCCTGAAACGCCTCACGGCTGATTTTCAATACGACTATGAGAGTAATTGGCGGGTGCTAAAACACATCTCAACAATTACGACCCAAAATCCAATAACTACCAAGTAATTTAAAACTTAACCAAAACCGACCGCACTTTTCCCTGTGAAAATCGTGTGGCGGTTGTCTGCACCCTAAATTCAGTAAATCGACTAAAAAGGAAACAAAATGAAAACCGAATTATTTAACGATCATTTCCAAAATTACAAACGCTACCACATCCCTAAGGCGCAACTTGTGATTGCTGACATCCCCTACAACCTAGGCAATAACGCCTATGCCTCAAGCCCTGAATGGTATGTAGATGGCAATAATAAAAACGGTGAAAGCGACAAAGCCAACAGCAGCTTTTTTGACACCGACAAGGATTTTCGCATTGCCGAATTTATGCACTTTTGCTCAAAAATGCTGATTAAAGAACCCAAAGAGCGGGGGAAAGCGCCTTGTATGATTGTGTTTTGCGCATTCCAGCAAATCCCAATGGTCATTGATTATGCCAAACAGCACGGTTTTGAAAATCACATCCCTTCGGTTTTTATCAAATCATCATCACCACAAGTGCTAAAAGCCAATATGAAAGTGGTCGGTGCAACGGAATATGCCTTGATTTTATACCGTGACAAACTGCCTAAATTTAACAACAACGGCAAGATGATCAAAAACTGGTTCCAGTGGGAAAAAGATAACAGAAAAGAAATCCCCAAACTACACCCAACCCAAAAGCCGGTCGCAGTCTTAAAGCGTCTTATTGAAATCTTTACTGATGAAGGAGATGTTGTGATTGATCCGGTTGCAGGAAGCGCCTCCACACTTCGCGCCGCTCGCGAACTCAACCGCCCTTCTTATGGTTTTGAAATTAAAAAAGATAGCTGCAAAACAGCAAAAGAACAAATGCTCAATATCCAATAAGGAAACAAAATGAAACCAAAACGCGCTAAAAACGCTTTCTTCCAAGAAAAAAATAGCTTCACAGACTTTCTAAAAGGTACTGCCGGTTGGCTTGCCGTAGGCGCATTACTGGCTGTGATGATTTTAATCGCTTTTCGTCCTGCCTACGCTAACCCGACAGACTGGCACAATCACGAGCTCAGCGAACAAATCAGCCATGAAACCCGCTGTGAACTGAAAGGCGGTGTATATGAAAACGGACTTTGTTTACCGCCTAATTTAACCCCACAAGTGGAACAGGAACTCCTCCACTACACCGCACAGAAACAAGCAGAAATTGACCTCACTTTAGGAGTGAAAAAATGAACCCTCACCTTGCCACAGCCCATCAAGAACACTTAGACAGCCTTGCTGCTTGGGATTTAGCTCTTGAGGAACAAAAGGAAAATATCGATAAGGATTTAAAAGATTCCGGTAAAGAAAGTGATTATTTTGATGAACTCACCGAATTACTGGGTACTGATGATAACTTTTAGCTCGCTATTGGTAGCGATGCGAATTATAACGAACTGAGAGATAAGGCAATAGAAAAACTTGCCACCGATTTTCTCAAATCCCAAGAAAATGAATACTATCCTGATTGAGGTGAAAAATGACAACCGCACTCCAAACTTTAACCCATAAACTTGCCGAGCGTTTTGAAATGGGATCAAGTGAAAACCTTGCCCAAACCTTAACGGCAACTGCATTTAAAGGGCAAAACGTTACCGCCGACCAAATGACAGCCCTTTTGGTCGTAGCCAATCAATATGAGCTGAACCCTTGGACAAATGAAATCTACGCCTTTCCTGCAAAGGGTGGAGGGATTATCCCAATTGTTGGCGTGGATGGCTGGTACGCCATCATCAATAAACATCCTCAATTTGACGGTATCGAATTTGAACAAGATAACGAAAGTTGCACTTGCAAAATCTACCGCAAAGATCGCCAACGCCCCACTATCGTCACCGAATATTTGGACGAATGTAAGCGTAATACTGACCCGTGGAATAAATACCCAAAACGTATGCTCCGTCACAAAGCAGCTATTCAATGTGCAAGGGTTGCGTTCAGTCTTTCCGGAATTTACGAACCGGACGAAGCAGAGCGTATTACTGAAAACCAACAAACTGAAAATCAAAAAAACGTACCGCCTACCCAAAAATCTGCAACGAGTGGTGATAGTTCACATCAGGATTATGAAATGTTGGTTTCTGCCCTTGAAAATATTGCCCCTCAAGGTGTTGAAGCCTTTCAGAAACACTGGACGGCATTGACAAAAGAACAACGTCAAATTATCGGGGCCGCAGAGCTTGCACGGGTTAAAGCGCTTGCCGAGCAATATCAACAAGGCACAATGCAAGATGCGCAATATACGGAGGCAAGCCAATGATTGAGCAAGGTAGCCCGGAATGGTTTGAGCAGCGCAAAGGTAAAGTAACCGCTTCACGCATTGCCGACCTAATGGCAAAAACAAAAAGCGGTTATTCCACCTCTCGCCAAAACTATTTAATGCAACTCCTTTGTGAGCGACTGACCGGAAAAGTGGTTGAAAGCTATAAATCGGATGCAATGCAACGAGGTAATGAGCTTGAGGGGGAGGCTCGCAACCGATACCAAATCGAAACGGGAGAAATTGTTGAACAAATCAGCTTTATCGACCACCCAACCATTAATTTTGCCGGCGCAAGCCCCGATGGTTTAGTGGGTAAAGACGGGTTAATTGAAATCAAATGCCCTAATACGGCTACCCATATTGACACGCTCCGAACGAAAAAGCCCGCCGACCGCTGCTACAAGCAAATGCAGTGGCAAATGGCGTGTACCGGGCGAGCGTGGTGTGATTTTATTAGCTTTGACGACAGACTTCCGGAACATTTGAGTTACTTCTGCACACGTATCCCCCGAGATGAACAAGCAATTATAGAAATTGAAACTGAAGTCATTGCTTTTCTTACCGAGTTAGAAAACACGCAAAATGAGCTTTCGGAAAAGCCTTAATTATCACAACGCCCACCTCACCGTGGGCTTTTTTATAGGTAAACAAAAATGATGAAAAAATATGAACTATTGAAAGACGATACCAAAGAATATTTGGGCAGAACGTTATACCGCATTAAAGCATTAATCTCTTTTGGTGCGGTAGTCGCCGGTGAGCTTGGCGGCTATATCGAAGCTGAGAAAAATTTAGATCAATCCGGCAACGCTTGGGTATATGACGACGCTCGGGTATATGGCGACGCTGAGGTTAGATCTTGCGCCATTGTTTCCGAGCGAAAAATGATTTTCTGGGCGAGTAATGTTGGGTCAGAAAACGGTACGCTTACGGTATTTAACGGTGAAGACGGGTTAATCGTTACAAGAGGATGTTTTACAGGCACGACAGAGTAGTTTTTAGCGAAATCAGCAGAAGTACACGATGAGAAAACCAAACGGGAATATCAACTGTTAATTGAAGTAGCGAAGAGTCGAATTTTAGGAGCAGATCAATGAACGAAATCCATATCAGCATTGCTTATTCTTTTTTTTGCTGAATTGTTTGGTAAATACATACACGACAATTTTAATCTCAGAAAACCTAATAGGCTGAGAGCAATTGAACAAGTTAAAAAATACTGGCTACTTTTAGACAGCGAACAACGAGCGTTTGTCATTGGGCAGGCAACCCAACAAGCCCGTTATTATGACGAATTTAGCAACTTATTAACGTGGATAACGGAACACAGAAATCAACACCAGCCCACAGCAAAACCACTCAACAACCTTTTGGAATTGCCAGTGGTTAATCCTAAGCAGCATAAACATCGCTAAAGTGCGGTGGGCTCATTTAGAAATCAATTGTTCTATATAAGTTCTAACAAACACCGCGTTACTCACATCAACTCGTTTTAGCTGTTCAGTGTTTGGCTTACCTTCTGGAAAATACAAATATGGGCATGTGATATAATGTATATCATATCTATCTTTGTATTCATTTATCGCATCGTGAGTTCCACCAAATGTCCGACAAGCTGTAATGATGACATCACATTTTTCTTGAATAAGTTTTTCAAGATTTTTAGAAACGGTATCTCCATCATCTCCACCTGCTGCAATACCTAACTTAATGCCATTATAGTCAAGGCATACAACACGATCTATTGAATTGGCTTCACTGAAATCACTCATTTCAAATGTTTCAGAAAAACAATCAATAAGCTGGTTTAATGCACTCGTTTTACCATTATTGCTAGCGCCATAAAAACCAATGATGAATTTGTTCATAAAATCCTCTTTGTAGAAGTGTTAAATTAAAAGTTTGGTCACTGATAATCTTATCACCGAGCAAAGAGGATTTCATTATGGAAATAACATTGACACCCACCGCCCTTTCGGATTAAGATAACCGCACTATCAAAACGTAAGTCGGTTATCCGCTCCGACAAATTAGCGGTTTTTTTGTACCTAAATTTTAGGTAGAAATGATCATATTTGTTATGGTCGGGTCGAGAGAGCCTAATAAAATACCGAAAGGAAATAAGCTCCGCCGATCTTACGTTTGGTAGTTGAAGCCCGACCGCTCAAGGTCATTACTAACTAAAAACGTAAGGTACAAAAATGTCAAATTCTCATACTTCTTCTCAAATTTCCCCATACGATAAACTCACCATTTCAGCCGAACAACTAAGAGCAATTCTTGCGTTATTAACTGAAAATGGTTGCAGTATCAACGATGGGTTTAATCTACCTCATCGCTTTATCATTAATTCACTTGAATTAGCCGAAGAAATTGCCGATGAAATTCAATCTTTAATCCCTCAAGCCCTCTCTACCCGACAAGGAGAATAAGAAATGACAAACTTAATTACATTAACTCAAAACAACGAAATGACAATGAGCAGTCGTGAGATTGCGGAGCTTTGCGAGAAAGAACATAGAGGTGTATTGCGTGATATTGACAATATGCTAAATGGACTTGAAATTCAACCTGCACAATTTTGTGCAGATTACAAAGATAGCAAGGGGAGAACATATCGTTGTTACAATTTGCCTAAAGATTTAACCATTACCTTAATTGCAGGCTATAAGGTTAAGCTTCGCAAACGCATTATTGATCGCTGGCAAGAGCTTGAAAATCAAATCCGCCAACCAGTAGATCCAATGCAAATGCTTAATGATCCACAAGCCTTGCGCGGATTACTTGGCAACTATGCAGAAAAAGTGATTACCTTAGAACATAAAGTAGAAGAAATGCAGCCGACAGTCGCCGCCTACTATCGCATAACAAAATCAGAGGGATCGCTCAATTTAACCGAAACGGCGAAAGTGCTACAAATGCCACCAAAGCAATTTATCGCTTGGCTTTCTGCTCAAAAGTGGATTTATAAACGGGCAGGCGGTAAAACTTGGATCGCTTATCAGGAAAAAATCCAACAAGGATTACTAGAACATAAAACCCACACTGCAATCAGAGAAGATGGCACAGAAAAAATTTGCGATCAAGTTCTCGTAACAGCAAAAGGTATCGCTAAAGCCTCTAAGCTATTGCAACTACACTAAAACAATAGATTAATTTAATAACCGCCCACAGAAATGTAGGCGGTTTTTTATTGGAGGAAAAATGTCACAAGAATTACAAATTATAAACGGCAAACGATATATCGTACTTGAATGTAAATACATTTGGAGTGTAGTCGAAGAAACTTATAAAACAGTAACAGAAGAGCAAGCATTAGAAATCGTCCAGCATTATCTAAAATACAAAAATATGAAACTGGAACAGCTAAAAGTTGTTGAAGTGCCGGATATTTTGAAGTGACGAGGAAAATATGGAACAAACACTAACTATTGCTGAAGTAGCCAAGCTATTAAAGATGAGCTATGGATATGTTTTCAGCAAAAGAAAACTGTGGGGATTTTTTCAAATGGAAGGATCGAGAGTCTGGCGGGTGTTTGAATCAGATCTTGCTAAATACAGAAAAAAATCACAGAATGTGAGCCGACAGGATACTCAGTATGGGGTAGTGACAATATTTGCATAGAGAAAAAGAAAAAATTTGGCTCGAAAAAATTGGCTTGAGGCTTGTGTGGTGGGGCTTGGGCGGTTTTGGTGGGGGATTTTATGCAAAAAATGAAAATGGTGGGGATTGGTTGAAAATGGGCGGAAATTGGTTTTTTATTTGCATAAAAGTTGGCGGTATTTAGGCGATTTTTAAACAGTTTTTAAAATACGTTTTAAGGAGCTTTAAATTGTGAATAGTAGGCTGGGTTATCCAGCCTTTTTTATTGGTTTTAAATCTATAAGGTTAAAAATTACGATATCCTCTCACAAGTTGTCCGATAACACGTAATTTGTCGGCTTCTTCATTGGTAATTTTTATGGGGCGGTATGCGGTGTTATCACTTAACAATTCAATCCCCTCATAGGTAAATTGCACTTTTTTCACTAACATTGCACCACCGTGATTTAGGACAAAAATTTTACCCTCTTGTAATTGGCGTTTTGAGCGATCTACAATAATCTCTTCACCATCCCTTAAAGTTGGTTCCATGCTTTCACCCTTGACTGTAAACATTGCACAGTCTTTAGATTTAATCCCAGTTCTTTGAAACCAAGAGCTTTCAACCATTATGTAAGCGGGTTCATATTGTTCTTCGTTTTCAGAACCCAACCCAGCAGAAACTCTAACGTCTCTAAAGTCATCAATAGGTTCATAATAATCGGGATTAACTTGATTGAAATCAGCAAAGCCATTTTCTTTTATTGCATGTTTTTCGGCTGAATCATGTAAATTGCTTTTTATCGCTTGTATTCCATCTCTAAATCCTAAAGACATTTGGGTTAGCTTTGGTAGACTTGATATATGATATTCAAACCCTCCACCTTTTACACCTTTAGCCTCCCTAGTTATCCAATTTTCATTTTTAGCTTTCCTTGTAATGTTTGTCGCATGAGAAGGAAGACCATTTAGCCCCTCTAATTCTTTAGCAGTAAACCAGACCTTATCAGATGATTTCATAAAGCACCTTTCTTAATCAAAATGGGATAAAAATATTCAAATGATTAAGTTAAACAAAATCAATGATTTAAGCAATCACTCAAAAGATTTTGTAAAAAATTGTTAAATCACCTATTGATTAAGAAAATGATTTAATATATATTTCAAATCGTAGGTGATTAAGTACTTAATCAAGTAGTTAAACGACTAGTTTTTAAGGATCGCACAAAATGAAAGAAAAAGGAAGAACTAATGATATGCATAGAGCAGACATTAGAGCTGAATTGATTAAAAAAGGGATTTCATTAGCTCAATTAGGGATTCAGCATGGATTAGCAAAAACAACATTGAGAAATGCTTTTGATAAACGTTATCCAAAAGGTGAAAAAATTATTGCTGATGCGCTAGGAAAAGAACCAAAAGATATATGGCCTAGCAGATATCTAGATTAAATAAGGATGAGCTGTTATGAAATTATGGTTTAGTGCAAAAGAATTAGTTGGCATTGGAGGATTATCTAAACATCCAAGCAATGTAAATAGACAAGCTAGAAAAGAAAAATGGCAATCTCAACCATTAAAAGGGGTTAAAGGCGGTGGTGTTGAATATGCCCTATCGTCCCTGCCACAGGCGGTACAAGATGAAATCCGCAATAAATTTGCGACCGCTGTCGTGAAATCCAAACCCAGAGCCCCACTCGCTCTTCGCCAAGTTGAGTTAAAAACCTTAACAGCAAAACAGCGTGAGGCGGCAGACGCAAGGATGGCGTTGGTGGTGAAAGTGTTGGAACTTGAACAAGCACAGCCCCGTTATAAAGCCGTTAAGTTTTTATGTGAACAAATTAAACACGGCGAGGTGTCGGCGGAGTTGATGAAGTTGGTGGAGCTTGCCAATAACAAGAAAGGTAAAAATCGTACGCTTTCCGACCGCACTTTAAATCAGTGGGTGTTGGATTATGAGAAAGCGGATACGCCGGAAGCACGCTTGAAAGCCCTTGCACCGATGAAGCGAATGGCGAAAAAAGCGGAAGAGATTTGGTGGTTGCCGGATTTTTTGGCGGTATATCGCCAAACTAACGGCATTAATGTGGCGGAAGCCTATCACTATTTCTCGGCGCAATGGGATGAGCGATTTGCAGATGAACCGCTACGTCTTGCAATGAAACCGAGCCTCGACCAAGTGCGGTCGGCGTTGGCGAAATTACCCCGCCATATTAAAGAGATTGGACGTAAAACCGGCTCTGAATTACGCGCCCTTAACACTTATGTAAAACGCGATTGGAGCGTGTTATTGGTAAATGATGTGTGGGTGGGTGATGGACACAGTATGAAGATGAAAGTGGCACATCCTATTCACGGTCGCCCCTTTATTCCGGAGGTCACGTTGATTATGGATACCGCCTGCCGCTTTATTGTAGGGTGGTCGGCTAGTTTAGCCGAAAACGTGTTAGCGGTGGCAGATGCGCTACGACACGGGATTGAACGCTACGGCATACCGGCGGTTTATTACTCCGATAACGGGGGAGGTGAAAAGAACTGGATGTTGGATGCGGATATTACCGGGATGTTGCCCCGCTTGGGGATTAATCACCAAACCGGGATACCGGGCAACCCACAAGGGCGTGGGATTATCGAACGGGTACATCAGACGATTTTGTATCGTGTTGCACGTCAGTTTGATACTTATCACGGTTCAGGGGCTGACCGAGACACGGTGCGTCAAGTAAGCACTGCCGTGGTATCGCTAGATAAAGCCAAACGCAAAGGTGTAACGGAGCTGACCCCAAAACAAAAATGGGCGGTGGGTAAATTGCCGAGTTGGAATGCGTTTTTGAGTGCCGTGCAAGAAGGCATTGATTGGTATAACAACGAACACGTTCATCGTGAAATCGGGATGACCCCGGCATCCAAACGCCGTCAGTTGATGGCGAAAATGAAAGCAGAGGACTTGGTATTCATCACGCCGGTTGAAGCAAGGGATTTATTCCGCCCGAGCGTGTTACGCACCGCACAACGTGGTTGGTTACAGTTATTTAACAATGATTATTTCAACACGAAGTTGTTAGATGTGGATGGGCAAAAAGTGCAGGTGATGTTTGATATTCACGACCCGTCAAAAGTGATAGTACGCAAGCAAGACGGTGGTTTTGTGTGTTATGCCGAATTAGACGGCAACAAGCGTGATGCGTTCCCACTTCCGTTTATTGAACAAACCCGCAGAACACGTATGAAAGGACGTTTGAAACGTGAGATGGAGAAAGTCGATGAAATCAATGCGGAATTGAATCCGGTTGTAACGATTGAACATCAACCGAGCTTTGAATTATTACGAACGAAAGCCAAACCGAAAAAAGAGCTTACACCGATTTTCTTGACGAAAGCCGAAAAAGAGGCGTGGGAACAACGAAAAAAGTTAGTGAATGAATAAGGGGAAAATGATGAAAAGCCAAGACTTAAAAGCCTTTATGGATGCCAACAAAATGAGCCAAAAACAGGTGGCAACATTGTTTGATGTGTCCATTACCACGGTGAGCCAATATTTGAACGGTAAATATCCAACTGATACCAAATGGATTGATGAAAAAGTGGACGAACTTTTAGCCCGCCAAAAAGCAAAAGTGGTAGAAGCAAAATATAACGCCAAGTTTGTCCCGACAATGACAGCAAGACGTGGAATGGAAATTATGCAATTTGCCCACGCAGAAGGCGAAATTAACGTGATTTACGGTGCGGCAGGCTTAGGCAAAACGCAGATGTTGAAACAATATGCCAAAGAACACAGCTCCGCCGTTTTGATTGAAACCGACCCAAGCTGCAATCCGAAAGTATTGCTCCGCAAGATTGCCGAAGCGGTGGGGGCAAACAGCCGCGGAATTAATAACGATGTGTTATCCGGCATTGTGGAAAAACTGAAAGGATCGGAACGGTTATTAATCATTGATGAAGCGGAATTACTTTCTACCCGTGCATTAGAGTTTATCCGCCGCATTCACGATTTAACCCAATGTGGCGTGATTTTAGCCGGTATGCCTCGCTTATTAGTGAATTTAAAAGGTAAAAATAACGAATTGGCACAGCTTTATAGCCGCGTGGGTTTTGCCTGCGATTTAGGCAACGCCCTACCCGATGAAGATTTGGCAATGTTAGCGCAAAGTGCGCTAAATACCAGCGAATTTAACGAGCCATTGATTAAAGCCTGCAAAGGGAACGCCCGCCGATTAAGCAAATTAATGCGCGGTGTGGTGCGGTCGGCAGAAATAAACGACACCCAAATCAGTGCAGCAATGATTGAACAGTATAGCAAAATGTTGATTAGCTAAGGAGCAAACAATGAGAGAACAAATGATCCGTGTGGCGTATGCGTTAAGACGTGAAGGCGTGCAAATTGTGGAAAGTAAAGACGGGCGTTTTCCGATGATGGTGGTGATGAACCCAAGCCGCCGTTTAAAGCAAAAAAGCGTGCAGATGACCACTTACAGCCAAGGGGTAAGACGTGTGCGAAATGTCGCAGACGAGCAAGGTGTTACGGTGTATTGGTAAGGAGGGGCTATGACAAAGCGTCGTCAAATCTATGCCGTATATCGCGGAGAGGAAAATTTAGGCGACGGCACGGCAGAAGAATTAGCAGAAAAACTGGGCGTACAAGCCAAGACCATACAAAGTATGAGTACGCCAAGGTTTCACAGGCGAAATCAATCGGGGAAACGGTTGGTTGTGATTAAGTTAGATAAAGAGGAATTCTAAATGAAAGTAATGATTGAAGGAAAAGAATACTGGCGCGATGCAAAGGGCAATTTAACCCCTGCCGATTTGGTGAAAGACATCGACAAAGAGCGTGATGCGTTGGTGCGGGAATGGATTGGCAAAGGGAAAGCAATTCGCCGAGAAATCAGTGAATTTAAGGACAGTATTTTCGGCGATATTCAGGCTTTTGTTGAGTTATCTGCCGAGAAGTATCAAGCCAAAGTGGGCGGCACAAAAGGCAATATCACGCTATTTAGCTATGACGGCAAATACAAAATCCAACGTGCCATTAACGACCATCTGCAATTTGACGAACGTATTCAAGCGGCAAAAGTGCTGATTGATGAATGTTTAAGTGAATGGTCGGAAGGCTCTCGCCCTGAATTGAAAGCCTTAATTGAGCGGGCGTTTAATGTGGATAAAGAAGGCAATTTGAATACCTCTCGCATTTTAGGGTTACGACGGGTGGATATTCAAGACGAACGCTGGCAAAACGCAATGCAGGCGATTAGCGAAAGCGTGCAAGTGGTGAGCAGTAAAGCCTATGTGCGACTTTATGAACGCGTGGGTGAAAGCGATCAGTATGTGCCGATTGCGTTGGATGTGGCGGGGGTGTGATATGTGGAAGCCAACAATATCAGAATACCAACTGGCTGAAAAATTACTCAATGTACATGCAATTAGCCCAACGGAAAGCGATACGTTATATGAAATCAAATACGCATACGAAAACCCTGTAGAACTGGATTGGTTGCAACGTGCGGAATTAATGGCATTAGAACAAAAATATAAAGGGCAATTAGCTGAAATGTAAAACTCTTTTCAACGCTCTTTAAACCCGCTTTAAGGGGCGTTTATAAAGTGTTTTAACCAACAGGAGTAACAATGAAAAAAGCAATCGTGATTTTGACCGCACTTTGTGCATTAACTGCTTGTGATAGACCGACACAACAGCAAATCGAACAAGCATCAATTAAAGCAAGCATACACGAAACTTGTATTAGTGGCGTTGTATATTTGGTTTACGAAGGTTATAGCAAAGGGGGAATTACGCCAAAAGTGAATGCGGATTTTTATCCCTACACCTGCAATAACAATGATGTGCCGAATTAGGAGGAAATAATGGCGAAGTATATAGCCCGTTTTTATTGCTTAGTTGAGGCAGTGGTCGAGGCTGAAAGCAATGAGCAAGTATTAGAAAAATGTGATTTAAACACTTTTGATATTAACAATTTGCCACACAAAATCGTTGAAATTGATGATGTTGTTGAGGTGGAGGAAGTATGAAAAAGGCAGATATTGCGCAACAAATTGTCGATATTCAGACGCTGTTGGAAATTGCCAAAGACAATTTGCTGGAAGATAAAAATAGCGATGCCCTGAAAGTATTACATCGGGCAAGTCGGGAGATGAAAACGGTGGCGTGGCGAATTGCGCCGGTATTGGGGGAATGAAAATGAAATTAACAGGAAAACAACTGGTAACCGTAGAAACCGATAGTTGGTGTGGCGTTGAAGCAAATGTGAAATTTGAGATTGATTTTGACCATCCAAAATTGAAAGACGCTGTAATTGAAATGTCAACATTTTGGGCTGAACATCCAAATAAAAATGCCCCCTTTAAAGAACATTTAGCATCTTGGTTGCCGCTCGCCGCACATCGAATTTTTTACTTTGCCAACGACTATTCTGAGATACACATCATTAAGATTATGGAACGTGAGGAAGGGTATTTCCCACTAGATGGATCATTTGGTATCAAATTTCACAGTTACAACGTGCCGGATATTACTAGCGATGATTTTATTATTGCTAATTGGAAAGAGATCAAGGAGTAAAAAATGGAAAACAAAATCTTTGAGTTCAGAACCGTTGAAGATTTTTTACAGATGAGTGAAGAGCAATTTAACCGATTTTTGCCGGATTTTATACATTGGTTTGCTATCCGCAAAGCGTTTATTGCGAAACGTCAAGTTGCTATTGATGGCTTAGGCGTAGCAGTGCAAATCAACCCTGCGCCGGTTATTAGATGGAAGGATGACGGCAGAATCGGCGTTGATGAGTATGATGTAACGATTAGACATCATCACAATGGCGAAAATGATGTAAAGATTAAGGTACGCAAGGAGGATTAAAAATGAGCAAATATTTTAGCTATGAAGGCTGCGAAGGTGAATTCAGTTTGCACTCTACATTAGATGAAGCAAAATCCGCTGCAATAAATGAAGCAGATAAATCTTATTGTTATGGCGGTGAATGGGATGGTAGTTTTTCGGAAGAGTTACAAGATGGAATCAGAAGAACCTGTTTCGGTGTAATTTTAGGTGATTTTAGTTTACCAACAAGACCACTAACCGAAGCAGAAAAAGAAGAATACGGCAATGATTTTAATTATATGGTTGAACATCCTCAGCTTGTTGAATATAACCGGAATAATGGTTGGATTAAGTGTTCGGAAGAATTGCCAAAGGTATTTGATCATAATGGATTTGAACGTAGTGATGTTGTGATGTGTTTTGGTGTCGATGAACCCGATGATGAAACTTATGTATTAGCTTATATGGTGCAAGGTAATCGGTTTTATGGATTTAACGGAGAGTGTACGAAAATAAGATATTGGCGTCCGCTTCCGATACCACCACAAGAATTTATGGATAAATCTTAAAACCCATTTACAGCCCATTTTCCACGTAAAGTGGGCTGAATAATGTGTTTTGTCAATTAACAAAGGAGCGATTATGCAAAAAGAGATTATTCAGTGGTTGGCTGATGATGAAGATGTTGGACTCAGTAGCAAGTGTATGGCATTTGTGATTGGGTTTGGTGTTGTGCCGAGGGGGAAACATTATCCCCGTGATCCGTCTGATTTGGCTCGTTGTATCAAGCTGTTAGAACGAGTGCCGGAAATGAATTATCACCTTAACAAAATGAAACGAGTGTCACCAATTTGGGAAAAATTAGTGGAACATTGGGCAGAATTAGAAAGTTTGTTCAAAGAGGAAAAAGGGAGCGGACGTTGCCCTAAAACTTATCAATTAATAAAACAGCTTACCAAAAATGATGCTAGTGTAGTGTTTAGTTCAGGTGGCTTTTCTATTCAAGTGGTGGAATAAAATGGCTAGTAACACAAAGCATTATTTAGTGACATTGGAAATTAATGTAACAACGGCAGAGGATGATTTGACATTTAATGTCGGTGCAGCGTATCGAAATCATCCGAATAATTATGTTAAGGATATGATGAATTTAATGATGTTCAAATTACCTGCTGTTGTTCGTGCCGGTTGGTTAGCACTTGAACGTGTTGATCCAAATATTGAGTCTGGATTCTCACACAAATTACATTTTGATTTTGAACAATGTGCGGATGACGAATGGGAAATCAGTGCTAAAACTGAAATAAACGATGTAATTGGACGAACTTTAATTGAGTTAAGTAAGCGTATTTTTATGGAAGACCCAACGATTGATGAGATTATCGCATTAGCTGATTAAAACCCATTTACAGCCCATTTAAACCACATTTTAAGTGGGCTAAATAATGTGTTTTAAACTCAGTTTAAAGGAGCGAATAATGAAATGTAAATGCCCGGCTTGCGGTGCGATCTTATCGCTTGATGTGTTATTACAACACGAACAAGCGACGCAAGCGGTAATAAGTGCAATGCAGTTCAATGGTGAGTTTGGGCGATTGGCGGTGCAGTATTTAGCATTATTTCGTCCGGATGTCTCTGCCCTTACGATGCATCGTGTCGCAAAGCTATTGGGAGAGTTAATGACTTTAGCCAAGCAAGGGGAATTTGCTCGTAATGGGCAGATTTATGCCGCACCTTTAGAGGCGTGGATTGATGGCTTTAACACGGTGCTTAACAATCGCCATAACATTAAACGCCCATTAGTCGGACACGGCTATTTGCTTGAAGTGATGAGCAAATGGCAGGAAAAATCTCAATCCCTTGAGCCGGCTACAAGAGTTGCGGCAAAAAATCATCAGCATACGCCATTAAACAGCAAAACAGGTCAAGCATTGGCAAATTTAGCGGAGTTTGCAAATGGAAAAAAATGATTGGTTGAATGCCGTCATTGCAAAGGGGTTAATGGGGCTTGTGACATTAAGATTGCCCAATACACCACCAGAGGAAATCATCGTAAAAACGGCTCAAGTTTGGGTGTTGGCACTCACCAAAGGGCTAGGTACTAAATGGGAGAAAGAGCGTGACATCCCCCGCATTGAGAAAGCCTTTATGCGACTTTACGCAGAATGTGACAGATTTCCTAATCCGAAAATGTTGATTGACCGCTTACCACGCTATTACCCTGAAACATTAATGATTGAGCGAAAAATGACGGAAGAAGACCGAAAACGTACAGGCGAAATGTGCCAAAAATTACGAGAAATCTTAACAGGAGTGAAAATCAATGGTTAATCATAAAAGTTTAGTCACTAAAATCCATATCGGCAAAACCCAACTGGGAATGGATGATGAAACTTACCGTCAGTTACTTATCAACACCACGGGAATAGCCAGTTGCTCCTTGATGAATGAGGAGCAATTACAGCAAGTATTAAATGCAATGGTGAAAAAAGGCTTTAAAGTGCGGTCAAAATTTTGGGGAAATCGTGCGGCTCCGCGTGAAGATAAAAAGATTTATCTCGCCAAAATCACCGCACTGTTGGCAAAACACAATCTCCCGAAGGAATATGCAGACGGTATCGCAAAACGCTCTTTTAAAGTGGATTTTGTGCATTGGTTGCAGCCGTGGCAGTTGAAAAAGGTGGTGCAGATGTTGTCGGTGTATGATCACAATAAAAAGGCATTGTGAAAATGCTTTGTCAGGTGTAAATTAAAGGCTCTTTTGAGCCTTTTTTATGGGAGAAAAATAATGAAAAAATTATTAGTTGGTGTCATTTGTGCCGCTCTTTCGTTTTCTGCATTTGCAATGACAGATAAAGCAAAAGGAGAATTAAACAAAGCATTACAGGGGGATTATCAAGCGTTACGTAATGCCGCATTTTCGATGAAAGATGGCTCTGCCGGTCACGATAAAAACCCGATAGCAGGCTGTGCACTACGAAAAATCACATTAATTGTGGCGCAAAATGAAACGGATATGGGCGACTATGGCAATGAGTATGTGGATTGTAAAGCATTATCACCGGACGAATCAGAACAGGCTTGGAAAATGACGTTGCAGTTATTACCACAGGTTATGCAATTAAAAGCTCAAGAAAAATAATTATTTTTACGCCTATAATAATCCCGCCTTGTGCGGGATTTTTTTTCAAAAAAATATCCCTAAAACCCCCTCACTTTTGAAAATTCCGTGTTAAATTTCGCCAAAATAATTTAAGCGAGGAGGATATATGCAATCTCAATTTGAACGTGTTGCCGATTATCTGCCGGAAGTCGTATTAGAAATGGTGGACTTGGTTGGGTTTAGTAATGTGGATAAAATCATTCAAGCGTTTGGCGGAACAAACTTTCTTTTTTCTGATGGTAAGGTGTATTTTCCCAAGTTGAAAGCCTTAGTTGGTTTGGAAAATGCGGTGAAATTACGCCGTTATTTTAAGTCTGAATGGGTATATATTCCTCGTTGTGAAGTGGCATTGCGCCTGTTGCGTAATGAAAGATTAAAAGCGGATTTTGATTTTCTTACGCAAACTGAGAAAAAAAGTGGGCGTATGGCAATGTTAGATCTTTGCAAAAAATATCAACTTTCAGACCGGCACGCGTGGGATATAGTCCGCGGACTGCGGTCAATGTCGTTTTATCAACACCAACAAGTCCCCCTTTTTTAACGCTTTGAGCGTGTGGAACTCTCTCCCCCTTTCAACCATTGTTTTTTATTACACAATACCCTCAATTTAGTAATGAATGAGGGTATTTTTTTATGTCTTTAACCTTTCAACAAATTTTTGACCGCCTTATCGGACACGAGGGCGGTTATGTCAATGACCCACGCGATCCGGGCGGTGAAACCAACTGGGGGATTACCAAACGCACGGCGCAAGCAAACGGCTATTTAGGCAGTATGCGTGCAATGACCCGTGAGCAAGCCTTTAAAATTTATTATTCCGCGTTTTGGGTGCGTTATCAGTGCGAAAAAATGCCATCGGCAGTCGCATTTCAATTTTTTGATGCCGCGGTGAACCACGGTTTAGGCAATGCAAGCCGAATGTTGCAACGGGCAGTCGGTGTCGTTGATGACGGAATTATTGGCAATATGACCCTTGCTACTATTAAGAAAATAGCAATTTCTGATGTGATTATGCGACTGAATGGAGAGCGGCTGGAGTTTTATTGCAAACTCGGCAATTTCGCAACCTATGGCAAAGGCTGGGTACGTCGCATCGCAGGCAATTTGAGATACGGAGCGAAAGACAATGAAGTTTAAATTTTTAGGGGTGTTTAAACGGCTTTTTAACCGACTTTTTCAACGTAAACATCAAAAAACACCGGCTCGCCGACCACGTGCTTTTAGCAAAAATGCGTGGAGTTATGTCAGCCGAGGCAAGCCTACAGCGGCTGAAGTGATAATGTGGAGATTATACGATGAGCAATAAATTTACCGAGTTGTTTACGAATAATGACGGGCGTGCCAGTACCACGGGTTTTATTCAGTTTTTTGGCTTTTTAGTGATGGCTGGCGTGTTGGTTTATTCGGTGTATTTAGATCGTGCCATTACCACCGATTTGTATTTTTATTTTGCCTGTTTTTGCGGTGGATCGGCGGCGACAAAAGGCGCAGTGGCAGCCTATCAAGCCCGAGAAAAATCAAAGGCTGAAACGCAAGAACAAGCCGAAGTCGACTTTGAGACGAAACCAAAGGGGATTTGATGAATTTACAGCAGATTGGACTTGCATTGATTGGGGCGGTGTTAGTGGGGGGCTATGTTTGGCACAAATTAAGCCAAGCAAAGCGCGAAATCGACCGATTATTAAAAACCAATGCCACCCTTTCGCAAGAAAAAGCCGTGGCAGATACACAAGTCACCCATTTTAACGTGAGAAAACAAAATGAAGAAAACCATCGCAATACTGACCGCACTTCTCTTATTGACGGGTTGCACAAGTCAGGGGATCTCCGTGATTAATGCAAGTTGTGCAGGCTTTTCAACGATTTCGGCAAGCCGACAGGATACCACCGAAACTCTGCGCCAAATTAAAGTGCATAACGAGACTTATCGGGCAATTTGCACCGACAACAAGGGGGCAGAATGATTGACGATAAAGTGTTTATCGGTATCGGCACCACACTGATTATGACGTTAGTCGGCTGGGTTTGGAAATCGGTGAATGACAAGGTAGCAAACAATGAAAAAGCGATTCGTGAGTTGGAAAAATCCGTTGAGCGTGATTATCAACGCAAAGAGATAGCGGATGTAAAAGATAAGCACATGGAAAGCATTTTAAAGGAAGTGCGCGACCAGTTAAAAGAAATTAATCATAAGCTAGACAAAAAGGCGGATAAATAATGCCAGCAATACCAAATCAAAGACGGTTACAACAGAAAAATGAACAAGACCAAACTAACCAAAAATTAGATGAAATCTTAAGTTTAACACGGCAAGTTAATCATAAAATCGACCGTTTGGACGGGCGTGTCGATGATATTGATGTCCGTTTGGCAAAGGTAGAACAAAACCTTGCAAAACTTGGCGTGCGTGCCGCCATTATGGGTGGTTTAGGCGGATTGGTTGTCTCGGTGGGTTTTGAACTGATTAAAGCAAAATTTGGGGGCTAAATGGCACACGATGAAAAAACCAAAGCCGAGGTGCGCCGTTACTATGTATTTGATTGCTTAACACTAGAACTTGCCGCCGAAAAAGCTAAGGTATCTTACAACACGGCACGGCGTTGGAAGCGTGAAGCGGAAGGACGTGGCGATAATTGGGATAAAGTGCGCGATGCGAACACAATGGCAAGCGGTAAAGTGGAAGATGTGGCACGCGGTATGCTCACCTCGTTTGTGCTTTATTTTGAAAATACGTTAGATGAGTTACGCAAGACGGAAGATTTACCCGTGAGCGAAAAAGCCAAATTAATGCAGGGACTTGGTGATTCGTATTCAAAAATGATTGCAAGCAGTAAGCGGTTATTGCCGGAAGTATCAGAACTTGCTACGGCAATTAAGACGATCACAATGTTTGGCGATTATGTCCACGCCAATAAACCTGCGCTTATCAGTGATTTTGCCGATTTATTGGATAAGTTTGCAAGTGTGTTAGAGAAGGAATTTAAAGCGTGAGTTTGTGCCAGTTAATTTTAGTGATCATTGCCTGCAATATGGCGGCAAAAGGTCAAGATGGCTGGGGGTGGCTTATTTTTATTGCAGTTTTATTGGGTAAATGATGAAAAACAAAGCACTATTAGCAGAACTTAAAGCCTATTCGGATAGCCTTCGTCAAAAAGTTGAAGCGCAATTTGACGGTTGGGATGATACACCGGAAGCGGTGGTTGCACGGCGTAAAAAAGTGTTAGATCCGGTTTCAGGCTATGATTTTTTTGTGTCTAATTATTTTCCGCATTATGTCCGTTCTGAAAGTCGCTCACAGCTACACAATTATCTTTTTGAGCAGTTACCCCTTACTCTTCAACAGCCTACCTCGGTGCATTTAGCCATTGCTGCCCCTCGTGGTGAGGCTAAATCAACTTTAGTGTCGCAGTTGTTCACGCTTTACTGCCTTGTCACACAGAAAAAACGCTATGCCCTCATTGTGATGGACAGTATCGACCAAGCCTACCCAATGCTTGAGGCAATCAAGGTGGAGTTGGAATTTAATCAACGGCTTAAAATTGACTTTCCGGAAATTGCCGGACAAGGGCGTGTGTGGCAAGCGGCAACAATTATCACGAAAGCCAATCAGAAAGTGCAGGTGGCAGGGAGTGGTAAGAAATTGCGGGGTTTACGCCACGGTGCGTATCGTCCCGATTTAGTCGTGTTGGACGATATTGAAAATGACGAACAAGTCCGCAGCCCGGAACAGCGGGATAAATTGCACGATTGGCTTAAAAAAACCGTGCTGCCATTAGGGGCTGCCGGGGATAAGTTGGATGTGGTGTATATCGGCACAATTTTGCATTACGACAGCGTTTTAAACCGCACTTTGGCAAGTAAGGCGTGGAAAACCGCCAAATTTAAAGCCTTAATTAAACAGCCGGATGATATGAGCCTTTGGGATAAGTGGGAAGATTTTTACTTAAACGAAGGTGAAGCGGTTGCCGATGCCTTTTATCAGCAACATCAAGCCGAGATGGATAAAGGCGCGGTAGTCAGTTGGGCGGCTCGTCCAATTTTAACATTGATGAAAATTCGCGCCCGTGACGGACACGCCACCTTTGACTCCGAGTATCAAAACGACCCATTAAGCAGTGATGATGCAATGTTTGCCAACAGTCTTGTTTACTGGACGGAATTGCCGGAAGACTTGATTTATTTTGGCGCACTTGATCCTTCGCTCGGCAAAGCCGGAGCAAGTCGTGACCCTTCGGCAATTTTAGTCGGCGGTTATCAACGGGCGACCGGCAAACTTTATGTGGTTGAGGCACAAGTAAAAAAACGCCTACCCGATTTAATTATTGAAGATGTGATCCGATTGCAAAAACAATATCAGTGTCAACGTTGGTTTGTCGAAACTGTGCAATTTCAGGAATTTTTAAAAGACGAATTAGTCAAGCGTTCGGCTCAACGAGGGTGTCCTGTGCCGGCAACGGCAACAAAACCCAACACGGACAAAATGTTACGTATTGAAAGCCTGCAACCGCATATGGCAAACGGGTTGATTTTGTTGCACACCTCGCAAGCCACGTTAATTGCCCAGTTGCGCCATTTTCCAAAAGCCGATCACGATGACGGCCCGGATGCGTTGGAAATGTTGTGGCGTAATGCGGTAACCAATTCCGCACCGATTGAATGGGTGAGCGTGAGTGACTTGGAGCGTAATGATGAACTGGATGATCTATACAGCGTTTGGCGCAGTTAAGGCAGCATAAATGGGATTTTTAGATAAAGTAAAAGGCTTTTTTAAGCCAAGCGAAACCGAAGAAACACAAACCGATGAAGCCCGTGTGACCGAAACGGGTCGGGTGCTGGATGATCACCCTTCGGCAAAAATTACCCCGGGCAAACTCAAAAGCATTTTAGAGGACGCTGAAAACGGCGATATTCAGGCGCAGCATCAGCTTTTTATGGATATTGAAGAACAAGACAGCAGCATTGCCGCCAATATGATGACCCGCAAGCGGTCAGTATTGACCCTTGACTGGCGTATTATTGAACCACGCAACGCCACGCCCGCAGAAGAAAAACTGCAAGCGGAAATTGATGAACTGTTTCATCAATATCCAAACCTTGAAGATTTGTTTGTGGATTTAATGGATGCGGTAGGACACGGTTTTGCCGCCCTTGAAATCCAATGGGCGCAAGTGGACGGCAAATGGATACCGAAAGGGTTTAAACCTTGTCCGCAATCGTGGTTTAACCTTGATAAACACGACAATCTTTTATTACGCACACCGGATAATCCAACCGGTGAGCCGCTACGCCCTTTTGGCTGGGTGGTGCATCGTCATAAATCCCGCTCAACCCAATTAGCCCGTGATGGGTTATACCGCACGTTGGCGTGGCTTTATATGTATAAGCACTATTCCGTGCGGGATTTTGCGGAGTTTTTAGAGCTTTACGGTATGCCTATTCGTATCGGGAAATATGGGGCGGGGGCAACGCATAAGGAAAAACAAACATTACTGCGCGCCCTTGCCGAAATCGGTCACAATGCGGCGGGGATTATGCCGGAGTCAATGCAAATTGAGTTGCACAATGTAGCTACGGGTACATCAGCAGGCAATAATCCCTTTTTGCAAATGGTCGATTGGTGCGAAAAATCCATTGCACGCTTAATTTTGGGGCAAACTTTAACCAGTGGCGCGGATGGTAAAAGCTCAACCAATGCGCTCGGCAACGTGCATAACGAGGTACGCCGTGATTTGATGATAAGTGATGCCAAGCAAATCGCTCAAACCATCACCCAACAAATTATTTTGCCGTATTTACAAATTAACGTTGATCCAAATATCGCGCCGCACCGTGTGCCGTACTTTGAGTTTGATACCAAAGAATATGACGATTTATCTGTACTCGCGGAAGCATTGCCAAAACTGGTGCAAATTGGCGTGAAAGTGCCGGAAAGCTGGGCAAGAGATAAACTCGGTATTCCGGAAGCACAGGAAGATGACGAACTGTTAAAACCTTTTCAAAGCGCAGTTAAAACCGATTTAAACGAAGAAAAAACACCGAAAAAAACCACCGCACTTTCTTCTCAATCTTCTGCCGCCCACGTGGTCGGTTGTCAGTGTGACGGGTGTTTGGGTAAAAAAGTGGTCGCATTGTCGAAAACATCAGAGGAAAGGGATGAGCAGGCGTGGTTGGATGAAAGTTTAGACGAAGCCTTGGAACAGGTGGATTTTAATCAACAACTTGATCCAATGGTACAAAAAGCGGTGCGGGTGATGTTGTCTTGTCATTCTTATGAAGAAGCGCAGGAAAAACTTGCAACCCTTTATCCGGAATTAACCTCAAAAGCCCATCACGAGTATTTAACCCGTGCGGTGTTTTTAGCCGAACTGCTTGGAGTGTCCAATGCCAAAACGAAACCTTAGTTTTGCATTAGGCTTACCGCCGAAAAAAGCCATTGAATTTTTGAAAAGTAAAAAAGCCTTTTTAGATCATATTGATGAAAAAGGCTTGATGGACAGCGCACGGGCAAAAGCAACACGTATTGCCAATCTTTCAAGTCTTGAAATGACGAAAGATATTTACCAATCACTGATTGAAGCACAGCAACAAGGACAATCTTTCGGCGAGTGGAAAAAAGGCATTTTTGAGCATTTTAAAAAGAAAGGTTGGATTGCCGGTTACGATAAAGGCTATTTACTGGCTGATCCAAAAACCGGTGAATATTTTGGTACGCCACGGCGGTTAGAGACCATTTATCGCACCAATATGCAGGCGGCATATTCGAGCGAGCGTTATCAACAAATGCGGGATAATGCCGACAGCCGCCCTTATTGGCAATATTCGGCGGTTAATGATGACAGAACCCGCCCAAGCCATTCGGCGATGAGCGGATTAGTGTATCGTTATGATGACCCATTTTGGAATGTGTTTTATCCCCCGAATGGCTTTAATTGTCGTTGCTCGGTGATTGCCCTTGCCGAGCGGGATATTGCGCGGCGTCATCTTGTGGTCGGCGAAAGCCAAGAACGCTTGATTGAGTACAATCGCAAAATCAATGCGACTCAAACGGAAAAAACCACCGCATTTAAGGTGTCAGATGACAAATGGGTGGTCACAGACCGTGGGTTTGATTACAACGTGGGACGCACCACTTATAAACCGAACTTAGATTTATATCCGGAAGCCTTAGCGTATCAGTTTGCCAAACGTGAAATGGGCGGTGAGGGGTTTAAATTTGATTTTAAGCAGTTTGAAAACGAATTTAAACAAGCTAAACAACGACTAAATTTAAGCGAGAAACTGACCTCGGACGATTTAACGGCGGTGCGAAATCAACTTCGCCGTGAATATAAATTTGCGGCCGGTGTATTAAATGCTACCGATAAAAAGGCATTAATGAGTGAAACGGCAACGGTGTGGTTGTCGGATGATACACTCATTAAACAATTTAATAGCCGTGATGGGCAGGGATTTGGGCTTGAAGAATATGCGCTATTACCTGATGTTATTAATAAACCTGACAAAGTCATACCGGATGAATTTGGGTATCAGTTTTATAAACAAATTGAGGGTAAAAAAATAGTTGCAGTGTTGAAAGTGCTTAGAAAAGAAAACGAAATATTTATGCAATCTGTTCGTTTTGTGAGTGAAAAACAATGGAAAAAGGCATTTAAATAACGCCACTAGGTAGGGCTCGAACCACCTACACACAATCCAAGGTACTCTTTCAACCTATCGTCCGCGATCCTCGAGATTCATCGCTTTTCTAGTGGCAAAGGACAATATAACGATGATTGAAATAAAAATCAACAATGAAAAAGAAGTGGTGGCACTGTTAGAACGGGTGGCAGAAGGCATTCGTTATAATGTTCCGTTAATGCGCACGATTGCCGGTACAATGCAAAGTGCGGTAGATCAGAACTTTGAAGCCGGTGGTCGCCCGAAATGGCTTGGCGTAAAAAGTCGTCCGGGTGGTTCGCCCCTGATTGACAGCGGTGCATTACGTAATAGTATTCACGCCCGTTGGGACAATGATGAAGCACAAGTTGGCACAAATTTAGTGTATGCGGCTATTCATCATTTTGGCGGAGAAACCAAACCGCATAAAATCAAGCCAGTAACAAAAAAAGGGTTGGCATTTAATGGTATTGTGCGCAAGTCGGTAGATCACCCCGGCAGCAAAATTCAGGCACGCCCTTTCCTTGTTTTAACCCCGCAAGATGAAGCGGATATTTTAGATGATGTGCAAAGTTATTTTCAAAGCCTGATGAAATAAATCAAAAATCGCCCTTAATCGCACACAGGGCGATTTTCTTTTTTATGGGTATCATTTTTCGTCCTTTATTTTTTAAAACAATTTAAAGCGGTTTTAAAACGTTTTAAAATGGGTTTGAGGTAAAAATCTCTTCTCTTTTTATTTTTCACACAAAGTGGAACGTGTGGAACTCTCTCCTCTCTTTTCATTTTATCCTTTCCGTTATTCTGTTATCCGCTATTAAAGAACGAGGATAACAAACGATGAATCTCACGCCGATTGCATTAAGTTTCGAGCTAGATAAAAAAACAAACGGGCGTATTCAGTTATTCCCCTTTGGTCGTTTTTATCCGCAAGATGAACGCACCGAAGGTGCAGGAGGCTGGTATGTAGATGACAGTAACGGCTACGCTTTAGCTGAAGAAATTAATCAGTTAAAGATTAAGCTGATGATTGACTACGAACATCAAACACTCTTTATCGAAACAAACGGCAAACCCAATCCTGCCGCAGGGTGGATGGAAAAGGCGGAATATATTTCCGGCGAAGGGATTTTTGTCGATGTGGATTGGACAAAAAAAGCCCATCAACAAATTCAAGACGGTGAATACCGGTATATTTCGCCGATGTTTTTAAGCGCTAAAGACGGCAAAGTCACAAAGGTGCTAAATGCCGCTCTCACCAACCGTCCGGCTTGTCACGATTTGGCAGAGGCGATTGCCTTTTCATCCCGATTTAATCAACAGCAAAAAAAGGATAATTCTATGTTGGAGTTATTACGTCAATTATTCGGTACACCACAAGCGACCGAAGACGAAATGAAACAAAAACTGACCGCACTTTCTGCCGCAAAAGGCGATAGCCCGGTGGCATTAAGTGATGTGTATGAAAAGTTAAAAGAAAAAGACAACGAGGTCGTTGCATTAAGTGCCAAAGTTGGCGCAGAACCTGACCCGACAAAGTATGTGCAGGTGTCTGTAATGAAAGACGTGCAAGACAAATTAGCCGCATTGACCGCACAGGTGCAAAACGACAAAGTGGCAGATTTAATTCAAACCGCACTTTCGGATGGACGTTTATTGCCTTCGCAAAAAGACTGGGCAGAAAAATTAGGTAAAGCGGATGTGACCGCATTATCTGATTATTTAGCCGTAGCAACGCCAAATCAGGCTTTAGGCGGTGAAAGTCAGGCGAAAGAAGATCCGAATCAGAAAGTGGTTGCGTTGAGTGCAGGTGAAGCTGCAGCTGCAAAAGCCCTAGGTTTAAGTGAACAAGAATATATGACTGCTTATAAGGAGCAAAAATAATGGATAAATTTAAAAAATCGGAACTTTTAAATGCCCTCGACCAAGCCTTTAAAAAAGAGTTTAGTGGCGGATTAAGTTTGGTAACCCCACAATGGGCGGAAGTGGCAATGAAAGTATCAAGTTCCACTGAAACAAATACTTATGGCTGGTTAGGTCATTTCCCAAAACTCCAAGAATGGGTGGGTAAACGTCGTTTACGCAAAATGCAAGCCCAAGGTATGCAAGTCACCAATAAACTTTTTGAAAGTACCGTCGCCATTCCGCGTACAAACATTGAAGATGATCAGGTGGGTTTATTTAGTCCGATGGTGAAACAAATGGGGCAAAGTGCCGCAGAATTGCCGGACGACTTAGTGTTTGGCTTACTTAAACAAGGTAAATCAATGCTTTGCTATGACGGTCAAAACTTTTTTGATGATGACCACCCTGTCTATGCTGAAGTTGATGGGACAGGTAATCAGACGACACAAAGCAACATTACCAAAGGCACCGCAGCAGGTAAACCGGCATTTTACGTGTTAGATACCACGAATTCAATTAAGCCACTGATTTGGCAAGAACGCACACGTCCTGAAATTGAAACAAAATTTGACCCGTCTAAATCCGATACGGTCTTTATGGAAGATCAATATGTGTGGGGTGTTCGAGCGCGTGGTAATGCCGGTTTTGCATTCTGGCAGTTAGCCCACCGTGTAGAAGATTCAGAACTCACTGAACAAGTGTTGATGGATGTTATTGCGAAAATGAAATCATTAAAAGGCGATGGAGGCAAGTTACTTAATATTCGACCAAATGTGCTACTCGTCCCACCTTCTCTTGAGTATGCCGCGAAGAAAATGTTAGAGGCCGATATTATCAATGGCACATCTAATGTATTAAAAGGCACATTAAAAGTGATGGTGTCAACGCAAATTGTTGAGTAATCAACATATTTAAATGGTGGGTTTAAGCCCACCTTTAGGAGAAAGAAAATGGGTCGTCAAAAACAAACAACGCCATCCGAAAAGGATGAAAAAATCAATACTCCGCCGCCAGCTGACGAAACGGTCTCGGATAATGTTCCGAAACCGGAAGAGAAAGTATTGGATGAAACGCCAAAACCGGATGAAAACGAAGCGGAAAAATCCAATGCGGAACAAGTCAAAATAGAGAGCAATGTTATTGAGCCTGTGGCTTACAGCGTGAAATTACGTCCTATTCATCCGCAATCAAGCTATGGGCGTGCCGGCTTTCGTTTTACGAAAGAAGCTGAAACTGTCATCGATGTGAATGACATTACGCCGGATAAAGTGATTTTACTTGCCGAAGATCCGTGGTTAGAGCTTATCCCTGTGTGTGAGGAGTAGCGATGAATTACGCCAGTGTTGAAGATTTTGTATTGCGTGTCGGTGAAGTACAAGCCATTGAACTGACTGACCGTGATTTAGAAGGCAAAGTGAATGAAAACGTGTTGAATATTGCATTGTCCGATAGTGCCGGTCAAATTGATGGTTATTTGGCAGCGCGTTATCGCCTACCGCTTGAGAACGTGCCACAAAATCTTGTACGGCTTTGTTGTGATTTGGCTCGGTATCGTTTGGCGAGTATGTCGGGCGTAGATATTACCGATGAGATTATTGCCCGTTATAAATTGAGCTTAAAAGAGCTTGAAGATATTAGCACGGGCAAAATGTCGCTTGGTTTGCCGCCGGCTGATGACAATGCAGACAGCAATGACAACGGCGTGATTTTTACTAATCCCAAAAACAGGATTTTTAGTCGTGATAACACAAATTGAGCAAGCCCTTGTTGACCGTTTACAACGTGGTTTGGGGCGGTTAGTCAATACGGTAAAAAGCTATGGCGGCGAACTGGACAAAGACAGCCTAGGCACGTCACGTTTACCGATGTGTTTAGTGACCTTTGGCGGGTCACGTATTGAGCGAATGGGGACAAACGCTAAACGGCATCAATCTACGGCAACTTTTGTAATTATCGTAGCCGTCAATTCTTTGCGCAGCAATCTTGCCGCCCGACAAGGTGGGGTGAATGAGCGCGAAGTGGGTGTCAATCAGTTGATTACAGCGGTGCGGCGTTTATTGGATGCGCAAACCTTGGGACGGTTAGTTAAACCACTCAAACCTACCAATGTGCGCACCATTTTTAACAATGCCGCTTTTAAAGGTGGCGCAATTACCGCCTATGCCATTGAGTATGAAGCAGTGTATGACGATTTAGCCCCGCTTGAAGACGGTTTATTCCCAGAAGAAACCCGTGATATTGAAAATCCTGATTATGTGTTTACCCGTTATCAGGGCGAGCATTCCGAGCCTGCGCCAATGTTGGAACGTATTGGCGGTGGTATTTATGACCCAATGAGCGGTGCAGTCGTGCCGTTTGAAGTGGAGACAAAAGAATGAAAAAACATTATTTAACTGCAATTTTATGTGCCGCTGTCGCTATCTCTGCGAATGCGGTGGTAATGCCTATTGCGGCAACCACAGCAGCTACAACGGCAGCAATTTCTGCCAATAATAACGCCCGACAGCAATCGGAAAAAAGAAAACACGCAGAGCAACAGGCGCAAGTAGTGAATCAGATTGCACAACAAGGCGGATTAACCGTTGAAGCGGGAAGCGGACACGTGATTATTCGTTGCGAATGGGTAAAAGGGGGACTGTGTCAAAAAAGAATTATCAATGATGATGGTTGGTTCCAGCGTTACAAAAATGTTTCCGTCAGTCCAGAGGAGTTTGCCAAGGCGCACGGATATAACAAGGTGCATCGTATCACGTTGCTCCCCCTCTATAACAACACTTGGTTAGCCCTTGATGTGAGTAAGGAGTAAAAAAATGAAAGTTAAAGCTAAAGCCGGAGTGAAAGTCCCGATGGAATACCACCCCTTTGCTTATATTGAACAAACACCGGTGGATGTTGAACCGTCTGTTTATTATCAACGCCGTATCCAAGACGGTGATTTAGTTGTGGTAAGTGACCGTTCACGCAAACAGGAGAAAAACAATGAGTGAAACCCATATTGAATTTGACAATATTCCGGGCAGTATTCGTCTGCCGGGTGTTTACACGGAATATAACGCACGTAATGCAATCAGTGCATTACCGCAAAATGAACAAAATGTCTTGATTGTTGCACCGATGTTGGGCGGTGAAACAGCTTTTAGCGCACCAACCCCGATTTATTCTGATCTCGATGCAAAAAATGCGTTTGGTGCAGGGTCTTGGGTGCATTTGATGGCACGTGTGGCAATCCAAAATAACGCGATGATCCGTTTGACCGCCATCGGTTTAAAAGATAATGAAGCAGGTGTTGCTGCAACCGGTACTATTGTTTTAAACGGTACGGCGAGCAATGCCGGTGTATTGAAAGTGCTGATTGGCGGTGTGGATTATTCGGTGTCGATTGCTAAATCAGAAACGGCAGCAAACATTGCTACCCGTTTAAGTGCGGTGATTAATGCCGGTGATTATTGCCCGGTAAATGCCGAAGCGAATGAAGGCACAGTCAATTTAACGGCGAAATGCAAAGGTGAAATTGGTAATGAAATTCAGGTAAGTGCAACGCTGACCGTCGCCGATATGGCAGTGAATGTGACAGCTCTTGCCAATGGCGCAGAAAATGCGGATTTATCCGCTGCCCTTGCCAGCGTTGCCGGTGAGCATTATCACGTGATTATCTCGCCGTTTGCCGATGACAAAAATGCCAGAGTGTTACGTGAGCATTTAGAGACCGTTGCAAGCCCAACCGAGAAAAAACCGGGTATCGGTGTCTTGGGTTGGCGCGGTTCAATGGCGGGCGGTACAACTTATGCGGGCAACATTAATGATAAACGTGTAACCGTGGGGTGGTATAAAGGGGCGATTGAGTCCAATGCCTTAATCGCAGCCGGTTTTGGCGCGATTATTGCAGGCGAAGAAGATCCGGCAAAACCGCTTAATACACTTGAAATTAAAGGTTTGACACCGGTCAATGCCACTGAAACGCCACTTAAAACCGAAGTAAACCAAGCCTTATTTCACGGTTTGACGCCGATTATGGTGGTGAATAATCGGGTGCAAATTGTGCGAGCTATTACCACTTACACGAAATCGCCAAGTAATGTAGATGACCCAACTTGGTTGGATTTAACCACAATTCGCACCTTAGACTACACACGCAAAGCCATTGAACAACGCATTGCGTTACGTTTTCCGCGCGATAAGTTATCCGACAAAACGCCACCTAAAGTGCGGTCAGAAATCCTTGATGTGCTTTACCGCCTAGAAGACCAAGAAATTTTAGAAGGGGTGGATAAGCACAAAGTGAATTTGTTGGTTGTACGTAACGGCAAAGATCCAAATCGCGTAGATACAGCCATTCCGGCTGATGTAGTGAATGGCTTGCACATTGTGGCAAATCGTATTGATTTAATTTTATAGGGGGCATAAATGGAAAAATATGCAGGCTCTGCCGTATTAGAGGTGGATGGTGTTGAAATCGAAATCCAAGATTTAAACATCACCAAGCAAACCGGGCGCAAGCTGGTAAAAACGATGAACTCTGAAGGGCGTGCGCGTGGTTTTGCCAAAGGCATTGCCACGTGGGAAATCTCGCTCACTGCGGCAATGCCGATTGACGGTTCGGAAATTGATTGGGCTGAAATCAGTGATGCCAAAATCACCATTTATCCGCTCAACCAAGATGATAAACGCACCTCTTATCTCGGCTGTTTTACCACCCAAGTAGGCGAAAAATACACGGTGGATAACGAGGCGGTGATTGACATCCAAATGAATGCGTTAAAAGAGGTGAAAGAATAATGCGTTTATTATTGGGTATCCCTTATCAGGGCAAACGTTATTTTGATATTGAGCCACGTTTACTGACCTTAGGTAGAGAATGTGCGGCACTTGAGAAAATCGCCGATTTGGGTTTAGACGGCAAAGAAAAACTCAATAAAGCCGAGCAAATGTTAGTGGATTTAGCGTATTTATCCGAGCAATTTAAGGTGATTGGCATACCGAAAGAGACGCTTACACCGCAATTTTTGCTGAATACGCTTGCCACCGATGATTATGTGCTGATAACGGAAGCGATTGCGGATTTGCGAAAAAAGCATATCGACGCTGGGGAAAACCTGAGCCAAGCAAACGCCGAATAAAACAACGCTATGGTGTGTTTGAAGCAGAGCAAAATTATCGCAGTGCGGTAATGTTGCTTGCAAAATTTGGCTTTACGGCGACACAAGTGCGGGCAATGTGTCACGCAGAAGTGGCTGCGTGGATAGCGAGCTGGCAAAAATCGCAAGGGATTAAACCGCAGGCGGAAAAAGGCGATACGGTGCATTACAACTTTATGCGTCGTAAAAATAAGGGGGCATAAGCCCCTTTTTTTGTAGATTTAAAATGAGTTTAAAAAGGGTTTAAAAAATGGCAAAAATGACCTTGGCGTTAGCATTAAAAGCGCAGGATTATGCCAGTCGCGTGATTGATAAAATGCGTGGCAATGTAAATAAAGCGACACAAGAAATAACAAATCAAACGGTACAAAGTGGCACAAGACAACAAGAAAGTGTACGTCGTACAGCGAGAGTTACGGAACAATCATTCCGTCAAATGCAACAAGCCGCCCGCGTTGTGGCTCGCGACCGTGAGAGCCTTGGTATACGTAGTGAGAATACCATTCAGCGGGAAATTGCACAGACTATTGCTGCTTATCAACGTTTGCGAGCCAGTGGCATGGCAAGCAGCCGAGAACTTGCTCGTGCGGCAGAAGTTACACGAGCTAAAATTGCAAGTTTAAATGCGGAAATGGGGAAAACGACTTGGGGACAGCGTGCTGCTGGTTTTATGCGTGCAGGTGGTGCGATAGTTGCCGGTGCGGTAGGCATAAAAAATAAGATTGCCCCTGCCCTTAATGATAAAAAGCAATGGGATAGCAATGTTGCAGAAGTGGCATTAACAGCATTTAGCGATAAGTCTGCCGACTATATCAAAAATGAGGGTTTTGCCAAAATTAATCAAGCCGTATTAGATACTGTCGATAAATATGGGGGAACTGCTGATCAAGCCTTACAAGGCTTAGACGGTATGCTAAAAGGCGGAATGAACTTTGATGAAGCCGTGGCTAATTTAGGGACATCTCAAAAAATGCAAATCGCGGCAAATGCGAGCGGCGAAGATGTGGGGTCACTGGTTAAAACGTTGAGTGATTATGGCTTTAAGGGCAATGATCTTAATAAAGCGTTAGAAATGGTGTTGCAATCCGGTTATGACGGAAAATTTGAAGTCTCGGATATGGTGAGTAAATTGCCTTCTATCTTATCTACGGCAAAAAACAATGCTTATTCTGGTATAGAGGATTTTAAATTTATCTTATCGTGGCTACAAAGTGCGGCAAATAAAGCAGGTTCAAATGACGAAGCAGCAACTAACGTTAGCAATGCGTTAAACAAACAAACGGCGGCAGACACGGTAACCCGTCTTAAAAAATTAGATCACCCTGCATTAAAAGGAAAAGGCATTGATGTGGAAAAATCCATGCTCGATGGCGCAAAAAAAGGGATGAACCCGATGCAGGTGTTATTAAAAATCGTAGAGGAAATGCTAAAAGGTGATAAAGCGTATCAAGCTCTGCGTAAAAAGCTCGCCAATGCCACCAAAGAAACCGAAAAACAAGAAATCCAACGCCAATTAGATTTAAAACGTGGTTTTTTGATTTCTCAAGTTATGCCGGATGTTCAAGCTAAAGCAGGGGTTATTGCAGCCACCGACAAAGAACAAACGGCACAATATTCTGAAAATTTAGAAGAGGGAAAATTAGGTAAGAATATTGATAAAGCGGTCAGTGTCAAAAATTCCACTTCTGCCGCCGTAGAAGCGAAAGCGGATTCATTGAAATTTTTACAATCCCAACCATTACTAGGCAAAGTTAATGATCTCGGTAAAGCCTATGATCAGTGGTTCATTAGCCAAATGAAAGATCACCCCGAATTAGCCGGTATCGGGCAAGTGGCAAGTGTTGCCGGTTCTGCCGCAATGTATGGTTTGGGCGGCTATATGATGGGGGGATTAGGAAGTTTAGGGTTAGGCGTTGGAACCACAGTGACAGGTTCAGGCGCAACGACGGCAAGTACTTTGAGTGGGGCTGGTTCAAGTGTGTTGGCTAGCGTGGCTAGATTAGCCGGTATATTTGGTTCTGTTTTGACCTTGAGTGGCGATACTCAAAAAGATCCCGAAAAAGAAAAACAAGTGACAGATCGTAATTTACGCACAAAAACATTACTCAATAAAGTTCGTGACGGTTCTGCAAACGAAGCGGAGCAAGCGGAGTTTAAAGGAATGAATAGTGTGCGTTATGTGGATGATGAGCTTAATGCTGCCTTTAATGACTTTAGTCGTTTTTATTCACTTTTTACCTCAAAGCAACAAAAAAATGCCTCCTTGGATTATTTGAAATCACGATTAGAAAAAGGTGATGTGACAGACGCGGATAGTAAAGCTATTCAGGCAATATTAGATGATTATTCGGCTAAATCTGCTGCACAAGCAGAAGAAAATGCTCGTCTTGCAGCTAAATACCCTAAACAGTATCAACAAATTATGGCAGCAAGAACAACAGATTACAGTGGTTTAACCAATAGTGCCAATGATACAAATTCAGCTTTACATCGCACATTGGGTGAACTATCTGTGTTTTCAAACTACCAAGCCGAATTTCAACATTTGGGGCAGACGATTAGCGATGGATTAAGAACAGCGATTGAGAGCCAAAACTTTACCATTCAAAACCAAATTAAAGTGGATTTAGACGGGCGAATTGTGGCGGAGCAAACGTCTGAACATCAATATCAAGAAATGAAACGTTGGGGGTAAAAATGAAAGGTTGGACAATACCTGTTCAGCACGCGAGCTTTCGGGGCGTGCGTTTTGATGTGATCTCGGTTGATGATGATTTTTATCGCTCCACAATCGAACACGCTTACCCCTTTGTCAATGGTGCAGACGTAGAAGATTTGGGGTTAAATCCTCTGAATGTGCGAATGCAAGCCGTGTTTTATGGGGACGGTTATTACACAGACTTTAAACGCTTTTTGAATGTGTTGCAGCAATCAGGCGCAGCAACGTTGGTACATCCTATTCGTGGTCGTTTGCAAAATATGATTTGCACCGGGGCAAATTTTCGCCACAAAGCCGAGATGATTGATTATGTGGCATTGGATTTAACCTTTATTGAGTCCACGCCCGCCAAACCGATTTTTGTGTTTAATCATTCGTTGTTGGCAAAAATTGACGCATTGCTCAATGAACTTGAAAATTTTGTTGATGATGCAATGGCGTTATATGGCGAATTTATGGAAATTGTCGCCTTTGCGGCGAATGCAAAATCGCGTTTGCTTGGCGTGTATGGGGCGTTGTTCGGTTGTTTTGAGCAAATCCGCCATTTATTTGATTTTGATAAAACCCATTATGCTGTCTCACCGATTGTAACCCAAGAGAGTTTTAAAACTAAATCGACCCGTGCGGTGCGTGATTTAATCACAATGATTGATTTGGGCTTACGACAAACTGCTGCCCGTAAAGATTTAACCACGCGCGCAAAATTTGACGAAGTGTTACGCACTATAAGACAAATTAAAGCCATTCCCGGTGATTTGGCAAGCGGGAAAAATATTAAATCGGCAAAAGAACAAGCCGCATTAAAATCGCTTACCGCCTCTTTTAGCAAAGCGGACATCGAATCGGTACATTTGATGATGCAGCTTGCGGTGAGTATGACGTTATTACGCATTGGGACGGAATTAATCGAAGAAGATGATTTATTGCCACAAGATATTGATGACATCACGATGAAAGTGCGGTCGCAAATTGTGGAGAATTTACAGTTATTGCGTGAGCAAATTGATAAAGAACACAGTGGAGCAAATATTACGGTATTAACTACGCCCAACACCGGCTTTTATGCGGCTGCGCATAAGACGGCTGAACAATTACGCAATAAAGCGCATAAATTTACCCAGCTTGCGCTTGCCGCAATTAATCGCAAACCGCCTCTAATGGTACGCGAAGTGCCTTTTGACGGCACAGTACAACAAATTGCACACGCTTTTTACGGCGACTATCAACGTGCAGATGAATTATTACGACTAAATCCGCAAATTCGTTATCCAAATTTAGTTGAACGTGGGGAGTGGTTAAATAGTTATGTCAAATAATTATCCGTATAACAACGACGTGGTCGTTGAAATTGATGGCCGCGTGCATAATCGTTGGAAAAGCTATGACATTGATAGCGATTTTTTAATTCCTGCCGATGCGTTTCGATTTGATTTGGGTGTGCCGTCTGACAGCACTGTCTTGCCTGATTTTTCAGGGGCGGAAGTCAAAGTGCGAATAAATAATGAGTTGGTGATGACGGGCATTGTGGATACGACACAGCATTCAATCGGTAAAATGGGACGTTCTTATAGTTTAAACGGTCGCGACCGTGCGAGCATTTTAGTGGACTGCTCCGCCCCTATTACGAATGTAAAAGGCTTGACGGTGTTAGATGCCATTAAAAAAATTGTTGCGCCGCTTGGGATTAAACAAGTGCAACTCAAAGCCGAAAACAACCCAACACTGGATAAAGTGGACATTGAAGTAGGCGAAACCGCGTGGAATGCGGCAATGCGCTGTGCAAATGCTGCCGGGGTGCATATTTGGTTTGAGCCAAATGGCACATTGATTGTAGGTGGCGCAGATTACAGTACGCCGCCTGTAGCGACACTTTGTTGCACCAAAGACGGCAAGCGCAATAACTTTGAGCAAGCGGATTTAACCTTTGATATGTCCAATCGTTTCAGCGAGGTGACCTTTCTTGCGCAAAGCCACGGTAAGCAAGGCACAGACAATAAAAATGATTTGAAATGGGTTTATCGCGCGCCGGATATGACGACTTATAAACCCAAAACTGTGGTTGTGTCAGATGTGGATAATCTTGAAGCACTGCAAAAGTGGGCGAAGAAGTATATTGCCGACAGTATTTTAGAGGGTTTTACGCTCACGATTATTGTGCCGGATCATAAAATGCAAGACGGGACATTATGGCAACCGGGGCAACGGGTACACATCATTTGCGAAGAATATGATATTGATGCCATTTTCTTTTTGATGGGGCGACGTTTTACGTTAAGCCGAAATGGTGGCACGCAAACCGAACTACGCTTTAAAGAAGACGGCGTGTGGACACCGGATGCCTATTCGGCGAAAGCGGAAAAAGCCCGTAAACGTAAGGGTAAAAAAGGGAAAAAAGGAAAACGTGCTGTTGCATCTATTTTTGAGGGGACATCCTAGTGAGAAGATTAGCTCAAGCCATTCAGCAAAAAACGCAAAATGCAGTAAATGATATTCGACAAGCCTTTCGGGGCGTATTAAATTTAGTAAAAAGTGCGGACAATATCCAGAAAGTGCAAGTATCCGGGCTTGCGGACGAAACCTTGCAAGATGTGGAATTGATGCAACATTTTGGTTTTACGTCTGTGCCACCGGCAAACACACAGGCAGTGATTATCCCAATCGGTGGGCAAACCAGCCACGGTATTGTGATTGCCACCGAAAATGGGGCGTTTCGGGTAAAAAATCTGCAAGGCGGCGAGGTGGCAGTTTATGACGAAAGCGGCTCAAGCATTGTATTAAAGCAGGGGCGATTAATTGAAATTGATTGCGATATATTGAAAATTAAAGCCGAGACCAAAGTGGCTATTTCAAGCCCTTTAGTTGAGACCGACCACGTTTTTACCGCACAGGGGCAAATTAACGGCAATGGCGGTATGGCTATCCAAGGCGGCAGTATTACAACAGACGGTGATGTGACGGCAAGCGGTAAGTCCCTTGTTAATCATCTTCATCGCGGTGACAGCGGTGGAATGACCGGAAGTCCTCAATAACATATCAACCCAAAAGCGGTGTGGAACTCTCTCACCGCTTTTTTTATTCTCTTTTCGCTTATCCTGCCCGTATGGACAGAGAGATCAGCCCGCTTACCGGGGACTATACCAATAAACAAATCAGTACGCTTGCTAATGCGGCGTATATCAGATTAACCACACCTTTAGGCTCTTGGTGGGCAGATGGGCGTGTAGGCTCTCTGCTCCATCTCATTCCAAAAGAAAAAGATTTATCACGCGTGGGACTCATTGCACAGCAATACGCCGAAGAAGCCTTGCAGCCTTTAATTGATGACGGACGTGCCGAAGAAATCACGGTCAATCATACCCAACCGCATAACGGCACGGTGATTTTAGCGATTTCCATTCGTGATAACCGGGGCGATATTTATCAGTTTAAACACCCGGTAAAAGTGATTTAAACGGAGTTTAAAGTATGTTTATCGTGCCGAGTTTAGAAGATATTCGTCAAGCCATTTTACGTGATGTGCAATCCCTTGAACCGCAAGCCGATATTAGCGTAGATAGTGATTATTATGTGCGCGCAAGCAGTCTTGCCGCCGTTGCAGAAGGCATTTATGCACATCAAAAATGGGTCATCAAACAATTTTTCCCTGATACCGCTGACACGGATTTTCTTGAAAAGCACGCCGGATTGCGCGGTATTCGCCGCCGAAATGCGACTTATGCCAGTGGGTTTGGTGCATTGATTACCGGACAACCGGGTGCGGAGATTAAAGCCGGTTTGCAAATTAAGACCGATGATAATCGCTTTTATGAAACCAGTGAAAGTGCGGTTATTTCTCGGGAAGGTTCAGTCGTTGTGCCGGTGCGCTCACTTGCCACCGGGGCAAATCAAAATATCCGAACAGAAACTAAAGCGAGTTTTATGGCAGCCCCCGTTGGCGTGCAATCGGATGTGATACTCAATGAGGTGATTGGGGCAACGGATGCCGAAAGTGATTCATCTTTGCTTGAACGGCTGCTTGAAATTATTCGCCGACCGCCAGCCGGTGGCAATCGCTACGACTATCGCACCTGGGCGTTATCTGTTGACGGTGTTGATGCGGCTTATGTGTATCCGTTGCGCCGAGGACTTGGCACAGTAGATATTGCTATTACGTCCAATAATGACGTGCCGTCTGATGAGACGGTGCGCCGTTGTCAAGAATATATTGATGATGTGCGCCCGGTTACGGCAAGAGAAAGCAAAGTAGTCAAGCCGGATGTGACCAAAGTCAATTTTACGATAAAAGTAAAAATCAGCGGGGTGACGCTTGCCGAAATTCGGACAGCTATTCAGACCGCACTTTCCGATTATTTTAACACGCTTATCCCCGGCGATGATTTAATTGTGTCGCAATGCGAAGCCGTGGTGAATAATTTGGTAGGCGTGGTTGACCGTAAATTTACTGCACCAACCGCTAATCGCAAAGCTGATGTAACAAGCAAAATCGAATGGTTTCGGCTTGGCACTGTGACGGTGACGGAGCTTACATAATGCAAATTGAACATAAAAAAGTGCTTTCGCGGCTTTATCCGCCGGTATCTTACAACATCAACGGGGAGCGGTTTTTAGCGCAATGTGAAATAGACGGCAATGCGTTTGACCGTGTGCAACAAAGTGCGGTTGAAATGCTCAATGTGATTGAGCCGACTATGTCAAATACGATGCTCGCCGACTGGGAACGATTATGTGGCATTAAAACCGATTTATCGAAAAATTATCAAGCTCGGGTAAAACGGGTGATTGCCCAATTAAATGCAGTGGGTGGCTTGTCAATCCCTTATTTTAAACGCATTGCCGAAAGCATTGGTTATCAGATTGACATCAAAGAATTTTCGCCCTTTGCCAATGATTTACCCAATCCCGGTGACTTGGAGCAATTTCGGGATGAAGCCCAAGAAAACCTGATTTTTATGTGGCGGGTTGATGTGCTAAATGGGGATGACAACATCGTGTATTTTCGGGCGGGACAATCTTTCGCCGGCGATCACCTTGTGGAATTTGGCGACCCGATTATCGAAGAGTTTTTTAAAGATTTAAAACCGGCACATACCTACTGTTATTTTGCTTATCAAACGAGATCTTAATTTATGAAAAATCTATTGCCGAAAATTGATACGAAAGACGGATTATTTCACAACGGCAATCCGGCAACCGGTGAACAAGGCACACGTGTAACCGAAACGTGGCTTAACGATGTGCAAGACCGATTGCGTGATATACAAACCGAAGCCCATTATGTATTGCAAAAAGCGGGATTTAAACCGAAAGATGATTCAACAAAGCAATTATATGACGCGATTGTGAAAATTATTGAAAATAATCGTAGAACTGCCGGTACAAAACAAAAAGGTGAAGTGCAATTAAGCTCTTCAACAAACAGTAATTCGGAAACGGAAGCGGCTACGTCAAAGGCGGTGAAAGCTGCATACGATAAAGCTGTAGATGCACTAGACAAAGCCAACCAAGTTGATGAGGCGACACTCAAGAAAAACGGCAATCAGTCAATTTACGGTGTGTTGAAAGCAGAAAGCGTAAACGGTGAGTGGGCTGCTTACAAATTCGGTGCCAAACAAGGCGTGTGGCATTTAGAAGTGCATCCTGATAGTCATACCGCTAACAACCGCCGATTCAATATGAAATGGATACCAAATAGCGGTTCACAAGTTTATCTTGCTTTCCCGCATATCAGGAATGATGGTGAGGTTGTAGCATATCAAAGTTGGGTCAATGCCGAACTTGCCAAAGTGCGGTCAATTTCAAACCAGAATACCGCTAATTTTGCCAATTACATCCCTAATAATAAAAAAAGCAATGCGGTGGATAGCAGCTCAACGGAAACCGTAGCGACCAGCCGTGCGGCAAAACTTGCCTACGACAGAGGCACAACGGCACTCAATACGATTAATGATTTTAAAGGGGGCAATGGCTATATCCGTGGGTTAAGTAGCAATAACAACATTCAATTAAGATGGAATCCTACTAGAAATGGACTGGAACTAAAAATTGACAATTCCGAACTTGGTGGCATCCATTATTCAAACCGTGCTTATATTGACGCAACTGCCGGAAATTATGGCGGCTTGCGGATTGATAGACCAAGCAATAATGACCAAATGTTGATGGAAAGCAACGGAAATCGTTTTGCTTTTATTCGCCGTAACAAACAATCAGGAAGCAACCACTATGTCATCTACACACCGGAAAAAAACGGCACAGTGGCATTGCAGGAAGATTTTACCAACCCTGTCTTTACACTAACAAATTGGGCAAATAGCGATATAAGCCTTAATAACATCACCGGTACACGCTTTTTAAGTTTTGGGGACAATTCATTAAACGGATTGGGATTGCCTACGGGGGCAGACTGGGTGGGTATTCAGATTGCCGACCAAGGCAATCAGAAAACCCAAATTATTTCGGGGGGAACAAACAATCATTACATCCGCACCAATGATGATTTATCGGGTAACAGTTGGACTAACGAAAAACTGCTGACGGACAGGGATTTTACTTATCAAAAAATAGGCAATTTTGAAGTACGTCGCCACCCTGACGGCACGATAATACAAACCTATGTCATTAGTCAAAATGACCTAGCCGATTGGAAAGAAAAATCCTTTAATTGGGCGCAAGCCTTTGTTGAAACGCCCCTGATTTTAACAAAAGTGACCACATCGGTGAATGATGACCACGATGCCGGCATTAACGTCCTTTCAAAATCAAATAAATCGGCTTGTTACTACTACTTGTACGAACACGGCAGTGTAAACCAAGGTGCGGTGCGCATTCAATTTTTCGCAATCGGGAGATGGAAATAATGGCAATTTATTACAAAGACGGCTTTTACAATAATGCCTACGGCGGGTTTGTGCCGGAAAGTGCGGTTGAAATCAGTGAAGAAAAATATGTTGAATTATTAGAAGGGCAAGCAAACGGCAAGCGGATTGTGACCGACAAAAACGGACACCCCGTCTTAGCCGACCCGCCGCAAGTGTCAATTGAAATTCAACGCGCCGAAATCCGCACAAAAATCAACGCAAAACGGGACGAATGTGTGGATGGCGGAGCTTATGTGCCGTTGATTGATAAATGGGTTGATAGCGATGAAAAAGGGCGTGCAACACTGGTTGAAATCAAAGCCGATTTTGATTTAAACGGCAAGGACAATACTTACACACTTATCTGTGCCGACAACACCGCTAAAACAATCAATTATGAGGAATTTAAAGCCGTGTGGGACGCGGTGAAAACCCTCAAAGAACAGATGTTTGAAAATGCCTATATGCACAAAATTTTGTTGGAACAAGCCGAAGATCCGAAAGACTATGATTGGTCTATTGGCTGGAGCAAAACTTATAAGGAATCACTCAATGCAAACTAAAATCTACTTGGCACTCTACAAAGGCAAAGCCAAAAACCGCGTTGAACGCTTGCAAGATAATATTATTTGCCTCTTTACCAAAGGCAAATACAGTCATTGTGAAATCGCGATTGAGCAACAGCAATTTAGCCACGGCGACCGTTGCCAACCGAATATTTATTATGACTGCTATTCATCAAGCCCACGGGACGGCGGTGTGCGTTGCAAACAAATCAACGTTGCCGATAGTTCAAAGTGGGATTTAATCCCGCTGAAAAGTGTGACAGAAGCCCAAATCAAAGCGTATTTTAACCGCACTTCGGGCGCAAAATACGATTGGTGGGGCGTGTTGGGGATTGTGTGTGGTATCAAACAAAAATGCTCAAAATATTTTTGCAGTGAGTGGTGTTTCAACGTTATTAAAAACAGCGACAATGGATGGAGGTTTAGCCCGAATGACTTAGCGATTATCTTTAAAAAGTGAAGACGGCGACACAGTAAGTGCGACCACACCCACTGTGCCAGCTACGCAAACCTAACTTGCATATAGCCATCTGCCGCCTACCCTGCAGGGCGTGCGGATTTTAACAAAACCATTTCAAATGGAAAATGCTGATATGCAAAAAATGAAAGAAATTCGTTGCAAGTGCTGTAAAAAATTACTGGCACGTGCAGAAAATGTACAACGCTTAGAAATTAAATGCATGCGTTGTAAAACCTTAAATCAATTTTAACAAATTTGAGTATCGGAGCACCAAGTCCAAGAGTGCCGGAATGCCATAGGATAAAACTATGGCAAATCAAAAAATCTTCAAACAAGCCCCGCTCCCGTTCGTCGGTCAAAAACGGATGTTTTTAAAGCATTTTGAACAAGTCCTAAATGAAAATATTCTCGGTGACGGCGAAGACTGGACTATTATTGATACCTTTGGCGGTTCGGGTTTATTAAGTCACACGGCAAAACATATCAAACCCAAGGTGAGAGTGATTTACAATGACTTTGACGGCTACGCCGAGCGATTAGCGCATATTGATGACACTGACGCATTACGCACTCAACTTTATGCCGCAATCGGTAACGCTATGCCAAAAAACAAACGTATGCAGAAGGAATTGAAGGCAGAACTCATCAAAATCATTCAAAATTTTGAAGGGTATAAAGACTTAAATTGCTTGGCGAGTTGGTTGCTTTTTAGCGGTCAGCAAGTGGCAACGCTTGATGATTTATTCCAATACGATTTTTGGCATTGTATCCGACAATCTGACTATCCAAGTGCAGAGGGCTATTTAGATGGGGTTGAAATTATTCGGGAGTCTTTTCACACGCTCTTACCGAAGTTTACAGATAACCCGAAGGCACTTTTTGTGTTAGATCCACCATATTTATGTACAAAGCAAGAAAGCTATAAACAAGCGACTTACTTTGATTTGATTGATTTCTTGCGGTTGATACATTTAACCCGCCCGCCGTACATCTTTTTTAGCTCGACTAAAAGCGAGTTTATCCGCTTTATTGACGCAATGATTGAGGATAAATGGCAAAACTGGCAGGAATTTGAAAGTTATGAACGGATAACGTTACAGACAAGTGCGAGCTACATTGGAAAGTATGAGGACAATTTGGTTTATAAGTTTTAGTCTTTAAAATTTAAACGCCCTTTAATGATGATTTAAAGGGCGTTTTTATCAAATCGTAATTTATTTTGCATAATAGTTTAATTTGAGCTGTGCAAAATATAGTTCTACTTTATGCAAAAAAATTTGCGATTTTATATCAGGTCGGCGATTTTGTATCTCTGGAGAATAAAAAATGTCGATCAGAAAAAATAAAAGTGGCGTGTGGCAAATCGATTTTACCACACCGAGCGGCAAAAGAATTAGATGCTCAGCTAAAACAAATGACCGCAGACTTGCGCAAGAACTCCACGACAAGTTAAAACACGAAGCGTGGCAAATTGACAAGTTAGATAAAAAGCCACAAAAAACCATTGAAGATGCCTTGTTGCTTTTTCTTAAGCGAGCCGAAGATCAGAAAGATAAAGAAACAAAAATCAGGCATACAATGTACTGGAAAGAAGCCTTAGCAGGCTATCTGCTTAGTTCTTTAACAACCGAAGTGATTTTAAATAATCTGCCCACCCATAAAAAGACAGGCGAATCGTTGTCGCCATCTACTCAAAACCGCTACCGCACTTCTATCATTCGAGCGTTAAATCTCGCCCGGCAAGCCGGGTGGATTGATTCCGTGCCTTATGTCGAGAAAAATCCCGAGCCGAAAAAGCGGGTGCGTTGGATCACGAAAGACGAAGCCAATCGTTTAATCAATTCGCTAAACCTCGCTTGGATGAAAGAGGTTTGTCGTTTTGCGTTGTCCACCGGTGCGAGAATGACAGAAATCCTGACCCTGACTTGGGATAAAATCGACTTTTCTTGGCAGATTGCTATCGTCACAAGCGATATTGCAAAATCAGGTAGAGCAAGAGCCTTGATCTTAAATCAAGAAATGATTTTATTCTTACGGCAAAAAGAAACGCAAAAAATCTCGAACTATGTGTTTCATCGAGGAAAAGGGAAGTTGATCACCGAGATTGATCGTGAGGATTTTAAAAGGGCATTGGAAAGGGCGAATATCACGGATTTCCGCTTTCACGACTTACGCCACACTTGGGCAAGTTGGCACGTTCAAGCCGGCACACCGCTGATGACCCTCAAAGATTTAGGCGGATGGGAAACCATAGAAATGGTTCAGAAGTATGCCCACTTAAATGCAGATCATCTTTTACAGTATGCAAACCACGTCAATTTTACGTCAAACAAGGTTTTAGATACGTCAAAATTGACAGCAACAAATGAAATAATAGAGGAAATAACAGAAAACAAAAAAAGCCGTAAGTTACTGATTTTAAAGGATAAATTTACGACTTCTAAAGAATTAATGGCGGAGGAAGTGAGATTCGAACTCACGGAGGGCGTAAACCCTCGCCGGTTTTCAAGACCGGTGCCTTCAACCACTCGACCATTCCTCCGAAGAAAACGGGGCTTAGTATAATTCAAAATTTTTTGATGTAAATAAAAAAATGTAGAAATTGTGTTGGTCGGTGTTTATTTATTCATTTCGATTTCTTTTTGAACGAAATGAGAAATAATTTTCTTCTATAGCATTGACTTTTTACCTATCCGCCCTTACTTTACAGCCTGCATTTGTGCATTAACCAACATCAATTAAGGAGCTTTTATGCAATCACGCATTATTGTTGACTCTGGAAGTGAATCTTTATTAAGCACTCATAAAGTGCTTCGTAATACTTACTTCTTACTTGGGCTGACAATGGCATTTTCAGCGGTTGTTGCCTATATTTCAATGGCGATGAACCTACCTTATCCGAATATTATTGTGTTACTTGTGGGCTTTTACGGCTTACTTTTCATCACAAACCGTTTGGCTGATCGCCCTGCCGGTATTTTAGCGGCATTTGCGTTTACCGGATTTATGGGATACACCATTGGGCCAATTTTGAATATGTATGTGGCAAACGGTATGGAAGATCTCATTATGTTAGCGTTTGCAGGAACAGCAATCGTATTCTTTGCTTGCTCCGCTTATGTGCTAACAACGAAGAAAGATATGTCATTCCTTTCAACGGCAATGTTTGCGCTTTTCATTGTTCTTTTACTTGGAATGGTGGCGAGCTTCTTCTTCCAAATGCCGGCATTGGCAATTGCAATCAGTGCATTGTTTGTGGTGTTCTCAACGATGACGATTTTGTATGAAACCAGTAACATTATTCACGGCGGTGAAACCAATTATATCCGTGCAACCGTGAGTATTTATGTTTCCATTTATAACTTATTCTTGAGTCTATTAAGATTACTTTCTATCTTCTCAAGTAATAATGACTAAATTTAAAGAATGAAAAAAGACGCGTCTTGTTAACTTCAAGGCGCGTTTTTTTATGCTATTTTTTCGTAAAAAGTGCGGTTAAATATTGCGTTAAATTTTCGTATTGAAAACGAAAACCTGCCTCAAGTAAGCATTTCGGTAAGGCATTTTGGCTTTCTAATAACATTCCCGCTCGCTCGCCTAAAACCCATTTTAAGGTAAATTCAGGGATAGGGAAGTAAGCACAGCGATTTAGTGATTGGGAAAGTTGTTGGTTGAAAAATTGATTCGTTATCGGCTGCGGTGAAACCAGATTATAAACGCCTTCGGAATTGCCGTGTTCGAGCAAAAACACAATACCTCTCACCATATCTTCCAAAGCAATCCACGACCAATATTGTTTGCCTGAACCTAACCGTCCCGCCAAATTCCATTGATACAGTGGTAGCATTTTCGCTAATGCCCCGCCCTGAGGAGAAAGCACCATACCGGTGCGAAGCAGGCAAACTTTAGTGTGTACTTGACGTGCGGTATCTTCCCATTTTTGGCAAAGTTGTGCCGTGAAAGTGTGTTGAGCAGTGGGGCTTATTTCTGTAATCACCCGTTTTGCCTGATCGCCATAAATGCCCATTGCCGAAGCGGAAATAAAATGGGGAGGATTGCGTCCATTATTGATGAGATTGGTTAATTGCTGCGTGAGTTTTACACGACTATCAAAGAGCTTGATTTTCTGTAATGCCGTCCAGCGTTTGGCAAAAATGGGTTCGCCGGCAAGATTTATTACCGCCTCGAAGTGATCTAAATTTTCAAGGGGGGAAAGTGCGGTCAAAAATTGCAGTGTTTTTTGTGGCAAGATTTGGCGGGCTTTTTCTTCCGAACGGGTCAAAACGGTAATGTGATATTGTTTATTTAAAAGAGTAGGGATTAATGCCTGCCCGATTAATCCCGTGCCACCGGTGATAAGAATCTTCATTAGAGTGAGCTTTCAAAAAGATCTTGAATACGTTCAATCAGTGTTGAAATGAGGGTATTGCTGGTGGGGGCGACAAAAATAGTATCATCACCGGCAATGGTGCCAAGAATGCCTTCAGGTTTGCCAATAGAATCCAGTAAACGGGCGATAAGCTGTGCGGCACCCGGCGTGGTTTTAATTACCACCAACATTTCATTGTAATCAATATCTAAAACGAGATTTTTTAGTGGGCTGCTGGTGGCCGGTACACTTAGTTCGTTTGGCAAGCAATAAACCATTTCCATTTTGGTATTGCGGGCGCGCACTGCACCAAATTTACTGAGCATTCGTGAAACCTTAGATTGGTTGATTCCACTAAAACCAAGATTTTTCAATGCTTCTACAATTTCGCCTTGAGAGGCAAAACGTTCTTGAGCGAGAAGTTCTTTAAATGCTTTTGTTAGATTGTCCATTTTAATATTAAATTAGGTAAAAACTGCATAAGCGTTGCATAAAAATTCAATTTATGCAACTAAAATGGCATTTATGCCTGAAAAAGCAACGATTTATTGTCAGAAATTTGAGCAAGATCTCATAATTGAATTTCTCTGTTTGTAATTTGTTAATTTACCTTTTAGAATTTGCCCGATGAGTTAATCTACTTAATAAGGAGTACTTATGAAAGTTGCAGTGTTAGGTGCAGCAGGCGGTATTGGTCAAGCATTGGCATTATTGTTGAAATTACAATTACCGGCAGAAACCGAATTATCTTTATATGATATTGCCCCGGTCACACCGGGGGTAGCGGCAGATGTGAGCCATATTCCGACGGCAGTGAAAGTGAAGGGATTTTCAGGTGAAGACCCGACGCCTGCATTAGAAGGGGCAGATGTAGTATTAATTTCAGCCGGTGTTGCCCGTAAGCCGGGGATGGATCGTTCAGACTTATTCAATATCAATGCGGGTATCGTACGCGGTTTAATTGAAAAAGTCGCGGCAACTTGTCCAAAAGCCTGCATTGGTATTATTACGAATCCGGTTAATACAACAGTTGCAATTGCGGCGGAAGTGTTGAAAAAAGCCGGTGTTTATGATAAACGCAAATTATTTGGCGTAACCACCTTAGATGTTCTTCGTTCAGAAACTTTTGTTGCCGAGCTTAAAAATTTAAATGTTTCCCGCACAACCGTTCCTGTTATTGGCGGACATTCCGGTGTAACCATTCTTCCGTTGCTTTCCCAAGTACCTTATGCGGAATTTAACGCAGAGGAAATCGCACCATTAACCAAACGTATCCAAAATGCCGGTACAGAAGTGGTGGAAGCGAAAGCCGGTGGTGGATCGGCGACCCTTTCGATGGCACAAGCGGCAGCCCGTTTTGCACGTTCCCTTGTAAAAGGATTAAGTGGAGAGACAGTGGTTGAATGTACTTATGTAGAAGGCGATGGCAAATATGCCCGTTTCTTTGCACAACCGGTTCGTTTGGGTAAAGAGGGTGTTGAGGAAATTCTGCCAATCGGCCCATTAAGTGAATTTGAACAACAGGCATTAGAAGCAATGTTGCCAACATTACGTGGTGATATTGAATTAGGCGAAAAATTTATTAACGGTTAATTCTCATTTTATGATGAAAGAAGGCACAAATAAGTGCCTTTTTTATTTGAAATGTAAAAATTTTAAGAAAAACCGTGACTTAGTTCACAAATTTGAATATTGGTATTTGCATAAGTTTTTTGATAAAGGTATTTTTAACGCACCAAAAACAAGTGCTATTTTAATAGCCGACATTTATTTTGCTTTCCGAGTGTGCCTTTCCCGAGGCACTTTTTTTTGCCTTAAAATAATGCGATTGAACTCATTTTTGAAGGTGCTGTCCTAGTAGCGTCTTTTGACAAATCAATACAATAATAGGAGTTTTTTATGAAATCTTTAAAATCTTTACTGAGTTTGACCGCACTTGCAATTGCCGTTTCCGGTGGGGCATTGGCGAATGAAAATCCACTTTCAACTTTTAAAAAAGAGGCGGCAAACAGTGCCAATTCAATGGTTCAAAGCCCAAAAGAAAGTGTGATGGCAGAGAAAATAGGTGCAATGGAGAAAGTCGCCACCACGAAAGAAGAAACAATGGATTCAATGAAATCCGCTAAAACGATGGCGAAAGAAAAAGTAGAAACGGTAAAAGAAAAAGCCAAATCGATGAAATCTTCCGATTCTTCTTCAATGAAAGAGAAAGCGAATGAAAAATTAAATTCTGCGAAAGAAAAAGCAACGGCAACAAAAGAGAAAATTGCTTCAAGTGCAAAAGTGAATATCAATAAGGCGGATGCACAAACTTTACAAAAACTTTCCGGTATCGGTGAGAAAAAGGCGCAAGCCATCATTGATTATCGTAACCAAGTCGGCAAAATTAAAAATGCCGCCGAATTATCAAAAATTGAAGGTTTGGGCGAGACTACTATTGAGAAAATCGCACCTTATTTAACCTTCTAAAAATAGCGTATTTTTGACCGCACTTTCCGAAAGCCCGATAACATTATCGGGCTTTTTGTTATGGCTAAAAATTTAAGTTAAAAATATTGTTGAGCTAGATCACAAATTTGTAACAAACTCCCCGCTAAGCATTTTCTCACGCGTAATCCTATGTATAATGGGCGCACTCAATCCAGCAGATATTTAGAGGTAAATATGCAGCAAAACAAAACCTTTGATGAATGGTTAGCGACAACCTCATTAGGAGGGGCGAATCAAGCCTATATTGAAGAGTTATATGAACGTTATTTGGATGATCCCGCCTCAATTGATGAGAGTTGGCGTAGTACCTTTGATTTGTTGCCGAAATCCACTGCACCGGAGCAGGCACATTCGCCGGTACGTGATTATTTCCGCCGCTTAGCCCGAGAAAATACGACCGAGGCGGTCACAATCATTGACCCTGAGGCGAGTGCAAAACTGGTTAAAGTGCTTCAATTTATTAATGCTTACCGCTTCCGAGGTCATTTGGAAGCCAAACTTGACCCGCTTAATTATTACCGTTGGAAAGTGTCCAGCGTGCCTGAATTAGATTATCACTATCACGGTTTTACCGAACAAGATCTCAACGAAACCTTTAATATCAATCACTACGTTTACAAACGCGATAATATTAAACTTGCCGAATTAAATGAAATGCTGAAAGAAACCTACTGTGGGGCGATTGGCTTGGAATTTATGCACGTGCAGGATATGGAACAAAAAATGTGGCTGCAAGAAAAATTGGAAAGCCGCTTAAATCAACCGCTCTTTACCAACGATGAGAAAATTAATTTTCTCAATGAATTGACTGCCGCAGATGGATTGGAACGTTATCTGGGGGCTAAATTCCCGGGAGCAAAACGTTTTTCTTTGGAAGGAAGTGATGCCTTCATCCCATTAATGAAAGAGATCATCCGTCACGCTGGTAAATTAGGCGTAAAAGATGTGATGATGGGAATGGCACACCGCGGACGTTTGAATATGTTGGTAAACGTATTGGGTAAAAAACCTGAAGATTTATTTGATGAATTTGCCGGTAAACATTCAGGAGATCGCACCGGCGATGTGAAATATCACCAAGGTTTTTCTTCTGATTTTGCAGTGGGTGATCACCACGTGCATTTAACCCTTGCTTTTAATCCTTCGCATTTAGAAATTGTCAGTCCGGTGGTAATTGGGGCGGTGCGTTCCCGTCAAACCAAGAAAAATGATACCCAACGTTCACAGGTGTTGGCGGTAACGGTACACGGCGATTCTGCGGTGGCAGGACAAGGTGTTGTGCAAGAAACCTTAAATATGTCCAATGCACGTGGCTATACGGTAGGCGGCACAATTCGGATTGTGATCAATAACCAAATTGGTTTTACCACCTCAAATCCAAATGATACCCGTTCCACCGAATACTGCACCGATATTGCAAAAATGATCCAAGCACCGATTATCCACGTCAATGGAGATGAGCCGGAAGCCGTAGCCTTTGCCGCACGAATGGCGGTGGAATATCGCAATTTGTTTAAACGCGATATTTTTATTGATCTTATTTCCTATCGCCGTCACGGTCATAATGAAGCGGATGAACCGCTCGCAACCCAGCCAATGATGTATAGCATCATCAAAAAACACCCGACACCACGCAAAGTATATGCCGATCGTTTAGTGGCAGAAGGCGTGATTAGCGAAGATCAGGCAACGGAAATGATGAATCTATATCGTGATGCCTTAGATAATGGCGATCGTGTGTTGGCGGAATGGCGTGAAATGGATACCGCAAAAATGGATTGGTTGCAGTATCTCAACTACGACTGGACAGCGCCTTATGAAAGCAAGTTCCCACAAGATCGTTTCATCACGCTTGCCAAACGCGTGTGTGAATATCCTGAAAGTTTACGCGCCCATCCTCGCGTTGAAAAAATTTACAATGATCGCAAAGCGATGTATCAAGGCGAAAAATTGTTGGATTGGGGAATGGCGGAAACGATGGCGTATGCCACACTGCTTGATGAAGGCGTGAATGTACGTTTATCCGGTGAAGATGCCGGACGGGGGACATTCTTCCACCGCCACGCCGTAGTGCATAATCAAAATGATGGTACGGGTTATGTTCCGCTTACGCATTTACACGCAAATCAAGGACGTTTTGAAGTATGGGATTCCGTTTTATCGGAAGAATCCGTGCTTGCCTTTGAATATGGTTATGCCACTGCCGATCCGAAAACGCTCACCATTTGGGAAGCACAATTTGGTGATTTTGCCAATGGCGCACAAATTGTGATTGACCAATTTATCAGCTCCGGTGAACAAAAATGGGGCAGAATGTGTGGCTTAGTGATGTTATTACCACACGGTTACGAAGGACAAGGACCGGAACATTCCTCCGCCCGTTTAGAGCGTTATTTACAACTATGTGCAGAGCAGAATATGCAGGTGTGTATTCCATCCACACCGGCACAGGTTTACCATATGTTACGCCGTCAGGCATTGCGAAAAATGCGCCGTCCATTAATTGCGATTTCGCCAAAATCCTTATTGCGCCATCCATTAGCCGTATCAAGTTTAGATGAATTGGTCAACGGTGCATTCCAAACCGTGATCGGAGAAGTGGATGAACTCGATCCGAAAGGCGTAAAACGGGTTGTAATGTGTTCCGGTAAAGTATTCTACGATTTATTGGAACAACGCCGTGCGAATAATCAAACGGATGTGGCAATTATTCGTATCGAACAGCTTTATCCTTATCCGCACGATGATGTGAAAAAAGCCCTTGAGCCTTACGCCCACGTAAAAGATTATGTATGGTGTCAGGAAGAACCGCTCAACCAAGGTGCTTGGTATAGTTGTAAACATAATTTTGAAAGCTCCATTCCCGAAGAAGTGAAATTGAAATATGCAGGTCGCCCTGCTTCAGCTTCACCGGCGGTGGGTTATATGTCGTTGCATACCAAACAGCAAAAACAATTGGTAGAAGATGCTTTGACTTTATAAAGTGCGGTCAACATTAAAAGTGTTTTTTAACCCGATCTTTTCTAAAAAAGGAAAGATCGGAATTTGAGATAGATTTCTGTAAAGAACGAAAGGAAATTAATATGACAATCGAAATTCTTGTTCCCGATTTACCTGAATCTGTTGCCGATGCGACAGTGGCAACTTGGCATAAAAAAGTGGGCGAGGCGGTAAAACGTGACGAAGTGTTAGTCGAAATTGAAACGGACAAAGTGGTGTTGGAAGTACCGGCGCAAGCAGATGGGGTGATTACCGATATTTTAGAAGCCGAAGGGGCAACCGTGGTAAGCAAACAAATTCTCGCTAAACTTTCCACCGCTCAAGCGGGTGATCTAAGCTCCGCCACGGTAAAAGAAGCGAATGAAGCCACGCCGGCAGATCGTCAAAAATCAGCAATTGAAAACAGCCATAATAATGCTGCCGATCAAAGCCCTGCGGTTCGCCGTTTATTGGCAGAACACGATCTTGATGCCACCCAAATTCAAGGTTCCGGTGTGGGGGGACGTTTAACCCGTGAAGATATTGAACGGGAAATGGCAAAACGTGATGCGCAAAAAGCAAAACAGGCAATGGCAACGGAGCAAAATACCATTAGCACGGTGGCGTACAGTTCCCGTTCCGAAAAACGTGTGCCGATGACCCGTTTACGCAAACGCATTGCCGAACGTTTATTAGAGGCGAAAAACAGCACGGCAATGCTCACCACCTTCAATGAAGTGGATATGCAGCCGATAATGCACTTGCGTAAACAATACGGTGAAAAATTTGAAAAACAACACGGCGTGCGTTTAGGTTTTATGTCCTTTTATATTAAAGCGGTTGTAGAAGCCTTAAAGCGTTATCCGGAAGTGAATGCGTCCATTGACGGCGATGATATTGTGTACCACAACTATTTTGATATTAGCATTGCGGTTTCGACACCGCGCGGTTTGGTCACACCGGTGTTACGCAACTGCGACAAACTCAGTATGGCGGAAATTGAAAAGCAAATTAAAGCCTTGGCGGAAAAAGGTCGGGATGGCAAATTAACGGTGGAAGATTTAACCGGCGGTAATTTCACGATCACCAATGGCGGTGTTTTTGGCTCTTTGATGTCCACGCCAATTATCAATCCGCCGCAAAGTGCAATTTTAGGAATGCACGCCATTAAAGAACGTCCAATTGCCCTTAATGGTGAAGTGGTGATTCGCCCAATGATGTATTTGGCGTTGTCTTATGATCACCGTTTAATTGACGGTCGAGAATCTGTGGGTTTCCTCGTGGCGATTAAAGACTTATTGGAAGATCCAACAAGATTATTATTGGAAATTTAGCGGAAAAGTGCGGTCAATTTGATCGCACTTTTGTTTTTTATGGTGTTATTTTCCTTAGGATTTATTGTTAAACAGCGATAATATCAAATGTAATATAACGTGATTGGTAGGGACGCGATGCCTCGCGTCCGTATCAATAAAATCGATAGATTAATGTTAAGGACACCAAGCGTGGAATCTCTACCATTCGCGTTATTTTTTATGTATTGGCGACATACTTTTAGAAATGAAAACATAGGGGAACTTATGAACCTACACGAATATCAAGCAAAGCAGCTATTTAAAGAATATCATTTGCCGGTAAGCGAGGGGATTGTTTGCCAATCGGCAGATGAAGCGGCAATGGCACTTTTTCAGCTCAATGGTGAGACTTGGATTGCCAAATGTCAGGTACACGCAGGCGGTCGCGGCAAAGCGGGAGGGGTAAAACTCATCCATAATGAAGAAGAAGCCCGAGCATTTGCAAATCAATGGCTAGGTAACCGCTTGGTGACTTTTCAGACGGATAAGCAAGGTCAGCCGGTTCATCGTATTTATGTTGAAGAAACCTGTAATATTGAAAAAGAACTTTATCTTGGTGCTGTGATCGATCGTTCCTCACAAAAAATTATTTTTATGGCGTCTTCCGCCGGTGGAATGAATATTGAAGATGTGGCACGGGATACACCACATTTAATCCATAAAATTGCCATTGATCCGTTATTCGGTGGTATGCCGTATCAGGGGCGAGCGCTTGCCTTTAAACTGGGTTTAAGTGGGGAGCAAAATAAACAGTTCAGCCATATTTTTGTGCAACTTGCCAAATTATTTGTTGAAAAAGATCTGGCTTTGTTGGAAGTCAATCCCCTTGTGATCACCAAAGAAGGAAATTTGATTTGTTTAGATGCCAAAATGGCGATTGATGATAATGCCGTTTTCCGCCATAAGGATTTACTCGCACTGCGTGATTTAAGTCAAAGTGATTTACGTGAAGCCGAGGCGGAAAAACATCAGCTCAATTATGTGGCGTTAGAGGGCGATATTGGCTGTATGGTGAATGGTGCAGGGCTTGCAATGGGGACAATGGATATTGTCAAATTTTATGGCGGAAATCCGGCAAATTTCCTTGATGTAGGCGGTGGAGCGACAAAAGAACGAGTTACCGAGGCGTTTAAAATTATCCTTACGGATAAAGCGGTGAAAGCCATTTTGGTGAATATCTTTGGCGGAATTGTACGCTGTGATCTGATTGCCGATGGCATTATTGCTGCGGTACGGGAAATTGGGATTTCCGTTCCGGTGGTGGTACGCTTGGAAGGCACAAACGCCGAATTAGGCAGAAAAATTTTATCGGAAAGTGGGGTGAATCTGATTGCGGCAAACAGTCTGCAAGAAGCTGCCCAAGCCGTAGTGAATGCAGCGAAAGGAGTGTAATGTTATGTCGATTTTAATCAATAAAGACACCAAAGTGATTTGCCAAGGTTTTACCGGTTCGCAAGGTACATTCCATTCCGAACAGGCACTTGCCTATGGTACAAAGTTAGTGGGCGGTGTTTCACCTAATAAAGGGGGCAGTACTCATTTAGGGCTGCCGGTATTTAATACCGTGTGTGAAGCGGTGGAAGCTACCGGTGCAACGGCGACAATGATTTATGTTCCCGCCCCTTTCTGTAAAGATGCTATTTTAGAAGCCATTGATGCCGGTATTCAGCTTGTTGTTTGTATCACAGAGGGAATACCAACCCTTGATATGCTTACGATAAAACAAAAATTAAAGGAAACCGGTGTGGTGATGATCGGCCCTAATTGCCCGGGGGTAATTACGCCTGATGAATGTAAAATTGGCATAATGCCGGGACATATCCATAAAAAGGGCAAAGTGGGCATTGTTTCCCGTTCCGGCACGCTGACTTATGAAGCGGTAAAACAAACTACGGATGAAGGCTTTGGACAATCTACCTGTGTGGGCATTGGTGGCGATCCGATTCCCGGCTCAAGTTTTATTGATATTTTAAAACGCTTTCAAGAAGATGTGGAAACCGAGGCTATCGTGATGATCGGCGAAATTGGCGGCTCGGCGGAAGAGGAAGCGGCGGCTTATATTAAAGCCCATATCACCAAACCAATGGTCGCCTACATTGCCGGTGTTACTGCACCAAAAGGTAAGCGAATGGGACACGCAGGGGCGATTATTAGCGGTGGAAAAGGCACGGCTGATGATAAAATCGCCTCACTTGAAGCGGCGGGCGTCAAAACCGTGAGAAGTTTAGCGGAGATTGGGGCTGCATTAAAAAATGTGATAAACAAGTTTAATGAGGGAAATAAAAATGTTTAAGTTAAAAAAAACAGGGCTGATTTTTACTGCACTTTTGGTTTCAACAAGTGCTTGTACGTCAATAAAATCTGGCTCGGGAAATATTAAAAAAGTTAAATCTATTGATATTCAAGTAATACCTTATTATTCTGCACTTGGGGGAAAGGTTGAGTGGGTTAATGTTTATAATGAAATCGATCCACTTCTTGCAAGTAATCGTTTTACTGATTATCAAAAAGCGGTAGAAATTGTAGAAAAAGATCCAGCGTTGGTTACGCCAATCACTATGTTTACTTTAGCTGCACGTAGTTATGATTTTGGGAAAAGAGATGATGCGGTAAAATGGTTTTATCGAGGAAGGGATCGACTTATTACCGCACTGTATGTGTTGAATCTTCCTAAAATGAGTGAAGTCGAATATGTTGATTTTTCCAAGCTTGTTGGAAGTGTGATTAATCCCTATGCTTTTTGCGATTTTGCTAAGCAAGAAAAGGCGGCGGAAGAGGCGGTTAAATGGGTGAAAGCAAATCCATATCAAGCAATATTTTATGAAAAAATACCATCAAAATATTCTGATCGAAAAAAAGCACTCAAAGAATCCGAAGCTGAATTAGATAAACGTCTAATACGGCAAAAAAATTATCTTTCCAATTCCAAACACAAGCAAGAATTTTTGCAACAAAGGGAGAAAAATCAAGTGCAACAGCGTTTTTGCTGGTAATAAATTTTTTTATCTCATAAATCAGAGCTGACAGTATTGTATCATTTTGAAATTTATAGCAGATTTTGACCGCACATTTGATAATGTGTTCAAAGTGCGGTTTTTTTATAACAAGTTTTGATAATGTAATAATTAAAAGGTGTATAATTCCACTAATTTTGAGGAAACGAAAATGAGCCAGTTTTTTTATATTCATCCGGAAAATCCGCAAGTTCGCTTGATTAATCAAGCGGTAGAAATTTTGCGTAAAGGCGGTGTGATTGTTTATCCAACCGATTCCGGCTATGCCCTCGGTTGTATGCTTGGTGATAAACACGCAATGGATCGTATTGTGGCGATTCGCCAATTGCCTGAAGGACATAATTTCACTTTGGTGTGCAGTGATTTATCCGAACTTTCAACCTATGCCACCGTAAGTAATGTGGCTTATCGCTTAATTAAAAATAATACACCGGGGCGATACACTTTTATTCTTACCGCAACAAAAGAGTTACCCCGCCGCTTAATGACATCAAAACGCAAAACCATTGGTTTACGCGTGCCGGATAATCAAATTGCATTAGATTTATTGAAAGCCTTGGACGAGCCGATTTTATCCTGTTCTTTGATGTTACCGGGAGAGGAATATATTACCCAGTCCGATCCGGAGGAAATTCGCGATCGTTTAGAACGCCAAGTGGATTTGATTATCCACGGCGGCTATTTAGGACAAGATCCCACCACTGTGGTGGATTTAACAGACGATCAACCGATTATCTTGCGTGAGGGCAGTGGCTCAACCGCACCTTTTCTTTAATCAGTATATTTAATTAACAATGAGACGCTTGGGAAAGCGACAAAGGAAAAATATGAAATCAACTCAATTTAAAAAAACATCTGCCAAACAAGGTGAAAAACGCCGTGAAAATCGACCGCACTTTGAGCGTAAAAAAAACAAAACCGCAGTTCATTCTGAACCTAAGATGGCGACTTTGCCAAATTCATCCCATATTTCTAAAGGCACAGTAGAGGGTGAAAAATTACAAAAAGTATTGGCACGTGCGGGACAAGGATCTCGCCGTGAAATTGAAGCAATGATTGCGGCAAATCGGGTCAGTGTTGATGGCAAAATGGCAACATTGGGCGATCGCATTGATGTTCATTCCGGTGTGAAGGTGCGGATTGACGGGCGAATTATCAATCTTCAGCAAGCCCAAAAAGAAGTTTGTCGTGTATTGATGTATTACAAACCGGAAGGCGAACTTTGTACACGTAGCGATCCGGAAGGGCGGGCAACGGTGTTTGATCGTCTGCCACGCTTAAACGGTTCACGTTGGATTGCCGTGGGACGTTTGGATATTAATACTTCAGGTTTATTGTTGTTTACAACAGACGGTGAACTGGCAAATCGTTTAATGCACCCAAGCCGAGAAGTAGAACGGGAATATTCTGTACGTGTGTTTGGTCAGGTGGATGAGGCAATGTTGGCTCGTTTACGCAAAGGCGTGCAGTTAGAAGATGGCCCTGCCAATTTTAAAGAAATCAAATTTGCCGGCGGGGAGGGGATGAATCAATGGTACGATGTTACCTTAATGGAAGGGCGTAACCGTGAAGTTCGCCGCTTGTGGGAATCGCAAGGCATTCAAGTAAGCCGTTTGATTCGTATTCGTTACGGCAATATTAAATTGATGAAAGGTTTACCTCGTGGCGGCTGGGAAGAAATGAATTTGGAAAACGTCAATTATTTGCGTGAATTGGTGGGCTTACCGCCGGAAACCGAAACAAAATTAGATGTCACCAAACAACGCCGCCGTCCAAAATCCGGTCAAATTCGTAAAGCCGTGAAACGTTATACGGAATTGGGAAAACGTTATAAAAAATAGGTCGTTATTATGAAAATGCAACAACTTCGCTATATTGTTGAGATCGTTAATCAAAATTTGAATGTAACGGAAACGGCAAATGCGCTTTATACATCACAGCCGGGGATCAGCAAGCAGGTACGGTTGTTGGAAGATGAGCTTGGCTTAGAAATTTTTGAGCGTAATGGTAAACACATCAGAGCCGTAACGCCGGCAGGCAAAAAAATTATCGCCATTGCCCGCGAATTATTGGTGAAAGCGGAAAGTATTAAATCGGTGGCATCGGAATATACCCGTCCTGATCGTGGTGTGCTACGCATTGCCACCACTAATACACAAGCCCGCTATATGTTACCGACAGTGGTGGAACGCTTTTCTAAACAATATCCCGAAGTGAGTTTGCATATTCATCAAGGTTCACCAACCCAAATTCACGATGCGTTAATTTTAGGTGAGGTAGATCTCGCCATTACAACCGAAGCACCGCATTTGTTTGACGACCTTATTCAACTGCCTTGCTATTTATGGAATCGCTCCGTGATTGTGAAATCGGATCATCCTTTGGCAAAAGAGAAAAATCTCACGATTGAAAAATTGGGGGAATATCCATTAGTCACTTACACCTTTGGTTTTACCGGCGTGTCGGATTTAGATTATGCCTTTAATGCCGCGGGTATTTTGCCAAACATTGTGTTTACGGCAACCGATGCGGATGTGATTAAAACCTATGTTCGTCTCGGGTTAGGCGTAGGCATTATGGCAAGTATGGCATATACCGAGCTTGATAGTGATCTGGTGGCGATTGATGCCGGTCATTTATTCCACGCCAGTATGACGCAAATTGTGTTTAAACCCAGCACTTTTTTACGTAACTATATGTATGATTTTATGGAATATTTCTCACCGCATTTAACCCGTTCAATGGTTGAAAGAGCCGAGAGTTTGCAAGATAGCAGTTCGATGAAGAAATTATTTGATGATGTAACATTGGATATGCGATAGAAGCATTAAAAGTGCGGTTGAAATTTGAGATGAATTTCAACCGCACATTGCATTAAAAAAAATTGTGGTATTTCACTAAATCTTGACGGCGAATGGCAAACACGCCTAAGCCACCATTTTTCAGTTCAACCCATTCAAAGGGGACATCCGGATATTGTTCGGTTAAACTCACCATACTATTTCCCACTTCACACACCAATACGCCGTTTTCGGTTAAATGATCAGGGGCTTGTTTTAAAATTTGTTTGGTAATATCCAAGCCATCACTGCCTGAACCAAGCGCCAGTTCCGGTTCAAAGTGAAATTCTTCCGGCATATCGGCAAGGTCTTCTTCATCTACATAAGGGGGATTGGTTACGATAAGATCGTATTTTTGCCCCAAGATATTTTCAAATAAATTGGATTGAATCGGGAACACACGATGTTCTAATTGATGGCGGGCAATATTGATTTCCGCCACATTCAAGGCATCAAAAGATAAATCCACCGCATCCACTTCCGCTTCCGGAAAAGCATAAGCACAGGCAATCGCAATACAACCGCTGCCGGTGCAAAGATCCAAAATATGACGGGGAGATTGCGAAATTAATCCTTCAAAACGATCTTGAATTAAGGCACTAATTGGAGAGCGGGGGATGATGGTTCGCTCATCCACGTAAAATTCGTGACCACAAAACCACGCACTGTTGGTGAGATAGGCAACCGGCACGCGTTGTTCAATTCGGGATAAAACAAATTGAATCAAACTTTCTTTTTCCGAAGGGGTTAAACGGCTTTGGAATAGTTCGGTTGGAAAATCAATCGGGAGCTGTAAGCCGGTAAGCACCAGTTGAAGGGCTTCGTCCCAAGCATTGTCGTGTCCTTGTCCATAGTAAATATCGGCACGGTTAAAGGTGCTGTATGTCCAACGGAGAAAATCTTGGATCGTATGCAGTTCGGCGGCAACATTATCATTTAAAATTGTCGCAACCAGTTCTTGATTATGTGTGGTTTCCATCATATTTCCCTTGTAAAAAAATTTGCGTAGTTATACCACATAAGGTGGTTTGTAACTATGATATGATACGCAAAATTTGAAATGAGCGAGAAAAAATGCAAGAAGAATTTGAGCTATTTCGGGCAGAAACGAAAGGGATTAAGCCCATTAAACAAGATACCGTTGTCGCCCCACGTCAAAAGTGCGGTCAAAAAAAATCCTATTTAAGGGATATGCGTGAAAAGGAAGACACCCTATTTTATTTTTCCGATGAATATGAGCCTTTATTAAATGAAAACGATGGAATGGTGAAATATTTGCGTGAAGGCGAGGATTCCCATTTACTTAAACAATTACGCCGCGGCGATTTTTCCCCTGAATTATTTTTAGATTTGCACGGCTTAACCCGTGAGCAGGCAAAAATGGAATTAGCGGCATTATTGCTGGCGTGCGAAGATGAAGGGGTAGATTGTGCCAGCATTATGACAGGCTACGGCACATTCACTTTAAAAAAACAAATTCCACGCTGGTTGGTTCAGCACCCTAAAGTACGTGCGTTGCACCAAGCGCCAAAAGAATGGGGTGGGGAAGCGGCAATTTTGATTTTGGTGGAGGTGTAATCTTTATTGAGAATATCGGGGAAAATTGATAGCGAAAATAACCGCACTTTTATTTCTTTCTTTTACAGGGGGAACTGATATATCAGTTATCTTGTGCAATGAGCATATAATGTAGAGCATTTTTAGACTTAATTTACCTAAATACCCAATCCTAAAATAACGTGAATAGCAGGAGACAAGTTTTGTCTCCTAATCCCAAAATTAAATTTCTGAGCACAATCCCAAACTCGCTAAAAAATCGATAAATGCGCGGACTTTGACGGGGAGGTGTCGTCTGTTTGGATAGACAATATGAATGTCTAATTGTTGTTGCTTGTATTCTGGCAAAACCTCGATTAACTCACCTTTTTTAAACGCCTCATCTAAGATAAATGCCGGTAGATTGACAATACCTAGCCCGGCTTTTGCCATATCCAATAAGGCGAGGCCATTATTACTTACTGCTTTTGATTTGATTTTGATGCGTTGTGGTTGGCTAGCCCGAGTTCCCAGCCAATTCACTTGATTGAGCGTACTTTTATATAATAAGCCCTGATGCTGTTCTAAGTCGGCAGGAGACAGTGGTGTGCCATTTAATTCTAAATAACGGGGAGAGGCGGCAAAATGGACGGTTGTTGTACTGATTTTGCGGGCAACGAGAGAACTATCCTGCATATAACCAATTCGCAGTGCAAGATCATAGCCTTCCGCCACCAAATCAATTTTTTTATCATTAAATTCGACTTCAATGTGCAAATTCGGATGAGCGGCAATAAACATTGGTAAATTGGGGGCAATAAAAAGCAGCCCGAAATCACGTGGCACGGAAACCAATAAATTCCCTTGTAACGTTGTGCTGAGATTGCTCACACTGGCATCGGCTTCATCGATATCCAACAAAATGCCTTGGCAATGTTGGTAGTAAATCATACCGGCTTCGGTTGGCATTATTTTGCGGGTGGTACGCTGTAAAAGGCGTATTTTTAAATGTTCTTCAAGTTGAGAGACCAATTTACTTGCCATCGCGACAGACATATTTTGCTGTGCCGCCGCTTGAGTAAAGCTTTGTGTTTCAATCACTTTACAAAAAATTGAAATCGCATTCAGTTTGTCCATTTCCTTTCCTTTTTCAAAAAAAGACTTGATTTTGCTTGCGTAAGTTTGCACTATACCGCCATTTTACAAAATTCCAGCTAATTAGGTAATCAAATGAGTAAATCTTTGGTGATTGTGGAATCACCGGCAAAAGCGAAAACCATTAATAAATATTTAGGCAGCCAGTATGTGGTGAAATCCAGCGTTGGACATATTCGTGATTTGCCAACGGTAGGTGCGGGGACAGGTGAAAAAGCGAAACCTATTTCAACCAAAGGCTTGAGTGCAGAAGAAAAAGCAAAAATTAAAGCAGAGAAAGAACGTAATGCACTGGTAAAACGAATGGGGATTGATCCCTATCACGATTGGAAAGCCAATTATCAAATTTTGCCGGGGAAAGAAAAAGTGGTGGCGGAATTGAAATCTCTTGCGAAAAAAGCGGATCATATTTATTTGGCAACCGATTTGGATAGAGAGGGAGAAGCGATTGCTTGGCATTTGCGTGAAGTGATCGGTGGTGATGACGAGCGTTTTAGCCGTGTCGTATTTAATGAAATCACCAAAAATGCCATCAAACAAGCCTTTGAAAAACCGGAACATTTAAATATGGATCGGGTAAATGCCCAGCAAACACGCCGTTTTCTTGATCGTGTCGTAGGCTTTATGGTGTCCCCTTTATTATGGAAAAAAGTGGCGCGTGGGCTTTCGGCGGGGCGTGTGCAATCCGTTGCTGTGAAATTGCTGGTAGAACGTGAACGTGAAATCAAGGCGTTCCAACCGGAAGAATTTTGGGAAGTGGCGGCGATTACCCAAACCCAAGGCAAAAAAGCCATTCGATTGGATGTCACAGATTATAAGGGCAAAAAGTTTGATCCGAAAAATCAACAGGAAGCACAAAGTGCGGTCGATTTTCTTAATGTTTCCGATTACGTTGTCACTGATTTAGACACCAAACCGACAAGCTCCCGTCCACGTGCACCATTTATTACCTCAACACTGCAACAAACGGCGAGTACCCGTTTAGGTTTTGGTGTGAAGAAAACAATGATGTTGGCACAACGTTTGTATGAAGCGGGTTACATCACCTATATGCGTACGGATTCCACCAATTTGAGCCAAGATGCCTTAAATATGGCGCGTAGTTATATTGAAAGCCATTTTGGTGACGCATATTTACCGACAAAACCGAATTTTTATTCCAGTAAAGAAAATGCACAAGAAGCGCACGAAGCGATTCGCCCTTCGGATGTCAATACATTACCAGATCATTTAAGCGGAATGGAAAAAGATGCGGCTCGTCTTTATGACTTAATTTGGCGTCAATTTCTCGCCTGTCAAATGCCACCGGCACAATATGACAGCAGTACACTCACCGTAACGGCAGGGGATTACACATTAAAAGCCAAAGGGCGAATTTTACGTTTTGACGGTTGGACAAAAGTCTTGCCGCAAATGGGAAAAAATCCGGAAGATCAAGAATTACCGGCAGTCACCGTGGCAGAAAAATTGGTTCTACAAGAAGTGCAATCAAGCCAACATTTCACCAAGCCACCCGCACGTTTTACGGAAGCTGCCTTAGTAAAAGAGCTTGAAAAACGGGGAATCGGTCGTCCTTCAACTTACGCGACAATTATTTCTACTATTCAAGAACGGGGCTATGTTCGCACCGAAAATCGCCGTTTTTATGCGGAAAAAATGGGAGAAATTGTCACCGACCGTTTAAGTGAATCTTTCAGCGAGTTGATGAACTATGATTTCACCGCCAATATGGAAGACGCCCTAGATAAAATCGCGTCAGGATCGGTAAATTGGAAAATGGAATTAAATCAATTCTTTAAAGACTTTTCTAACCAACTTTCTAAAGCGGAATTAGACGAATTAGAAGGCGGAATGCGTCCAAATAGCTTGGTAGAAACCGACATAAAATGCCCGACTTGTGGTCGAAATATGGCGATTCGCACGGCAAGTACCGGTGTGTTTTTAGGTTGCACAGGCTATGCCTTACCACCCAAAGAGCGGTGTAAAACCACAATGAATTTAATTCCGGAAGCGGAATTATTAAATGTGCTGGATGAATCTTCCGAAACCAAAGCCCTAATGGAACGTAAACGTTGCCCGAAATGCGGTACGGCAATGGATAGCTATGTGATTGATGCACAACGTAAAATCCATATTTGTGGGAATAACCCAAATTGTGATGGCTATCTCATTGAAGAGGGTTCATTCAAAATTAAAGGTTATGACGGGCCTGTTGTGGAATGTGACAAGTGTGGTGCGGATATGCACTTAAAATTAGGGCGTTTCGGCAAATATATGGGATGTACAAATTGTGATAACACCCGCAAAATTTTGAAAAATGGCGAAGTCGCCCCACCAAAAGAAGAACCGGTGCATTTTCCTGAACTTAAATGTGAAAAATCCGATGCTTATTTTGTCTTGCGAGACGGGGCGAGTGGCGTGTTTATGTCGGCGCATAATTTCCCGAAATCCCGTGAAACCCGCCCGGCGAAAGTGTCGGAATTAGCCCTATATCGTGATCGTTTACCGGAAAAATTGGCTTATCTTGCCGATGCGCCACAAAAAGATCCGGAAGGGAATGAGGCGATTATCCGCTTCAGCCGCAAAGAGAAGAAACAATATGTAACTTCAGAAAAAAATGGCAAAGCCACCAAATGGATTGTCGATTTTATCGATGGTAAATGGGGCGAACGGAAGAAATAATTGATAACAAGTAAAAGTGCGGTCAAAATTGACCGCACTTTTTTGTCATCTAGTGATGATGTTCAGGTTTCGGAGGAAGTTTATCTACCCCTTTTCCTACCGGAAGAATTAAGGTCGAATAACTTGCAGACTGTTGACAAGTCGTTTGATCCGAAAATGGCGTTTTGTGAATAACTTTGATTTTCCAAATGCCATCAATTAATGGAATAATATTCACTCGACCTTGACTATCAGTTTTACCGGAAAAACCTTGCGGTTCACGGTGTCCTGTTGCAGCATCCAAATCTTTAACAATCACGGTATCTGCCGTGGCGATTACCGTTTCTCCCGCCAGCGGCATATCCTGATAGAAAATCTGCACAGGAAAGACTTCACCTGATTGTGCTTTACTCGGATCTTTTAAAGGAACGATTTCAAGTGGCAGTCCTATGCGTGTTGTCGCCATTTCAACATTTAGCGGTTGTTTGCCTACGGTTACCAACTTTTTACCGAACATTTGTGTTTGTTCACAGTAAGTCGCATTCGGCGTGTCTTGCATATTTTTCATTTTCCAACCTTCTGAATTTTGTGACCAAAATGTAGGTTTATAGGTCGCAGTTATCCAATAAGATCCCACTTTTAGTGGCTTTTCTGATTGATACTGATAATTTTCACCATTTTGTACTAGCGTTTGTTGCACTCCTTCTTGATTGATAATTTTCAATGGTTCAAAAATAGATAGACGTGCTTCAGGAATTTTTTCAACATAGGGATAATCACCGTAAGCGAGTCCTGCTTTTAAGATTGAATCTGTTTTTAAGTGTTGCGGAGCTGAAACCCACACTTCGTGTGCTTGTACGCTGCATGCAAAAAGCGTTAATCCAGCAATAAATGTTTTTTTCATTTATGAAATCCTTTTAAGTAAATTGTCAATTAACCAAGTAGAAAGCATTTAAATAAGGAGCTGGAAGTGTATAAAAGAAATGAAGTCAGAGCGAATAGATTTTTTTAAATTTGTGAAAGAGATCGCAAAAGTGCGGTAAAAAAGATTATTTTTTATGGCCGCACTTTACATAGATTTAAAAAGATTAGTCTTCTTTTTTAGATGGTTTAATCGCAAGTAGGTTACAGCTTAATTTACTGATTACGTGTTCTGCAGTGTTGCCAAGTAAGGCTGCGGATAACCCTGTACGGCCTACTGTTCCCAAAATAACCAATTCTGCCTCAATTTCTTTTGCCACTTCCGGAATCACATCTTCAGGGAAACCTTCACGAACGTGCGTGTGATCTTCATCAATGCCAAATTTTTGACGTAAGACTTTCATATTAATCAAATGTTGTCCGCGAATACTGTTTTCATAGCCGGAGGCATTAAATTCGGGCAAATCTATCGCCATATTAATTGGTGTGACAGGGTAGGCGGCAACAAGGTGAACATTACCTCGATTCAGATTTTCTGCAAGAGACATCCCCGTTGACACGAGTTCTTGATTAAATTCATCTTGATAATCTTGTTCACCGGAAACATTCACCGCAATTAAAATTCGGCGTTGGTGTTTCCAATCACCATCTCGAACAATCAGTACGGGAACGGGAGATTTACGCAATAATTGCCAGTCAATCGGTGTGAAAATAAGTGAAGTGAAACTTTCTTCATCTTTGGTATATTTCACCACAAGATCGTATGAATTTTTTTCGACTTCTTCACGAATACCTTCTGCTTCATTGCTGTTCCAAACAATATGAGATTCAAACTCAATTTGTGGATCAGCATATTTATCAAGATAAAATTGTACCGCTTGGCGATGCTGCTCGATGGCGGTTTTATGCATTTCTTCACGTTCTTCGGAAGAAAGCAGGGCGGACATTTCATAAGATAAATCATAGACGGTCAATAATGTTGTGATTTTAACTTTCTCAACATTTTCTTGTTCCTTGACAAGACGTACCGCACGTGCAAGTGCATATTGTTTTTCGTTGTCAGGATTGAGAACAACCAAGATATTTTTAAATTTCATAACAACCTCCGTAAATTTGCCGCATAGCATAAGAAAGAATGCGTGTTATGACAAGAAAAGATCACGAAAAAGATGATTTGGTGCAATTTTTAAGAAGAAAAAAGCGTGAAAATATCACGCCATTTTTTAGTCCAACATTGTAATTTTGGTTCGGTTCACGCCGGTCAATTCAATTAATGCATTCATATCATTAATAGTGATGTATTTCCCTTGTACGGAAAGTACGCCCGATTTTTGAAAACGCCCCAAAAGACGGCTGATGGTTTCAACGGTTAAACCAAGATAATTGCCTATATCACCACGTGTCATTGTTAAACGAAATTCTTTAGCCGAAAACCCACGAGCGGAGTAGCGTTTAGAAAGATTGTAGATAAACGCAGCGAGGCGTTCTTCCGCATTCATTTTGGAAAGCAGCAAAATCATTTCTTGATCGCTTTTGATTTCGCTACTCATTAGACGAATAATTTGTTGGCGTAACTTAGGCATTTTGCCTGAGAGATCATCCAAAACATCAAAAGGAATTTCACAGACCATTGCTGTTTCCAGTGCTTGTGCAAAGCTAGGGTGTTGCATATTGGTGATAGCATCAAACCCGACTAAATCACCGGGCAAGTGAAAAGAAGTAATCTGTTCTTCACCCGATTCACTAATGGTATAGCTTTTAATGGTGCCGGAGCGGATCGCATAAATGGAATTTAATGTATCACCGGCTTTGAAGAGTACCTGTGATTTCTGGATGGGTTTTTTCCGTTCAATAATATTATCGAGTTGATCAAGTTCGTGTTCGTTTAATGTGAAAGGAATACAAAGTTGGCTAATACTGCAATCTTGGCAATGAATAGCGCAGCCTCCCGATTGAACCCGGCGTCCTGCCTTCGTTTCTAAAATGAAATTTTTCATTTAATCCTCAAATATTTTAAAAAGAATCGTGTAAAATTGATCTAACACAAAATTTTACCACTAAATAGGGAGTTTAAGAATATGTCGGCAGAAAAATTAACGAAGAAAAGGTTAATTCAAATTTTGGTTATGCTATGTATTTGGGTCAGTGCATTTATCTGGCGATACTTTTTTTCTTAGTGTTTAAGAAGCGTGTTAAAGGCATTTGTTTAATTTTAATGCAACTAAATAAAATCTGAAATTTTTTTCTTGCTACGGGGTTTTATATGTGTATAATACGCCTCCGTACCCAAGCCTGGGTGGCGAAATTGGTAGACGCAGCGGATTCAAAATCCGCCGGTGAGTAACCGTGTCGGTTCGAGTCCGACCCTAGGCACCAAACAGAATTTTAAACACAGAAGCCGCTTTGATAGCGGCTTTTTTGTTGTCTAAAAATTTGTGAAAATTTGACCGCACTTTAGCCGTATATGGATGATTTAGGTAACAAAAGCAAACTATTTGGCTTACTTTTCAGAGATGATATCCTAGATGGAAACTTAGAAGAAATAGATTTTCTAGTACGAATCAAGTGATTAGTGGCGATCAAAATCAATGAACCCGTGTTTATTTAGGCTAAGGCAGCGACCAAATTGATATTTGCTTAAAAGATACGGTACAACCGTATTCGTGAAATATGGCGAAGATGATAAAGTTGATTTCGGTAATGTTGGTAAAGCAATGAACGAAGGTAACATGGCATAAAACCGGCACTGTGGAACAAGACGGTGTGATGTATCACGGTTATGAATTTAACGGTCAAGATGATACTTTGGTTTATGTTCAAGCAAACGTACAAGTTGTTTAATCTTCATTAGTCTGTTTTAAGTTCAATCCCCTGTGTCATTGATGCAGGGGATTTTATCGCGCGGTGTTATGCTTTCTTTCGATATTATGTAGCAATTGCAGGGGATTAGGTGAATTAATTATGGAAGATGAATTTATAAATACGATCTTCCGTGATACAATCTCGCCCCATTTCGCGAAGGCTACATAATGCCGAGAACCCATAAATGGCTGTTTCAAAACGGTGCCAAAAAAGGAAAATTATGAAAAATTTTATCTTTAAACGCTATTCTTTAGCACTAACGGGGATGTTGTTATTGTTGTCTCCGGGCGTATTTGCCAAAACGACGCTGAACGAAATTCTTCAATACGCATTTGTTGCCGATCCAACTTTAGACGAGGCAAAAGCCAATATTTCAATGGCGGCAAGTCAAACTAAAGTTTCTGAAGCCGGTCATCTTCCGGTTGTTTCTCTTACCGGGACATCCGTTTTGGGACAACGTCACACTTATACCAGTGAGCGGCGTTCAGGCCCCGGTGTGGCAGCCAGAGTAAATCTTTATGCTTGGGGTGGTGTGGAAGCCGAGATTGAGCGCGATAAACAAAAAGAAACTTACTATCACTATAAATTAACGGAGACCCGAGAATTAATGGGACAGGATATTTCCCAGCTTTATTTATCCGCATTGCGGGCAAAAGAGACGCTTGCGGTTTATAAAGAAAGTTTAGCCCGTCACGATAAAATTTTAAGAGATCTTGGGGTGATCAGTACTTATGATGAAGGGCGTTTTTCGGAAGTAAATGAAGCACAATCCCGTAAGAATCAGGTTGAAACCAGTATTTTAATGCAAGAGCGAATTTTGCAATCCTCTTTAAACCGACTCAGCCGTTATAGTGGCGGTAAGGTGTTATCCGTTGATGATCTTATCGATCCTTTCAGTCAGGTTACAGATGTGAATGCTTTTATTAAGCGTTATAAAAATCCTGAAGTAACCTCAAATCCAAGTTATTTAGCCCAACAGGCAGAATTTGAAAGTTCAAAAGCGGCGGTTGAAGCTGCAAAAGCAAGACGTTTGCCTGCAATTAACCTTGAAGGAACGGCAAATCGCCACGAATACGAAGTTTATGTGAATATGTCTTGGGATATTTACAATCCTGCCACCAAATATGCACAAGAACAAAGTTATTATTCCCAAAAAGCCGCAGAGGCAAAATTACGGGAGATTGAATTATCCGTTCAAGAAAAATCTTTAACTTCTGAAGTGGATATGGTCAGAAATCAAAGATTGGCGACCGTTGCCCATAAACAAATTGCATTGCAACGTAAAGTGGTGAAAGACAAAGAGTTTCAATTTGAAGTTGCAGCAAGTTCATTAATGGATTTGTTGGATTCTTATCAAGAATTAAGTCGGGTACAAATTGATGAGGTGAATGCCCGAAATGATTTTCGTGATGCAGCCTTACTTTATTTAGTCTCACAATCCGGTATTACCCAATGGGTGGGGGCAGAAAATACCACGATGAAATCTAAGAAATAAAAAAGAGAAACGAAAACAATGAAATCTATTATCGAACATTTGGCACTGGTGACCCAATTATATGGTACACCGGTTGCACAAGAAGCCTTAACCGCTCAAGTTTTAAGAGATCAACATTTAAATGTGAATTTTTCCTCTTTGAGCGAAGTGTTAAGAACATACGGTCTTGAAAATTCCATTTCTAAACGATCTTTAAGTGATATTCCAAGCCTTGCCACGCCGGTTGTTGCAATTCTACATAACGAAGAAGCTCTTGTGATTACTAAAATCGAAGGCGCGGGATTGGCACGCCGTTTTCATATTCGCCAAGGCGAAGTAGAACGCGTGATGGAATACAAAGAACTGAATTCACTTTATTTAGGCTATTGTTGGTTTATTAAACCGCGCGTGGTGTCGGATATTCGTTCCGAATTGCCGGAATATCATTTGCCAAAAGCGTGGTTCTGGAAAGTGATTTGGCGATTTAAAGCCTACTATGGTCAGGTTATTTTAGCCACCTTTATCATCAACTTTTTAGCCTTGGTGAGTTCTTTATACGTAATGAACGTTTATGACCGCGTTATTCCGAATAAAACCTATGAAACCTTGTGGGCTTTAAGTATTGGGGTGATTTTGGCAATCACGTTTGAATTTATTGCCAAAATGATTCGGGGACATTTAACGGATATTGCCGGTAAAAAAGCGGATTTAATTATTAGTTCTGCCTTATTTAGACGGGTAATGGCGTTGCGCTTAATTGATAAACCGGCATCTTCAGGATCTTATGCCAATAACTTGCGTGATTTTGAATCCGTACGGGAATTTATGACCAGTGCCAGTTTATTGGTTTTGGTTGATTTGCCGTTTTTATTGTTGTTCGTTTTTGTTATTTATCTCATTGGTGGCAAGCTCGCCATCGTCCCTTTGGTGATTATTCCAACGGTGATTATTGTTGGGATCTTGGTTCAGCCGAAATTGGCGGCAAGAATTAATGAATCAATGCGTGAGGGATCACAACGTCAAGGGTTGATTGTTGAGGCATTGGATGGGATTGAAACCCTAAAAGCCAATAATGCCACCAACTGGGCGCAACAACGTTGGGATATGTACACGGCGAAAACATCAGCATCCCAAATTAAAGTGAAAGATTTAAGTAACTTTGTGGTGAATTTTTCCGTTGGCTTACAACAATTAAATACCGTATTTCTTGTCTTGTTGGGAACGTATCTTATCCATAGTGATGATGAATCCAGCCGAATCACAATGGGTGCATTAATTGCCTCGGTTATTTTATCCGGTCGTGCGTTAGCACCATTGGCACAGATTGCAGGGCTTGCGACCCGTTTCCAACAAGCCCGTCTTGCCCTAAAAGGGGTAGATGAAATTGTTAATCGTCCGATTGAACGTGTGGCGGATCGTAAATACATTACCTTGAAACAAACACAGGGGAAAATTAGTTTTAACGATGTGAGCTTCCAATACAATAAAGAAAGCCCAAATGCACTGTCTAAATTAAATGTGACTATTAATCCGGGTGAAAAAGTCGCGATTTTGGGGCGTATTGGTAGTGGTAAAAGTACCTTATTAAAACTTGCTGCAGGCTTGTATGAACCTCTAGGTGGGGGCGTAACCTTAGATAATGTGGATTTACGCCAAATCGATCCAAATTATTTACGTAATCAAGTGGCATTATTTGGTCAATCACCGCGTTTATTCCTTGGTACATTGCGTGAAAATTTAGATATTGCCCGTACCGATAACTTTGCAGGCGATGTGGAGTTAATTAATGCATTGCAACGTTTTGGATTGGAAAGATTGGTAAATTCCCATCCGAGAGGATTAGATATGCCGTTAGGGGAGAATGGTCAAGGCTTATCCGGCGGTCAAAAACAATTAGTGGCATTAGCCCGCTTGACGATTAAAGACCCGCGTGTTGTTTTATTGGATGAACCAACCAGTGATTTAGACCAAGGCACGGAAGAAATGGTATTAGGTGCTTTGGCAAGATGGGTTGGCAACCGCACAATGATTGTGGTGACCCACCGCCCTCAAGTTCTCAAAATGGTAAATCGTATCATTGTGGTTGAAAATGGACAGGTTGCTATTGACGGCCCAAGAGATGCTGTATTGGAACATTTGAGAAAAAATGAGCAAAAAGCGGCTGCCAATCAAGTTGCCAATAAAACAGTAAAGCCTGTGGAGAACAAGCGAGAAGAAGGTAAAAAAGATGAATGATAAAGTAAAACAGTCCGATTTAGCATTGATCAATGATCTTAATGCGGCACTCCAAATTGAAAAACATCGAGGTATTTTTTCTGTCATTATTCTGTTTTTCATTTTCTTGGTAACTTTTGTTATATGGGCATATTTTAGTCCTTTGGAAGAAGTGACTCGTGGACAAGGGAGTGTGATTCCAAGTAGCCGTGAGCAAATTGTGCAAAGTCTTGATCCCGGTATCATTCAAGAAATGAAAGTGAAAGAAGGGGATGTGGTTGAGAAAGGACAGGTTTTACTGATTCTTGATGACACCCGTAGCTCTGCGGTTTTACGTGAAAGTGAAGCGAAAGTGCAAAACTTGAGAGGCGTTGTGGCGCGTTTGCAAGCAGAAGCAGCCGATAAACCTTTAGTGTTTCCGGAAGATATTCCGGAAGATGTTAAAGTAAGGGAAAATGCCGCCTATGAAGCCAGACGAAAAGCAATGCTTGATGCCATTGCAGGTTTGTCGCAAAGTAAAGCCTTGCTAGATCGTGAGATTTCAATTACACAACCAATGGTAAAACGTGGCGTTGTTTCTCAGGTTGAATTATTGAGAATGCAACGTCAATCTTCCGATTTTGCGCAACAGATTAGTGAACGCCGTAATAAATATTCGGCGGATGCGAATAATGAATTAGTGCAAATGGAATCTGAATTGGCGCAAGCACGTGAAAATATGGCAATGCGTGCCGATCCGGTTGAACGTTCTCAAATTAAAGCTCCTTTACGCGGTATTGTAAAAAATATTCGTATTAATACCGTTGGTGGGGTTGTTCAAGCAGGTCAAGATATTTTAGAAATTGTACCACTTGATGATACTTTATTGGTGCAAGCCTATATTAGCCCGAAAGATGTTGCCTTTATTCGTCCGGGGCAGCCTGCATTAGTGAAAATCAGTGCTTATGATTATTCAATTTATGGTGGTTTGGATGGCACGGTAACCTTAATCAGTCCGGATACCTTGCAAGATGAAAGACGCCGTAGTGAACTTAATTTAAATGCCGATCAAGCCTATTACCGTATTTTGGTGGAAACCCAAGGCAATGCAATTACCGACAAAAACGGTGAAAAACTGACGATCACCCCGGGTATGACGGCAACCGTAGATATTAAAACCGGCGAAAAAACCGTGTTCCAATATTTGATTAAACCAATTACCCGTATGAAACAAGCGTTACAAGAACGATAGTCATATCGAGATTTGTAAGCGGTTTTAAATCTCACTTTTCCCTCCCTCCGCCTTCGGTACTTTCCACTACAGCGTAGGGAGGGAAATTTTATGGTATGGAGGCAGGGCGTTGCGTCCTACAATCACATTATTGAGGTGTTGTGTGATGGGTGAAAATTTTGATAGATTCGTAGATACTATTAAGTAATATAAAAAATCACCCGCATTTAAAAGTGCAGGTGATTTTTTTGTTATTTTGTCGCGGCTTTCATTGCTTGAACAAATTCGGCAAGTTTTGCTAAACATTTTGTGTGATTATTGAGGTTTTGTTCAATAATTTTTACTGTTGCCGAGCCTGAAATTGCACCGTTCACCCCCAGTTGTAGGGCTTCTTTCACTTGTGCCGGTTGGGCGATACCAAAACCTTGTAGGATTGGTGGGGCATTGTGTTTTTTGAGTTGCTCAATCAGCGTATCTAAATTGCTGGCGTGGGCTTGGTTTTCTGCACTGGTTACGCCCGTACGTGAGACTAAATAAGTATAACCTTCGCTGTTTTTCGCAACCCCCTGAATGGTTTTTTCATCGGCATTCGGTGGGCAAATAAACACCGGTTGGATACCATACTTTTTCGCCGCCTGTACATAGTCATCTTTGGCTAACAAAGGAATATCTGCCACAAGCACGGCATCCACGCCCACCTCTGCACAACGTTGATAGAACGCTTCTAAACCTTTTGCGAAAATCAGGTTGGCACAGAGGAGCAGGCTGATGGGAATCTCCGGATATTTTGACCGCACTTTTTCAAGCAATTTAAAGCTATCTTCCGTGCTATGACCGGCATTTAAGGCGCGATTGTTTGCCGCTTGAATAACGGGGCCGTCTAACAGTGGATCGGAAAAAGGAAAGCCAAGTTCTAAAGCATCCGCACCATTTTCTACAAGGGTGCAAATAATGTCAAAAGAGCGGTCAAAAGTTGGATCGCAGAGGGTAACAAAAGGAACAAATGCCCCTTCATTTTTGGCATTGAGTGCAGCAAATTGGGTTTCAAAACGGCTCATTATTTCATTCCTTTTTCGGTTAAGATTTTATCGACAGTGAAAATATCTTTATCACCACGACCGGATAAATTCACCACAAGAATTTGTTCCTTGTTAGGTTCTTGGTGAATCATTTTTAGGGCTTGTGCAAGGGCGTGTGAGCTTTCAAGTGCCGGAATAATGCCTTCGTGTTTCGCTAATTCTTGGAAAGCATTAAGGGCTTCATCATCGGTAATGGAAGGATATTCTGCACGTCCGATACTTTGTAAATAAGCGTGTTGAGGCCCGACAGAAGGGAAGTCGAGACCTGCGGAAACGGAGTAGGACTCTTCCACTTGACCATCTTCCGTTTGCATAAGCGGAGATTTCATTCCAAAATAAATTCCCACTTTAGCGTGTCCTAACGGCGCGCCGTGTTCACCGCTTTCAATGCCTTTGCCCGCCGGTTCGACACCAATTAAACGGACATTTTGTTCATCAATAAAATCGGTGAACATTCCAATCGCATTTGAGCCACCGCCCACTGCGGCAATCACGGCATCCGGTAATCTGCCTTCACGTTCTAGGATTTGGCGTTTGGTTTCTTCACCAATCATTTTTTGAAATTCACGAACAATAGTTGGGAAAGGGTGCGGGCCGGCAGCGGTGCCGAGTAAATAGTGGGTGGTTTCATAATTGGCAGACCAATCACGCATTGCTTCACAGCAGGCATCTTTTAGTGAACAAGAGCCTTTCTTCACGGGAATCACTTCCGCCCCCATTAAACGCATACGAAATACATTTGGCGATTGGCGTTCCACATCTTTTGCTCCCATATAAACACGGCAAGGCATATCCAACATTGCACAGGCTAGTGCGGTTGCCACACCGTGCTGACCGGCACCGGTTTCTGCAATAATGCGGGTTTTTCCCATTCGTTTTGCCAGCAAAATTTGACCAAGCACCTGATTGGTTTTATGCGCACCACCGTGTAGTAAATCTTCACGTTTAAGGTAAATTTTCGCTTTCGTCCCTTTGGTGAGGTTACGACAGAGGGTAAGTGCGGTCGGTCTGCCGGCATAATTTTTCAGTAGATCTTGAAATTCACGTTGAAATTCGGGATCGTTTTTTGCTTCTACAAAGGCTTTTTCAAGCTGTTGAAGCACCGGTACAAGAATTTCCGGTACATACATACCGCCAAATTCTCCAAAATAGGGATTAAGAATGGTGTCTGACATTATATTTCCTTATGATTTTAATCTGAATTTTTGGTGACTTTTAACGGATTGAAGGTTTGAGCGGTTGGCATTACTTCAATACGATTGATGTTGACGTGTGGCGGTTGTTGATTAAGCCATAGCACAATATTGGCAATATCTTGCGGTGTCACATAATCAACATTTTCATAGAGTTTTTCGGCTCGTTCATCATCGCCTTTAAAACGAACATTTGAGAATTCTGTTCCCCCACATAGCCCCGGTTCAACATTGCTCACACGAATATTTTTACCGGCAAGATCGGCACGTAAATTAAGGCTGAATTGTTTCACAAAGGCTTTTGTTCCGCCATACACATTACCGCCAGGATAAGGATAATTACCGGCAATTGACCCTAAGTTAATAATATGCCCCGTGTTGCGTTCCACCATTTGGGGCAAAATAAAACGGGTGATATTTATTAAGCCTTTGATATTGGTATCGATCATTTGTTCCCAATCATCAAGATTGGCTTGATCAGCGGTTTCTAAACCCAGAGCAAGTCCTGCATTGTTTACGAGTAAATCGACTTGTTGCCATTCGAGCGGTAAAGATTGGATCGCCTGTTGTGTCGCTGTGCGATCGGAAATATCAAAGGCAAGTGGAAGAAATTGTTCGCCCAGTTCAGCGTGAAGAAGGGTTAAACGCTCCGTGCGGCGACCTGTGCCAATAACACGATAGCCCGCGCCAATTAATGTACGACAAATCGCCGACCCAAAACCGGCTGTCGCACCGGTAACTAATGCAATTCTAGACATCTTGTTTCCTCGTCAGTAGTGAAGTGCGGTCAAATTTCATTAGGTTTTTTTATTAAAAACCGATCACATTATGAATAATGCTTAATGAAATATAACCTATTGAACTTTATTTGGTTGTGATGTGGACACCGCTGTGATGCCCCCTTATTGCGTTATTTTGATTTTGTGCATTGATTACATCATACCGTAAAACATTGGAATTTGATCGTATTTCGGTATAGGTAATGATCGGTTTATCAAATTTTCTCAAAAACCGACCGCACTTTTGCTTTATCTTTTACGCCGGGTGAACTTTCCACACCGGAATTCAGATCCACGCCTAAACATCCCTGTTGAATGGCTTGCTCAATGTTATGTGGTGAAATACCGCCGGCTAAGATAATTTTATGTTTTAAATTTTCAGGAATGAGTGACCAATCAAAAGTTTTGCCTGTGCCGCCTTGCTGATTGGCAGTTTGGCTATCGAAAATATAGCGTGTTACATTAAAATCATCGTCAAAATTGACCGCACTTTTTTCTTCTGTATTGACTGAAATGGCTTTCCAAATCTGAATAGATTCAGGCAATTTCGTGCGAAGTGCGGTGATAAATTCTGCCGTTTCGTTACCGTGTAATTGCACCGCATAAAGTTGTAATTGTTGGGCGATTTTTACAATAAAATCAATTTCTTGATTTTGGAACACGCCCACAAAGCGGAGCGGTGCAGCCGTTACTAATTCTTGTGCTTGACGTAATGTGATACAACGTTTTGAACCTTCGGCAAAAATTAAGCCACCGTAAAGCGCACCATTTTCGTAAGCGGTTTTGACATCCTGCACTCGGGTTAAACCACATACTTTATTTTCACCAAAAATGACGGCACGAACTGCATTATTCAAATCTTGACTACCCATTAAGCTACTGCCGATTAAAAATCCGTGTGCCACTTTTTGTAGTTGACGAATTTGCTGATGATTATAAATTCCCGATTCACTGATAATGCGGACATCGGCAGGAATACGATCAGCATATTTTTCTGTCAGTTTAACCACGCGATTTAGATCAACACTGAGATCGTGCAAATTACGATTATTCACGCCGATAACCTTTGCACCAAGTGCAAGGGCACGTTCAAATTCTGCTTCATTTGAGGTTTCGGTTAGCACGCCCATTCCCAAAGAATGTGCAAGATTTGCCAGAACTCGATAGGTATCATCATTTACCACGGAAAGCATAAGAAGAATTGCATCCGCTTGATAATAACGGGCGAGGTAAACCTGATATTCGCTAATCATAAAATCTTTACATAACACAGGCTGTGAGAGGAGGTTACGCACTTGTGGCAAAAATTCAAAATAACCTTGAAAGTATTTTTCATCCGTGAGAACAGAAACCGCAGCAGCGTAATGTTTATACACATTGGCGATGTCATTTAGATTAAATTCGGCACGAATTAACCCTTTTGACGGTGAGGCTTTTTTACATTCTAAAATATAAGCCGGTTTTTGATGAGATCCCTTTGCCAGCGCATTATAAAAAGAGCGGTCGGATTTTGAAAGGTTTTGTTGAAATTCACTTAATGGAAATGCCGCTTCTTTGGCTTTCACCCACGCTGCTTTATCAAGAATGATTTTTTGTAGCACGGTGGTGGAATCAATAGGTTGTGAGAAGTCTTGGGTAATCATTATTTTGCCTTCCGATAATATGTATAAATTGCAATCGTTCGCGCACAATAATTAATATTGTGTGAGTTTTGTTAATGTTTCAAATGCTTTGCCTGTCGCTAAAGTTTCTAACACATTTTGTGTATTTTGCTTGAGATTTTCTTGTCCGAATAGCTTCAATAATAATGCCGTATTGGCGGCAACGGCATTGACGTGTTCGGTCTTGCCCTTTCCTTGTAAAAGTGCGGTCAGCATTTGGGCATTTTCTTGTGGTTCGCCTCCACGTAGGCTTTCTAATGATTGAGGTTTTAAACCAAAATCTTCCGGTGTTAAGGTGAAATAATCGATTTTGCCATTTTTCACTTCCGCCACTTGGGTTTCGCCGTGTAATGCCACTTCATCTAAGCCTGAACCATACACGACAAAAGTGTGTTTGTGACCGAGTGCAACGGCGGTTTCCGCATAGGTTTTCACTAATTCAGGGGCGTAAACACCTAATAAATGATAATGAGGACGTGCCGGATTAATTAACGGGCCGAGAATATTAAAAATCGTGCGGGTTTTTAATGCGGCGCGTACCGGTGCAACGTAGCGAAAGCCGGAATGATATTGTTGGGCAAATAAAAAGCAGACCCCAATTTCATCTAAGGCTTGGCGGGCGGTTTCCGGTGAAATATTGACATTCACACCTAATGCCGTTAACACATCGCTTGAACCTGATTGACTGGATACGCTACGATTGCCGTGTTTGGCAACTTTTGCCCCCATTGTTGCTGCGGTAATGCAACTTGCAGTGGAAATATTAATGGTATTTTGCCCGTCTCCACCAGTGCCGACAATATCGGCAAAAGGGTAGTCCGGGCGAGGGAAAGGCTTGGCATTTTGGAGTGAGGCGGTAACCGCACCGCTGATTTCATCAATGGTTACGCCACGTACTTTTAAGGCAATGAGCATTGCGGCAATTTGTTCGTTAGACAATTCTCCTTGAATAACGGCATTGAAAAGTGCGGTACTTTCTGCGGCTGAAATTTGCTTTCCGTTATAAAGCTGTTCCAGTAATGGGTTGGCTTGCATTGTTTATTCCTTTTTTATTATTTTGATTGAAATTATTGTTTTTTGATATTGAAAGTAGGAACGTCAGGTTATTTATAAATTTCGCCGACTAAACGTAAATATCGTAGTCTAAGTCGCGTGCTTCATCACCGGTCATTCCACGGAAGCCCCAACAGTGAGCGGGTTGTTCTTTAATGGTGATTTCTACATCGTGGGCGCGAATACCAAGTTTGTATTCTAATTCGCTGAATAACATTTTAATTAAACGTTTTTTCGTGCCTTCCATTCGCCCTGCCATTAAGTTGATTTCAATGACGGTATAATCATCACTTCGATCGAAAGGGTAGTAAAAATCCTCTTTTTCTAAGCCTAAAAAACGAACGGCGTGTTTGCCTTTGGGAATATCTAAGCCTAAGTAAAGGCAATTATAAATAACCTCCGCCAACATTTCTCGGCGTGGGGCAAGTTTGGATTTGAGTCCGAATACTGTGATCATTTTGTTTTCCTTATGTGTTTAAAGTCATTATTTATCGATTCAGCAACCATTCAATAGATTGCTGTAATAATTGTGAACCTTGCACGGTTAAAATGCTTTCCGGATGAAATTGAAATGCACAAATGGGTAAATCACGGTGGCGAATTGCCATAATAATGCCATTGTATTGTGCGTTTACGATAAATTCTTCGGGTAGATCCTGTCCCATTAAAGAATGATAACGCGCCACCGGCATTGGGTTTGCCAATCCTTTAAACATTGCTTCGTTATCGTGGGTGATTTTAGACACTTTACCGTGTAATACTTCGCCGGCGTGAACTACTTTTCCGCCAAAGGCTTGAATTAAGGCTTGGTGACCCAAGCAAATACCGATAATTGGAATATGGTTTTTCAAGCGTTCAATTAAGGGGATTAAGATTCCTGCTTCTGCCGGTGTGCCGGGACCGGGGGAAAGGGCGAGAACGGTATCGGGCGTGTTTAATGCCGTCTCGACAAGCTGTTCCAAGTTGCAGTCGTTACGATAAACTTTAACTTGATGTCCTAACACGCGGAATTGATCCACAAGGTTATACGTGAAGGAATCAAAATTATCTAAAAAAAGAATATTTGCCATAATGTATTCCTTATTTGGCTCGTGTGTTGGTTTGACGGATGGCTTTAAGCACGGCGGCAGCTTTGTGGCGGGTTTCGTCTGCTTCCGCTTGCGGATCGGAATCTAACACTTCACCACAGCCGGCTTGCACGTGTGCGATACCATTTTGAACAAAAGCGGAACGAATGACGATACAGGTATCAAAACGTCCGTCAGATGTAAGGTAGCCTACCGCACCGCCATAACTATGGCGTTTTTGTTGTTCAAATTGATAAATCAGTTGCATTGCTTTAATTTTGGGCGCGCCGGTGAGTGTCCCCATATTCATACAGGCTTGATAGGCGTGCAATGCATCTAATTCAGGGCGAAGTTTACCTGTTACACGAGAAACCAAATGCATAATATGCGAATAACGATCGACCTGCATTAATTCCGCTACTTTGCGTGTGCCGCTTTGGCAAACGCGGGCAATGTCATTTCGAGCCAAATCGACCAACATTAAATGTTCAGCTTGTTCTTTATGATCAAGGCGAAGTTCAAGTTCTAAACGGGCATCTAATTCAGAATCAATATTGCCGTGGGCATCAAATCCACGTGGACGTGAACCGGCAATTGGGTAGATTTCTAATTGGCGATTTTCAGGTGTATATTTAAGCGCGCTTTCCGGCGAAGCACCAAATAAAATGAAATCCTCATCATTCAGATAGAACATATAGGGGCTAGGGTTGTTTTGTTTGAGTTGGGCGTAGCTTGCGAGGGTATTCGGGCAAGCAAGAGAAAAGCGGCGGGATGGCACAATTTGGAAGACATCGCCAATATTAATGTGATGTTTTAAGGTCTTCACAATATTGATAAATTCAGGATCTTCAAAATTTGTTTTTACTTCGTCATTGGCAGGTTTGATTGAAAGCACATTATCAATATTTTTTAATTTTTGTGCGATGGAAAGGGCTGTTTTGGCAACGTTTACTTGTTCTTCTTGTGAGAAACAGAAGCTTTTTAATGTTGCTTGTTGGTTTTGGTGATCAATGGTAATGAGGTGTTCGGCAAGATAAAAACTGTAGTCAGGACAGGTAATTCCGTCATCTTTTAATGTAATCCCCTTCATTGGAATGAAATTTGCAACTAAGTCATAAGCAAACAAACCGCCTAAAAAAACAGGCGTATTACTATGTTGATAAAGGTTGGAAATGACACGCAGACCATCAAAAATAGTTGCCGATTGTAATTTGCTGTCTTCGTCTTGTTGATTATCAAGTGGCGTGAAACTTACTGAAAATTCATCCTCAAAATTGACCGCACTTACGTTACCAAGTGCGGTCAATTTGGGATGAATTTCTTTTAACACTTGTTTGCCATTTGCATTTAAGGCTTTAAATGTGACGTTGTGACTTGAACAGGTTATTTTCACCGCCGTATTGATTAATATAAGGCTCTGTAAACTGTTTTTACTACCGATTTCGGCAGAATCAAGAAGAAGGGTATTAGGATGATTGCACAAGGTATTAAAAATAGCCGTAGTATCCGCGTGATAGGGAACGGGCTGGCTTGTGACAGCGATAAAAGCGTTGTGTTGCATAATAACATCTCATTTTTGAAATTTTGTACTATTAAACTAGTACAAGATAAATAAGTCAAGAAAAGATTTTATAAATATTTCTTATTGGATTTTTTGAATCTGTTTTTTTAGCCCTTCCAAAATTGGATTGCTAATGTCGTTTGGTAAATGCGCAACACTTATACGATCAACATTGGGTAAACAAGTTAAAATTTCTTGTAGAATATCTTCTACAACAGCTTGGGATAAACCGGCGAGTTTTGCCGTTGAAAAAATATGACGAAGTTGAATTTTATCCCACAAATAATGTTTATTTTCTCCATACCAAGCCATCGCCATCTTCACTTTTTGTTTGGCTAATCCATTGGGTTTAATCAAAGGGTATGCTGACATCACATCATAAAATGGGGTTAAACGATAGTGACCTTGAGGCTCTAGGAATATACTAAAATTTTTCGCGTGTCCATCGATTGCACAAAGCAACCAAAAAACAATTTGTGCCTTAAAGAATTGTTTTCTATCTTCATTTGGATTTGCCGAACCGTTTAGAAGTTGCATAATTTGTAAAATACCCGGGCCGCCATCATTCTCATATTTTCTGGCGGGGGCAACATTTAATGCTTGGCACATATCTTCTTGAGGAAGTCGAATAAGCCATTTTTTACCAGCAGACCACCGTCTATCAAAACGCTCCACAATTAATGCTTTCATTTCACCAAAATGTTCGATAGCAGAAAAGGGGACTTTTAATCCGAGAACCTGCATAATTCGCAGACAAAGCCATTCATTTTCACAGCTACTGGAAAGATCGAGTTGACCTTGGGCAACCATTCCTATCGGTAATTTAAAAATATGGCTGGTTGGCGTTGTATGTAGTGGACGCATCCATTGACCATTCTGGTTCAGCAAGGCGGTTTTTTCTTGTGCGCCGGCAATAGAGATACGAAAGTCTTCTTCCTGTTCCATTCCAAGTGGAAAAGTGCGATAGTTTTTTAACGTGTTTTCAATATCAAGCTCAGATAATGGCTCGGCATAGACAGTTTTGATGAGATGTGCATTATATCGATAAAGCTGTATTGCACCCACACAGTCTTGCCCGATAACTGAAAGTAAATCAAAGGGTGTTTTTGTATTTGTTTGAAAGCGTTGTTGAATGCGTGAACGAATATGTTCGTTATCAGGTAACAAATTATCGAAAAAGTTATACACTTCATCGCCACGATAAACTTTTGATGATAGTGGGAGTGAAAGCGAAATCGGGCGGGAACGATTGGAGGAAAGCCATTTTTCAACATATTGGAATTCAGTCGCTCCATTTTTTAAACGCCGCCATTGACCAACTAAAACGCCATTCATTGCCACATTGAGTATTGAATTATCCATCACCAAATTTCTCCGTCATCATCACTGTTGTAGGTAGAAGTGGGTTCTGCAACAAAATTATTTTGGGGCGATTGTTTTGCATTTATAGATGTTGGGCGTGGTTGAACAACCAATTCCAATTCCAATGCTGCAAGAATTTTGAATAGGGTTTCCATTTTGGTGCTTTCAGGTGTATTTTCAAATGCAGAAACCGTAGCTTGTTTGATACCTGTCTGTTTAGCAATATCTGTTTGCGAGATGTTGTCTTTATAGCGAAATTCACGGATAACGTGAGAGAGCATTTTAGGGCTGGTAATAATCATTTTTTTATCCTCTTTAAGGTATATTTTATATTCTATACCTTTTAGAGGATAAATCAACAATTATCCCTTGCAGAGGGTAAAATGATAAATATCTCCTAAAAGGGATATATTAATGAAAAACAATAGAAAACATTATATCTTTTAGGAAAGCATTAGACGTGTTTTCCATTTAACAAGCAATTCAGAAAGTGATAGAATCCGCGACCGCACTTTTCTTATTCAATGGTGGGAATAAAGCTAAGTGCGGTTATTTTTTATAGAATTTTTTAAACTAACACGTCACCTTTCGTATGGGTGACCACTGTATAAGGAAACATTATGCCAGTTATTACTTTACCTGACGGTTCTCAACGTCAATTTGATAAGCCTGTTTCGGTGCTTGAAGTTGCACAAGATATTGGGGCGGGTCTTGCTAAGGCGACGATTGCAGGCCGTGTAAACGGTGAACGCCGTGATGCGTGCGATATTATTGATGAAGACGCAAGCCTTGAAATTATTACAGCGAAAGATGAAGACGGTTTAGAGATTATTCGCCATTCTTGTGCGCATTTACTTGGTCACGCGATCAAGCAATTATTTCCTGACGTAAAAATGGCAATTGGTCCGACTATTGAAAACGGTTTTTACTATGACGTGGATTTAGATCGATCTTTAACGCAAGAAGATTTAGATGCAATCGAAAAACGTATGTTGGAATTGGCAAAAACCAACTATGACGTGGTGAAAAAACGAGTGAGTTGGCAAGAAGCACGCGATACTTTTGAAAAACGTGGTGAGCCATACAAAATGGCAATTTTAGATGAAAATATTGAACGCACTGCAACACCTGCGTTATATCATCACGAAGAATATATTGATATGTGTCGTGGCCCACACGTGCCAAATATGCGTTTTTGTCATCATTTTAAACTGCAAAAAGTAGCCGGAGCTTATTGGCGTGGCGATAGCAAAAATAAAATGTTACAACGTATCTACGGTACGGCTTGGGCAGATAAAAAACAATTAGCGGAATATTTAGCCCGTTTAGAAGAAGCGGCAAAACGTGACCATCGCAAAATTGGTAAAGCGTTAGATCTCTATCATATGCAGGAAGAAGCACCGGGAATGGTTTTTTGGCACAATGATGGCTGGACTATTTTCCGTGAATTAGAAACTTTTGTGCGTACAAAATTAAAACAATATGATTACCAAGAAGTAAAAGGTCCATTTATGATGGATCGCGTATTGTGGGAAAAAACAGGGCATTGGCAAAACTATGGTGATTTAATGTTCACCACTCAATCTGAAAACCGTGAATATGCCATCAAACCGATGAACTGTCCGGGACACGTTCAAATTTTTAACCAAGGCTTGAAGTCATATCGTGATTTGCCAATTCGTATGGCTGAATTTGGTTCTTGTCACCGTAACGAACCATCCGGTTCATTGCATGGTTTAATGCGTGTGCGTGGTTTTACTCAAGATGATGCACATATTTTCTGTACCGAAGATCAAATCGAAAGCGAAGTAACCAGCTGTATAAAAATGGTTTACGACATTTATAGCACCTTCGGTTTTACAGATATTTATGTAAAACTTTCCACCCGTCCTGAAAACCGTATTGGTTCGGATGAAATGTGGGATCGTGCCGAAGCCGGTTTGGCTGCCGCATTGGCTCATAATGGTCTTGAATATGAAGTGCAGGAAGGTGAAGGCGCATTTTATGGGCCGAAAATTGAGTTTGCATTGCGTGATAGTTTAGGTCGTGAATGGCAATGTGGTACAGTGCAGTTAGACTTTGCTTTACCGGGACGTTTGGATGCAACTTACGTAGCGGAAGATAATGGTCGTAAAACGCCGGTAATGATCCACCGTGCGATTTTGGGTTCAATCGAGCGTTTCATCGGTATTATTACTGAAGAATATGCCGGCTTCTTCCCGGCGTGGTTAGCACCAACACAAGCCGTGGTAATGAATATCACCGATAGTCAAGCAGACTATGTGCAACAGGTAGTGAAAACCTTATCTGATGCAGGCTTACGCGTAAAAGCCGATCTTCGTAATGAGAAAGTGGGTTTCAAAATTCGTGAACACACTCTACGCCGTGTGCCATATATGTTGGTATGTGGTGACAAAGAAATTGCCGAAGGCAAAGTGGCGGTTCGTACCCGCAAGGGGGCGGATTTAGGCTCTTTCAGCGTAGAAGAATTTGCAGAAATTCTGAAAAAACAAGTAAGAAACCGTGAATTAAAATTATTAAACGAAGAATAGAAACTTACTTAAAATTAACCGCACTTTGTGGGATGTATGGCGTAAAAGGCTAGATAAAATCTAGCCTTTTTCTCAAATTTTAAGAAAATTTAGTTTTTCTTAACTTTTCCTTAAGATTTATATTGTTTAATACCTCCCGACAAAGCAATGGTGCTTTGGAAATACTTAAACCTAACTATCATTTAAGAGGAAAACTTTATGAAAAAATTAACATTAGCCGCACTTTTAGCTATCGCAACATCAACTGCATTTGCCGGTTTTAACGGTAATGGTAATACGGCACAAGGTGGCTTTCAGCAAGGCACAGCACAAGTTATTAGTGTGAAGCAGGCACTTTCTGCAAAAGATAATAGCATTGTGACTTTAGTGGGTAACATTACTCAACAAATGGATGATGATGAATATCTTTTCACTGATGGTACGGCACGTATTAAAGTTGAAATTAAAAATCGTGTGTGGAACGGCTTAAATGTTGGGCCGCAAGATAAAATTCGTATCAGCGGTAAACTTGATAACGAAGCCTTTGAAAAAGCGGAAGTTGAAGTATTCAGTGTAGAAAAAGCAAATTAATAAATGCTTGAATAATAAAAATGGTGAGTGTTTTGCTCACCATTTTGTTTTGAAAGTGCGGTTAAATTTATGCGAATTTTATTAATTGAAGATGATATGTTAATCGGCAACGGTTTGCAGATTGGATTGTCCAAATCCGGTTTTGTGGTGGATTGGTTTACAGACGGCAAAACCGGTTTCAATGCGTTAGATTCCGCCCCTTATGATGCAGTGGTGTTAGATCTCACTTTGCCTCAAATGGATGGGCTGAATATTTTACAACAATGGCGAACGAATAATCAGACCGTTCCGGTACTGATTTTAACCGCACGGGATACCTTAGACGAGCGGGTAAAAGGATTGCAAAGTGGTGCGGATGATTATTTATGTAAGCCTTTTGCATTGGCAGAAGTGGTCGCACGTTTGCAAGCCTTAATTAGACGTAGTCACGGTCATTCCTCTGCGATAATTGAACATTTAGGCGTGCAGCTCGATCCGAATCAACGTGTTGTTAAACTTAATGCCGAAATCATTTCCCTCACAACGCGGGAATATAAATTGTTGGAGCTTTTTATGCTCAATAAAACACGGGTGCTTTCCCGTTCAACCATTGAAGAAAAACTCTCAACTTGGGAGGAAGAAATCAGCACTACTGCGTTAGATGTTCATATTTATAATTTACGTAAAAAACTGGGAAAACATTTTATCCGCACCGTTCACGGAGTGGGGTATGCACTAGGGCAGCGTGATGAACAATAAAAGCCTAAAATTCCGCTTAATGAGCGGATTATTTTTGACCGCACTTGTCGTTTGGTTAATTGCCACGATTGCGGCGTGGTTAGAAGTGCGTAAAGAAGCAAATGATGTTTTTGATGCGCAGCAAATTTTATTTGCCGAACGTTTGGCAACATCTGATTTAAGAAATATTTTATTAGACAATACTGAATTTAATCGTGGTGGATTCCGACCATTAAAACGCCGTTATGACGATGATGCCCTTGCATTTGCGATTTTTTCAAGCCAAGGAAAACGACTTTTAACGGATGGTGGAAATGGAGATAATTTTCGCTTTGATGATAAAGTGGGTTTTAGTTCCGGCTATATGGAAAATGATAATGATGAGTGGCGAATTTACTGGCTGCCTGTCGCAGAGGGTGAACTCCGCATTGCGGTGGGGCAAGAGGTCGAATTTAGAGAAGAATTGGTGAATGAAATGGTGTTTGGGCAAACGGTGATTTGGTTTGCCAGTTTACCGATTTTGATTGCGGTTATCTTTTTCTTAATCCACAAAACCTTAAAGCCGGTTAATCATTTAAGCCGTGAAGTTTTACAGCGTAAACCGAACGATTTTTCTTTGTTGGATACCTCGAACGTACCGACAGAAATTTTGCCATTGGTGAAAAATTTAAATCAATTTTTTGACCGCACTTCCACGATGTTGGAAAGAGAACGCCGCTTTACCTCCGATGCCGCTCACGAATTACGCAGCCCTTTGGCGGCATTGCGTATTCAAACGGAAGTGGCACAGCTTGCCGGTGATGATAAAACAATGCGTGATCAAGCACTTTCGCATTTGACTCAAGGGATCGATCGTGCAAGTCAGCTTATCGAACAACTTTTAACCTTATCCCGATTAGATAATTTAAACGCACTGAGTGATTTGCAGCCGATAAAATGGGATGACATCATTTCTTCTTTAATTGGTGAACTTTATTTTAATGCGCAAAAACGCCATATTGAGTTGCAGTTTGAGACAAAAGGTGTCCCACAAAATCAGATCGGGCAACCTATCTTGATTTCTCAAATGTTGCGAAACTTAATTGATAACGGCATAAAATATTGTAACGAAGGGGCAACCATAAAAATTAGCTTATCCAACCATTCGGTTATGGTTGAAGATAATGGTGGCGGCGTGGCGAAAGAATCCTTAACGCAGTTAGGGCAACGTTTTTATCGTCCTGCCGGACAAAATGAAAAAGGAAGTGGCTTGGGATTATCTATCGTGTTTAGAATTGCAGAGTTGCACCATTATAAAGTGCGGTTAGAAAATGTGATGGATTCCAATAGGAAGGTAGGCTTTAGAGCGACTATCTTGCTATAACAAAAAGGCGTATTTTAGATACGCCTTCTTTTTGAAAATTACAATATGCCGGCTTCAAGTTCTAAAACACCGGGTTCAATTTTAATGCCTTTGGCAAATTTTTTGATTAAAACATCCCGAACATTACTGTCATCAAGGGTATAAACGGGGATTGAAGAAAGTAGGGCTGAAATGCTTTGGCTTAAAAATGGCATTGCAATTTGCAATTGTTCCATATATTCATTCGGCTCACCCGACCAGCGTAAAATACGTAAATCACGCAGATAAACCGCCCCTTTTTCCGCATCATAGTAAGGAATGGTATCAAAAGTGAGATCTAAGTTTGCCGAAAATTGCTTGCCGCCCAGTTTAAATACCCCTTCCGCAATACCATTAATTTCGACCCGCTTTTCGCTTGTTCGCCCAATCTTTGTATTGAGATCTTTAAGTTGATAGTCCAACGAAAACAATCCCGGAAAACTCAATTTGTCTTGAACCGTTCCTTTTTCGCTGAGGTATTGATTAATTTGATTTTCACTAATGGTAAAAGGGGAGGCTTGTGCCGTAGCAAAAACAGAAAAGCCGAATAAGAGCGTAAAAAATGAGGTTGTTATTTTTTTCATAAAATCCTTGTCAGTTGAAAGATGAAAATAATCCTATAGAATATGTGGCTTTTTATGAGATCTATACCACAAAAAAGGATTGATGTGATATGTCGACAAATTCTAACATAAATACTGAATTTTACGCGTATGTTGATCGTATTTTAGAACAACAAAAAGGAAAACGGATTTATAAATTTAGTTATGAAGGAAAAGATTATTGGCTTAAACAACCGGAAAAACTCTCGGGTATTTGGCTGCTTTTAAAGCCAAACCCTAAAAAAGCCTTTACCAATGAATTGAAAGTGCTTTTGGATTTAGCCAAACAGAATGCACCGATTCCGAATATTGTGTATCACGGTAATGATTTCTTTGTGTTGGAAGATGCGGGTAGAAGTCTTTCCCAATGGGTTGATGATAAAAATTGTTCCGAAGGGAAAAAACTATCTATTTTGACAGATGCCGCACAAGCATTGATCGCATTACATCACAGTGGCTGGGTTCACGGTCGTCCTGCGGCAAGAGATATTATTTGGAACGAAGGAAAGGTGGTTTTTCTTGACTTTGAATCGCGTTCTAAAAGTCAAAATAAGGATTGGTTAATTGCCCGTGATATGCTATTTTTCTTCGACAGTTTGTGCCGTGAAGATACGGTTTCCGATGAATTAATTAAAGCAACGGCAAATTATTATCAAGCACACTGTTGCCCACAAAGTCAAAAAGCGATGATGAGTTATCTTACCCGTTTTCGTTGGCTTTATTATATGTTGTTACCTTTCAAACCGGTGGCGAAAAAAGATTTGATTGGGATTTATCGTTTATTTGAATTATTAAGTTAAAAGGAAATTATGAAAAAAATTCTCTTGGTTTTGGCAATGGCTGTCTCATTGGGTGCTTGTTCTTCCATCAGCGGCGGAATTGGTGCCGGTGGTGGTAGTAATGGTGTAGGCGTTGGTTTAGGCATTGGAACCGGATTTGGTTTTTAGCCTAAAGTGCGGTCAAAAATTGCGGTGTTTTTTTAATTTTGAAGAAAACGCTTGATCTTTTGATTTAGCACACTATAATACGCGCCATATTTCGGACGCGGGGTGGAGCAGCTTGGTAGCTCGTCGGGCTCATAACCCGAAGGCCGTCGGTTCAAATCCGGCCCCCGCAACCAATCACAAGTTCAGTAAAAAGAACCCCAAAATTGGGGTTTTTTTGTACGGGAAATTTAGAAAACTGGGCTTAGGTTCAATGAACCTAACCCTTTTTTTATGTCTAAAATTCAATGTTTGGCGGGCTCTATCCGCCGGATAAACTCAAGGTGGCCGCCCACCTAAACAAAAATGGGAGCATAAATTGGCGACATTAGAGCAAAAATTACAAGAGATGTTACAAGGTGCAGTGGAAGACTTAGGCTGTGAACTTTGGGGCATTGAGTGCCAGCGTACAGGTCGTTTTATGACCGTGCGTTTGTTTATTGATAAAGAAGGGGGCGTGACTGTTGATGACTGTGCCGATGTCAGTCGTCAGGTTAGTGCCATTTTAGATGTGGAAGATCCGATTGCCGATAAATATAACCTTGAGGTGTCATCACCGGGATTAGATCGCCCACTGTTTACGCTTGCACAATTTGAACGTTATATCGGTCAGGATATTGTCATTCATTTGCGAATTCCGATGATGGATCGCCGTAAATGGCAGGGTAAATTGGAACGTATTGAAAATGATATGTTGACATTAAATGTTGACGGTCAACAACAGGCTTTTGTATTTGGTAACATTCAAAAATCGAATGTTGTCGCAAAATTTTAAAGGAGAAGAAAATGAGTAAAGAACTTTTACTGGCTGCGGAAGCAGTATCCAATGAAAAATTATTACCTCGTGAAAAAATTTTTGAAGCATTAGAAAGTGCAATCGCCCTTTCCACCAAGAAAAAATTTGAATATGAAACGGATATTCGTGTTTCGATTGATCCGAAAAACGGTGAATTTGATACTTTCCGCCGCTGGCTGGTGGTGGATGAAGTAAAAGTGCCAACGAAAGAAATCACATTAGAAGCGGCACAATTTGAAGATCCAAGTATTCAACTTGGTGATTATGTAGAAGATCAAATTGAATCCATTGCGTTTGACCGCATTGCAATGCAAACCGCACGCCAAGTGATTAGCACCAAAATTCGTGAAGCCGAACGTGCCAAAGTGGTGGAACAGTTCCGTTCCGAAGAAGGGAAAATTGTGACCGGCACAGTGAAAAAGGTGAGCCGTGACAGCATTATTTTAGACTTGGGCAATAAAGCCGAAGCGATCATTGTCCGTGAAGATATGCTCCCGCGTGAGAATTTCCGTCCGGGCGACCGCGTACGTGGCGTGCTTTACAAAGTGAACCCTGAAAGCAAAACCGCACAACTATTTATCACCCGTGCAAAACCTGAAATGCTGATTGAATTATTCCGCATTGAAGTGCCGGAAATCGGTGAAGAAATGATTGAAATTCGTGGTGCAGCACGTGATCCGGGTTCACGTGCGAAAATTGCCGTGAAATCTAACGATAAACGTATCGATCCGGTGGGTGCTTGCGTGGGAATGCGTGGTGCGCGTGTTCAAGCCATTACCAATGAACTTGGCGGTGAACGTGTGGATATCGTACTTTGGGATGATAATCCGGCACAATTTGTGATTAATGCAATGGCACCGGCAGATGTGAGTTCTATCATCGTAGATGAAGATAATCATTCAATGGATATTGCGGTTGAAGCAGCGAATTTGGCTCAAGCGATTGGTCGTAACGGTCAAAATGTTCGTTTGGCAACCCAATTAACCGGTTGGTCATTGAATGTGATGACAACGGAAGAGCTTAACGCGAAACATCAAGAAGAAGACAACAAAGTCTTGAATTTATTTATCAATGCATTGGAAATTGATGAAGAATTTGCCCAAATTTTAGTGGAAGAAGGCTTTACCGGCTTGGAAGAAATTGCTTATGTGCCGGTGAGCGAATTAACGGCAATTGACGGATTAGAAGACGAAGATTTAGTCGAAGAACTTCAAACCCGTGCGAAAAATGCGATCACCGCTGCTGCAGTAGCAGAAGAAGAAGCCTTGAAAAAAGCGAATATTGAAGATCGTTTATTGAATTTGGAAGGAATGAATCGCCACGTTGCATTCAAATTGGCGGAAAAACAAATTACCACCCTTGAAGAGCTTGCAGAACAAGGTGTTGATGATTTAGCAGATATTGAAGAATTAACGGCAGAACAAGCCGCCGATTTAATTATGGCTGCACGTAATATCTGTTGGTTCAGTGAAGAATAAGGAGAATTAATAATGACTGATGAAGTAAAAAAAGCGGATGCGGAAGCACCGAAAAAATTAAGTATTCAACGCCGAACAAAAACAACAGTTAATGCCACCACAACGGCAGGTAAAAGCAAAACCGTTCAAGTGGAAGTGCGTAAAAAACGTACGGTAAAAACCGATGCGGCACAAAAAGCAGAAGAAGCGGCAAAATTAAAAGCCCAACAAGAAGCCGAAGCAAAATTAGCCGCAGAAAAGAAAGCGGCTGAAGAAAAGGCACGTGCAGAGGCGGCAAAAGTCGCTGCTGAAAAAGCGGCAGCAGAAAAAGCCAAAGCCGAAGCCAAACCTGCACAAAGTGCGGTCGATTCTAAGCCTAAAACGGTTGATCCTGAAAAAGAAAAACGCAAAGCGGAAGAAGCAGAACTTCGCCGTAAAGCGGATGAATTAGCCCGTCAAAAAGCGGAAGAACAAGCCCGTAAGGCGGCAGAAGAAGCAAAACGCTATGCCGAAGCCGATAACGTAAGCAATGAATCTTCCGAAGATTACACGGATTATAATTTAAGCTCAAAATATGCCCTTGAAGCGGAAGATGAAGAAAATCGCCGTAACGAAAATCGTGGTCGCGGTAAAAATAAAGTCGCCAAAGCGAAAAAAGGACGTGATGATGAAAACAGCAAAAACGGCAGAAATGAACGTGAATCTAACCGTAAGAAATTAAACAAAGGCAAAAACGGTAAGAAAGGCGGCGCATTACAACAAGCCTTTACCAAACCGGTTCAAGCGGTGAAAGCAGATGTTGTTATCGGAGAAACCATTACCGTTGCAGAGCTTGCCAATAAAATGGCGATCAAAGCCACAGAAATCATCAAAATGATGATGAAAATGGGTGAAATGGTAACAATTAACCAAGTGATCGACCAAGAAACCGCACAATTAGTGGCGGAAGAATTCGGTCATAAAGTGATCCTTCGTAACGAAAACGAGCTTGAAGAAGCCGTATTAGGCGATCGTGATGTGAATGCGGAAAAAGTAACTCGCGCACCGGTGGTAACCATTATGGGACACGTTGACCACGGTAAAACATCTTTACTTGATTACATTCGTAAAGCGAAAGTGGCAGCCGGCGAGGCGGGGGGGATTACCCAACACATTGGTGCATACCACGTAGAAATGGATGACGGCAAAATGATCACTTTCCTCGATACCCCAGGACACGCCGCCTTTACTTCTATGCGTGCGCGTGGTGCGAAGGCAACGGATATTGTGGTGCTTGTGGTTGCGGCGGATGACGGTGTGATGCCACAAACCATTGAAGCGATTCAACACGCCAAAGCGGCGGGTGCGCCTTTAGTGGTGGCGGTGAACAAAATTGATAAGCCTGAAGCCAATCCTGATCGTGTAGAACAAGAATTACTGCAATATGAAGTGATTTCAGAAAAATTTGGTGGTGATGTACAATTCGTTCCGGTTTCAGCGAAAAAAGGGCTGGGGATTGACGAATTATTAGATGCCATCCTACTTCAATCGGAAGTGCTTGAATTAACGGCTGTGAAAGACGGTATGGCAAGCGGAGTGGTGATTGAATCCTACCTCGATAAAGGCCGTGGCCCGGTTGCCACTGTTTTGGTTCAATCCGGTACTTTGCACAAAGGTGATATTGTTCTTTGTGGTTTTGAATACGGTCGCGTTCGTGCAATGCGTGATGAAAACGGCAAAGAAATTGAAGAAGCCGGCCCTTCCATTCCGGTGGAGGTGTTAGGGCTTTCCGGTGTGCCTGCTGCGGGTGATGAAGCAACCGTGGTTCGTGATGAGAAAAAAGCTCGTGAAGTGGCGTTATATCGTCAAGGTAAATTCCGTGAAGTGAAACTCGCCCGCCAGCAAAAAGCGAAACTTGAGAATATGTTTAGCAATATGGCGGAAGGCGATGTGGCAGAATTGAACGTGATTGTGAAAGCAGACGTTCAAGGCTCGGTGGAAGCGATTGTTCAAGCATTAAATGAACTTTCAACCGATGAAGTTAAAGTGAAAGTGGTGGGTTCAGGTGTAGGTGGAATCACCGAAACCGATGCGACCTTAGCGGCAGCGTCCAACGCTATCATTGTGGGCTTTAACGTTCGTGCCGATGCGTCTGCACGCCGTGTGATTGAGGCGGAAAATATTGATTTACGTTACTACTCAATCATCTATGAATTGCTGAATGAAATCAAAGCGGCAATGAGCGGTATGCTTGAGCCTGAATTCAAACAAGAAATCATTGGCTTGGCTGAAGTGCGTGATGTGTTCCGTCATCCAAAATTCGGTGCGATTGCAGGTTGTATGGTGACGGAAGGGATTGTTAAACGTAACAACCCAATCCGTGTATTACGTGACAACGTGGTTATTTTTGAAGGCGAACTTGAATCTTTACGCCGTTTCAAAGATGACGTTTCCGAAGTACGTAGCAATATGGAATGTGGTATTGGCGTGAAAAACTACAACGATGTAAAAGTCGGCGATCAGATTGAGGTATTTGAAGTAGTAGAGGTTAAACGTTCAATTTAATTATTAAGTCGTAATCTGTTGAAATGTTAGAAGTTGCGGTGAGATTCTCCGGCTATTTTAGAAAATGCGGAGAAATCTGACCGCACTTTATTTAGATCACTAAAATAACATTTATTACAAGACAAATATTCTGATAAATGTTGAACGCGGTTATATCCTGTGATAAGAGATAACCGATTTAATATTAATTTTAAACATTGTCCGGCTTGCATTTGGTATTAACAACAAATCTAACTTAGACCTTAATAAGGTAATAAATTATGGATAACTTATTAAATAATTATAGTCGTACCAGCGCTATACCATCATTATTATGTGATTTTTATAAAACCTCTCATCGAATAATGTATCCTAAAGGTTCACAAATTCTTTATAGTACATTTACGCCTCGTAGCAATAAACAGGCACCTTATTTAACAAGAGTTGTATCCTTTGGTTTCCAAGCATTTATTACTAAATATTTAATTCATTATTTTAACGACAACTTTTTTTCTCGGAATAAGGATGAAATTGTTTCTGAATATTCAGCCTTCATCAAAAAAACTTTGCAGCTAGATGATGCAGGTGAACATATTAAGCAGTTACACGAGCTTGGTTATTTACCCCTCCGAATTAAAGCTATTCCTGAAGGAAAAACCGTTGCAATTAAAGTTCCCATGATGACTATTGAGAATACCCATCCCGATTTCTTTTGGCTGACAAATTATTTAGAAACACTCATTAATGTATCCCTTTGGCAGTCAATGACTTCGGCTTCTATAGCTTTTGCTTATCGGACTGTATTGGTTAAGTTTGCGAAGGAAACCTGTGATAACCAAGATCATGTTCCATTTCAATCTCACGATTTTTCAATGCGTGGTATGAGTTCTTTGGAATCGGCGGAAACTTCCGGAGCCGGTCATTTAACTTCTTTTTTAGGTACGGATACGATTCCTGCGATCTCTTTCATTGAAGCCTATTACGGTTCAAACGGTTTAATTGGTACCTCAATACCGGCTTCAGAACACTCAGTGATGAGCTCACATGGTGTTAATGAATTACCGACATTTCGTTATTTAATGGCAAAATTTCCGAATAATATGTTGTCAATTGTATCGGATACAACAGATTTTTGGCATAACGTTACGATTAACTTACCTTTATTAAAGTCGGAAATTATGGCAAGAGCGGAAAATGCCCGCTTAGTTATTCGTCCCGATAGCGGTGATTTTTTTGCGATTATTTGTGGCGATCCTACGGCAGATACCGATCATGAACGTAAAGGTCTGATTGAGTGTTTATGGGATATTTTTGGCGGCACGGTTAATCAAAAAGGTTATAAAATTCTCGATCCCCATATCGGTGCTATTTATGGTGATGGTGTGACTTATGAAAAAATGGCTAAGATTTTAGAGGGGCTGAAAGCGAAGGGCTTTGCTTCCAGTAATATTGTATTTGGTGTCGGCGCGCAAACCTACCAGCGTAATACACGTGATACTTTGGGGTTTGCCATTAAAGCAACATCTATCACGATTAACGGTAAAGAAAAAGCGATTTTTAAAAACCCGAAAACCGACAATGGCTTAAAGAAATCTCAAAAAGGCCGTGTTAAAGTCCTTTCTTATGATACATATCTTGACGGTTTAACCTCAGAAGATGATTTCAGTGACGATTTATTAGAAATACTATTTGAAGACGGCAAACTATTACGCCGAACTGATTTTGATCAAATTAGACAAAATTTACTTGCCGCTTCCGGTTAGAAAGATTATCTCTATAGGATCACGAAAATAATTTTATTGCAGCTTAAAGATAAAAGAGCGGTCGGATTTTATCATGTTTTATAAGCTGAGCGCTTTTTAATCCTAGCTGTAAAAATAGCATTGTCTCACCACTGCAAAAATACTTAGCTCAATACAAGCTATCGCCGTTTATTGAGATAAACAATCTCAAAAATTCCGCCAAAACCAACCGCTCTTTTCGCTATTAGGGGATAAACTTTGCTATAATCCCTCGTTTTAAAAAGCATTTTGAAAATAGGAAAAGAAAATGGCTCGAGAATTTAAACGTAGCGACCGTGTCGCACAGGAAATTCAAAAAGAAATTGCGGTGATTTTGCAACGTGAAGTGAAAGATCCCCGCATTGGAATGGTGACAGTATCCGATGTTGAAGTGTCCCGAGATTTGGCTTATGCCAAAATTTTCGTCACCTTCCTTTTTGATCACGATGAAACGGCGATTGCACAAGGAATGAAAGGATTGGAAAAAGCCGCCCCTTATATTCGCACCTTGCTTGGCAAAGCGATGCGCTTACGCATTGTGCCGGAAATTCGCTTTATTTACGATCAATCCTTGGTTGAGGGAATGAGAATGTCAAATTTGGTGACAAATGTAGTGCGCGAAGATGAACGTAAGCATGTTGAGGAGAGCGAATAATGTCAAGACCGCGTAAACGTGGGCGTGATATTGACGGCGTGTTTTTGTTGGACAAACCGCAAGGTATGTCTTCCAACGATATTATGCAAAAAGTAAAGCGAATATTCCAAGCCAATAAGGCAGGGCATACCGGCGCTCTCGATCCGCTCGCCACGGGAATGTTGCCAATTTGTTTAGGGGAAGCCACAAAGTTTTCCCAATTTTTGTTGGAGGCGGATAAACGTTATTTGGTGACGGCAAAATTAGGCGAACGAACCGATACATCCGATGCGGAAGGACAGATAGTGGAAACCCGTGAGGTAAATGTGGAAATTTCACAAATTTTGACCGCACTTGAGCAATTTCGTGGTGATATTTTGCAGGTTCCCACAATGTTTTCCGCGTTAAAACACAAGGGGAAGCCCCTTTATAAATATGCCAGACAAGGTATTACGGTAGAACGTGAAGCCCGCCCCATCACTCTCTTTGAATTGACATTTATTGAATACCACGCCCCTTATTTGACGTTGGAAGTGCATTGTTCAAAAGGCACTTATATCCGCACCTTGGTGGACGATTTGGGGGAAGTTTTGGGCTGTGGCGCGCACGTTACAATGCTACGCCGAACCGCCGTTTCTGATTATCCTAGCGAAAAAATGATGACGTGGGACGAACTGCAAATTCTTGCCGAACAGCAAGATTTGGCACAACTTGATCATTATTTATTACCTGTGGATACGGCAGTCAGCAAATTACCGGCACTATATCTTAATGCTGAGCAGAGTAGAGCCGTTGGCTTTGGGCAGCGGGTAAAATTTAGCAATGAACAACAATTAGCCGGTCAAGTGCGGTTGTTTTCCGACAAGAATTTATTTTTGGGTGTTGCGTTGATTGACGGTCACCTTATTCGCCCTCAACGTTTAATCACACAATCGGCATAAATTCATTTGCCTTTCCATTAAAATTCCAGTAATCTCGCCTGTAATTTATTCATTACAATAAATGTAAACAAAAAGTTACAGGTGGATTATGGAAGCTCTTAAAGATTTACGTACCGATATTGATTCGCTTGATCGCGAACTCATCCAACTTTTCGCCAAACGTCTCGAACTGGTTTCTCAAGTAGGAAAAGTCAAACACCAACACGGTTTGCCGATTTATGCCCCTGAGCGTGAAGTGGCAATGCTACAAGCCCGCCGATTAGAAGCTGAAAAGGCAGGGATTTCTCCCGATCTTATTGAAGATGTGTTGCGCCGCTTTATGCGTGAATCTTATGCCAACGAAAATCAATTTGGTTTTAAAACGGTAAATCCGGCAATTAACAAAATTGTGATTGTGGGGGGGAACGGTAAATTAGGCGGCTTATTTGCCCGTTATTTACGTGCCTCCGGTTATCCTATTTCCGTGTTAGATCGTGATGATTGGGTAGTCGCCGATCGGATTCTTGCCAATGCCAATGTGGTGATTGTTTCTGTTCCTATTGCAAATACATTAGAAACCATTGAACGTTTACAACCTTATTTAACGGAAAATATGCTACTTGCTGATTTAACCTCCGTAAAACGTGAACCGCTTGCCAAAATGTTAGCGGTGCATAAAGGCGCGGTGTTGGGATTACACCCAATGTTTGGCCCAGATATTGGCAGTATGGCAAAACAGGTTGTGGTACGTTGTGACGGGCGTTTTCCCGAACGTTATGAATGGTTGGTGGAACAAATTCAAATTTGGGGAGCGAAAATCTATGAAACCGATGCCGCCGAACACGATCACAATATGACTTATGTGCAAGCATTACGCCATTTTTCCACATTTGCCAACGGTTTACATCTTTCCAAACAGCCAATTAACCTTGCCAATTTGTTGGCATTATCCTCGCCAATTTATCGTTTGGAACTGGCAATGATTGGGCGTTTATTCGCACAAGATGCGGAGCTTTATGCGGATATTATTTTTGATAAATCGGAAAATTTAGACGTCATTGAAAGCCTAAAACAAACCTATGATGAGGCATTGAAGCTCTTTGAAAATGGTGATCGTCAAGGATTTATTGACACATTCCATCAAGTGCGGGAATGGTTTGGTGAGTATTCCGAACAATTCTTAAAAGAAAGCCGTCAATTATTACAACAGGCACACGATTTGAAGCAGGGATAGACGAAAAGCGCGGCTAAATTTAACCGTAATGCAGATCAGTTAATCCTCTTGACTATCGAAACCAACCTATTGAAATATAAAAGTTTATACAAATCAAATGTAAATATTTAATTTTTTGAAAATATTTTAACTTTAACGTTTATGTTTTAAGAAAAATAAACGCTTGTATTTAATATTTACATAGGGTTAGAAACTTGATGAAAGGTAAAAGATGAGCAAGCCTAACATTTACGATAGTGAGTTCTCTGAGAGAATGATGAAAATTGCTGAATTAAAGTTTAATGATAATTTAAGTTTGTTTGCCAGAGCGGTAGGTGTTGTTCAGCCGTCATTAGCTTAATGGGTAAAAGGAGACGCAGATCCAACTAGAACAAATTTAATTAAAATAGCAGAAGCAGGCGGGGTAAGCCTTGACTGGTTAGCCCTTGGCGTTGGTGATATGGAAGGAAAGGTAACACCAACAACGCACCAAAATTCAAACTTTATCGCTAGCAATGATGAAACCTTTGTTGAAATTGAAGACTGCCGGGAAGTGCGCTTATCAGCGGGTACAGGTGCGTTCAATAGCGATTATGAAGAAATCAACACAACCAAAATAGAGCGAGCATGGTTACAGTCACGCCGCTTAAAAGCCAAAGACTGCGCTATATTCTTAGTAAGTGGTGAAAGCATGTACCCAACATTAAAAGACGGCGAAGAAATCATTGTAGACCGCTCAAAACGCGAATTAATCGAAGGGAAAATACTCGTATTAAATCACAACGGAGCAATGTTAGTGAAAAAAGTGCAGTTCACTTATAACGGCGTAGAGCTTATCAGCGACAATCCATCATATCGCCCATTAAAACTGGATGCTGAAGAAGCCAATAGCCTAATCATCATTGGACAAGTGGTGCGTGGCTATCGTAATTTTTAGCTATTACAGTGATTTAAAACTAATAAAAAAGGCTGGATAACCCAGCCTGCCATTCACAATTTAAAGCCCCTTAAAACACATTTTAAAAACTGTTTAAAAATCTCCGCCAAAACTGCACACAAGCTCTCAAAACAACTTTTCACCGTTCTTCACACTATATAACCTTCAACAAACTCAGCTCCTTCCTTGATGATGAATTACTCTCTTAAGCAGGACATATCGCAGACAAAGGCTTTATCCTCAAGTAAAAGTAGTTTGTCATATGGATTTAATGAACCATCAGCTCATTAACTCTATCGAACGAGTGAAATGCGGCTTGCAAAGGATTCTCGACAGTGTGCAAGAAAACAGTTTAACCTTATTTGATAAAGGCTTTTATTTCCTTGATTTGCTTTATCAATGGCAAACATCCTCAACACAAAGCCATTGGCTTATTCCCTTACGAAAAGGGGTAAAATGCGATGTCTTACGTGAATTAGGACTAGAAAAAACAGAAAAGGGTAAGCATTTTCAATATATTACTTCTCTTCTTAATAATACAACTTATCCGGCGAACGAAGTTGTTTCAGTTTATCGACATCGCCAGGAAATTGAATTGGGTTACCGAGAAGTTAAGCAATACCTATTGGACAAGCTTATGCATTAAGAAGTAAAAGCCGGGGGAGGGTCGAGTAAAAGATTTCCGGCGTATAATCTCATCCGAAAGGCAATGACTGAGGCGGCAAAGTGCAAAGGAATCCTCCCCCCCAAATAGTCTCAGCTTTACCGAGTGTAGTGCTTCTGTTATCGCTTACTTCATCGGCGTATCATTATTAAGCCCGGGAAATTCACCTAAGGCGTACCAATCACTTTTAGATGAGTTGGGGCATTGTGAACTTTCTAATAAGAAAAAGTGAAACTATCTGGGAGTCGTGAGAGAAAAAACGCTTAAATATCATATAAAAAGAGCCGGTCAATGGGTTAACTGACTGGCATTACGGTCAAATTTAACCGCACTTTTTTAATCATTGCTGTGTTCTTTCTTCAAAATATCTTCTTCATCCAGCGTTAATAGTCGGGCAATGGCATTGCGATAAGAAATTTCTAAGGTTTCTCGGCTGGTTGCCATAACACCTTGATCTACAAGAAAACCATCATTGACATCATACACCCAGCCGTGCAGCGAGAGTTTTTGTCCGCGCGCCCAAGCGGTTTTTACAATGGAAGATCGCCCAAGGTTGTAAACCTGTTCGGCAACGTTGATTTTTGTGAGCATATCAGCCCGTTTTTCCGGTGTGAGCTTGCCAAGTAAATGGCCGTGTTTAAACCAAATATCCCGAATATGAAGCAGCCAGTTATTGATTAATCCTAAGTCTTGATCTGCCATCGCCGCTTTTATTCCACCGCAGTTTGTATGGCCACAAATAATAATATGCTCAATATTGAGTACATCAACGGCATATTGTACCACCGACAGGCAGTTAAGATCGGTATGAATCACTTGGTTTGCCACATTACGGTGAACGAATAATTCACCGGGTTCTAAGTTTGTCAGCTTTTCTGCCGGCACACGGCTATCAGAACAGCCAATCCAAAGATAGTGAGGCGTTTGGTGATCGGCAAGTTCTTTGAAATAGGTTGAATTTTCCTCTTTCATTCGTTGCGCCCAGCTTAAATTATTTGCAAAAAGTTGCTCAATTTTTTTCATATTACTTTCCTTAAAATCTGCAAAAAATTTGACCGCACTTTAATGTGCGGTCACAAAATATTGCCTTTCTAACAGGTGATAAATAATAGGTTATTTATCCATTAGAAGTTTGCGTTTCTTGGTGCGCGTGGGAACGGGATAACATCACGAATATTTTGCACACCGGTTACATAAACGATTAAACGTTCAAAACCCAGACCAAAACCGGAATGTGGCACTGTGCCGTATTTGCGAAGATCGCGATACCACCAGTAATCTTCCGGATTTAAGCCCATTTCTTCCATTCGTTTATCTAATACTTCTAAGCGTTCTTCACGTTGTGAACCGCCGATAATTTCACCAATTCCCGGTGCTAAAACATCCATTGCGGCAACGGTTTTACCATCATCATTTAAACGCATATAGAAGGCTTTGATGTCTTTCGGGTAGTTTTTCACTACCACCGGTGATTTGAAGTATTCTTCCGTTAAATAGCGTTCGTGTTCGGAAGAAAGATCAATGCCCCAAGAAACCGGGAATTCAAATTTTTTGCCGGATTTTAATAACACTTCAATGGCATCGGTGTAATCAATTTGAGCAAAGTCAGAATTCACAAAGTTTTCCAAACGGGTAATAACCTCTTTATCAACGTGTTTTTCAAAGAATTTTAAGTCATCTTTGCGTTCTGTTAAAACCGCACGGAAAACATATTTCAGCATATCTTCTGCAAGTTTTGCATTGTCTGCTAATGTTGCAAAGGCGACTTCTGGTTCAACCATCCAGAATTCAGCCAAGTGGCGGGTTGTATTTGAGTTTTCGGCACGGAAAGTCGGCCCGAAGGTATAAATTTTGCTCAATGCACAAGCATAGGTTTCACCATTTAACTGACCGGATACGGTTAAGAAAGATTCTTTACCAAAAAAATCTTGGCTAAAATCGACCGCACCTTTGTCGTCACGCGGAAGATTTTCAAGATCTAAGGTAGATACACGAAACATTTCGCCCGCACCTTCGGTATCCGAGGCGGTGATAAGCGGTGTTGCAACCCAATAAAAACCTTGTTCGTGAAAGAAACGATGAATAGCTTGTGCCAAACAATGGCGAACGCGGGCAACCGCGCCGATAATATTCGTACGAGGGCGCAAGTGGGCGACTTCACGGAGATATTCGATAGAATGACGTTTGGCTGCCATTGGGTAAGTATCCGGATCTTCTACAAACCCTGTCACTTCTACTTTTTCTGCTTGTAATTCAACGGCTTGACCTTCTGCCGGTGATTCAACAACTTTACCGGTGACGATAACAGAGCAACCTGTTGTGAGACGTAAGACTTCACTTTCATAGTTTGCAATATCATTATTAATAATGGCTTGAATAGGATCAAAGCAAGAACCGTCATACACGCTCAAAAATGATAAACCGGCTTTTGAGTCACGACGGGTACGAACCCACCCCCGTACCGTAACAGTTTCGCCAATGGCAACTTTTCCTTGCAATACATCAACAATAGATGCAATTTTAGACATATAAACCTCTGAATAAAAATAGGCATAAAAAACGTGGCTAGTTTACCTTAAATCGTGAAATTTTCCATAAGAAAGTTAGGACTTCTTGTCGGAGTTGGGTAGAATGTGTCGTCCATTAGCAAAGGAGAACATTTTATGTGGTCGGATATTTTAACCGGATACGGTATTTTCATTTTAGAAATTTTAACTTTATTTGTTGTGATTGGCGCTATTGTCGCTTTTATTCTTTCTGCACGCCAAAATAAAAATGGTGTAGCGGGCGAACTGGTGATTACGGATTTATCCGAACATTTTGAAGAAACGGTAAAACATTTACGTGATTTTCATCTTTCTGATGAAGAACTAAAACAGCAAGCAAAAGCTGAAAAGAAAGTGGAAAAACAAAAAGCCAAAACATTGAAAGCGAAACGAAAGAAAGGCGGGATAATGGAGGAAACAAAGCCTTGTCTTTATGTTTTAGATTTTAAAGGTGATATTTCGGCTTCACAAACGACCGCACTTCGAGAAGAAATTTCAGCAATTATTAATGTGGCTCAACCACAGGATGAAGTTTTATTGCGTTTGGAAAGTCCCGGCGGTGTGGTACATGGTTACGGATTGGCGGCTTCACAATTAATGCGCCTAAAACAAAAAGGCATTAAACTTGTCGTGGCGGTAGATAAAGTCGCGGCAAGCGGTGGTTATATGATGGCGTGTGTGGCGGATAAAATCATTGCCGCCCCTTTTGCGATTATTGGATCTATTGGGGTAGTGGCTCAAGTTCCTAACATTCACCGTTTATTGAAAAAAAATGATGTTGATGTAGAAGTTATGACTGCCGGTGAATTTAAGCGTACAGTGACCATACTGGGTGAAAATACCGAAAAAGGGAAGCAAAAATTCCAACAAGAACTTGATGAAACACATCAATTATTCAAGCAATTTGTCACTCAAAATCGACCGCACTTGGATGTTGATAAAATCGCAACGGGAGAGCATTGGTTTGGCACGCAAGCCCTAGATTTACAACTGGTTGATGGGATTTCAACCAGTGATGATCTTTTACTTGAAGCGATGAAGAGCAAATCGGTTATTGGTGTGACGTATAAAGTGAAGAAACCACTGCTGCAAAAATTAGGTCATCATGCGGAAGAAAGTATGGCTGGGCTGATTCAACGTTATATGAATAAAAATCCGCAAGATTTTATTCGTTAAAATGGCTTAAATTTACATTGCTTTACAAAAAATCACTGCAAATTTAAGGCATTAGATGAGTTTCATATTTACAAAATTTGCTTTTGCGATTAGTATAAGCGGCCCGAAGCTTTTATAGTTTTCCGGCTAAGAATTTGTAAAGTTTAGTTGTGTTCTTTCTTCATTTTAGGAATGACACTTTTCACAATTAAGAGTAAAAGGTAACAATATGAAATTATCCCGTATTTTATTATCCGCGGTGGCGGTTGCAACCGTTGCAGCCTGTGGTAACTTAAGTAAAGTTACTGACGAAGGTATGCCTGAATATAAGAATGTTGACGGCGTTGAAGTTCCACAACTTGTATGGCCAAAAATTGACAGTGCCGCTTTCAACCACGATGGTAGCCAATTTGGTTCTTGGCCAAACTGGGATAATGTACGTATGATTGAACGCGGTATGAATAAAGATCAATTATATAATTTGATCGGTCGTCCGCATTTCGCCGAAGGTTTATATGGTGTTGAAGAATGGGATTACGCATTCAACTACCGTGAAAACGGCGTACACAAAATTTGTCAATATAAAATTTTATTTGATAAAAATCACAATGCACAAAGTTTCTTCTGGTATCCAAACGGATGTAACGGTAACGCGGCATTTACTTTAAGCGGTGATTTCTTATTTGACTTCGACAAAGATGTATTAACACCACGCGGTAAAGAAGTGGTTGATAATGTTGCAGCGCAATTAAAATCATCCGGTGCTAAAGATGTTAAAGTAGCAGGTTATACCGACCGTTTAGGTTCCGATGCTTATAATATGAACCTTTCTCAACGTCGTGCAAACCGTGTTAAAGCACGCTTGATTGAAGATGGTGTTGCAGCTCAAATCACTGCAGTGGGTTACGGTAAATATCCACAAGTTAAAGCTTGTGAGGGTTACCGTCACGCAAGCCAAGAAGAAAAAGATTGTTTACGTCCTAACCGTCGTGTCGAAATCACTTCTTCAGGATCTGTCTTGAAATTACAAGATGGTGGTCAGATTAATGGTGGTACCCAAGGACCTGCACCACTTTATCAAAGATAATTTTTGATTGAAGAAAATAGCATAACGATTTGTTATGCTATTTTTTTGTTTTTTAACTGGGAATAGCTGCCTTATTCTTTAGTAAGCATTATCATAGGGAGCCAATAGATTGAATTTTATTGATTTTAATGAGTTGATAACAATAAACTTCTTTTTCTAGTAACGAAACTTACAGATAGCCTGAACCTTCCAAAAAATATAGTCTTTTATAGGGTTAACACCTTTCTATATAAGGCGTTAACCCTATTTTGATCAATCATTTTGTTTACCATACTAAATTAGTCCCAAGATTTTTGGTTATAAAAAACATATCAATAAAGTGCGGTCATTTTTACAAAAATTTTGGGACGGATAATATGCTCTTTTTGATTATTTTGTTGATAATTCATCTGTGATTTCTTCTACGATGAAATACAAATTAAAACGTGATTTTTTAGTGCGTTGGTATTATCATTAGGCTCATTTTGAGCTACGTAATAGAAATAATCAGAGGATACTATGCAACATCTGAAAGATCTTGTTGAAAAAGCAAAATCGGCGATTGAATCAATCGAAAATAAGAGTTTGGCGACACTGGATGAAATTCGTGTCGAATATTTTGGTAAAAAGGGGCATTTTACCCAATTAATGCAAGAACTTCGCAATGTTGCGGCAGAAGAACGTCCTGCAATGGGGGCGAAAATTAATGAAGCCAAACAGGCTGCGCTTGAATTTTTAAATGCTAAAAAGGCTGAGTGGGAAAAAGCTGAGCTGAATGCAAAATTAGAACAAGAGCGCGTGGATGTGACTTTACCGGGTAAAAAAACAGAAAAAGGCGGTTTGCATCCGGTTACTATGACGATTAATCGTGTTACGCAGTTTTTTTCGGAACTTGGTTTTTCTGTTGAAAATGGGCCTGAAATTGAAAGTGATTATTACAATTTTGATGCATTAAATATTCCAAAACATCACCCGGCTCGGGCAGATCACGATACCTTCTGGTTTAATCCTGAATTGTTACTTCGTACCCAAACTTCAGGGGTACAAATTCGCACAATGGAAAAAATGCAACCGCCAATTCGCATTATGGCACCGGGACGGGTTTATCGTAACGACTACGATCAAACACATACACCGATGTTTCACCAAATTGAGCTGCTTTATGTCGATAAAAAAGCCAATTTTACCGAGTTAAAAGGTTTGCTTCACGATTTCTTACGTGCTTTTTTTGAAGAAGATTTACAGGTACGTTTCCGTCCGTCTTATTTTCCATTCACCGAACCTTCCGCAGAAGTGGATGTAATGGGGAAAAATGGTAAATGGCTTGAAGTGTTAGGCTGTGGTATGGTTCACCCTAATGTATTGCGTAATGTGGGAATCGATCCAAATGAATATTCCGGTTTTGCGGTGGGAATGGGGGTTGAACGCTTGACAATGTTACGCTACAACGTCACAGATTTGCGTTCATTTTTTGAAAACGATCTCCGTTTCTTAAAACAATTCAAGTAATAACTTTCGGCTATTTCTAACAAATTTAAAGGATAAAGAATAATGAAATTTAGTGAACAATGGGTAAGAGAATGGGTTAATCCAACAATTTCCACGGCACAGTTATGTGATCAAATTACGATGCTTGGTTTAGAAGTCGATGGCGTGGAAGATGTTGCCGGTGATTTTACCGGCGTTGTTGTAGGGGAAGTGATTGAATGTGCGCAACATCCGGATGCGGATAAATTGCGTGTAACAAAAGTGAATGTTGGTGGCGATAAATTATTGGATATCGTCTGCGGTGCGCCGAATTGCCGCCAAGGTTTAAAAGTAGCTTGTGCCATTGAAGGTGCGGTATTACCGGGCAATTTTAAAATTAAAAAAACAAAACTTCGTGGTCAGCCTTCTGAAGGAATGCTTTGTTCTTTTTCTGAATTAGGGATTGATGTTGAAGCCGATGGGATCATTGAATTGCCGGCTGATGCGCCACTTGGTATGAATTTGCGTGATTATTTGGGGTTAAATGATCAGGCTATCGAAATTAGTTTGACGCCAAATAGAGCAGACTGTTTAAGTATTGCCGGTATTGCCCGTGAAATTGCTGTGGTCAATAAACTTTCGGTAAATCAACCGCACTTTAAAGCCGTACCGGCAACTATTTCCGATAAAGTGGAAATTGAACTAAATGCACCGGATGCTTGTCCACGTTATTTGTTACGCGTAATTAAAAATGTGAATGTAAAAGCCGCATCACCTATTTGGATGCAGGAAAAATTACGCCGTTGTGGGATTCGTTCAATTGATCCGATTGTTGATATTACAAACTATATTTTGCTTGAATTAGGGCAACCTATGCACGCTTTTGATATGGCAAAAGTGGCACAACCCATTCAAGTGCGTTTGGCAAAAGCGGGTGAAGAACTTGTTTTATTAGATGGCTCAACGGCAAAATTACAAGAAAATACTTTGCTAATTGCCGATCAAAATGGCCCACTGGCAATGGCAGGCATTTTTGGCGGACAGGCAAGCGGTGTAACAGGTGAAACAAAAGATGTCATTTTAGAATCGGCATTTTTTGCACCATTAGCGATTGCCGGTCGAGCAAGACAATATGGCTTGCACACTGATGCCTCACATCGTTTTGAGCGTGGTGTTGATTTTGAATTGGCACGTAATGCGATGGAACGTGCTACGGCATTATTACTTGAAATTTGTGGTGGTGAAGCCGGTGAAATTAACGAAGTTGTCAGTGAAGAATTTTTACCAAAAGTAAAACACATTCAACTTCGCCGCGAAAAATTAGATGCGTTACTTGGTCATCATATTGAAACAGAAACCGTCACAGATATTTTTAATCGTCTTGGTTTTGAGGTGAAATATGAAAATGATGTTTGGACGGTCACCTCAACAAGTTGGCGTTTTGATATTGAAATCGAAGAAGATTTAATTGAAGAAGTTGCACGTATTTATGGTTATAACAGCATTCCAAATAATGCACCGTTAGCCCACTTGCGTATGAGAGATCACAAAGAATCGGATTTAGATTTAGCACGCATTAAGACCGCACTTGTGGATGCGGATTATCAAGAAGCCATTACTTATAGTTTCGTTGATCCAAAAGTGCAAGGTTTATTACATCCTAATCAAGATGCCTTAGTGTTACCAAATCCGATTTCAGTGGAAATGTCGGCTATGCGGGTATCGTTGTTAAGCGGATTGCTTGGTGCGGTGTTGTATAACCAAAATCGTCAGCAAAATCGCGTTCGTCTATTTGAAACCGGCTTGCGTTTTATTCCGGATACCAAAGCAGAATTTGGCGTACGTCAAGAGTTTGTATTGAGTGCCGTAATAAGTGGAACGGTTAAAAATGAAAGTTGGAACGCTAAAACAGAATCTGTTGACTTTTTCGATTTAAAAGGTGATTTAGAAAGTTTGCTTTCTTTAACCGGTGTAGGCAGCCAAGTGCGTTTTGTGGCAAAAACCTTTGACGCGTTACATCCGGGACAATCTGCTGCCATTGAATTAAATGGTAAAGAAATTGGTTTTATTGGTACGCTTCATCCATTAATTTCTCAAAAACTGGGGTTAAATGGAAAAGTTGTGGTATTTGAAATTCTGTGGGAAGCGATTGCAAATCGTAATGTCATTCAAGCGAAAGAAATTTCAAAATTCCCGGCTAACCGCCGTGATTTAGCCTTAGTGGTTGCCGATGAAATTCCTGCAGGTGATATTCTTGAAGCTTGTAAAAAAGCAGGTGGAACAAAAATTACTCAAGTAAATTTATTTGATGTATATAAAGGCATTGGTGTACCTAGTGGTGCGAAAAGCCTTGCTATCAGCCTAACCATTCAGGACAATGAAAAAACTTTGGAAGATAAGGAAATCAATGAAGTCATTTCAGCTGTTTTAGATGAAGTTAAGCAGCGTTTTAATGCTGAATTAAGAGATTAAACTTATGACAACACTAACCAAAAGTGATATTACCGAATTTTTAATTGAAAAATATCGGTTACAAAAATCAGAAGCCAAAAATTTGGTGGATAATTTTTTTGAAGAAATCCGCTTATCCCTTGAGTCAGGCAGTGACGTAAAATTATCCGGATTTGGTAATTTTGAGTTACGCGATAAATCATCCCGACCGGGACGTAATCCTAAAACGGGGGAAAGCGTACCTGTTTCTGCCCGTCGGGTTGTTGTATTTAAACCGGGACAGAAACTGCGTGCACGTGTTGAAAAAGTCAAACCAAATCAATAATCAGAAATAAAATGCGGGATTATGTAGGAAATACGCAAAATAAAAGCACTATTTTTATTTTATTCCTGCATATATCATCAATAGAATGAAAAAAGTGCGGTTATTTTGACCGCACTTTTATCCTTTTTAGGGCTATAAAATGAGGCGAATGAAAGCATTATTAGTTATTTCAAGCATAATGATGTTATTTGCTTGTTCTTCGGGAAAAATAAACCAAGAAGACTATGCAATTAATTATAAAGGACAAATTAATGATCCGATTATGGCAATCACGTTGTTAAGCGAGCAACAATACGAATGGGCCGGAACACCTTATGTATTAGGTGGGAAATCCCGTCAAGGCGTGGATTGTTCGGGGTTTGTTCAGAAAACTTTTTTTGACCGATTTAATATTGATTTACCTAGAACCACAAAGGATCAAGCAAAATATGGAAAATTAGTTCATAAAGAAGATATTCAAACCGGAGATTTAATTTTCTTTAAAACAGGGCGAGGGCCGAATGGTTATCACGTGGGAATTTATGTGAAAGATGATAAATTTCTTCACGCGTCCACAAAAGGTGGGGTGATTTATTCTTCAATGAATTCCCCCTTTTGGCGTAAAACCTTCTGGCAGGTAAGACGAATTTAGAAATCAAATCATTTCAATGGATTAATAATGGACGCTAAGCGTGATCAGCGTAGCGTCCTTAATTTTTAGCAATTATTCATTATGCAGTTCGCACATAACTTAGATTTTAGGGCGAACACCTAACATATGGCAAATAGCATAAGTGAGTTCACTACGGTTAAGCGTGTAAAAATGGAAATCCGTTACGCCCTCGCTAGATAAAATTTTCACCATATCCATAGCGACACTGGCTGCGACAAGGTTTCGTGTTGCAGGATCGTCATCCAACCCTTCATAGGCTTTTCCCAGCCAAGCAGGAATTTTCACATTAGTGAATGAGGCCATTTTTTGTAATTGTTTGAAATTGGTTACCGGTAGAATACCCGGCACAATTTCAGCTTCAATGCCAATAGAAGCACAGCGATCACGGAAACGTAGATAGCTATCAATATCAAAGAAAAATTGTGTAATGACGTGATTCGCACCCGCATCAATTTTTCTTTTCAAATTAATTAAGTCTGCTTGGGCGGATTTTGCTTCAGGGTGAACCTCCGGATAGGCAGCAACGGAAATATCAAAATCAGCCACAGAACGGAGTAGTTCAACAAGATCAGCGGCATAAAAAGGTTTTTTTTCATAACCTTTAGGTTCATCACCTCGTAATGCAACAATATGACGAATACCGTTATTCCAGTAATCTTGCGCAATTTGTTTTAATTCTTCCGGCGAGGCATCAATGCCCGTTAGATGTGGGGCTGCGACCAATCCGGTTTCTTGTTTAATGGCTTTTACAATGCTGTGGGTGCGATCGCGTTCACCGGAATTTGCGCCATAGGTGACAGAAACAAATTTCGGTTCTAATACTTTTAGGCGATGGATGGAGTCCCAAAGCATATTTTCCATTTTTTCATTTTTAGGCGGGAAAAATTCAAAAGAGACATTAATTTTTTTGTTAAAGTCGGCAATGTTTTGATTTAAATTATTAATTTCTTTTGCGTAGCTCATTGTTTGTTTCCTATATAGCGTGATTTGTCGCTCTAAAATAAAGTAACTTTATGGGCGAGTCAATTTGAATAAATTCATTGAAATCATTAATTCGACTAATACACACTTTATCAACTTTTTTGCATAAAAAGTTAGCATTTGTTAGAAAAATATGTATAATGCACCGACCCTGTAAATGCACGAATTCCCATCGTGCATTATTTTATCGAGATCGCACTCGAAGGGGTGAGGATTAAGATTAATGGTTGCGTTCATCAAGAACGCTGGGTATCAAACTAATTTTTGGTAATTAATTAATGAAAACTTTTGTAGCAAAACCGGAAACGGTTAAACGCGACTGGTACGTAGTAGATGCGACAGGTAAAACTTTAGGTCGTTTAGCGACTGAATTAGCACGTCGCCTTCGTGGTAAACACAAGGCTGAGTACACTCCACACGTAGATACAGGTGATTACATCATCGTTATCAATGCGGATAAAGTGGCGGTAACCGGTCGTAAAGAAACAGATAAACTTTATTACTGGCACACCGGCTATGTAGGTGGCATTAAACAAGCGACTTTCAAAGAGATGATCGCACGCCGTCCTGAAGCTGTGATTGAAATTGCGGTTAAAGGTATGTTGCCAAAAGGTCCATTAGGCCGTGCAATGTTCCGTAAATTAAAAGTATATGCAGGTGCTGAACATCAACACGCTGCACAACAACCACAAGTTTTAGATATTTAATCACGAGGTTTAGGATATGGCAGAGAATCAAAACTACGGCACAGGTCGCCGCAAAAGCTCTTCAGCTCGTGTATTTATCAAACCGGGCAGTGGTAAAATCACGATCAACCAACGTGAATTAGACGTTTACTTCGGTCGCGAAACTGCGCGTATGGTAGTGCGTCAACCTTTAGAATTGGTTGAATTGACTGATAAATTAGACCTATACATCACTGTTAAAGGTGGTGGTATTTCAGGTCAAGCGGGTGCAATCCGTCACGGTATCACCCGTGCATTGATGGAATACGATGAAACCTTACGTCCAGCACTTCGTGCTGCAGGCTTCGTTACACGTGATGCACGTCGCGTTGAACGTAAAAAAGTGGGTTTACACAAAGCACGTCGTCGTCCACAATATTCAAAACGTTAATTTTATTTTCGTTTCAAAAAAAGCAGAGAGAAATCTCTGCTTTTTTTGTGCCTTATCAACAGTAAAACTGTTCATAACCTACTGAATATAAAGCAAAAATAAGATTTCTTTGGCTTTTTAAAAGTTCTTTGTGGTAAAATAGTGAGCTTTTAAAATCTATCATCTAATTTGAATCTTCGGAGGAATCAATGTCTAACGCATCAAGTAAACGTTCTATCATGACACTTTTTTCAAATAAGGATGACATCTACTGCCACCAAGTGAAAATTGTTCTCGCGGAAAAGGGCGTAGCTTATGAAAATGAAGAAGTTGATCCGCACGCTTTATCGGAAGATTTAATGGAATTAAATCCTTACGGTACTCTCCCAACTTTAGTTGATCGTGATTTAGTTTTATTTAATTCACGCATTATTATGGAATATCTTGATGAGCGTTTTCCACACCCACCACTTATGCCTGTTTACCCAATTGCACGAGGTAAAACCCGCCTTTTAATGTTAAGAATCGAACAAGATTGGTATCCAACTTTATCAAAAGCAGAGAAAGGAAACCAAGCAGAGAGAGCAGCTGCCTTAAAACAATTAAAAGAAGAATTATTGGCTATTGCGCCTATTTTTCAACAAACACCTTATTTTATGAATGAAGAATTTAGCTTAGTCGATTGCTATATTGCCCCATTATTGTGGAAATTAAAACAATTTGGTGTAGAGTTTACCGGTGCAGGCAGTAAAGCATTAAAAGGTTATATGGATCGTGTGTTTAGCCGTGATTCATTCTTACAATCAGTGGGAGAGGCTGCCCCTAAAAATTTAATGGATGATAAATAATGGACTATAAATCTTCGCCAAAACGCCCTTATTTATTAAGAGCTTATCACGATTGGTTGATTGACAATGATTTCACGCCTTATCTTGTGGTGGATGCGACTTATTGGGGCGTGAATGTACCGACCGAATATGTAAGAGACGGGCAAATTGTTTTAAATCTTTCAGCAAATGCTACCGGCAACTTGCAATTAACCAATGATTTTATTCAATTTAACGCCCGTTTTAATGGTATATCTCGTGAAATTTATATCCCAATGGGGGCAGCACTTGCCATTTATGCCCGTGAAAATGGTGATGGTGTAATGTTTGAACCGGAAGGGATTTATGATGAATTAAATCGAGAACCCAATACGGATCAACCCAATGATTTCACTGAAGTGGTAGATAAACCAAAGACTCCGAAAAAGAAACCTTCCACATCGGCATCACATTTAAGAATTGTTGATTAGTTTATCCGTCTAAAAGTGCGGTTGATTTTAACAATGTTTTTTAGATTAATTTGAAAAATAAAATATCCCGTAAAAGTAAATTTTACGGGATATTTATTAGATTGAAAGGCTACCAATTTCACTTAACTTAACCGCTCGCCCTTCTTCTAGCGAGCGTTTTGCTGCTATTGCAATTAACACGGGTTGTAAGCCGTCATTACCATTAACCAGAGTTGGTGTGTCATTGACGATTGCATCAATAAAACATTGCATTTCATCGGCGAAAGATTGCATATAGCGTTCCAAGAAGAAGTATTTTGGTTTTTCTGCGATGACGCCACCTTCACAGGAATAAATCGCCGTCGAATCTGTATCATTGCGAGTTTGTACCGCACCTTTAGAACCAAACACTTCCGCACGTTGGTCGTAACCATAAACCGCTTTGCGGCTGTTATCAATCACGCCCAATGCCCCGTTTGCCAATTTTAACGTGATGACGGCGGTATCAATATCGCCAGCTTGACCAATCTCAGGATTCACCAACACGCCACCGCAGGCATACACTTCGGTAACTTCACTGCCAGAAAGATAGCGAATCATATCAAAATCGTGAATAGTCATATCAAAGAACATTCCGCCCGATACTTTAACATACTCAATCGGTGGGGCATCGGGATCTCTGGACGTTACCCGAATAATATGGGGTTCGCCGATATCGCCAGCTAACACCCGTGCTTTTATCGCTTTAAAGTTATGATCAAAACGGCGATTAAAGCCCACTTGAAATTTCACGCCAGCTTTTTCTACTTCGGCTAATACTTCCTTGATCCGACCAATATCCGAATCAATCGGCTTTTCGCAGAAAATATGTTTGCCCGCTCGTGCTGCTTCAATGGAAATCGGGGCGTGGGTATGGGTTGAGGAACACACCAACACCGCATCAATTTCAGGATCTTGCAAAATCTGTCGGTAGTCTGCATAAACTTGAGCAATCCCTTTTGACGCAGCCCAAGTTGTGAGTTCATCAGTAACATTCACATCAGAAATGGCTTTGATTTCTGCCCCTTTAACATATTTGGTGAGGCTTTCGGCGTGTACTCGCCCAATTCGGCCAGCACCAATAATTCCAATTTTAAGCATATTAGACTCCTGCGGTTTGTTTAATATATTGACGGCCTTTTAAGGCATATTCAAACGGATTGGCAATGGCGGGATCTTGCTCCGCTTCCACCACCATCCAGCCTTTATAATCATATTTTTCCAACAGATCAAAAATCGGCTTAAAGTCGATCACGCCATCCCCTGGAACGGTAAAAGTGCCTTTTTTCACTCCCTGTAAAAAGCTGAGATCATTCGCTTTCACTTCGGCAACAATGTTATCTCTCACATCTTTAAGATGAACGTGAATAATGCGATGAATATATTTTTCCAGCACGGCTAACATTGCTTGTTGAGAACCTTCGGAATAATAGAGATGACCAGAGTCAAACAATAAATACACATCATCATTCACCACTTCCATATAGCGATCTATTTCCGCTGGGGTTTGAATCCCTGTTCCCATATGGTGATGCAGGCAAACTTTCATTCCTTTTTCGGCGGCAAGTTTGGCGAGTTCGTTATAGCCTTCAGCGAGAAGTGTCCAGTCTTCATCATTAAAAACAGGCTTTTGTTTAAAGACCGATTTGGTTGTGCCTTGAATGCTGCGGCTCTGTTCCGAACAACCGATCACTTTTGCCCCCATTTCGGCGAGAAAATCCCGATGTTTAATAAATTCATCAATGGTTTGCTGCTTTTTGCCGTCCACAAAGAAGGTGCTAAACCACGCATTACAAATTTGGATATGACGCAGGGCTAAGTGTTTTTTGAGTAACGCAATATCTCGGGGATATTTATTTCCCACTTCGCAACCCACATAGCCTGCCAGTGCCATTTCACTAATGCACTGTTCAAAGCTGTTTTCGCTGCCTAATTCTGGCAAATCATCATTTGTCCAACCAATTGGGGCGATCCCCAATTTGATATTTTCCGCTTTCATTATTTTCTCCTTATTGTGGTGAAATTTTGCCTTAGTAACGTCTGGCTTTGTTACGTTGCTGCACGGTATTTTGATAAGCCTGTTGGATCGCTTGCCGATCAGAAACTTCGGCAACCCCAACGTGCCACCAACAGCCATAACCGTGTGCCATTGTTTTAGGCAGCACTTTAATCTCGATCAATGTAGAAATTTTGGCGCTGCGAACCGCTTGTAAAGCGCGGTGTAATTCTTCTTCGGTGCGAACTTTATAGGTTTCACAACCATAAGCAGCAGCATTCATTGCAAAATCTATCGGAATAAGTTCGCCGTCAAGCTGTTGGGTTTGCGGATTGCGGAAGCGAAACTCCGTGCCAAAACTATCCATTCCGTGCCCGATTTGCAGATTATTGATGCAGCCATTCGCCATATTGTCAAAAAGAATGACGTTGATTTTCTTATTTTCCTGAATAGACGTAACCAATTCCGAATGCGACATCATATAAGAGCCGTCCCCTAACAAGGCGTAAACTTCCCGTTGTGGTTCGGCAATTTTAACCCCCAATGCGGCATTGACTTCATAGCCCATACAGGAATAGCCGTATTCCAAATGATAGGTATTTTCCCCTTTGGTTTGCCAAGTGCGTTGTAAATCGCCTGGTAAACTGCCAGCCGCCGCCACGATAATATCCTGTTCGCCTAAATGTTCGTTGAGAATTGCCAGCGCACGACTTTGGGTTAAACAAGATTGGGTCAATGCCATAAATTCAGCGAAGACTTTTTGGTGATTGAGGTTGTCGTTAATTTCAGGAATAAAATGTTCGCCTTGATAGGTTATCTGCTGCAAGCGGTTTAATTCTTGTGAAAATTTGTATTTGGCGGCGGCAATTTGTTCGCCCCATTGTGCCTGATAATTTTGCTGTTGCAAAAGTGCGGTCAATTTTTCTAGGGTTTCTTTCGCATCGGCGACAACTTGTACACCGTCCAGTTTATAAGCATCAAAACGAGCAATATTGATATTGAGGAAAGCAACATCGGGATGTTGAAAAATCCATTTTGAGGAAGTCGTAAAATCGGTATAACGGGTGCCAATCCCAATAATCAAATCGGCTTCTTTGGCTAATATGTTAGCAGATAAACTGCCCGTTTCGCCAATTCCGCCCACATTAAAATGATGTGCAGAAATCACCGCACTTTTGCCCGCTTGCGTTTCACCAAAAGGGATGTGGAAGGTTTCTGCAAAGCGTTTGAGTTGTTCTGCAGCTTGTGAATACCGCACACCGCCCCCACAAATAATCAGCGGTTTTTTCTTTGAACAAATCAGTTGCAAGGCGGCTTGTAGCATTGCCTCTGTGGGTGGTGTTCGCTCAATACGATGAATGCGTTTTTGTAAAAAATAGTCTGGAAAATCATAGGCTTCTGCCTGCACATCTTGCGGTAAACAAAGGGTAACAGCCCCTGTTTCCGCAGGGTCAGTTAATACTCGCATTGCATTGATACAAGCGGTCATTAGTTGCTCTGGACGTTGAATCCGATCCCAATATTTGCTGACTGCCCGAAAAGCGTCATTGGTACTTACGCTGAGATCATAAGGTTGTTCAATCTGTTGCAAAACGGGATCAGGTTGGCGAGTGGCGAACACATCCCCTGGTAAAAGAAGTAACGGAATGCGATTAGCCGTAGCCGTGGCAGCGGCAGTAATCATATTTGCCGCCCCAGGCCCCACGGACGAGGTACAAGCATAAATTTGTTTACGTTGCTTTTGTTTGGCAAAACCGATGGCGGCGTGTGCCATACCTTGTTCGTTACGCCCTTGGCGTAAAACTAATTCACCTTGATATTGCGACAGAGCTTGCCCTAACCCCAACACATTGCCGTGTCCAAAAATGGCAAAGATTCCTTCTACAAATTTCGTGGTTTTACCGTCAAACTCAATATATTGGTTATCCAAAAACTTGACTAATGCTTGAGCAACGGTTAGCCGTATGGTTTTCATCGCGCCTCTCTCCTTATTTATTTTTGATAGAAACAGTACCGCAATATATTTTCATAATCAAATATTTTGAAATGAAAATTTCAGTTTTGAGATAAAGATCACATTTTACGCAATTAAATTTCTCCATTTCTCTACGATTTACACAGAATTTTTTACCCAACATCCTAAAAAACGTGATCAGCCTCTCAAAAATAAAATTCCATATTTGATTTATTTGAAATTTTTGTTTTAATAAAGCCAATTATTCAGACGTTTTAAGGAGGCTATATGAATAAGGGACGAAAACACAATTTAGGTTATATCATCCGAATCTGTGCCGTGGCTTCACTAGGTGGATTATTATTTGGCTATGATACCTCTGTGATTTCAGGGGCAATTGATGCGTTGAAAAGTTATTTTCAACTATCGCCAGCGGAAACAGGCTGGGCAGTGTCCAATGTGGTCATTGGCTGTGTGATAGGCTCAATTTTTTCGGGCGAAATCGCTCGCCGAATCGGGCGTAAAAAAACCTTAATTATTGCCGCCGTTTTATTTACCATCAGTGCCGTTGGCTCTGCGTTGGCGGATTCCTTTTTCTGGTTTATCGTCTATCGTATGATCGGTGGCTTAGCTGTCGGCATTGCCGCGGCGATTTCACCAATGTATATTGCAGAAGTTGCCCCAAAAGATTATCGGGGAACAGCATCAGCAATGAACAATTTTGCCTTAGTCTTCGGGCAAATCCTGATCTTTTATGTGAACTATAAAATCGCACAGGGAATGACGGAAGCGTGGTTGGCGGATGTGGGCTGGCGTTATATGTTAGGCTCTGAAGTGATTCCTTGCGTTCTTTTCTGTTTGGTGGTGGGCTTTATTCCTGAATCACCACGCTGGGATGTAATGCGTAACCGTGATGATCTCGCTCTTGTTACACTCTCTAAAATTTCCAATCCGCAACACGCTAAAAATTTACTGGCGGAAATTAAAGCCTCAATGACGGTAAACGGTCAATTACAACAACAAAAAATTGATTTTAAACGGCCAGGGGCATTGTTTATTATCTTTGTCGCCTGTGCATTAGCCACGTTCCAACAATTAAGCGGTGTGAATGTGATGATGTATTACGCCCCAACCGTGCTAAAAACCATTACTGGCGATATGGAATCGGCAATGTTCCAAACTATTTGGATCGGCATCGCGCAATTAGCAGGCATCGGTATTGGTGCGATTTTGTTTGATAAATTAGGACGCTTGCCCCTAATGAAAACGGGGGCGGTTGGTGCCGCACTTGGGCTGTTGATTACCGCCTATGCAATGTACACACAAAATCCTGGCTACTTGGCACTGTTTGGAATGATCTTCTTTATGATTTTCTATGCCTTTTCTTGGGGCGTGGGAATGTGGGTGTTAATCGGCGAGATTTTCCCTAATCATATGCGAGCGCAAGGGCTATCCATTGCGGTTTCTTTTAACTGGATTTTTAACTTTGTAGTGTCGCAAAGTTTCCCAATGATGAATGAAAATCCGTATCTGCTGGAAAAATTCCACGGTGCGTTTCCAATGTGGCTATTTGCCGCCTGCTGTATCGTCGGCTTTTTCTTCCTGATTCGTTATGTGCCAGAAACCAAAGGGGTTTCCTTGGAAAAAATGGAAAGTTTATTGTTAGCCAAACGCGATAACCTCATCCAAAAATGAGTGAAAATATTTAAATAGGGGATAAAAGATGAACAAAACACTGGATTTAATTTGCTTAGGGCGAGTTGCCGTTGATTTATATGCACAGCAAATCGGCGCCCGATTGGAAGATGTCTCTTCCTTTGCCAAATACCTAGGCGGCTCTTCGGGCAATGTCGCTTACGGGACGGCAGTACAAGGAATAAAATCCTCAATGCTGGCTCGGGTGGGCGATGAACATATGGGGCGTTTTTTAAGGGAAGAATTACAACGCGTTGGCGTAGATACCAGCCATTTAATTACCGATAAGACACGTTTAACCGCATTGGTCATACTGGGAATTAAAGACCAAGACACCTTCCCTCTGATTTTCTACCGAGATAATTGTGCCGATATGGCGATCACCGAAAAGGATTTTGACGAAGATTATATCGCTTCAGCAAAGGCATTAGCGATTACTGGCACGCATTTATCCCACCCCAACACACGACAAGCGGTGCTTACTGCTTTAAATTATGCAGGCCGCAACAATACTAAACGTTTATTGGATATTGACTATCGTCCTGTGTTATGGGGATTAACCACACTAGGTGATGGTGAAACTCGTTTTATTGATTCGCAAGCGGTAACGCAATCCTTACAAGAGGTGCTACATCATTTTGATGTAATTGTCGGCACGGAGGAAGAATTTCATATTGCTGGTGGCTCAACCGATACCCTAACCGCCTTAAAAAATGTACGCCGTTGCAGCCAAGCCACCTTGGTTTGCAAACGAGGGGCACAAGGCTGCTCGGTATTTGAAGGTAACATTCCTGATGACTTAGATGGCGGCTTAAATGTTTACGGTGTACGGGTGGAAGTGTTGAACGTACTAGGGGCAGGCGATGCCTTTATGTCGGGGTTATTACGGGGATATATCAACGGCGAAGGCTGGGAACAAGCCTGCCGTTACGCCAATGCGTGCGGTGCATTGGTGGTTTCTCGCCACGGTTGCGCACCTGCAATGCCAACCAAGGCAGAACTGGACGACTACCTCGCCCGTCAAAATGAGGTGCCAAGACCCGATCTAGACGAGGGGTTGAACCATTTACATCGGGTAACGACAAGAAAAGTGCGGTGGGAAAATCTCTGTATTTTCGCCTTTGATCACCGCAAACAACTTGTGGACATTGCCGAAAAATGTAGGGCGGACATCCAGCGTATTCCTAAACTCAAACAACTCTTGTTACAAGCAGCGGAGCAAACGGCACAAGCGGAAGGCATTCATCACGGGCAAGCAGGCATTTTAGCCGACACAACCTTTGGGCAGGCGGCACTCAATGAAATCACTGGCAAAGGCTGGTGGATTGGGCGACCGATTGAATTACCCTCATCTCGTCCACTACGTTTGGAACACGGTGATTTAGGCAGCCAACTCACCACTTGGCCACAGGAACACATCGTGAAATGCTTGGTATTCTATCACCCCTTGGATAAAATCTCGCTTAAAGCAGAGCAGGAAGAATCATTAAAACAGATTTATCAAACCTGTTGCCGCAGCGGACACGAATTACTGTTGGAAGTGATATTACCAGCAGATTTACCGCAAGATGAACGCTATTATGCCGAAATTATCGCCCATTTCTACCAACTCGGCTTAAAACCTGACTGGTGGAAACTGCCTGGGCTTTCACGTTCCTCTTGGCAACAAATTAGCGACATTATTCAACGCAATGACAACCATTGTCGAGGCATCTTGGTTTTAGGCTTAGACGCCCCAGAGGATTATTTTAAATCTGTCTTTAACCAAGCTGCTGGTATGCCATTGGTAAAAGGCTTTGCGGTCGGACGCACCATTTTTGCCGAACCCTCTGCGGCGTGGTTAGCCAATAAAATCACCGATCACGATCTCATCAAGGAAGTCTCAGAACGTTATCGGCATTTAATTCGGTTGTGGCAAAATAGGCAGTTAGCAGAATAAAAAGTGCGGTTTAAATAGAATTGATCTGTCTCTTACAAGTTGGCTGCAAAGCTAGCTAGGTTAAGGGACAGATTTTTTGTGGCTGAAAAATTCTATGAACTCCATATCTGAGAAATTATTCACATTAACCCACCCTATTTGAAGAACAAAAATGTTACTTAAATTACATAATGAAAACGCGCTTAACCCCATAAATAGGCTACCAGATTATAATTGTGTTGATCTTTTCCCGAACATTTCCCATTTGACCAAAGCACTACGAAGATCAAAATCTTGCATCAACCTCTAACAAAACCAACTAAATACTCATTATTAAGAATAAAAAAACCGCACTTTGTAGAGAAAGTGCAGTTGATTTTAATGAAATTTTTTATTAAAAACATCCTAAGAAGGAATTTTATATAAAATTAACCTCAGCAACGATGAAATGTCATTATTCTGCTGATGCCTTCATTATAACGTCGGCATACTAAAAGCGGCATTTTCTAAAGTGAATTTATTCGGCCAACGTGTTGTAACGGTTTTCATCTTGGTGTAGAAACGTACGCCATCTGTGCCGTACACATTTAATGCACCGTATGCGGAATGTTTCCAGCCGCCAAAGCAATGGAACGCCATTGGAACAGGAATTGGAACATTAACGCCGACCATACCCGCTTGTACATGATAAGCAAATTCGCGTGCAGCACCGCCATCAGCGGTAAAAATTGCTGTGCCATTACCAAAAGGATGTTCGTTAATTAATTTCATCGCATGTTCAAAGTTATTCGCCCGAACAATTCCTAAAACGGGACCAAAAATTTCTTCTTTATAAATAATCATATCAGGCGTAACGTGATCAAATAAAGTGCCGCCGATAAAATAGCCCTTTTCATATCCAATCGGTTTTTTACCACGCCCATCAACGACTAACGTCGCCCCTTCTTCAACCCCTTTATCAATATAATGGGTAACATTATTTAAATGTTGTTGAGTAATTAATGGCCCAAAATCCATTTCTTTTTCACCTTCAGGGGTTATTCCTGGGCCAAAGCGTAAATTTTCAACTTTAGGTTTAAGGGCGGCAACCAATTTGTCTGCGGTTTCATCATCAATCGTTACAATTAATGGTAAAGCCATACAACGTTCGCCAGCCGCACCAAATGCTGCCCCTAATATTGCATTGACTGTGCTATCTATATCGGCATCAGGCATCACCAATCCGTGATTTTTTGCAGCACCCAAGGCTTGAACTCGTTTTCCGTGTTCCGAACCGATTTTATGTACACTGGCGGCTGCGGTGGTTGAACCGACAAAACTGACGGCTTGCACTCTTGGATCTCGTAATAACATTTCATTATCTTGGCGATCGCCGTGAACCACATTAAATACACCGTCGGGTAACCCTGCTTCTTTTAGTAATTCAGCTAAACGAATGGATAAAGAAGGATCGGCTTTTGCGGGTTTTAAAATAAAGGTATTACCACAAGCTAAAGCAATTGGGAACATCCACATTGGTACCATCGCAGGAAAGTTAAAAGGGGTAATACCGATCGTTACCCCTAAAGGTTGCATACTTGAATGAATATCGATCCCTTTGCCCGCTTGCTCTGAAAATTCGCCTTTTAATAAATGAGGAATACCACAAGCAAATTCCACTACCTCTAATCCGCGTGTGAGTTCGCCACAAGAATCAGAATAGACTTTTCCATGTTCTTCGGTAATCAAGCGAGCTAGCTTATCCCAATCACGTTGCAACAGTTCTTTAAACTTAAATAAAATTCTTGCTCGTCTTAGTGGAGAAGTCGCTGCCCAAGCAGGAAAAGCCTTATAGGCAGCTTCTGTAGCCGCATTCACTTCTTCTGCCGTACTCATTCGGACTTGGCGAATTTGTTCACCCGTTGCTGGGTTAAAAATCGGCCAAATATTCTCGCCTTTACTCTCCACTTGCTTACCATTGATGAAATTATGTACTGTTTCCATTCTTTGCTCCTTAATTTTATGGCTTAGTGAAATAACTGCATTACCACAGCACAAAATAAAATATTTATTTCAAAAAATCAAGATTAACGCCACCCTATTTGAAATAAATATTTCATTTTGTGAACTAGATCTAATTTTTGAAAAAATTTCCTAGACCAATTTATTTAAAAGCGTATGATTTTAAATATTCAGCAATTAAGGAGGGAATATGAGTTATCTATTGTCAAAATCAAGAAAAAACACGCCCTTAGAAAATGGCGAAGTACAGAAAATCACGCCAGAAAGTGCTAAATGGGAATATGTAGGTTTTGAAATATATCATCTAAAACAACAACAGAATTTAGTTTTCAATACTGAAAATACCGAAGTTTGCTTAGTTATGGTAACAGGCAAAGCCAGTGTAACTGTTGGACAACAACGGTTTCACCAAATCGGTAATAGAATGACGCCGTTCGCTAAAATTCCGCCCTATGCCGTTTATGTTCCACACAATCAAGAGATTCATCTTATTGCGGACACTGATGCAGAAATCGCAGTATGTCGGGCTCCAAGCCAAGGTAATTTACCAGTACGTTTAATTACCCCTGAACAAATAAGTGTTGAGAAAAGAGGATATGGCAATAATCAACGTTTAGTCCATAATATCTTACCAGAAACAGAAGCAGCTGATGCATTATTGGTGGTTGAAGTGTTTACAGATGAAGGTTGTACCAGTTCTTTTCCGAGTCATAAGCACGATCAAAAAAATTCCACTCAAGAAACTTATTTGGAAGAAACCTATTATCATCGTTTTGATCCACCGCAAGGGTTTGCATTCCAACGGGTTTATACCGATGATCGCTCCCTAGACGAATGTATGGCGGTTTATGATGGTGATGTTGTTCAAGTTCCGAAGGGATATCATCCCGTTGCAACGGTTGCAGGATATAACAATTACTATCTCAATGTGATGGCAGGGCCAGTAAGACAATGGCGTTTCAGTTGGGAAAAAGATCATAGCTGGATAAATACCGCTGAATATGCCAAAAAAATTTGAAAAATAAGAACTGGACGGTGATTTAGCTAGAAAATCGCCGTTCTTTTTATTATAGTTACCCCAAATGACGGTTTTCCTTTTATTCAATCGGTTGCAAAGACAAATATGGAAGAAAATGCTCGGTTAAAAGACCTGCAAAATAAAATTAGATTGCGTTATGACGACTTAAGTAAACGCTTAAAACAAGTCGCTCAATATATTTTAGATAACAGCGATAGTATTGTTTTTGATACAGTAGCCGTTATTTCAGAAAAGGCGAATGTACCGCCTTCAACCCTTATTCGCTTTGCGGCGGAGTTTGGTTTTTCTGGTTTTAATGAAATGAAACAGGTTTTTCGCGAAAGTCTTATGGAAAAAACCACCAATTATACGGAGCGATTACAACTTTCCCATAAACTGAATAAACAACACAATAACTCCGTTGAGAATATTTTATCTATTTTTTCCCAAGCCAATAGTCATGCGCTTCAGCAGCTCGCAACAACGACGAATGCTCAACAGCTTCAATCAGCAGCAAAAATTTTAAATCAGGCTAATAATATTTTTGTTATTGGATTAAAACGCTCTTTTAGTGTTGCTTGTTATCTCAACTATGCATTACAACATTTAGATTGTCGTTCCTTTGTCATTGACGGGTTAGGTGGAATGTTTGATGAACAGCTTAATCAAATTAAAGAAGGCGACGTGATGGTAGTGATCAGTTTTTCCCCTTATGCCGATGAAACCTTGAATATTGCCAATATCGCTGCGCAGAAAGGAATAAAGCAAATTGCGATTACGGATAGTCAAATCAGCCCTTTACTGTCCTTTAGCGATATTTCGTTTATCATTAAAGAAGCACAAGTGCTGGGATTTCGTTCTCAATGCTCAACAATGGCGTTAGTGCAAACCTTGGCGATTAGCGTAGGATTAGAAAAAGAGTTAACCCAAATAGAATAAAAGTGAAATCAAATTTATATAAATTTAGCATAATTATGTTTTATCAATAAAAAAATGCCAAGATTTTGATTTCTTGGCATTTTAATTTTTATTATTTCGCTAATTTATTTCGAATTGCATTTGCTAATTCCATACTCACTTTTTCAAAGTGGGCTAATTGTTTTTCAACCACTTCTGGTGCGGTAACTTCAGAAAGGCTCGCCGCAAAGTTGCCTGCTAAACGATCTTTTTCTTCGCAAGTGAAAATATTGTACAACGCAGCCGGTTGAGAATAGTAGTCTTCATCGTATTCACGGAAATCAAAATGCGCCGCTTCACGTTCAATTTGTAATGGTACTTGATCGTGGGTTGGTACATAGGTTTCAAAACGATTAGGAGCATAGTTCGGATTGTTACCACCATTATTATCGATACGCATTGCACCATCACGATGTGTGGTGTGGTATGGACATTTTGGTGCATTTACCGGAATTTGGTGATGATTTACGCCTAAACGATAACGTTGTGCATCTTGGTATGAGAATAATCGACCTTGCAACATACGATCCGGCGAGAAACCGATTCCCGGTACGATATTGCTTGGTGCAAATGCCGCTTGTTCGACTTCAGCAAAGTAGTTTTGCGGATTGCGGTTTAATTCCAACACACCAACTTCAATCACAGGGTAGTCTGAATGTGGCCATACTTTTGTTAAATCAAAGCTGTAATTGTGTTTGTGTGCATCGGCTTCCGGCATAATTTGTACTTGCACCGTCCAACGTGGGAATTCACCACGTTCAATCGCTTCATATAAATCTTGTTGGCTGGATTCACGGTTCACACCAATCACTTTTGCCGCTTCTTCATTGGTATAGAATTTGTGACCTTGCTGAGTTTTAAAATGGAATTTCACCCAGAAACGCTCATTCGCTTCATTCACAAAGCTATAAGTGTGGCTACCATAACCATTCATATTACGTAAACTTTTTGGAATACCGCGATCAGAGAATAATGTCATAATTTGGTGCATTGATTCAGGGTGGCGAGACCAGAAATCCCACGCTGCAGTGGCATCACGTAAGTTGGTTTGTGGATTGCGTTTTTGGGTGTGAATAAAGTCAGGGAATTTTAATGGATCACGAATAAAGAATACCGGCGTATTGTTACCCACTAAATCCCAGTTACCTTGTGAGGTATAGAATTTCAATGAGAAACCGCGTACGTCACGCTCGGCATCTGCCGCACCACGTTCACCGGCAACGGTTGAGAAACGTACTAAAACTTCTGTTTGAGTACCCGGTTTGAATACGGCTGCTTTCGTGTATTTTGTAATATCGTTCGTTACAGTAAATGTACCGTAAGCTGCAGAACCTTTGGCGTGAACAACACGCTCAGGAATACGCTCACGGGCAAAGTGGGCGAGTTTTTCTTGAAACCATACATCTTGTAACATTAAAGGCCCACGTGGACCGGCTGACATTGTGTTGTCATTATCCACAACCGGCGCACCGGCTGCGTTCGTTAAGGTTTTATGATCAAAAGGACATTTTGCTGTCATAGTTGCTTCTCCAATTAGTTGAGGGGGAATAAATTTAAGGCGGATTATAGAGGTGGCCTAAAATTTCATCAAACTATTGATTTAATAAAATTAGACTATTGATATTTAATTATTGATAGGTGTTTTTTTGATAAGGAAACAAAAGAAAAATCAACCGCACTTAATGACTAGGGAAAGGGCAAAGTGCGGTTGATTTTTACAAAGTTTTTTAAATTGTGTCATATTTCTGAAATATTTTTTTGTTACCTTAATGCCTGTGATAATTCACTCATCTAAAACAGGAGACTATAGTATGAAAAAAATACGTCATATTGCACTTACCATATTGTCCGCTTTTGCGGTGAATCAAGCGGCTCAAGCTGAGACAACTGTTACAGGTGCAGGAGCATCTTTTCCTCAACCAATTTATGTTCAATGGGCAATGAACTATAAGACTGAAACCGGAAATCAAGTAAACTATCAATCGATAGGTTCTTCCGGCGGTGTTAAACAAATTATTTCTAGAACCGTTGATTTTGGTGCCTCCGACTCGCCAATGAAAGAAGATGATTTAATCAAGAATAATTTGATTCAATTTCCAACTGTTATTGGGGGAGTGGTTCCGGTTGTGAATATTGAAGGTATTAAACCAGGACAATTGAAATTAACCGGTGAAGTATTGGCTGATATTTATTTAGGTAAAATTACATATTGGAACGATGCAAAAATTCGTGTTTTAAATCCAGACTTAAATTTACCTGATGCTCGTATTACAACCGTATTTCGTGCCGATGGTTCGGGTACCAGTTTCATTTTTACAAACTATTTAAGTCAAGTCTCTACAGATTGGAAAGAAAAAGTAGGTGTTGCTAATACGGTAAAATGGCCAACGTCAGCTAATGGTGCAGCAGGAAAAGGAAATGAAGGTGTTTCAATCTATGTGAGGAGAGTTAAAAATTCTATTGGTTATGTAGAATATGCTTATGCTAAGCAGAACAAGATGTCTCACGTCCAGTTAAAAAATACTGCAGGTAATTTTGTTCAGCCTTCTCAAGAAAGTTTTGCGGCTGCCGCCAATGTTGATTGGGATAAAGCCAAAGGATTTAGTTTAGTATTGACCAATCAATCTGGAGAACAAGCCTGGCCATTAGCTGCTGCAACTTTTATTTTAGTTCCAAAAGAAGGAGCGGATAAACAAAAAATGGAAACCGTACTTAATTTCTTTGATTGGGCATACTCAAAAGGGAACGAGCAGGCTGCAAAATTAGATTATGTGCCACTACCTGATAAGGTGAAAGAGCTTGTACGTCAAGAATGGAAAAAAATGAATTTAAAATAAAATAGATTTTATCCCTTCCTTCATAGAAGGAAGGGTAGTTTAAAGGATGCATTATGACACTTTCTCAAAAACTCAGGCAGCAAGCCTTTATTGACTTGTTGTTTGTCAATACAACTCGTTTCTTTGCTTTGCTTGTATTAATCAGTCTTGGTGGTATTTTGTTTTCATTAGTAGTCGGTGCTTACCCGGCAATGCAACAATTCGGTTTGTTTTTTTTTACCTCAAGTGAATGGGATACCGTACAGGGCCAATATGGTGCGTTAGCACCGATTTATGGTACGTTGGTTACCTCGGTAATTGCATTAATTATTGCGGTCCCAGTTAGTTTTGGTATTGCAGTATTTTTGACTGAACTATGTCCTATCGTTCTTCGTCGTTCATTAAGTGTTGCTATTGAGTTATTAGCCGGTATTCCTTCAATTATTTATGGTATGTGGGGACTATTCGTTTTTGCACCTATTTTCTCTGATACCATTCAGCCTTTTATGATAGATCATTTTAGTGATATTCCATTAATTGGTATATTGTTTGATGGTATGCCGATGGGCATCGGATTATTTCCGGCCGGATTAATTCTTGCCATTATGATTATTCCCTATATTGCCTCTGTCATGAGAGATGTGTTTGAAGTAACGCCGGCAATGTTGAAAGAATCTGCCTATGGTCTGGGGTGCACTCGCTGGGAGGTAATTCGTTACATTGTTTTACCTTATACAAAAGTGGGTGTGATTGGTGGCATTATTCTTGGATTGGGGCGGGCTCTGGGAGAGACAATGGCGGTAACTTTTGTTATTGGAAATACATTTAATATGAGTGCTAGTCTAAATAATTCCGGTGTATCTATTACTTCAGCATTAGCCAATGAATTTGCAGAAGCCGTGGATCCAATACATCTCTCTTCTTTACTTTATCTAGGATTAATTTTATTTATCATTACTTTTATCGTATTGTGCTTATCAAAATTAATGTTATTAAGAATGACTCAATATGAGGGACACTAGCAATGAAATGTTCGTTATATAGACACCGCAGGTGGGTTAGCCATATTTATTTAACTTTAGCATGGGTGATGATGGGATTTGGTTTATTTTGGCTGGGGTGGATTTTTTATACATTATTAAGTTATGGTCTTGATGGATTTGGAATTCATCTTTTTAGAATTGATACTCTACCACCGGAAGCGGGTAGTGGTTTACGCAATGCTATTTGGGGAAGTTTGCTTATTACGTTATTTGGTTTGTTTATTGGTACGCCGATAGGGATTCTGACCGGTATATATTTAGCTGAATTTGGGCGTTATAGTAAAGTTGCCGCTACAACGAGATTTATGAACGATATTCTGCTTTCTGCGCCCTCAATTGTTATTGGTTTGTTTATTTATGGTATTTTTGTTGTCAAGCAAGGCCATTTTTCCGGTTGGGCTGGCTCGTTAGCATTATCACTGCTGGTTGTTCCCGTCGTTGTGCGTACAACAGAAAATATGTTGAAATTAGTTCCAAATAGTTTACGGGAAGCCGCTTATGCTTTAGGTGCGCCGAAATGGAAAATGGTATCAATGGTCACGTTAAAAGCCGCTAAAACCGGGGTATTGACGGGAATATTACTGGCATTTGCTCGAGTATCAGGCGAAACAGCACCATTGTTATTTACTGCATTAAATAACCAGTTTTTCAGCTCAGATATGAGTCAACCGATTGCAAATTTACCTAATGTTATTTATCAATTTGCAATGAGCCCTTATAAAGATTGGCAATCATTGGCTTGGGCCGGCGCATTATTGATCGCGTGTACGGTGCTATTTGCCAATATCGGTGCAAGAGTTTTAGGTCGTAAAAAATATTAAGGAAAATGAGGAATATGAATACAAAGACAAAAATTTCAGCTCAAAATTTAAATTTCTATTATGGACATTTTCATGCATTGAAAAATATTAATATGAATATTTTAGAAAAAAAAGTTACGGCCTTTATCGGACCTTCAGGTTGTGGTAAATCTACTTTGTTGAGGATATTTAATCGTATGTATGATCTCTATTCTAATATGCGTGCGGAAGGGGAACTACGATTGGATGGGAAAAATATTTTAGAATCAACGGTTGATGTTAATTTATTACGTGCGAAGGTTGGTATGGTATTTCAAAAACCGACACCTTTTCCAATGTCAATTTATGACAATGTAACTTTTGGAGTGAAGCTTTACGAAAAATTAAATAAAAGTGATTTGGATGAGCGAGTAGAATGGGCGTTACGTAAATCTGCATTATGGACGGAAGTAAAAGATAAATTAAAACAATCCGGCACTTCATTGTCCGGTGGGCAACAGCAGCGATTATGTATTGCTCGGGCTATTGCCTGTCAACCGGAAGTATTATTACTTGATGAGCCTACTTCTGCATTAGATCCGATTTCAACTGCCTATATTGAAGAATTGATTTCAGAGTTGAAAAAAGATTATACCATTGCGATTGTAACTCATAATATGCAACAAGCCGCTAGAGTTTCTGACATGACAGCCTATATGTATCTTGGTGAATTGATTGAAATGGGTGATACTAAACAAATCTTTACTAAACCAAATCGTAAAGAAACCGAGGACTATATTACAGGTAAATTTGGTTAAATAATCTTAAAATTGACCGCACTTTCATTTCGTTTTAATTAAATGGCAGTTGGTTTGGTAAATGTGTTTAGGAGAAAGTCATATGTCTAAAGCTAATATTCTTGTAATAGAAGATGAAACATCAATTATGACATTAATTCAATTTACTTTAGAACACGCAGGATTTGATGTGCGTTGTGCTGAAAATATACGGCAAGCAAGAAAATTAATAAATGAGCAGCTTCCAGAACTTATTTTACTGGATTGGATGTTACCCGACATTTCAGGTATAGAATTTATCAAAGAGTTGCGTGCAAATAATCGTACACAATATTTACCGATAATTTTACTTACTGCCCGTGCAGATGAAACGGATAAAGAGCAAGGGTTAAATATCGGTGCAGATGATTATGTAACCAAACCTTTTTCTCCTCGAGAATTAATTGCAAGAGTCAAGGCATTTTTACGCCGTCATCATCCGCATAAAACTGAGCAATTGATAGAAGTAAAAGGATTGAGTCTTGATCCGGTTAATAAGGTTGTGGTTGGTAATGGCATAACTCTTGGTTTAGGAGCGACAGAGTTTCGACTTCTTCATTTTTTTATTACACATCCTAATCGTTTGTATAGTCGTAGTCAGTTACTGGATTTTGTTTGGGGAGATCATATTTTTATGGAAGAACGAACAATTGATGTACATATTCGCCGATTACGCCAAGCGCTTGAACCGGCTAAATTAGAGGGATTATTGCAAACAATAAGAGGTTCGGGTTATCGGTTTAATGTGGAAAACTAGATATGGCAGTCTTTTTATCGGCATTGTTGCGTTTTATTTTTTTACTAGGCCTTGTCGCCGGTGTAAGCTATTTAGTGGCCGGATGGGAAATATTATGGATATCCATTTCTGTTGTATTATTATACTGGATTATCTATCAACTGATTTATTTAAAACGACTTATTTGTTGGCTTAATAATCAACAAAATGAACTACGTGGGAGCGGCGTTTGGAGGGATATTTTTGATAAAATTCTCACCATGCGTAAAGCCAGCCAAAAACGTAAAAAAGAACTTTTTACTTCAATAACGCGTTTTAATCAAGTAATTGATGTTATTCCAAACGGCATTATTATTTTAAATGATGGACGCATTGAATGGTTTAACTCACTAGCTTGTAAACATCTCAATCTTGATTATCAAAATGATCTAAATGGTATTTTAAAAAATCTTATTCGGTTACCTAAATTTCAACAGTTTTTACAACAAGATATTGATAATCAACCATTGAACCTAAAATTAAGTTTTCCTAATGGAGATTATTTTAAACGCATTATACAAATTAGTCGGCTACCGTTTGAAAAAGATAGCGAGTTATTGATTACTCAAGATATTACAAAAAAAGAGCAATTGGAGGAGACGCAAGTTACTTTTGTGGCTAATGTTTCCCACGAATTACGAACACCTCTCACTGCAATCACCGGATTTATTGAAACTTTATTGGACATACCCGATTTATCTTTTGAACAACGCCAACAATTTTTGTTGCTAATGAAAAAAGAAGGACAGAGAATGCTGAGTGTGTTGTCTGATCTGTTAACGCTCTCACGTTTAGAACGTGGTCAATCGACAGACCGTAAATATCAACGATTTAATTTGTCTGAAATGATAGAACAAGTAGTAGAAGCTACAAAAAATTTTTCCCAAGGACAACATCATTTTATTGTTGATATTACCCCTAATCTGTATTTTTCAGGTTTAGAAGCAGAACTATATAGTGCATTCAGCAATCTCACATTTAATGCTGTTCGCTATACTCCGGAACAAGGTTTGATTACAATCTGTCTCTGTGCTTTGGACGCAAGTAAAATCGAATTTTCAGTTACCGATACCGGAGTTGGTATTGCTGCCGAACATATTCCACGCCTAACCGAACGTTTTTATCGGATTGATGACGCCCGTTCCCGTCAAACCGGGGGAACGGGACTGGGCTTGGCTATAACCAAATTTGCTTTAGCAAAATATAATGCAAAATTAGATATTTATAGCGAAGTAGGTAAAGGAAGCTGTTTTAAGACCATTTTACCTAAGTCAACGACAGATAATTAGTGGGCACTTTAACTATAAATATCGTATTAAGGAAAGGATTATTTTAAATTTGACGCTATTTCATCAAGTGGCTTATGACGAATATCAACGCCTCTAACCAAGTAAACCACATGTTCAGCCATGTTTTTGGCATGATCGCCTATTCGTTCTACCGCTTTATTCATCATCATTACATCAATCCAGGTACTAATATTTTTAGGCTCTTCAAAAATATTAGTCATCAATAGACGTAATTGATTACGATAATCGATATCTAATTTTTCATCGGACAATCTTAACTCAATAGCCGCTGTTTCATCTAAACGGGCAAATGCATCTAGTGCGCGGCGGACCATTGTGAATGCCATATCTAAAATACGATGTGTATCATACAAACCGGAAGATGAGATTTTATTATTCATCAAGAGATAATTGGTATAATTTGCGATTTTCTTCAATTCATCGCCAATACGTTCCAAATCAACAATCATACGGGTAGTGGTTAATACGAAGCGAAGATCACCGGCGGCTGGTTGACGACGAGCAATGATTGTTTGACAATGGTCATCAATCAATTCTTCCATTTCATTGATTTTTTTCTCACTTTCTAATACTTCTTTTAGTCTTTGAGGATTAGCTTGACTAAGACTTTGTAAAATAATCTGAAGCTGCTGTTCAATAATTCCGCCCATCTGCATTACTTCGGTACGAACATCTTCTAACTCTTGATTGAAATGTGATGAGATATGTTGGTTTTTCATAGATATTCCTTCAAAAAATAAATTAATAGTTCGATTAGAGTATAGTCAATAAATGTGTCAAAAATGTGACAATTCTTAGAAAACTCATATTTTATAAGTAATTAGGCAATTTTAGTTGAAAACGTATAGTATTTTAAAAAACTCTGCCTTTTAACCATTCATTCGTAAAAAACGAAGAGGTTTTGACAAATTATTTCAAGGGAGGAAGACCGTTGAGAATTTGTTCGGCATTTTTTAAGCTTAAATCATAGTGGTAGTATTTTTTGTAAAAGTTTTGTGTTTTCTCCACCATATCAATGTCTTTAAATAAATTTGGGTGGAAGAGTTTTACTGCCCATAATACCTGTAATGCTTCTTCAGCACTATAACGATCCCAAGGGAAAGTACCGGTTGGATTGACGAAAACACGTTTATTTTTTACCGCACTTATGCTTTGCCAGTTTGGATCTTGTAAGATTTTGTCCACTCCGGCTTTAGCATCGGTACTGCCTACAATAATAATATCGGGATCGGCGTTTAATACATCTTCCATTCCGATTTCAACTAAATTTTTTTGCTTCAAAAAAACGTTACGACCGCCTGCTTTGCGTATCCAATCACCAATAATAGAGTTTCCCCCATCAATTTTTAATACGTTGTTTCCGCTGGAAATATGAAGCACGCTCGGCTTATTTTCTTCTTTTAGTGCGCTCGTGCGTGATTTTACAAAAGCAATATTACTTTCTAATTCTTGAATGTATTTCTGTGCGATTAGCAAGGCACTACCACCAAGCACATCAGCTGTGATTTTGATGTTTTTTTTCAAGCCCTCAAAATCTTGAAAATCAACTAAAACAACTTTCATTCCGGCTTGTTGAAGTTCTTCCGCCATTTTAGCATTAGAAAGTAACACGACTTGTGGATTACGTTGTAACAATTCTTCTATTTGTATAGTTTGACCATTGGTCAATGCCGGCACATTTTTGATGTTTGGATAGACTTCGCTAAACCAAGGATTCTTTTGGATTACATTGGTGGTAGCGACCAATTTATCGGCGCCTCCCAACAATAAGACGATTTGATTATTTGCGTGCCATAAATCTGCTAAACGGGTGATTTGATCGGGAATTTCAATTTGATTTCCCTTTGTATCCTGCACGATTTTGGCATCAACCGAGAGACCTAAACAGAGATTGAGGGAAAGCGCGATAAAACCTATTTTTAAGATTCTGTGTAACATAATTTCTCCTGAAGGTGAGTGATAGCACAAATTTGACGTTGTAATTCCGGTACGTTTATCACACGTAAATCCGTGTGATAAAGTGCGGTCAGATTTTCTTGTGTAAGAATATCAGGGGCTGAACCGCTTTGTAATTTACCTTGTTCGTTTAAAATTGCTACGCAGCTATGTGGCAGCGCATTATGTAAAAGCATAGGATAATCGGGATTATGCGTTGTCATCACAACGCTAAACCCCAACTGTGATAAGGATTTAATAAGTGTCAGTGTTTTAAATACGTTCGCATAATCAAGCATAGAAGTCGGTTCATCGAATAAGATTAATTTCGGCTGTTGTACTAAGATACGCGCCAAATTTACTAATTGTTTTTCACCACCGCTCATTTGCATATATACCTTATCGGCAAAATGGCTGATACCAAGTTTATCCAATGCCTGATCTACCAAGGCAAAATCTGTCTCATCGGGTTTGTCAAACACGCCTAAGTGGGCAGCACGTCCCAAAACTACGTAATCACGCACTTTATATTGATACGTTTGTGGGCTGTATTGCGACACATAGGCAATTTTTTGTGCGATCTGTTTTGACGTTAAATTATATAAAGGTTGATTTTCTAATAAAATTTGACCGCACTTTGGTGTGAGTAACCCTGCAATACAGTTGAGTAAAGTGGATTTTCCACAACCGTTTGCACCGAGAATTGTCAATAATTGCCCTTGTTGAAGTTGTAAATTAACACCGTTTATCAAAGGATGTTTCGGACTATACTCAAAATGTAAATTTTGTATCTGTAACATTTATTTGTTCCTTAGTGGGTAACATTTTGTTTAATGAGTACCCAAGCGAAAAACGGTGCACCAATAAAACCGGTAAGAATGCTAAGTGGGATTTCTTGAACATACAAATTGCGTGCCAGTGTATCTACAATCAGTAAAAAAATTGCACCAATTAAGGCGGCAATCGGAAGACTTTTCACGTTGTTATCGCCGATAAATAAACGGGCAGGGGGATAACTAATCCCAGCCAGCCGATAGCACCGCTTAAACATACGGCGGACGGTAAGAAGTGTCGCTGTGCATACCATAACTCCTCGTTCAAACCGAATGTTTGCACCAATTAATTTCGCTTCTCGTTCTCCCAAGGACAATACGTTAATACGCCAACGCATCGCAAACAAAGTGAGGATAGAAAAGAGAATAATGGGGGAAAGGGGCGCTAAATTAGCGTAGTTAGATTTGGTGAGACTGCCCAGTTGCCAATAGACAATATCGGCAAGTTGGGTTTCAGGATCGGCAAGATATTTAATTAATCCGAGTGTTGCCATCATAAAACCGGAAACAATGATGCCGGATAATACTAACATAATGTTTGAATCGCATTGAATTAAACGCGGTAAGTTCATCGCGATCAATACGGCAAACAATCCGCCGATAAAAGCAAAAACTTGTACACTGAGTGTATCGACACCGATTAAAATTGCCACGGCTGCACCTACGCAAGCCCCATTTGATACACCTAAAATGTCCGGAGATACTAAAGGATTACGAAAAATACCTTGATATGTCGTTCCAGCGATTGAAAGCGCGGCACCGATCAAAACCGCAGCCAGAATACGAGGAAGACGAAGATTAAAAATGATGTTGCAGTGAATATCGGTTTGGGGTTTACCAAGCAGTGTTTGAACCACATCAGAAAGTGTTATGGGGTAACGTCCCCAAGAAAGTGAGAGTAAGCAAAGCCCGATAAATAGTACGAGAAGAATTGAAAAATAATGTGAGCTTTTCATTATTTAGTAAGAAAGTGCAATCCAAAACATAGTAGTCCATTATATATAAGATCTACCCTTGTCTCACACTGCTATAAAAAGGCTGACCAAGAGAAAGAAATAAACACCATAAAAATAGATATGCACTTGTATTATCATGCAAAGTGCGGTCAATTTTCACGAAGTATTTTTAAAAGGAGGCTATAAACATTTTGCCGGCTTTGGTAAACCGGCTAATTTTGTGGCTTGTTTTGCCGGGCCTTCGGGAAATAAACGTTGCAAATAGCGACTGTTTCCTTTGTCTGCCCCTAATTTTTCAGCCATCGCTTTAACCAACATACGAATCGCAGGGGAAGTGTTGTATTCTTGATAGAAATCACGCACAAAGTGAATAACTTCCCAATGTGCTTCGGTTAATTCAAGATTCTCTTGTATTGCAATGGCACGGGCAACATCTTCATTCCATTGGGTGTGATCAAGCAAATAACCCGAATTATCTGTTTCTAATTCTATTCCGTTTACATTCAACATCTTAATTGACTTCTTTAAAGCTAATCATTTCATTATCAGAAAAATCTGTTTGATCTTCATCAAATTGCATTGGCGTAATATGTTCTTCACCAAAAGCGGTGTCGCCTTCAATGCCTTCTAAGGCTTGTCCGTGACGAATGCCTTTGAAATCGAACAGGTTAGGATCACACATATGTGACAACGTAATATTTTGCATTGCACTAAACATTGTTTCCAAACGTCCCGGATATTGGCGATCCCAAGTATTCAGCATTTCTTTTACTACTTGGCGTTGTAAGTTTGGTTGTGAGCCACATAGGTTGCAAGGAATAATCGGAAAGGCTTTTGTAATGGCGTATTTTTCAATATCTTTTTCTTTGCAGTAGGCAAGGGGGCGAATCACGATTTGCTGGCCATCGTCTGAAATTAATTTTGGCGGCATTGATTTCATTTTGCCTCCGTAGAACATATTCAAGAAAAGGGTTGCCAGCATATCATCACGGTGATGTCCCAGTGCGATTTTGGTTGCCCCTAATTCTGTTGCCGTACGGTATAAAATGCCACGGCGTAGGCGGGAGCAAAGGGAGCAGGTCGTTTTGCCTTCCGGAATTTTCTCTTTCACAATGCCATAAGTATTTTCTTGCACAATTTTATAATCTACACCAATACTTTCTAAATATTCCGGCAATACCTGTTCGGGAAAGCCCGGTTGTTTTTGATCGAGATTGACCGCCACAATATCAAATTTGATCGGCGCGCTTTGTTGCAAATTCAGCAAAATATCCAAAAGCGTATAACTGTCTTTTCCACCGGATAAACACACCATCACTTTATCGCCTTCTTCGATCATACCAAAATCGGCAATGGCATTACCGACATTACGGCGTAAGCGTTTTTGTAACTTATTGAAATTATAGGTTTGCTTTTTTTCTTGTTGGGTTAATTCGCGCATTTTCATTTTTTCGGTTTTTATGGAGGGGCGTATTATACGTGAAAATCGGAAAAAGTGCGGTCAATTCAAAAGAAGATTTTTAAGATCTATAAAAAATCCTGTATAATCGGCACAATTTTATGTTCAATTTTAACGCATTATCATTTCAATGATTGAAACATCACAAACTATTCCTGAACTCGTTTCTTGGGCGAAAGATCGCGAGTTTTCACTGAATTTACCGACCGAACGCTTAGTTTTTCTACTTGCGATTGCTATTTACAATAATGAACGTTTAGACGGCGAAATGTTGGAAGCCGATTTGGTGGATATTTTCCGCCATACGATGAATGCGTTTGAACAGTCTTCTGAGGCAATAGCAACCCGTGCGAATAATGCGATCAATGAATTGGTTAAACAACGGTTATTAAATCGATTCAGTAGTGAATTTACCGAAGGCTTGGCTATTTATCGTTTAACTCCGCTTGGTGTGGGCATTTCCGATTATTACATTCGTCAGCGTGAATTTTCCGCTTTGCGCCTTTCTGTGCAGCTTTCCATTGTGGCAGATGAAATTCAGCGTGCCTCCGATTCAGCCGAAGAAGGGGCAAAAAATAATGAAACCGAGCATTATTGGCGGCGCAATGTGTTTGCGCCATTAAAATATTCCGTTGCGGAAATTTTTGACAGTATTGATCTTTCGCAGCGAATTATGGATGAAAATCAGCAGAGTATTAAAGAAGAAATTGCCGAGTTGCTCACCAAAGATTGGCAGGCGGCAATTTCAAGCTGTGAACGTTTATTGGATGAAACCTCCGGCAATTTGCGTGAATTACAAGACACCTTAAATGCTGCCGGAGATAAATTACAATCCCAATTATTGCGTATCCAAGATTGTGTGATCGGGCGTGATGATTTGTATTTTATCGATCAATTAATTACCGATTTACAATCCAAACTCGACCGCATTATTAGCTGGGGACAGCAGGCGATTGATTTGTGGATTGGCTACGATCGCCACGTACATAAATTTATTCGTACCGCCATTGATATGGATAAAAATCGTGTCTTCTCGCAACGTTTACGCAATTCTATTCACCATTATTTTGATCACCCTTGGTTCTTATGGATCGCTCAGTCCGAACGTTTGGCCGATCTTCGTGATGAAGAAGCGGCACTGCGTGAAGAAGAGGCACTGGGCGAATTGCCGGAAGAATTAGAATATGAATCCCTTTCCGATTTACACGATCAGATTGTTGAGCAGATGCAAGGCTTGTTGATTGCTTACCGTGAAAACAATCGCCCAATTGATTTAAGTTTGGTACTCAAAGAACAGCTCGAAAACTATCCGCTTTCCCGTCATTTTGATGTGGCAAGAATTATTGTGGATCAAGCGGTACGATTGGGAATGGCGAATGATGATTTATCCGGTATTTATCCGAATTGGAAAGCCATTAACAAACAGGGTGCAGAAGTACAGGCGCACGTGATTGATAAGTATTAAAGTGCGGTCAATTTTTAAAGCGATTTTAAAATGTAGGTCGATATGATTCTTACAGAATATAAAGAACAAGAGAACAAAAAATGATAGACAATCTTCAAGATGTAATTTCCCCAAAACTTGCCACCGCCATTGCCAATCCATTATTTCCGGCGGTGGACAGTCTTTTGCGTTTTGGTCGCCATATTAGTACGGAGCATTTGGATTATCACGCCTTTTTAATGGATTTCCAAAATGAGTTGGACGGTTTTTATCGCCGCTATAACGTGGAACTTATTCGTGCGCCGGAAGGTTTTTTCTATCTTCGTCCCAAAGCAACCACACTCATTTCCCGTTCAACCCTTTCCGAGTTAGAAATGTTGGTGGGAAAAGTATTGTGTTATCTCTACCTAAGTCCGGAGCGGTTGGCACAGCAGGGGATTTTCAATACGCAAGAAGTCTATGATGAGCTATTGAATCTCGCCGATGAAAGCAAATTATTAAAAGCGGTGAATCAACGTTCCAGCGGTTCTGATTTAGATAAACAAAAACTGGCGGAAAAAGTGCGTTCGGCAATTAATCGTTTACGCCGTTTAGGAATGATTCAAGCGGTGGGCGAGCAGAATAGCGGTAAATTTACCATTTCTGAATCGGTTTTCCGTTTTGGTGCGGAAGTGCGTTCCGGCGATGATCCGTTAGAAGCACAAGCCCGCCTTATTCGTGATGGGGAAGCCGCCACGCCGGAATCGTTGGAATTGGAAAAATTGGCACAACGCAATGAAGAAATTGAAAGTGCGGATGAAATGGATGAAGAATTTGACGGAGAACAAGCATAATGTCTGATGTTTTAGAATTAGAAAATGCAACGGAATTAGAATATGAAAATGACGCCGAAACCTTGGATGTGATTGCGCCGCTTGCCGTTCAAAATGAAGTTGATCGTGGTAAATTTCGTTCTTTAACCTTAATTAACTGGAACGGTTTTTTCGCCCGCACTTTTGACTTGGATGAATTGGTTACCACACTTTCCGGTGGTAACGGTGCGGGGAAATCTACCACAATGGCAGGATTTGTCACCGCCTTGATTCCGGATTTAACCTTACTGCATTTCCGTAATACAACTGAAGCCGGTTCAACGGGCGGTTCACGCGATAAAGGCTTGCACGGTAAGCTACGTCCCGGCGTTTGTTATGCCGTATTGGATACCGTCAATTCCCGTCATCAACGTACTCTTGTTGGGGTGCGTTTGCAGCAGGTTGCCGGTCGTGATAAGAAAGTCGATTTAAAAACCTTCTCTATTCAGGGTGTGGAATTATCTCAAAATCCGACCGCACTTTTCACGGAAACCGTAGCCGAACGTCAAGCACGTGTACTGAATTTGAATGAACTCAAAGAGAAAATTGAAAATCTTGGCGCACAATTCAAACAATATCAATCCATCACCGATTATCACGGTATGATGTTCGATCTTGGTATTATTCCAAAACGTCTGCGTTCTGCCTCCGACCGTAGCAAATTCTATAAACTTATCGAAGCTTCCTTATACGGCGGTATTTCCAGTGCTATCACCCGTTCTTTACGCGATTATTTATTGCCGGAAAACTTAGGCGTGCGGAAAGCATTCCAAGATATGGAAAGTGCCTTGCGTGAAAACCGAATGACCTTGGAAGCCATTAAGGTAACACAATCCGATCGGGATTTATTCAAACACCTGATTACAGAAACCACCAACTATGTGGCATCGGATTATATGCGTAACGCCAATGAACGCCGTGGCAATATTGAAACGGCAATGGCATCCCGCCGTGAATGGTATAAAGCCAAAGCAGAACAGGATTTATCGCAACACCGTTTGGTGGATTTAAGCCGTGAGGCCGCCGAGCTTGCAGAAAGCGAACGCACCCTTGAAGTAGATCACCAAAGTGCGGTGGATCACTTAAATTTGGTGTTGAATGCTTTACGCCATCAAGAAAAAATCTCGCGTTATCAAGAAGATGTTGCCGAACTTTCCGAACGTTTGGAAGAACAAAAAATGGTAATGGAAACCGCTAATGAACAGTTGGAAGAAAGCCAAGCACAATTTGAACAAACGGAGATTGAAATTGATGAGGTTCGCGCACAGCTCGCGGATTATCAGCAAGCATTGGATGCACAACAAACCCGTGCATTACAATATCAACAAGCCATTGCCGCATTAGAAAAAGCCAAAACCCTTTGTGGGTTGGCAGAATTAAGCGTGAAAAATGTGGAAGATTATCACGCCGAATTTGCTGCTCACGCAGAAAGTTTAACGGAAACAGTGTTGGAACTGGAGCATAAAATGTCCATTTCCGAAGCGGCAAAATCTCAATTTGATAAGGCATATCAACTGGTTTGTAAAATTGCAGGCGAAGTGCCACGTTCTGCGGCGTGGGAAAGTGCGAAAGCATTGCTACGCGACTATCCAAGTCAAAAATTACAAGCCCAACAAACACCACAACTGCGCGCCAAATTGCACGAGCTTGAACAACGTTATACACAACAACAAAGTGCGGTCAAATTGCTCAATGATTTTAATCAACGTGCAAATTTAAATTTAGAAACAACAGAAGAATTAGAAGATTGTCACGCCGAGCAAGAAGCCTTGGTGGAAGATCTTTCCGCCGCGCTTTCCGAACAGGTAGAAACCCGTTCCACCCTTCGACAAAAACGTGAAAATTTAACCGCACTTTATGAAGAAAATGCCCGTAAAGCCCCGGCGTGGCTAACGGCTCAGGCGGCATTGGAGCGTTTGGAAGAACAAAGCGGCGAAACCTTTGAACACAGCCAAGATGTGATGAACTTTATGCAGGCTCAACTCGTAAAAGAACGCGAATTGACGATGCAACGGGATCAGCTTGAACATAAACGCCAACAGTTAGACGAACAAATTTCTCGTTTAAATCAACCGGACGGTTCTGAAGATGCCCGTTTAAATACCCTTGCCGAACGGTTTGGTGGCGTATTGCTTTCCGAACTTTATGACGATGTACCTATTGAAGACGCCCCTTATTTCTCCGCACTTTATGGGCCGGCAAGACACGCCATTGTGGTGCGCGATCTTAACGCAGTGCGTGAACAATTGGCGCAATTGGAAGATTGTCCGGATGATTTATACCTTATTGAAGGCGATCCAACCGCTTTTGATGACAGCGTATTATCCGCACAAGAGCTTGAACTGGGCGTGGTAGTGCAGGTTTCTGATCGTGAACTACGTTATTCAAAATTCCCTGAAATTCCTTTATTCGGCAGAGCGGCACGTGAAAAACACTTGGAAGCCTTAACCGTTCAGCGTGATGAAATTGCAGAAGATTATGCTCAAATTGCTTTTGATGTTCAAAAATGCCAGCGTTTACACGAACATTTCAGCCAGTTTGTCGGCTTGCATTTAGCCCTTGCATTCCAACCGAATCCGGAAGAATTGATGGCAGAAATTAACCGTGAACGCAATGAAATCGAGCGTGAATTAAATCAATTCAACAGCGGAGAACAGCAATTACGCATTCAATTAGATAATGCGAAAGAAAAAATGCAACTGCTGAATAAACTGATTCCACAGTTAAATGTGTTGGCAGATGAAGATTTGATTGATCGTATTGAAGAATGCCGCGAGCAGTTAGATCTTGCGGAGCAAGATGAATTATTTATTCGTCAATATGGCGTAACGTTGTCACAATTAGAACCGATTGCGAATAGCTTACAAAGTGATCCGGAAAATTACGAAGGATTAAAAACCGAATTAAACCAAGCCATTGAACGCCAAAAACAAGTACAACAACGTGTATTTGCCTTGGCGGAAGTGGTTCAACGTAAACATCATTTTGCTTATGAAGATGCAGGGCAGGCGGAAACCTCGGAATTAAATGAGCAATTACGTCAACGCCTTGAACAAATGCAACGTCAACGTGACACACAACGTGAACAACTTCGTCAAAAACAAAGTCAGTTCGCACAATATAATCAGGTATTTATCGGCTTGCAAAGCTCTTACGAAAGCAAAAATCAGTTATTAAAAGAACTGATTGATGAAATTGGAGAGTTGGGTGTGCGTGCTGATGAAGGGGCAGAGGAGCGTGCGCGTGTTCGCCGCGATGAGTTATACCAACAACTTTCAACAAGTCGCCAACGCCGTTCTTATGTGGAAAAACAACTGACACTTATTGAAAGCGAGGCAGAAAATCTCAATCGCCGTATTCGTAAAGCGGAACGCGATTATAAAACCCAACGTGAATTAGTGGTTGCGGCGAAAGTAAGCTGGTGTGTTGTGTTACGTTTATCACGCAATTCCGATGTGGAAAAACGTTTGAATCGCCGTGAATTGGCTTATTTATCCGCCGATGAATTGCGTTCTATGTCGGATAAAGCCTTGGGGGCATTACGCACCGCCGTAGCGGATAACGAATATTTGCGTGATAGTCTGCGTGCTTCGGAAGACAGCCGTAAACCGGAAAATAAAGTGCGGTTCTTTATTGCGGTATATCAACATTTGCGTGAACGTATCCGTCAAGACATTATTAAAACAGACGATCCAATCGATGCCATCGAGCAAATGGAAATTGAGCTTTCCCGCTTAACAGCGGAACTGACAGGCCGTGAGAAAAAATTGGCAATCAGCTCTGAAAGTGTGGCAAATATTATGCGTAAAACCATTCAACGTGAGCAAAATCGTATTCGTATGCTTAATCAAGGTTTGCAAAATATTGCCTTTGGACAAGTGAAATCGGTGCGTTTGGTGGTCAATATTCGTGATACCCACGCAATGTTGTTGGATGCGCTTTCCGGTCAGCAAAATGAATATCAAGACTTGTTCAGCGATAATCGCATGACATTCTCGGAAGCAATGGCAAAACTTTATCAACGCATTAACCCGCATATTGATATGGGACAGCGTACTGCTCAAACCATCGGCGAAGAATTGTTGGATTACCGCAATTATCTTGAACTTGAAGTGGAAGTTTTCCGTGGTGCAGACGGTTGGTTGCGTGCAGAGAGTGGTGCGCTTTCAACCGGTGAGGCGATTGGTACGGGGATGTCAATTCTCTTAATGGTTGTGCAAAGCTGGGAAGAGGAAAGTCGCCGTATTCGAGGAAAAGATATTGTGCCTTGCCGTTTGTTATTCCTTGATGAGGCCGCGCGTTTGGACGGCAAATCCATTTCTACTTTATTTGAGCTTTGCGAACGTTTGGATATGCAACTGCTCATTGCCGCACCGGAAAATATCAGTCCGGAAAAAGGTACAACCTATAAACTGGTGCGTAAAATCGCCGGCAACCAAGAACACGTACACGTGGTTGGATTGCGTGGATTTGGTGCGACAGAATTACAATAAATAAAAAAGTGCGGTCAATATTATTAGTGTTTTATTTGACCGCACTTTTATCAAAGAAAGCTTATTTTTTCATTACGCTATTCGGAATCAGTTTTTCCAGATTCTTGAGTTTGCCATAAACCTCTTCGCTTAAACCGTGTTTTTTGCCTAAGCTATCCGTATCATTCATCGTAACGAAGACTTCACCTTTTTGGTCTTCCCAAACTAACGCCTTCACGGGTAAATCAATTGCCAAAGTAGGGGCTTTCAGCATCATTGGTGTACCGGCTTTTGGACTACCAAAAATTACAACACTGGCAAAAGGCATATCAAGTCCTGCCTCTTTGGCAGCCGCCTGGTGATCGATCACAGTGAATAATTTCAAGTTGTTAGCGGCAACAATTTGCTTAATTTTATCTACGGTTTGCACCGCATCATATTCACTTTTGAAGGTTTTTAACGCAGAGGTATCCGCTTGTGCCAATGACGAAGTAAAAAAAGGCAAGGTAAAAAGTAAGATTTTTAAGAATTTCATTATAATCTCCATTTTGTGGTAAAAACCTTTTCATTCTAAAGGATTATCACTATTAAACAAGAAGGATTTTCAACGGTATTTTGTGAAGAAGAATGGTATAATCCGTTTCCCTATTTTTTCAATTAACTTACTTATGTTTAATCTTATTCTTGCAGTCATTTGTAGCGTAGCGGTTTCCGTATTATTAAAAATTGCCGGTAAAAAAAAGATTATCATCGCTCAGGCAATTGCTTTTAACTATGTTGTGGCAACAACGTTGTCTTATTTTGTTTTAACGCCAAATTTTAATGGGTTGAAATTTACCGATTATTTTACCCAAAGCGAAAGCACACCGATTTTCTTGGCATTAGGTTTATTGTTACCGAGCGTCTTTATTATTATGTCAAAAGCAGTGGAGTCTGCCGGTATCGTTCGCTCTGATGCGGCACAACGCCTTTCTTTATTCTTACCTATTCTTGCGGCATTTTTCCTTTTTAACGAAACATTGAGCCAATCTAAATTCATCGGCATTGTTTTAGCCTTTATAGGGTTGTTTTGTTTGTTAACCAAGCCCAATCAAGGGCAGAGTGCGGTCAATTTTAAAGGAATTTTAGGCTTGATTGGCGTGTGGTTTGGTTATGGCATTATTGATATTTTATTCAAGCAAGTAGCCAAAAGCGGGGGAGCGTTTCCGGCAACTTTATTCATATCCTTTTCCCTTGCCGGCTGTATAATGTTCATCTATCTCGTGCTGAAACGTACACAATGGACGGTACCAAGTGTATTCGGCGGCATTATTTTGGGTGTTCTCAATTTCTTTAATATCTTGTTTTATATTAAAGCACATCAAAGTTTTAGCGGTAATCCAACACTGGTATTTGCCGGTATGAATATTGGTGTCATCTGCTTAGGTACACTTACCGGTGCATTAGTATTTAAAGAAAAAATCAGCAAAATAAATTGGTTAGGTATTGCTTTTAGTTTAAGTGCGATTTTCTGTCTGTATTATTTAGACAAAATCATTGCGTAAAAGAGAGTAGTATGGTGAAAGAGTTCAGTTTCTTTATTTACGATTACGAAAGTTTTGGCATTAGTCCGGCAGAAGATCGTCCTGCTCAATTTGCAGGTATTAGAACCGATGCCGATTTTAATATCATTGGTGAGCCTGTAATGCTGTATTGCAAGCAAACAAATGATTATCTGCCTTCGCCGGAAGCGGTAATGGTAACCGGCATTACACCACAGGAATGTAATGAAAAGGGGATTCCCGAACCGGAATTTGCGGCAAAAATTTTGGCAGAATTTTCTCAACCTAATACTTGTGTGATGGGGTATAACAATATTCGTTATGACGATGAAATGACACGTTATACCTTCTATCGCAATTTTATTGATCCCTATGAATATAGTTGGAAAAATGGCAATTCCCGTTGGGATTTATTAGATCTTGTGCGGGCCTGTTATGCCCTTCGTCCGGCAGGAATTAATTGGGCGTATGATGATGAAGGTATGCCGAGTTTCAAATTGGAAAAACTTACCAAAGCCAACGGTATTGAGCATAAAAATGCGCACGATGCAATGGCGGATGTTTACGCCACTATTGCGATGGCAAAATTAATTAAAGAAAAACAACCCAAATTATTCCAATATTTCTTTGAAAATCGTGGCAAAAAAGAAGTTGAAAAACAGATTGATACGGCAGAAATGAAGCCTTTGGTTCACGTTTCCGGAATGTTAGGAAATTACCGGGGAAATTGTACGTGGGTAGCCCCCATTGCTTGGCATCCCAATAATCCAAATGCGGTGATTGTGTGTGATTTAACCGGTGATATTAATAATAATTTATTAGCAAAAAGTGCGGATGAATTACGTGCGGATTTATATACTAAAAAATCGGAATTGGAAGCTCGCGGCGTTTCTGCAGTTCCCTTAAAATTAGTACATATCAATAAATGCCCAATTCTCGCACCCGCCAAAACGTTGTTACCGGAAAATGCTGAAAGGTTAGGTATTGATCGTCAATTCTGTTTAGAAAATCTGGCTAAATTACGTCAATCTTTTGATGTTCGTGAGAAGGTAACGGATATTTTTTCAGAAGTGCGAACATTTGAGGCAAGTGATAATGTTGAAACCGAACTTTACAACGGCTTTTTTAGCAATGCCGATAAAAACAATATGGCGATTTTACGCGGTTTACCTTCAGACAAACTTGCCGAACACGGTTTAGCCTTTGAAGACAAGCGTATTCCTGAATTGCTGTTTCATTATCGGGCGCGTCATTTCTATAAAACCTTAACTCGAGCAGAACAAATAAAATGGCAAAAATACCGTCAACGTAAACTGGAAAGAAGTGCGGTTGATTTTGAGCAAAGTTTACAACGTCTCATCAATGAAAATGCAGATAATCCTGAAAATTTAGCGTTATTACAACAGGTGTATGAATATGGTGTGAAGTTGCTAGGCTAATTTGTGACAACATAACAAAATCTACTTTTATCAAAAAATAAGCACATTCATAAATGGATGTGCTTTTTTCATTTTTAAGGAAAAAATTACCTGCTATTAGTCCGGATTTCACGTAGCGCAATCAAAAAATAGAAGGGCAAACCGGATTTGCCCGTAAACCTTGCTCGATGTAATTTGAAAAATTGACTGAGTTGCGGTGCTGTCAGTTTTAAAAATCCCTGAATATTTACCGCACCTGCCGAAAAATAAAAATCTTAATTTCTCACCTAAAAAACTTTACAAAACCCTGACAATCAACGTCAACCACTCAATAAATAGTTCAAAAAACCCGTTACAACGTTCAAATATCACTTTATTTGTCTTGTTTAAGTAGTATCTGTGACTTGTGTATAAGTCTGTGATTTCCTTAATCCGTAGCTTTCACTTACCTGATAACTAATTTCGCATAATGATTTTTCGGATTATGTTGAATTCGAAGTGCGGTATAATTGGCGAAGCACCGCACGAGAATTTACACATAATCCGCCATTATGCGAAATTATAACTTATTGATTTTATGGCAAATATTACATTAAAGGACATAACACCAATTCATTTTTTGAATGCGGTTAGATTGTTGAAAGCCGATGATTATCGGGTTTATTGCACATTGGACACGATTGAGATCAGATTTGAGACAAAGCGGTTTTATACTAAGGAAGAATCGAATGCACGATTTGATCTTTGTGAACATTTAGCAGAATTCTTGGGTGAGTTGAAAAATTCAAGTGTGCCAATAGACAAGGAAGAGTTTATTAAGGCATTTAGTCCAACTGTGCCAAAATCTAAATTTTATAGACGAAAATAACCGGCAATTTGCCGGCTATTTTTGTTAAAATTCAGGTAAATTCTCTAAATTATCAGATTTTCTTTTATTTCCTGCTGTTGTGATGAATTCATCATTATAGAGAACTACATCATCCCCAGCAACCCATTTACCATTTCTTTTCGTACCAGTTTTGATTGATAATTTTTCTGTTTTCAGTAAGGATACTATTAATTTTCTAG
>NZ_MLHQ01000001.1 GCF_001999305.1 Rodentibacter myodis | reverse complement strand
AAACAACGACGCACTGTTATCATTCAAATGTCCCACAACAGTGCGTCGTTGTGTGCGGCGTATTATAGGGAAAAATGAAATCCTTGCAAGCGGTTTTTGTAAAAAAATTTAAATTTTTTATTGTTCGCCTAAAATGCAATCAAAACGATTAATTTTTAGTTAATTTTGATTACTTCAAGCGTATTAAATCCCCATAAATGCAATGCTTTTTTGAATTGATGTTCTTCTTCAAAATGTTGTGTACAAAACATTTGGTTTGGCTTTGCTTCTTTATTTTGAATATCCTTCCCTTCCAGCAATGCACGAATCCGCTTCGCAATTGCCATTCCGGGTTCCATAAAATATTTCACCTGTGGTAAACAGAAACTAATTTCCTCTTTAATTAAAGGAAAGTGCGTGCAGCCCAACACCAAGGTATCCAAATCAGTCATCTCAGCCCAAGGCAATAATTCATCTTTTAATGCAATCAAATCTACGGAATGACCACGAATTTTTCCCTCGGCAATTTCCACTAATTTTGTCGATCCCAATCTTTCGACCTGACAATTTAGGGCAAATTTATTCACAAGATCGTTGACATATTGGCGTTTTATCGTGCCTTTTGTTGCCAATAATCCAATATGTTTTGTCTTTGAAATTTCCGCCGCCGGTTTTATTGCCGGTACGGTGCCGATAATCGGAATGGAAAAATTTTCACGCAACGTTGGCAATACAACCGTACTCGCCGTATTACAGGCAATCACAATCGCATCTAACGGAAAGCGTTCATTCAATAATCGACAAGCGGCCAATGTACGTTGAATAATACTTTCTTCTTCACGTTCCGAATAAGGAAATCCTGCATTATCAAAGCAATAAAGATAATGCCAATCGGGTAACAATTTTTTTGTTTCACGATATACGCTAAATCCTCCCACACCGGAATCAAAAAAAAGTACCGTTGGACGTGCTTTCGTTATTTCCATAAAAACTCTTTCAAAATTGACCGCACTTTTAAGCGTTCGAGTAAATTTCTTTATTACTTAACCAACGTGAAATCAGGTTTTCTGCCACATCGGGATATTTTTGGATAAGCTGTTTCGCATAGTGCTGTACGGTTGGAATCATTTTGCGATCCCGCATTAAATTTGCCACCTTAAATTCCGCCACCCCGGTTTGCTTCGTACCAAGCACTTCGCCGGGACCTCGAATTTCCAGATCTTTTTCGGAAATCACAAAACCATCTTGACTATCCCTCAACACCTGCAAACGTTTTTGCGATACTTTTCCTAGCGGTGGTTTATACATTAATACACAAAAAGAAGCCGTGCTTCCCCGCCCCACACGTCCGCGTAACTGATGAAGTTGCGACAAGCCTAAACGTTCGGCATTTTCAATAATCATTAAACTGGCATTTGGCACATCTACCCCCACCTCAATCACCGTGGTTGCCACCAGTAAATCCAATTCGGTATTTTTGAACCGCATCATTACATCTTGCTTTTCTTGAGGTTTCATTCGACCGTGTACCAGCCCGATATTCAACATAGGTAATGCTTTTGTTAAATCTTCCCAAATCGCTTCTGCCGCTTGCGCTTCCAATACTTCGGATTCATCAATTAATGTGCATACCCAATAGGCTTGGCGTTTTTCATTTACGCAGGCCTGCTTAACCCGCGCCACAATTTCATCACGGCGTTCTTCTGAAATCACCACAGTTGTAATCGGCGTTCGTCCCGGCGGTAGTTCATCAATAATTGAGGTATCTAAATCCGCATAAACGGTCATTGCCAATGTGCGGGGAATTGGTGTTGCCGTCATAATTAATTGATGGGGATAGAAACCGGCTTTTTCACCTTTTTCGCGTAGCATTAAGCGTTGATGCACGCCAAATCGATGTTGTTCATCAATGATCACGAGGCTAAGATGATTAAATTCTACTTCCTCTTGAAATAAAGCGTGAGTGCCAACCACCATTTGCACTGCACCGTTTTTTATTTTTTCTAATTCTGTTTGACGCGCCTTGCCTTTCACCTTACCGGCAAGCCAACCGACTTCAATGCCAAAGGGTTCAAACCAACGGCGAAAATTATTTGCGTGTTGCTCGGCAAGAATTTCAGTCGGTGCCATTAATGCCACTTGTTTACCGTTATCTATCGCCATTAATGCCGCCAATGCCGCCACCAACGTTTTACCCGATCCCACATCGCCTTGCACTAATCGCATCATTGGATAATGTTTTGCTAAATCCTGTTCAATATCCTTCACCACGCGCTGTTGTGCATTTGTCGGTTTGAACGGTAAAGTCGCAAGAAAACGTTGTTTTAAATCCGTTTGATAATGCAAAGGCAACGCAGAAAACTGTTGCGTTCCTAACCGCACTTTTTGCATTGCAAGATTATGCGCCAGTAATTCCTCGAAAATCAAACGTTGCTGCGCAGGGTGTTTTCCCTGTTCCAACATTTCCAAAGAAATATCCGGCGGCGGGCGATGTAATAAATGAAGGGCTTCTTTTAAACTAAATTGATGGGGGTTAAATTCATTAGGCAAAATTTCCGCAATCTGCACTTTATCCAGCAAGGTAAGGGCTTGATCCGTTAATTTTCGTAATGAATTTTGTTTTAAACCTTCCGTTGTGGAATAAATCGGCGTAAGGGTTTCCTCCAGCACAATCGGCATATTATCACGAAGAATTTGATATTCAGGGTGGTGAATTTCCGCCATATAACGCCCATGCTTTACTTCGCCAAACGCTTTTACCCTTGCGCCAATCTGAAAACTATTGCGCATTCCCGCATTAAAATTGAAAAATCGCAACATAATTTTTGAAGAACCGTCAGACAAGCTCACGGATAAAATTGGGCGGCGACCAAAAGTAACCTCACAAGTTTGCACCACACCTTCAATGGTGAAATATTGATCGGGTCGAAGATGGGCTATAGGCGTAATACGGGTGCGATCTTCATAACGAATCGGCAAATGGAAAAGCAGATCCTGTAAATTATTGATACCGATTTTACTCAGTTTATGAGAAATCGCCGCCCCCACACCGGAAAGCGTGGTGAGGGGAACGGCATCAAGAAGTGAAAGGCTCATTGTTCTATCACGAGGCGTTAATGTTGCGTTTTGCCCCCACTACACCGGTAATGCCCTTAATACGATGCAACACGTTAGCGAGGTGTTTGGTATCTTTCACATTCACCTGCAAAACCACCAACAATAAATTATTTTTCAGTTCTTCCGTCCAAATATTTTGGATACTGCTTTCGCCTGCGGTAATTGCCGTGAGCAAGCTTGGTAAGGCATTTTGTTCGTTCAGCATTTCAATTTGCAATTCTGCCTCAAAACTGACCGCACTTTCCACGTTTTCCCATTTAGCTTGGGCTAACTGATGTGCATTTTTTAAGTTTTCACATTGTTGATGATGAATGACGAATCCTTTATTCGGTGTGCTGTAACCCACAATAGGATCACCCGGAATCGGATGGCAACATTCGGCAAACTGGGTATTGGTAGCCAACATTGGGGCAATGGTTAAAGTATTTGTTTGATTTTCAGCCTTGCCATCCACATCAATTTCAATGGCTTCACCGATTAATTGATGTGCCACCACCGCAGCAAGTTGATTGCCTAGCCCAATTTCACGCAATAATTCATTGTGTGAAGACAGTTTTAAATTATCCAATACAGTTTGAATTTGTGAGGAAGAAAGATCCGCCAAACAATGGGGTTGCAACGCAACATTGAGTTCGACTTCACCCAATTTCACCGCGTCTTCTTCGCAACGCTGTTTGAGATAGTGACGAATTCGGGTCTTCGCCCGTGCGGTGACCACAAAATTCAACCAAGCGGCTTTAGGGTGGGCGTTGGGTTCGGTAATAATACTCACGGTTTGACCGGATTCTAACGCTTGAGAGAGTGGGTAAGGTTTATGTTCCACAAGCACGCCTACACAACTATTCCCTATGTCGGAATGCACGGCGTAGGCAAAATCCACTGCAGTTGCACCTTTCGGTAATTCAACAATGCGACCTTTTGGGGTGAACACAAAAATTTCTTTCGGGAAAAATTCTGATTTTACATTTTCAATAAATTCAAAGGAATTGCCTACACTTTGCTGAATTTCGACTAAATTTTGCAACCAACGTTGCGCACGAACCTGTGCCGTTGTCGTGTCATTTTTGCCACTTTCTTTATACACCCAATGTGCCGTTACACCCATTTCCGCCACCTGTTCCATTTCTTCCGTATGGATATGCACTTCCACCGGCACACCGTGCGGCCCGATCATTGAGGTCTGCAAGGACTGATAGCCGTTGGCTTTTGGCACGGCAATATAGTCTTTTACCCGCCCCGGACGAGGCTTATAAAGATTATGCATTTGTCCCAACACGCGGTAACAATCATCAACATTTTTTACAATAATGCGGAAAGCATAGATATCCATAATGGAATGAAATTCTTGGTCTTTCGCCCGCATTTTTTGATAAATTTTATAGAGATGTTTCTCACGTCCCCAAACCCGGGCAAAAATCTCCGCGTTTTCTAACCGCTCTTTAATTTCATTAGAAATACGTTCAATTAAATCCTGACGATTACTGCGCGCCACATCCACTAACTTTTTCAATACCTCATAACGGTGTGGATGCATTGCGGCAAAAGACAAATCTTCCAGTTCATTTTTTATATGTTCAATGCCTAAACGATGTGCCAACGGACAATAAATTTCGAGGGTTTCTTTTGCAATACGGCGGCGTTTATCGGGACGTAATGCCCCCAATGTACGCATATTGTGGGTACGGTCGGCAAGTTTAATCAACACAACGCGAATATCACGGGTCATTGCCAGAATCATTTTGCGGAAATTTTCCACTTGTGCTTCTTGGCGGGTACGGAATTTTAACTTATCGAGTTTTGATACGCCGTCCACGATTTCCGCCACACTTGCACCAAATTCCTCTTTGAGTTGTTCTTCCGTATAGAGGGTGTCCTCAATCACATCGTGCAACAACGCCGCCATCACGGCTTCGTGATCAAGATGCATTTGGGCGATGATAGAGGCGACCGCCACCGGATGGGTAATATAAGGTTCACCGCTTGAGCGAAATTGCCCTTCGTGAGCATCTCTTGCGATAACAAACGCACGTTTGACTAATTCAATTTTATCTGCGGGCAAATACCCTTGAATGATTCGATCTAAATCTGCAAACAGTTCCAAAGGACACCTGACTTATTCGGGTTGAAGAAAGTTGAAATGAAAAATAGCGGCTGAAATCAACCGCACTTTTAATAATGATTATTCGGTAATTAAGGCTACTGCGGCTTCTTCTGCCTGTTGAATCGCCGCCATCTCTTGATGCTCTTGGGCATCCATAATCTCGTTAGAAATTAACCCTTTTTCAATTTCACGCAATGCAATCACGGTCGGTTTATCATCATCTTCCGGCACTAAAGGTTCACGTTGGTGTAATTGTAATTGTCTCGCACGACGTGCGGCGGTTAAAATTAAATCAAAACGATTGCCAATTTTTTCTACTGCATCTTGCACTGTAACGCGTGCCATATTCTACTCCGATTCATCTAAAAATAAGGGGTTATAAGGGGCGGTATCATACTAAATCCGGTGCTATTTATCCAGTAGCTGATGAATTAATCCCGCATTTTCATTTTGTTGATAATTTTTTGTTAAACGTTCGGTACGCAAAATACTTTGTAGATCCGCCAATGCCTGTTCAAAATTATCATTCACGACCACATAATCATATTCGTCATAATGGGAAATTTCATTTTTGGCTTTTGCCATACGCTCGGCAATCACTTCTTCACTGTCTTGCCCGCGACCAATTAAACGGCGTTCTAATTCCGGCAAAGACGGCGGAAGAATAAAAATACTTTTCACCGTTGGAACTTTTTGGCGAATTTGCTGTGCGCCCTGCCAATCAATATCTAAGAAAACATCAATCCCTTTGGCGAGATTTTCCTCAATCGCCGGTAAAGAAGTACCATAATAATTTCCACCAAATACGGTGGCATATTCCAAAAATAAATCCTGTTCAATCAAGGCTTCAAATTCTGCTTTTGACACAAAATAATAATGCACTCCGTGGCTTTCACCCGGACGGGGTGCGCGTGTTGTGTGTGAAATCGACACCATTTTCGGGGTGTCGGAGTCGCGTTCCAATAATGCAGAAATTAATGAAGATTTACCCGCACCGCTTGGCGCAGAAAGAATGTATAAATTGCCTTGAGACATAGATTGAACCTTAGTTAAAAATTTCGGTCTATTATGCCGATTCTTTCAAGAAAAATCATTAAAGTGCGGTTATTTTTTACGGTATTTTTTCAACGGGAAAAAGCGTGATTTTGATGTAGATCACAAAAACAAATCCCATTTTCTAGTTTTATCCAAATGCTCGTGCTATAATCCGCACCAATGTTTTTGAGGCACTTTGCGGTTTCAAAACATCACGATTTGTTTAACTTAACTAAAAAGGTGAAAATCTTATGGCTATTAAAATTGGTATTAATGGTTTCGGTCGTATCGGTCGTATCGTATTCCGCGCTGCACAACAACGCGATGACATCGAAGTTGTGGGTATCAACGACTTAATTGATGTTGAATATATGGCTTATATGTTGAAATACGATTCAACTCACGGTCGTTTCGATGGTACTGTTGAAGTGAAAGACGGCAACTTAGTAGTGAACGGTAAAACCATCCGTGTAACGTCAGAACGTGATCCGGCAAACTTAAACTGGGGTGCAATCGGTGTTGATATCGCTGTTGAAGCAACCGGTTTATTCTTAACCGATGAAACTGCACGTAAACACATCACTGCCGGTGCGAAAAAAGTTGTGTTAACCGGCCCTTCTAAAGATACCACACCAATGTTTGTGCGTGGTGTAAACTTTAACGCCTATGCAGGTCAAGATATTGTTTCTAACGCTTCTTGTACAACAAACTGTTTAGCACCTTTAGCACGTGTTATTCACGAAACTTTCGGTATTAAAGACGGTTTAATGACCACCGTTCACGCAACTACCGCAACACAAAAAACCGTTGACGGTCCATCTGCAAAAGACTGGCGCGGTGGTCGTGGTGCCTCTCAAAACATCATCCCATCTTCAACCGGTGCGGCAAAAGCAGTAGGTAAAGTATTACCGGCATTAAATGGTAAATTAACGGGTATGTCTTTCCGTGTTCCAACAACAAACGTATCTGTTGTAGATTTAACCGTAAACCTTGAAAAACCGGCAACTTACGCTGAAATCAAACAAGCAATCAAAGAGGCTGCTGAAGGTAAAACCTTCAACGGTGAATTGAAAGATGTATTAGGTTACACTGAAGATGCGGTTGTTTCTACCGACTTCAACGGTTGCACTTTAACTTCTGTATTTGATGCCGATGCAGGTATCGCATTAACCGACACTTTCGTTAAACTCGTATCTTGGTACGACAACGAAACCGGTTATTCAAACAAAGTATTAGACTTAGTAGCACACGTTTATAACTACAAAGGCTAATTAAAACCCTCTAAAAATCAACCGCTCTTCGGAGCGGTTTTTTATTTCCTATTTTTTCTGTTCAAGTGAATAAAACAATACAAAAGTTCACTAAAAATTATTAAAAATATTAAATATTTATCTGGCTTTTTCTTCTATTTAAACTTATATTAGCGAACAAATGTTCGCTCAAATTAGAAAAAGTAAAAAGGTTACTATGAATCCTCATCTTCATTTTATTTATCGTATTCAACAACAAGCGAAAACGCGTGGAAATGCGACCGCACTTCGACATAAAGAAAACGGCATTTGGAAAGATATAAGCTGGACATCATTTCAACAGCAATTAAATCAGCTCTCTCGGGCATTATTGGCAGCCGGTATTCAGGTGCAGGATAAAATTGCGATTTTTGCTCAAAATATGCCGCGTTGGACACTTGCCGATATTGGTGCATTACAAATTCGTGCCGTTACCGTGCCAATTTACGCCACCAACACTGCCCAACAGGCTGAATTTGTATTAAACCACGCCGATGTCAAAATTTTATTCGTGGGCGATCAAGAACAATATGATCACGCCTTAGAAATTGCCTCTCTTTGCCCCCAATTACAAAAAATTGTGGCGATGAAATCCTGTATTAATTTGCAAAAAGATAATCTTTCCGTTACTTGGGAACAATTTCTTGAATCGGGTACCACGGCACACCAAGCCGAACTCAACCAACGCTTGCAAGATAAACAAATGGATGATTTATTCACCATTATCTATACCTCCGGTACAACCGGTGAACCTAAAGGCGTAATGCTGGATTATGCCAATCTCGCCCACCAACTGGAAGCACACGATTTCGCCTTAAATGTGACGGAACAGGATATTTCCCTTTCCTTCCTGCCTTTTTCACATATTTTTGAACGTGCGTGGGCGGCTTATATCCTTCACCGAGGCGCGGTGCTATGTTATTTGGAAGATACCAACCAAGTGCGGTCGGTTTTAAGCGAGATTCGCCCAACCTTTATGTGTGCCGTTCCACGTTTTTACGAAAAAATTTACGCTGCCGTACTGGATAAAGTACAAAAAGCCCCAAAACTTCGCCAACTTCTTTTCCACTGGGCGATTGCAGTCGGTCAAAAACATTTTGATTTAACCATGCAAAATAAACCGATTTCCTTTTGGTTAAAACAACAATATCACCTTGCCGATAAATTGGTTTTCTCAAAACTTCGTCAATTACTCGGCGGTCGGATTAAAATGATGCCTTGCGGCGGAGCGAAATTAGAACCGGCAATCGGGTTATTTTTCCATTGTCTTGGTATCAATATCAAACTGGGCTATGGAATGACAGAAACCACCGCCACCGTTTCCTGCTGGCAGGATAACCAATTTAACCCGAACTCCATCGGTACATTAATGCCAAATGCAGAAGTGAAAATTAGTGAAAATAATGAAATTTTAGTGCGTGGCGGAATGGTGATGAAAGGTTATTACAAAAAACCGGAAGAAACCGCACAAGCCTTTACGGAAGACGGCTTCCTAAAAACCGGTGATGCCGGTGAATTTGATGCAGAAGGCAATTTGTTTATTACCGATCGTATTAAAGAGCTAATGAAAACCTCTAATGGAAAATACATCGCCCCACAATATATCGAAAGCAAGATTGGTAAAGACAAGTTTATTGAGCAAATTGCCATTATTGCCGATGCGAAAAAATATGTGTCTGCCTTAATCGTGCCGTGCTTTGATAGTCTTGAAGAATACGCCAAACAATTGAATATCAAATATCAGGATAGAATGGAGTTAATCAAAAACTCTGAAATTTTGAAAATGTTTGAGCAACGTATAAATGTCGTACAAAAAGAGCTGGCACACTTTGAACAAGTGAAAAAATTTACCCTACTCTCTCAAGCCTTTAGTATCAAATTGGGGGAAATCACGCCAACTTTGAAACTGAAACGTAAAGTCATTATGGAACGTTATCGCAAGCAGATTGAAGCGATGTATAATAAGCAAAATGAAAGTCAATAGCTAAGCTCATCCTATAAAGCCTATAAAAGTGCGGTTGATTTCACCGTGCTTTTCTATTTTCTTTCTTAAAATTTATATTTATGACATTTTTATAAATAAACCGCTAGAGTTTTCATTTTTTCTGATTTAGAATTCCGCGATTTTATTTTTAATCACCCATCCTATCCATTCATCAGCCGTCTAAGGGGACACATTATGAAACTTGTTGAAGTAAAACACCCACTCGTAAAACATAAATTAGGCGTTATGCGCGAAGCCGAAATTGACACCAAAAAATTCCGTGAATTGGCAACAGAAATCGGTAGCTTGCTAACCTATGAAGCCACCGCCGGTTTAGAAACGGAAAAAGTGGTGATTGAAGGTTGGAATGGGCCGGTTGAGGTTGATCGTATTAAAGGGAAAAAAATCACCGTTGTGCCAATTTTACGTGCCGGATTAGGTATGATGGACGGCGTATTAGAACACGTGCCGAGTGCAAGAATCAGTGTGGTGGGGATCTATCGTAATGAAGAAACCCTTGAGCCTGTTCCTTACTTCCAAAAACTCGCCAGCGATTTAGAGGAACGTCTTGCCATTGTGGTTGACCCAATGTTGGCAACCGGCGGTTCAATGATCGCAACCCTTGATCTCCTCAAAGCCAAAGGCTGTCATCAAATTAAAGTATTAGTGCTGGTGGCGGCACCGGAAGGGATTAAAGCCTTAGAAGCCGCACACCCCGATATTGAGCTTTACTGTGCCTCTATTGATGATCACCTCAATGAACAAGGTTACATCATCCCGGGCTTAGGTGATGCGGGCGACAAAATCTTCGGCACAAAATAACATTTTCAATCTATTAAGACGGCTTCTAAGCCGTCTTTTTTCGGGCGGAAGATTTTTTTAATGAGTCAATCATTCCGTAATAAGAAGTAGGGACGCCACGCCGGCGTCCAATTTAAAAACACAAATGATTTCAATAGGTTAATATTTATGACGCCAGCGTGGCGTCCCTACTAATCACATTATTTTCGGCATAAACCCAAAACTTTTAAAAAATCGACCGCACTTTTCAGTTAATTCAAACAGAGAGTTGAAACGAAATGAACCATCAAAATCAAACAACTGAAGCACAAAGTATTGCCAAACAATCCTTTGTCGGCTTGCAAATGTTATTCGTTGCCTTTGGCGCACTGGTACTTGTACCGCTCATCACAGGCTTGGATTCAAACACTGCATTACTCACCGCCGGAATTGGTACGTTGTTATTCCAACTTTGCACCGGTAAACAAGTGCCGATTTTCCTTGCCTCCTCTTTCGCCTTTATTGCACCGATTCAATACGGCGTACAAACTTGGGGTATTCCCACCACAATGGGCGGTCTTGCCTTCGCCGGTTTGGTGTATTTTGCCCTCTCAGCCTTGGTTAAACTCCGTGGCAGCCAAGCCCTTGAACGCATTTTCCCACCGGTTGTTGTCGGGCCGGTTATCATCATTATCGGTATGGGGCTTGCGCCTGTTGCGGTAAATATGGCGTTGGGCAAAGACAGTGCTTATTCTTATAACGATGCCGTATTGGTCTCAATGGTTACTCTCACCGTAACACTCGCCGTTGCCGTTTTTGCCAAAGGCTTGATGAAATTAATCCCGATTATGTTCGGTATCACAGCAGGTTATATTCTTTGCTTATGTCTTGGGCTGATTAATTTCCAACCGGTAATTGATGCCCCTTGGTTTGAGTTACCAAAACTGACCAAACCGGAATTTAACCTTGAAGCGATTCTTTATATGTTGCCGATTGCCATTGCCCCGGCGGTGGAACACGTGGGTGGCATTATGGCGATCAGTTCCGTGACCGGAAAAGATTTCCTCAAAAAACCGGGACTACACCGCACTTTATTAGGCGATGGTGTCGCAACGGCTGCCGCTTCGTTGGTTGGTGGCCCACCCAATACCACTTATGCGGAAGTAACCGGTGCCGTAATGCTCACCCGCAATTTTAATCCGAATATTATGACGTGGGCGGCAATATGGGCAATTGCCATCTCATTTTGCGGTAAAGTCGGTGCATTCCTTTCCACCATTCCCACCATTGTGATGGGGGGGATTATGATGCTCGTTTTCGGTTCTATCGCCGTAGTCGGAATGAGTACCCTCATCAAAGGCAAAGTAGATGTTACCGAACCTCGCAATCTTTGCATTATTTCTGTGGTGATGACATTCGGTATCGGCAATATGTTTGTGAATGTAGGTGATGCGGTCTCGTTGAAAGGTATTAGCCTTTGTGCAATCGTGGCAATCGTACTGAACCTAATTTTGCCAAAAGCTAAAAATGAAGTAGAATAACCGCCAAAATCAAGGGCTGAAAACAGCCCTTTTCTTCCTTAAATGAATTGACCTTATACCACGTTGAATCAGCAGCTCCCTTTGCCCATTCATCAAATTGATGATGACACACTCGAGAATTTTTATGCCGACAACAATTTGTTGTTGCTGGATTCGTTACGCAAAAATTCACTACAGGTTCAACAACAATTTTTCTATATTTGGGGGCAAGAAGGCAGTGGCAAAAGCCATTTACTTCGCGCATTGAGTAACCAATACTTAACGGAACAGCGTGCCGCTATTTATGTTCCCTTAAATAAATCCCGCTATTTCTCTCCTGCGGTATTGGAAAATTTAGAACAGCAAGAATTGGTATGCTTAGACGATCTGCAAAGCGTCATAGGCGATCCCGAATGGGAAGTGGCAATTTTCGATTTATTCAATCGCATTAAAGCAGAAGGAACAACCTTACTCCTAGTCAGTGCAACGGCTTCTCCCTCTGCCCTTAATGTTCAACTTCCCGATTTAGCCTCCCGCCTAAAATGGGGCGAAATTTATCAACTCGCTCCCTTAACAGACGAACAAAAACTAGAAGTGCTACAAAAAAATGCCCGCCAACGGGGTATTGAACTCCCGGCGGAAACGGCACAATTCTTATTAAAACGTTTGGACAGAGACACCCACACCCTCTTACAAACCCTTGAAAAACTCGACAAAGCCTCCCTCCAAGCCCACCGCAACCTCACCATTCCTTTTGTGAAAGAAACCTTGGGGTTATAAAAACAAAAAGTGCGGTCAAATTTGACCGCACTTTTGTGTTTTAGCAAGATTATGCACGCGAGGCACAAAACCAGAATAATGTTATTAGTAGGGACAACACGCGAGCGTCCTTAATGTTAAGCACTTGAAATTACTTAATTTTTGGCGAGGTATCCCTACTATTCTTTCTATATGATTTAAATCTATCGTTTTGCTTTCTTAATAAACTTCATCAAACGTTTACGCTTGCGTAGCTGATTTGGCGTAAGTTTATTTTTACGTCCGGCAAAAGGGTTTGAACCTTCTTGGAAGAGGAGACGAATCGGCGAGCCGATAATTTTTAAACTTTTACGGTAATAGTTGGATAAATAACGTTTGTAAGAATCCGGTAATTTTTCCATTTGGTTACCGTGTACCACAATAATTGGCGGGTTGTAGCCACCCGGGTGGGCATATTTTAATTTGATACGGCGACCACCTACCATTGGTGGTTGGTGTTCGTCTGTCGCCATTTGCAAAATACGGGTCAGAATGGACGTGGTCATTTTTTGCGTGGCACAGGCATAGGCTTCTTTAATGGATTCAAACAGATTGCCTACGCCACTGCCGTGTAAGGCGGAAATAAAATGGACTCGGGCAAAATCAATAAAATCCAAACGGCGATCAAGTTCTGATTTCACACGATCTTTCACCTCTTGATCCAGCCCATCCCATTTATTCACCACAATCACAAGAGAACGCCCTGCATTCAAAATAAAGCCGAGTAAGGATAAATCCTGATCCGAAATATTTTCTCGTGCATCAATGGTTAGCAACACCACATTGGCATCTTGAATGGCTTGTAAGGTTTTGATGACCGAAAATTTTTCCACCGCAAGATGAACTTTCCCACGTTTACGCACGCCGGCAGTATCAATCAAGGTGTAATGCTGCCCGTCTCGTTCCATTGGAATATAAATACTATCACGTGTCGTTCCCGGCATATCGTAAACCACTACGCGATCTTCGCCCAAAATGCGGTTTGTTAAGGTTGATTTCCCAACATTCGGACGGCCGACAATGGCAATCTTGATATTTTTATTTTGCTCATCTTCGTTTTCTTCTTGAAGTGCCTCATCAAGTAATGCGGTATCTTCTTCCGAATCAAAATCAAATTCTTGATCCCATTCGTCTTGTTCTTCTTCAGAAGTGCGGTCAATTTCTTCGGTGTTTTCCAATTGTTCCGCAAAGGGGGCTAGCACTTGTTCCATTAATTGCGTTACGCCTCTGCCTTGTGAGGCGGCAATTTGTTCAATTTCGCCCAAACCTAATTGATAAAACTCGGCACAATGGGAATCCGCATCGATACCGTCTGTTTTATTCGCCACCACAATGGTGGTTTTATTTTGGCGTTGGCGTAAATAATTGGCAATGCCAATATCCGCCGCCGTTAAACCGGCTCGAGCATCTACAAGGAAAAGCACAATATCCGCTTCTTCAATGGCGAGCAAAGATTGCTCCGCCATTTTTTCTTCTACGCCTTCTTCCGTGCCGTCAATACCGCCGGTATCAATCACGATAAATTCGTGGCCGGCAATGTGAGCGTGGCCATATTTGCGATCACGGGTTAAGCCCGGAAAATCCGCCACGAGGGCATCACGCGTGCGGGTTAGGCGATTAAATAATGTGGATTTGCCCACATTCGGACGCCCCACAAGGGCTACAACAGGAGTTGCCATAAAAAATCTCTTATCTTGTCAAAAATGGCGGTCATTATAGCGGAAGTTGGGATATTGGCAAAAAACGATTTGAAAATAAAAGGAAAAAGCCACAACCGGAAAATAATCAGTTTTCAATTCTGTACCAAAGTGAGAAGAATTTGAAGAATAAAAAAAGCACCATTAAAGGTGCTAATTAAAGAGTTGGCGGAATGGACGGGACTCGAACCCGCGACCCCCTGCGTGACAGGCAGGTATTCTAACCAGCTGAACTACCACTCCGCAGTTTTTGATTCTTAATTGCTTTCGCAAAAACACTAATAAGGAGGTATAAATTGGCGGAATGGACGGGACTCGAACCCGCGACCCCCTGCGTGACAGGCAGGTATTCTAACCAGCTGAACTACCACTCCGCTAAGTGGTGCGTATCATAATGATCCGCCGTTATCTCGTCAATCTTTTTTTTTGATTTCCGGCTCGGCTGTTTATTTAATGCACGCTTTCACCATTTGTGAGTAAAGCCCATACACACTTTCCATCACTTTTTTTATTAATCATTTTTAACAATTCTAAATGTGCCTGTGTTTCTTCTTCATTCGGTTGCAGCACTTTCAAATTATTGGAAAAAACAACCGCACTTTGTTCCACTTCGGCGCGTTCTTCTTGCCCTACGGCAATTATCGGTGTGCTATCTTCATCTTCTTCGCCAAACAGACTGGTTTGCCCGCCTGTCATTGAGAGATAAACATCCGCCAAGATCTCCGCATCCAGCAACGCGCCGTGCAAAGTTCGCTTGCTGTTATCAATGCCTAAACGATCGCACAGGGCATCCAAGCTATTACGTTTACCCGGATACATTTGGCGTGCCATTTGTAGGGTGTCCGTTACCACGCAAATATCCGCCGTTTTCACCTTTAATCCCAATTTACGAAATTCATAATCCATAAACCCCACATCGAAGGGCGCATTATGAATCAGCAACTCAGCCCCTTTTATATAGTCAAGAAATTCCTGTGCCACCGCTTTAAATTCCGGCTTATCTGCCAACATCTCATCGGTAATACCGTGAACCTTAATCGCCTCCGGATCAACCGGTCGGTTCGGATTAATATAAATATGAAAGTTATTGCCGGTGTAACGGCGATTTACCAACTCCACCGCACCAATTTCAATAATGCCATGCCCTTCATAATGAGCGCCAAGCTGGTTCATCCCAGTAGTTTCCGTATCCAGCACAATTTGGCGGTTTGGATTAATCATTTGTTCAACCTATTTGTTTCCATTAAAATGCCGCCCATTTTACACAACAACCTTTTTATTATGCAAAAACAGATTGAAATTTTTACGGATGGTTCTTGCCTTGGCAACCCCGGTGCCGGCGGTATTGGCATTTTGCTGCGTTATAAACAACACGAAAAGCAAATTTCCAAAGGTTATTTCAACACCACCAATAATCGAATGGAGTTGCGTGCCGTCATTGAAGCTCTTGAAACATTAAAAGAACCTTGCACCGTTATCCTTTCCAGTGACAGCCAATATATGAAAAACGGCATCACCCAATGGATTTTTAATTGGAAAAAAAATAATTGGAAATCTAGCACCGGCAAACCGGTAAAAAATCAGGATTTATGGATCGCTCTTGATAATGCTATTCAGCGACACGCCATTGAGTGGAAATGGGTAAAGGGGCATTCAGGACATCGAGAAAATGAGATCTGCGATGAATTAGCGAAAAAGGGGGCGGAAAACCCAACGTTTAAAGATGAAGGTTATCAACCCGACTAAGTGCGGTTGATTTTTTTCATATTTTGTGAACAGCAAACTGTTCAAAATTTGCGCACATTTGCAAAAAAAATGTGATCTTGATCTCACATTTGAAAATTGGTTGTTGCCTATCATTGACAGAAAAATGGCTTTTTGCAATGATTTGCGCGCTTATCGAGGCGGTTGACATTTTCAATGATGAAAAGTTCAACCTTGGTTGTAAATCACACCAATAAGGAATCAATTATGAAAAAGACACTAGCAGCATTAATCGTTGGCGCATTTGCCGCTTCCGCCGCAAACGCAGCAGTAATTTATGACAACGAAGGAACAAAAGTAGAATTAAACGGTTCACTTCGTATCTTATTAGAAAAATCTAATAAAGAGGGCGGTAGTTTTAACCAAAAAATACACTCTCATTCAGGTTTAAAAAACAATGATTCTCGTTTTGAAATCAAAGTAAAACACACTCTAGATAATGATTTCTACGCATTAGCCCGTGTAGAGGCCCGTTTTGATGGAAAACAAGGTGGCGGTACTGATGAAGACGGCTTTGGTAATATGCGTGCACATCGTGCCTATGTCGGCTTAGGAAAACAAGAGCTTGGTCAATTGACATTTGGTCGTCAAGTAACCATTGCTGATGATGTAGGTATTGCTGATGACTATACTTATGGTATTTTACCTGATTATGTACCAACTTCAGGCAAATCCGTTGTTCGCTATGACTACTATGGCGTTCCTGGCTTACAAATTGGTGCAAGTTATCAGTTCGCAGAGAAACGTGATCCCTTAAATGAAGTTCGTGACGATGAGATCAAAAATGGCTCTCAAGTTGGCGTACTATACAACGGTGCAGATGCTACCAATCCAAACGGATGGATTGCCGAAGCGGTTTATGGCCGTACCAATTATAAATCATCTGGTGAAAAAAGTCATAAGGATGCTTTCCAAGCCAGCTTAGGTTATGATTTCCAAGGTATTATCGTTTCTGTAGATGGTGGTTATTTCAAAGCAAAAAATGTATCTGCTGAAAATGTTGAAGCTAAAGCAATCTCTACCGGTCGTGGGGATGCTAAAGGATACTTCGTATCTCCAGGTTTCCAAGTACCTGTTATTGATAATGTCAGCAAAGTATATGGTAACTACCTATATCAACAAATTAAAACAACCGACCAATCTCCGGAATATAAAGAAAAAACACACGGTTTCTTGTTAGGTGTTGATTATAAACTTCATAAGCAAGTAGTAACTTATGTTGAAGGTAAATATTTACAAACCAAGGCTTACAAAGATGGTAACCAAATCGGTGACAAAGTTAAAGATAAAGCCATCGGTGTAGGTATGCGTGTTTACTTCTAATTGTTAAATTAGAGAAAAGACGTAAACAAGGCGAATCAAAAGGTTCGCCTTTTTGAGTTTTAAAGTTATAAAGTGCGATCACAAAAAATAGCGTTTTTTAAATATTAGCTTTGCCGACCTCATCGTGAGGAATAAACAAATTAGCACACAAGTTTGCGAAATTTCTCCAATTATTTTTGACTACATACTGCAATAAAATGTAATTTATGTTCAGGATCATTGAAGGTTTTAAACATACATTTAAATTGTTCACGGTTTTCTGTTTTCATTGCGTTTTTAACAATCTTTAATGTGCCTAAAACGCCCTCGTCATAAATCATACCCTTTGGAGAAAGTAATGTCATCTCACCAGAAAATGTATCCACATTGCGGAATCCGCTTTCTTGGAATAGTCCTTTCCAGCCTTTTTTAGTCAAGGGAGTGACTGTGACATTAATCGCTTTACGCATATTATCAAGAATAATCTGATGCTCTTCACCTACCAACATCACATCATGAGTAAGTAAAAAACCGCCCGGTTTTAACACTCGGAAATATTCTGCAATAGCTTTTTTCTTCGCCTCTACCGGCAACATTGTCAACATTGCTTCATTGATCACAATATCAAAAGTTTCATCTTCAAAAGGCAATTTCATTGCATTAGCACGCTGAACATGAATTTTATCTTGCAAATTATTAGCTGTGATATTTGCTTTCGCTTTTTCTAACGCTTCCTCATCTAAATCTATACCTTCAATATGACAACCGAATCGTTTCGCCAAACCAATTGCCGTTGTTCCCATATTACATGCAACTTCTAAAACTTTTTTATCCTGAGTGAAATCACCGTTTCCAATCAACCAATCCGTTGCTTTTTTACCACCGGGACGTAAACGTGTTTTACCTAAACGCGCCAAAAAATTATGTCCAACTTCTTCTTTCGCCATGTTAATCTCCTACTCATAAACTAAGTCTTTATATTATAAATAAAAATTATTCTTATTAAAGCAATAAAAAATCCATACCATTTTCACGATATGGATTTTCCTTATTTTTTCATTCAATCTATTTTTTATGATAGTGAATTAGCTTTCCATTCCCCATTCACCACCGTGCCAATCACTTGATAATCCGTTGTGAACACGGCTAAGTTTGCGATTTTTCCTTTTTCGACCGAGCCTAAACGATTGTCGACACCAATAGCACGAGCGGGATAAAGATTACTCATCCGAATGGCTTCGGCAAGGGGGATTTCCACAAATTCTACGGCGTTTTTAATGGATTCCATCATTGTGATCGAAGCACCGGCGATAGTGCCGTTGGCATCGTAACAACGCCCTTCTTTCACATAAATGGTTTTGCCGACAAAAGTAAAGGTTTCTAATTCCGGCCCGGCTCCTGCGGCGGCGAGGGAGTCAGTGACGATACATAATTTGTCACCTTTGATTTTTTTATCAATACGCACATTACCATAGTTGATATGCACACCATCTACGATAATGCCGGTGTAAACATCGGAATCTAACACCGCACCCACTACCCCCATTGCACGGCCGGAACTGATCGGCGACATTGCATTGTGTAAATGGGTGGCAAAAGTCGCTCCCTTATGGAATGCCGCTTTCGCCGTTTCATAAGTCGCATTGGAATGTCCGATGGAGACGATAATGCCGCTTTTGACAAAATCGGGAATATATTGGACGGTCGGATTTTCAGCCGCAATGGTTATTTTGGTGATCACATCACCGTTTTCACAAAGAAAATCCTTCATTTCAGGCGAGATTTCACGGATATATTCAGGACGGTGAACGCCTTTTTTCTCCACGCTGATATAAGGCCCTTCAATGTGTAAACCCAGTGCTTGGTTTTTATGCTTGGTTAAATATTCACGCATAATTTTGACCGCACTTTTAATGCCTTCATCAGGTGCGGTAATAAAAGTGGGTAAAAAACTGGTGCAGCCGGATTTTAAATTCGTGGCTTGCATCATTTCTAAGGTTTCGACAGAGGTTTGATCGTTAAACATCACGCCGCCACAACCGTTAAGTTGCAGATCAATAAATCCTGCGGTAAGGTTGTTGCCCTGTAAATCAATGGTGTTGATTCCGCTTTCTAATTCACTTTGCGGTACAACGGCTTCGATCATTTCCCCATCGATAATAACGGCAAAATCCCGTAGGACTTCATATTTGGTGTAAATTACACAATTTGTTAATGCGTATCTCATTTTGTTTTCCTAAAAATAACCTATTGGTAGGGACACCACATTTTGTGTCCGTCATCATTATTCACTGAATTTTTATATGGACGCCAGCGTGGCGTCCCTACTTTTTCCTAAAGAATTCAGGAAATGGCTACGTAAAAATAATCAAAAAAACGACCGCACTTTTGTGTGGTCGCCGATGATTTAGGATAACACGCTATGAATGGCGCGTTGTTCCAACTCCGTAAAGTATTTAACGGTTTTTACTTTTAATTCCTGCTGTGCCGGCTCGTCACATACCAAAATAAAATGGCGATGAAGTTGTAATGCACTGACTGTCCATAAGTGATTTACCGCCCCTTCCACTGCCGCCTGCACGGCAAGGGCTTTTTGATGCCCGGTGGCAAGAATCATTACTTCTTCTGCGTCAAGCAAGGTTGCTACGCCAATGGTTAAGGCATATTTTGGTACTTTGTTGACATCGTTATCAAAAAAGCGGGAATTAGCAATAAGGGTATCCTGTGTTAAGGTTTTAATACGGGTGCGTGAACTTAATGAGGAAGCCGGTTCATTGAACGCAATATGCCCGTCATTTCCCACACCGCCCATAAAGAGGTTGATTTTGCCGTAAGATTTAATTTTTTCTTCGTAACGGCGACATTCTTCATCCAGATCATCTGCATTGCCGTTCAGAATATTGATATTTTCCGGCTGCATATCAACGTGGTTGAAGAAATTGTTATACATAAAGCTGTGATAACTTTCCGGATGAGATTGAGGTAAACCAACATATTCATCCATATTGAAGGTAACCACATTTTTGAAGCTCACCTCACCGGCTTTGTAGAGGGCGATTAATTCTTGATAGGTTTTTAACGGTGTACTGCCGGTAGGCAATCCAAGCACAAAGGGACGTTCGGCAGTGGGTTTGAAATGATTGATACGATCCACAATATGACGCGCCGCCCAACGGCTCACTTGTTGATCATCTTGTAAAGGGATAAGACGCATAATAAATTTCCTTTATTTTGACCGCACTTTTATTGTGAATGATTTCAACGTGCGGTCATTTTTTCAATAGATTTTCATATGATGTAGGTAATCTCAAAGGATTAAAAATTTAATTGTAGGGACGCCACGCTGGCGTCCATATTTAAAAATCAAATAATTTAAATGGGTTAATTTTGCGGACGCCGGCATGGCGTCCCTACTTTATCCTTGGCGATGACATCCTCGTTAATTTATAAATATTTTGCTTTTAATTCTTTCGCTTTGGCAAGTTGTTCCGGAGTGGCTTTTGCCGTCATTGGTTCACGGCAATAACCGGCTTCTACGCCTTCTAATTTAAGCAATTCTTTGATGGTTAAATATAAACCGTTGGCTAAAATGCCTTCGATTAAATCGTTGGTAACGTGTTGAATTTCCAATGCTTCTTTGATTTTGCCCGCTTTTGCCAATTCAAAAATTTGACGGGCGCGGATTCCGTTTACGTTAAAGGTTGAACCGATTGCACCGTCCACACCTAGCGAGGCGGCAGGCAACATCATTTCATCAAAGCCTGCCCAGATGAGGTGGTTTGGATAGGCTTTTTTCAAGCGTTCCAATAAATAGAAGTCGCCGGCGGTAAATTTCACGCCTAGCACTTTTGGATTTTGATAAAGCTCGCCAAATTGTTCAATCCCCATATTCACGCCGGTTAAGAACGGAATGGAATAGACGATCATATTATTACCGGTTTCGGCAATAATGGTTTCGTAATAATGTTTGATTTCAGGAAAGCTGAATTTGTAGTAAAAGGGTGTGACGGCAGATAAGCAGTCATAGCCTAATTCTGTGGCGTATTTACCCAATTCTACCGCTTCGTATAAATTCACGCTGCCCACTTGGGCGATAAGGGCGACCTGATCTTTTGCTTCATCTTTTGCAATGCGGAAGATTTGTTTTTTCTCCTCGGTGGAGAGCATAAAGTTTTCACCGGTTGAACCGCCTACATATAAGCCATCGATTTTCATTTTATCGATATTGTGGCGAATAATTTGGCGTAAGCCTTTTTCATTGATTGAGCCATCTTCGTTAAATGACACTAATAATGCACTGAAAATACCTTTCAAATCACGCATAATTTCTCCTATTTTATACGTTGTTCCAAAATCACATTGAGCGTTTTTTGCTTGGTTTGCACCGCTCTATCTTGTTCGCTTTGTACCAACAAAGCATAAATTAAATCCAATACAAAAAGTTGGGCGATTTTCGTACCAATGGAATCCCCCTGCAATTTGCCCTGTTTATTGCCATTGACCAACACAAAATCGGCGGCTTCCGTAATGGGGGAACGTAAACTATGCGTAATCGCCACCGTGGTTGCTCCATTTTGTTTGGCAATTTTTAAGGTGTGGGTGGTTTCTTGTGAATAGCCCGAATGGCTGATACCAATGGCAACATCATTAGGTTTTAACAATGCCGCCTGCATATACATAAAATGATTATTGCCTGTTGCATCCACGTGAAAACCGATTCGCATTAATTTATTTTTTGCCTCTTCCGCCGTAATGCCGGATGAGCCTACGCCGAATAGAAAAATACGATTCGCACGGCGAATGGCTTTAACACTTTCTTCCAGTTGTTTGAGATCCAACAAATTAATGGTTTCACTCACCACATTGGAAATCGCATTTTGTAACTTTTGCGCAATATGATGTGAGCTATCCGCCTGCTCAATATCGGTTTCCAATAATGGATTATCAAGGTTATCTTTGGTTGCCAATTCAATGGAAAGTTCTAATTTAAAATCACTGAATCCTTTAAAACCGACAGAACGGCAAAATCGTACAAAGGTTGCCTCGCCTACATCTAAATGTTCGGCAATTTCCGAAAGGGAACACTGCACCACCAAATCCGGCGACATTAAAATCGTATCTGCAATTTTTTTCTCGGTTTTGGTTAAACTTTGATAGAGCGAACTAATCGTATTTAAAACGTTGCCATTTTTAACCATAACTTGCCCCTTTATTCGCCGGGGTAAGTAATACATCGTTTACCCAATACGCCGCACCGATTAATCCTGCATCTTGTCCAAATTGTGCCGCCGCGACATCACAATGATAAACTTGTGGCATTTCATTTAGAAAATCTTTTACTAACGGTAAATAACCTTCCGCCAATCCTACGCTACCGCCAATCACCACTTTTTGCATATCCAAACCAATTTTTAAATCGGCGATTAAATGCGCAATGGTTTGAGCGGAACGCACCACAAGTGCGGTCGCTTTTTCATCATTTTTTCTGAAGCGTTCAAACACTTCTTTGGGGGAACAAGGTTCGTCCCACATTGCGGTGGCGGCTTCAATGGCACGTCCGGAGGCGATTGCTTCAACGCAACCACGCCGCCCACAACCACAAATCGCACCATTAGGATCGGCTAAAGTATGCCCGATATGACCGGCGATACCATTTGGCTCGGTGAGTAATTGGCGATTGACAATAAGTCCACCACCCACGCCGGTTGAGACGGTGATAAAGGCAAAATTGGTGAAAGTATTATTTTCCGTTACCCGATATTCCGCATAGGCTGCCGCTTGCACATCATTTAATAAGCCAATGGGTTTATCCGTATGACGGGCGATACTTTCTTTTAAGGGAAATTCAGCCAATCCGCCCAAGTTTTTCGAGTTAAGTGCGGTCAAAATGCCATTATTTATAATGCCTGTTGAGGCAACGGCGACATAATCAAATTGCCCCATATAGTTTTTTAACAATCGGGCAACGGCTTGGTGCAACGCCTCGGCGGCATTATCTTGCGGTGTTGCAATTTGTTGGCGAGAGGTAATTTCGCCTTTTTCAACAATTGCCGCCGCAATTTTCGTGCCGCCAATATCAAGTGCTAAACAACGCATAACTAATCCTTATTTCGGCGTAAAAAGTCACCGTTAAAATGGTTAATCTAAAAATAAGTAGAATAAATTTATCTTTTATTTTGCCGATTTCACCGCATTGGCAAACCAGCTCACAATATGCTCAAGACGGGTTAATGCCGATCCCACCGTGACAAAATCTGCGCCAATTTGAATGGCGGTTTTTGCCAATTCAGGGCTATTGTAACGTCCTTCCGCCATCACTCGGCAGCCTGCCGCTTTAAGATCCTTGACTAATTGATAATCCGGTTCTTCCGGCACTGTACCGCCGGTATAGCCCGACATTGTACTGCCGATAATATCAAAGCCTAATTTTTGACAATGCAATCCTTCGGCTAAATTGGAGCAGTCCGCCATTGCAAGGCAACCTAATTCGTGGATTTTTTTGACCGCACTTTCCAAATCAACCGGACGGGGGCGATTCGTGCCATCTACGGCGATAATATCCGCCCCTGCATTCGCGAGATCTTCAATATCCTGCAAGAAAGGGGTGATACGAATCGGGCTATCGGGCAAATCACGTTTCACAATGCCGATAATGGGTACATTCACCATTGGGCGTGTGGCTTTTAAATTATCCACACCTTCAATACGAATGCCGGCGGCACCGCCGATTACCGAAGCCTGAGCCATTGCCGCCACAATTTCAGGTTTATCCATTGGGCCGTCATCAACAGGTTGGCAAGAAGCAATTAAGCCATTTTGAATAATATTAAGTGTGTTTTGATTGACTGACATAATTAAACTCCAAATTCATTAGCGGGTAAGATGAGGTAACAATAATTGCGCCAAAGTGTCATATCCTTTAGCCGAAAAATGCAAGCCGTCCGAACTTAATGAATCAGCCAGCCAACCTTGATCGTTACGAAAAGCCTGCTGAGTAGGGATAAAGGTTAATTCATTCGGGCAATGATGGGCGAGATAATCATTTAACACGGCAATTTGAGCGTTTGTTACCGTTTTTATTTGATCTTCATTAACCGGTGTGGCTTCCAATAGAAAGTAACGGACATTAGACGGAGCAAGTGGGCGGATGTTATCTATAATTTGTTGTAACCAATCCAACACCTGCTGAGGCGAATATTGAGGCTCTTTCACAATATCATTCACACCCAAGAAAAAAAACACCGTTTCACCAAGGTGTTGAATTGCGCCTTGTGCGGCAATAACATCAAGATACTGACGGGTACTTACACCGGAAATACCAAGATTCGCGACGGTTTTTCCCATTAAAGAGGGTGTACCCTGTGGCAAATCCCCCCACATATCAAATAAGGAATGACCGATTAACGTCACCTCCGATTTTTTTTCAAATTCTGCCTGTTTTTGTTGATACCGATTAAAAATATCCTGATCGCTTAACATAAAAGCCTCTTTTAATTGTTTGTAACGGCGACATCATATCGATTTTGACTAAGTGGCGGTCATTATATCCCTCAAAAAGAAAAAGCACACCATTTTTATTTTATTTTTGAAGTGCTTTATTCAAAAATGTGATCTGCTTCTCATTTTTGAAATAAAACTTCGTTTTCTATTCAAAAAATGATCTTTATGCTTTAGAGTAACCGCAACAGGTGGGAATTGTTCGATATGATGTATTGATTGCATTGCAATTTTCCATCTCTCTTTTTTATCTCATAGACCTGCCAATGGAGGCTTTCAATGAAATTCACCAAACGTTTTATTATAACCGCCCTATCCTTAGGTATCTCGACTGCCGTTTATGCTGCCGATTACGATCTTAAATTTGGTATGAATGCCGGTACATCTTCAAATGAATACAAAGCGGCGGAGCTTTTTGCCAAAGAAGTCAAAGAAAAATCCAACGGCAAAATTGAAATTTCACTTTACCCCAATGCACAACTGGGCGATGACCGCTCAATGTTAAAACAATTAAAAGACGGTGCATTAGACTTTACTTTTGGCGAAGCCGCCCGCTTCCAAATTTTTTATCCGGAAGCAGAAGTGTTTGCCCTGCCTTATATCATCCCGAATTACGCCACCGCTCAAAAAGCCTTATTTGAAACAGAATTCGGTAAAAATTTAATTCATAAAATGAATAAAGAATTAGGTTTGACCCTGCTTTCCCAAGCCTATAACGGTACACGCCAAACCACTTCCAATCGCCCGATTAATAGCATTGCCGATATGAAAGGGTTGAAATTACGCGTGCCAAATGCGGCAACCAACCTTGCCTATGCAAAATATGTGGGGGCATCGCCAACGCCAATGGCATTTTCCGAAGTGTATTTAGCCTTGCAAACCAATTCTGTTGACGGTCAAGAAAACCCATTACCGGCAATTCAAGCGCAAAAATTCTATGAAGTGCAAAAATATTTGGCAATGACCAATCATATTTTAAATGACCAACTTTATTTAATGAGCAATGAAACCTTAGAGGAACTGCCGGAAGATTTACAAAAAGTGGTGAAAGAGGCTGCCCTAAAAGCGGCGGAATACCACACGCAACTCTTTATTGAGGGAGAACGTGATCTTATCGCTTTCTTTGAAAAAGAAGGGGTTACCATCACCAAACCGGATCTCGCCCCATTCAAAGCCGCAATGAAACCTTATTATGAAGAATTCATTAAGAAAAACGGTAAAGCCGGTGAAGAAGGTATCAAACAAATTGAGGCATTAAACCCATAATTTGTATCGGGGCTATTTATATAGCCCCTCATTTAGGGTTTTTATCGTTATGCCGGAGCAATCAATATGAAAATTTTTAATAAACTTGAAGAATGGATTGGCGGTATTTTATTTTTAGTCATCTTCGCCATTCTTATCGCCCAAATTTTCTTCCGACAAGTTGTTCATTCTCCGCTCATTTGGAGTGAAGAATTGGCACGCTTGCTTTTCGTTTATGTGGGAATGTTGGGAATTAGTATCGGAGTTCGTAATCAACAACACGTCTTTATTGATTTCTTAACCAACCTGATGCCGGAAAAAATAAAACGGGCGGTTGCAACCTTTAGTCAGCTTATTATTTTTGCCTGCCTTATCTTTTTTGTGCATTTTGGGATCAAACTCTTTTGGGATGCCTCGTTTGAAATTGTTTCCTTAGGCATTTCAGAAAAATGGCTGTATGCCTCTTTACCTTTCACATCGGCATTAATGTTTGTGCGTTTTCTACAAGCCCAAGCGGATAATTTCAGAGAACAAAAAACCTACTTACCTGCCACATTTTTCCTCGTTGTCGGCGTAATTTTATTTGCCATTTTGTTTATGTATCCCGAGTGGTATAAAGCCTTACGGATTTCCTCTTATGTGAAATTTGGATCTAACGCCGTCTTTATCACATTGGGCGTATGGTTGGTGATTATGTTCCTAGGCGTACCGGTAGGCTGGTCGCTTTTTATCGCCACCTTATTATATTTTTCAATGGTGCGTTGGAATATCACAAATGCCGCGTCCTCCAAATTGATTGAGAGCCTAAACAGTTTTCCATTGTTAAGTGTGCCTTTCTTTATCCTCACCGGTATTTTAATGAACACAGGCGGTATTACCGAACGGATCTTCAATTTTGCCAAAGCATTATTAGGGCATTACACCGGGGGAATGGGACACGTAAACATTGGGGCAAGCCTATTATTTTCGGGAATGTCAGGCTCCGCATTAGCCGATGCAGGCGGCTTGGGACAGCTAGAAATTAAGGCAATGCGTGATGCCGGATATGATGACGATATTTGCGGTGGTATTACTGCCGCCTCTTGCATTATCGGCCCACTTGTTCCGCCGAGTATTGCAATGATTATTTACGGTGTTATCGCCAACGAATCCATTGCCAAACTCTTTATTGCAGGTTTTATCCCCGGTGTTTTAGTGACAATTGCCTTAATGGTGATGAATTACTACATTTCCAAAAAACGGGGCTATCCAAGAACACCAAAAGCCACAATGGCACAACTTTGTACCGCATTTAAAAAAGCAATTTGGGCAATTTTGACCCCAATTCTCATCATTGGCGGTATTTTCTCCGGTTTATTTACACCGACAGAAGCTGCGGTAATTGCAGCGTTATATTCCGTGATTATCGGTATGTTCGTTTACAAAGAACTTACCTTAAAAATGCTTTTTAATAGTTGTGTCGAAGCAATGGCAATTACCGGCGTAACCGTATTAATGGTGATGACGGTAACTTTCTTCGGCGATATGATCGCCCGTGAACAAGTCGCAATGCGAATTGCCGATGTCTTTATGGCAGTTGCCGATTCACAACTTACCGTTTTGGTGATGATCAATCTCCTGCTTTTATTCCTAGGGATGTTTATTGATGCATTGGCATTGCAATTTTTAGTCCTGCCAATGTTAATCCCAATTGCAATGCACTTTGGTATTGATTTGGTTTTCTTCGGTGTAATGACAACCTTAAATATGATGATCGGGATTTTAACCCCACCAATGGGAATGGCACTCTTTGTGGTGGCACGCGTGGGAAATATGTCCGTTTCGACTGTAACAAAAGGGGTATTGCCGTTCCTTGTGCCGATTTTTGTTACCCTCGTACTGATAACAATCTTCCCACAAATTATTACCTTTATCCCGAATCTGTTGATGCCTTAGCCAAAAAGTGCGGTTAAATTTTTCAGTGAATGATGTTTTTAACGCCCCTCCAAAACTTCACGAAAAATGACCGCACTTTCGATATTTCGATATGATGTTGGGCGTTGTGTGATTAACTGAAGATTTTGATGAGTTTGTAGGGACGCCACGCCGGCATCCTGATGTTAATTCATTGAAATTGTTGATTTTTTTGATAAGGACGCGAGCGTCGCGTCCCGACCTATCACATTATTTAGGTGTTGTGTGATGAGAGAAGATTTTGATGAATTTGTAGGGACGCCACGCCGGCGTTCTAAATGTTAATTTATTGAAATTGCTCGATTTTTTTGATAAGGACGCGAGGCATCGCGTCCCGACCAATCACATTATTTAGGTGTTGTGTGATTGACTGAAGATTTTGATGAATTTGTAGGGACGCCACGCTGGCGTCCTGATGTTAATGCATTGAAATTATTGATTTTTTTGATAAGGACGCGAGCGTGGCGTTCCTACCGCCATATTTTTGTTTACAACATATCGGTACTTTTCAGCATAAATTCGTTTATTTCCTTGTTCGGGAAATTAAGAAAGAAAAACCTATTCAATGCCGTTTTATGAATAGCCCCCTAACCTAAACATAGCTAAATGAGGTTTCTTATGAAATTAACCAAAACAGCATTATGCACTGCACTTTTCGCTACTTTTACTTTTTCAGCTACCGTTCAAGCCTACCCCGATTTACCTGTTGGCATTAAAAGTGGAGCAGGGGCATTAATTGGCGATACCCTTTATGTGGGTTTAGGCACAGGCGGAGATAAATTCTATGCTTTAGATTTAAAAACACCGACTGAACAATGGAAAGAAATTGCCACTTTCCCCGGTGGGGAACGTAGCCAACCGGTAGCGGCGGCAGTGGATGGAAAACTTTATGTCTTTGGCGGCTTGCAAAAAAATGAAAAAGGCGAACTTCAATTTATTAATGACGCTTATCGCTACGATCCTGCAACCAACACTTGGACAAAACTGCCAACCCGTTCACCTCGAGGGTTAATCGGCTCAAGTAGTGCCTCGCACGGTGAAAAAATTTATATCATGGGCGGGACGAATATGTCTATTTTTAACGGATATTTTCAAGACATTGTTGCCGCCGGTGAAGATAAAGTGAAAAAAGATGAAATTAATACCGCCTATTTTGAACAACGCCCTGAAGATTATTTTTTCACAACCGAATTATTAAGTTACGACCCAGCCACCAATAAATGGCGTAATGAGGGGCATTTGCCGTTTTCCGGTCGTGCCGGTGCGGCATTTACCATTCAAGGCAATGATTTAATGTTAGTGAATGGTGAAATCAAACCGGGACTTCGCACGGCAGAAACTCACCAAGGTAAATTCACCCCTAAAGGTGTTGAATGGAAAAATTTACCGGATCTCCCTGCGCCAAAAGGCAAGATTCAAGATGGGTTAGCCGGTGCAATGGCAGGGTATAGTCACGGTTATTATTTGGTTACCGGCGGAGCAAACTTCCCCGGCTCGGTAAAACAATACAAAGACGGAATGATTTATGCCCACAAAGGGTTAAGCAAGGCTTGGCATAAGGAAGTTTATACCTTCAACAAAGAGAAATGGCAGATTGTCGGTGAATTGCCAATGAATATTGGTTATGGCGTTTCGGTTTCTTACGGTAATAAAGTATTGCTCATCGGAGGGGAAACCGATGGAGGCAAAGCACTCACTTCTGTCACTTCATTAAGCTATGACGGTAAAAAATTAACCGTGGAATAACTTATAAAAGATAAATACCATTTGCCATTGAACGGTATTTTCTTATGAAAATAGACCACACTTTACAGGAGACCAATCCTGTTCTCTTATACTAGTGCAAGAAGTGGGCGAATAATAAAATCCTTTTCGTATTTTGTCGATAAATCAATCTATAATTCAAAAATCAGACTTGACAAAATAATATCTCGTTATAAAAAATCGCCTTATGGCGGTTTCTTTTTACCTTTTATCTGACACCATATACCACAATGGTTTTGCCGTGGGCGTGGATTAGATTTTGATCTTCTAACATTTTGATAATTCGCCCTACCGTTTCACGGGAACAGCCGACCATTTGCCCGATCTCTTGGCGTGTAATTTTTATTTGCATACCGTCCGGATGGGTCATTGCATCCGGTTGTTTTGCCAAATTCATTAAGGTTTGAGCGATTCGCCCTGCCACATCCAAAAATGCAAGGTTACTGACCTGACGTGATGTATTTTGCAAGCGGCGTGCCAATTGGGCGGTAAGGAACATTAAAATTTCAGGATTAACTTGAATAAGTTGACGGTATTTTTTATAAGAAATTTCGGCAATTTCGCAAGGCGTTTTAGTTTTCACCCACGCCGAACGCTTTGAGCCTTCATCAAATAAACCGGCTTCCCCAAAAAATTCGCCTGCGCCGAGATAGGTTAAAATCATCTCTTTGCCTTCTTCATCTTTTGCAGACACCATCACCGAACCTTTAATCACATAGTAAAGTGTGGTGGCATCTTCACCGGCGTGGATTAGCGTTGATTTCGCCGGATAGCGATGTAAATGGCAATGGGTTAAAAACCAATCTAAAGCAGGATCTCTTACCGGCGTTTGTTCCTCTTGAGGTAAAACATCAATCTCAACATCAACGTAATCTGACATATCAACTCCTTATCAGTACCTATTTTAAAAATTCCATTTTATCTTTAATATCAATGGATTCGTGCAATTCCGACCAAACAATGACCGCACTTCCATTCCGGATTTTTGCTAATAACTGTTGTTTCTTATTTGCAAAAGACATTTCTTCAGCACCGTAGTCCGTTCCTTCACGCAGTACCACGCTTTCAACAATGTTATCAAGGGTTTCGGGTGTAATTTCTTGCCACGGAATAATCATACATTTCCTTTAGAAAGTCAATTCAACAGGGGTTCAATACAACGCCATTGTTGTTCAAAAGACTGGTTTGATGTCGCGCGGAAATTCGTGCGTACATAACGCATAAATTGTCCTTCGCAAAGGGTAACCAAATGAGCGGCGATAATGCGAACATCCACGTTAAAACCCTTTCCTTCACGCAATTTTCGCATTTGTAAAATATTCACAAATTGCATTTCAAGGCGATCAAAAAACTGGGCGACACGTGCCTGTAATTGTGCATCTTCAAACATCAAAGCGTGACCGGTTAAAATACGGGTCAAGCCCGGATTTTTACGGGCAAAATCCAAAATCATCTGCAAAATATCGTGTACTCGATTGATCGTATTGGTTTCGTTACGAATGGATGCGTTAATTCGGCTTAATAAATTATTTTCAAGGTTCTCAATTAACGCCTCAAACATTTTGGTTTTACTTGGAAAATAACGATAAAGTGCTGCTTCCGATACCCCCACTTCTTGGGCTAAACGGGCGGTGGTCATCCGCTCCATTCCCCGTTCGGAATGTAACATATGGGTTAAAACCGTTAATACTTGCTGGCGGCGTTCTTTCACCGTGCGTTTTTCAATTTTCGGGGCTTTGACTTCCGGCGTTGCCACTTCTACGCCATCCAATGCTAATTGTTCTTCTGTCATAAATTATTGTTTACCTGAATGTCCAAAACCGCCTTCACCACGTGAGGTTTCCGTAAACTCACTCACAATATTAAATTCTGCCTGTATCACCGGCACAAACACAAGCTGTGCAATGCGATCGCCCACTTCCACTTTAAAGGGTTCGGCACCACGATTCCACATCGAAACCATTAAAGGCCCTTGATAATCGGAATCAATAAGTCCCACTAAATTTCCCAATACAATACCGTGTTTATGTCCAAGTCCGGAACGTGGCAAAATCACCGCGGCTAAATTAGGATCGGCAATATAAATAGACAATCCCGTCGGGATCAATTTGGTTTCACCCGCTTGAATTTCAAAGGTTTCATCGATCAATGCACGCAAGTCAAGACCTGCCGAACCTTCCGTAGCATAAGTCGGCAAAGGAAATTCGCGCCCAATACGTTGATCCAAAATTTTCACATCAATTTTTTTCATTTACGTCTCCGTGTTAAACATACCATCACAAAAAGTGCGGTCAACATTATTTGCTTTTTTGATATTGTTGAAGAATTTCATTCACCAAATCAACAGCCAAATCCGCTTTCGATTTTAAAGAAAGGGTTTTACCGCCGCCCAGCCAGAACAGTTGCAGGCTATTTTCATCGGCATTAAACACCTGCCCGCCGGAAACATCATTGGCACAAATCATATCCAATTTTTTACGTTGTAATTTATCTTTTGCGTAATCCGCCACATTTTGGGTTTCGGCGGCAAATCCCACGGTGAAAGGACGAGATGTCGATAAATGCCCTACATCGGCAATAATATCGGGATTTTTAATCAACGTTATCTTCATTTCATCGCCAGATTTTTTAATTTTTTGATTGGCAACTTCGGCAATCCGATAATCCGCCACTGCGGCACAGCCAATAAAAATCTGATTTTTGACCGCACTTTCAAGGGCTGCCTGCCACATTTCTTGGGCGGAAATCACATCAATACGTTTAACATTTTTCGGCGTAGCTAAATTTACCGGGCCGCTAATTAAGGTGACATTCGCACCACGTTGTGCAAAGGCTTCTGCAATGGCAAAGCCCATTTTGCCGGAACTATGATTGGAAATATAACGCACAGGATCAATCGGTTCACGCGTTGGGCCGGCGGTAATTGCCACATTTAAACCCTGTAAATCTTGGGTTTGCGTAAAAAAAGTGGAAAGTGCGGTCAAAATTTCCATTGGTTCGGACATTCGCCCTGCGCCCACATCGCCACAAACCTGAAAGCCACTATTTGGCCCGATCAAGCGTACACCACGTGTTTCAAGTGCGGTTAAATTTTGCTGTGTTATTTGTTGGCGGAACATTTGTTGATTCATTGCCGGTGCAAGAAAAATAGGGGCTGCGGTTGCCAAACAAAGGGTAGAAAGTAAATCGTTCGCCATTCCCACCGTAAAACGGGCAATGAAATCGGCACTCGCAGGGGCAATCACCACCGCCTCCGCCCATTTTGCCAGTTCAATATGCCCCATTGCCAGCTCAGCCTGAGGATCGAGTAAAGATTGCGCTACGGCATTGCCGGAAATCGCTTGCAAAGTCAATGGTGTAACAAACTCGGCGGCAGCCGGGGTCAGCACAACCCGTACTTCCGCTTCGTTTTTGCGTAATAAGCGAGTTAATTCAATCGTTTTGTAAGCCGCAATGCCGCCTGTCATCCCAACGACAATTCTTTTTCCGCTTAAATCCATCGCTACTCCCTTTAATATTTTTGTTAGTGCTTAACAACAAGTCGTGCATTTTACTTCAATTTATCGGAATAAAAAATTGTATTTTTACGATCTGCCTCTCAGATTTTATCGGTCAAATTCGCATTCGGAAAAAAGTGCGGTCAAAATGAGCGGAATTTTGATTCAAAAAAGGAAAATCTATGGCATTGCCCGAACTTATGCCCCGAGAAAAATTATTAAAGTATGGCGTTAGCACGCTTTCCGATAATGAACTTCTCGCTATTTTTCTACGCACCGGAATCAAAGGCTGCCCCGTTATGCAACTTTCCGAGCAGGTATTGACTCATTTCGGCTCGCTTCGGGCTTTACTTTCTGCCGATCAAAAATCTTTTTGTGCCGTAAAAGGCTTGGGAATTACTCAATTTATTCAGCTTCAAGCCACCACCGAAATGACAAAACGTTATCTCAAACAAGCAATGTTTAACTCACAGGTGTTTAGTGATCCCGAAACCGTAAAACTTTATTTGCGAACGGAACTACAACACGAAGAACGTGAAATTTTTATGGTGCTGTTTTTAGACAATCAACATCGTTTGCTCAAAAAAGAGCGGTTATTTTTAGGCACGATTAATGTTTCCAGTGTCTATCCGCGGGAAATTATTAAAGAAGCCTTGTATTGCAATGCGGCGGCACTCATTTTAGCCCACAATCATCCCTCAGGTGTTGCCGAACCCAGCGATTCCGATCACATCGTGACACAAAAAATTTGTGAATCGGCAGAATTAATGGAAATTCGGATTCTCGATCACTTTATTGTGGGAAAAACCGATTGTTATTCTTTTGCAGAAAATTGCCTGCTTTAACTTTCGCCGAAATTGAACATTTTTTATTGAGAACATTTGGGAAAATCGCATTTGTACTTGAGAAATAAAAATTAAATCAGTATAATCTGCGACCTTTAATATAGTAAGCGGGTCGGATTAGCGCGACCTGACGAGGTAGCGAACCTGTTTTTATCAGGTTTAGAACAATCCGAACTGTAAGCTCGAGCTTATATTTAATTATTGGAGATTATTATGTCTAGAGTTTGTCAAGTAACAGGCAAGCGTCCGGCTGTGGGTAACAATCGCTCACACGCAATGAATGCGACACGTCGTCGTTTTCTTCCAAACCTTCACACTCACCGTTTTTGGGTTGAAAGTGAAAACCGTTTTGTAACCTTACGTTTAACTGCGAAAGGTATGCGTATTATCGATAAAAAAGGCATTGATGCAGTGTTAGCTGAAATCCGTGCTCGTGGCGAAAAAATCTAAGGAGCTAAAATATGGCAGCGAAAGGCGCTCGTGAGAAAATCCGTTTAGTTTCTACTGCAGAGACCGGTCACTTCTACACAACCGACAAAAACAAACGTAATATGCCTGAAAAAATGGAAATCAAAAAATTTGATCCCGTTGTGCGTAAACACGTTATCTATAAAGAAGCAAAAATCAAATAATTTTGCAGATTTAGAAAAAGCCCGACTCTGTTCGGGTTTTTTTACATCTCTCATCAAGTCGTTTTATTCCCCCCTCATCAGGAATAAAATACTTCCTTATTTCATCAAAGAGAACTCAAAATGCCTGAACTTCCGGAAGTCGAAACTGCACTACGTGGTGTCAGCCCTTATCTTAAAGGTTTCACGATTGAAAAAATTACCGTTCGCCAACCCAAATTGCGTTGGGCGGTTTCCCCTGAATTGATGGAACTAAAAAATGTCAAAATTTTAGATCTCACCCGCCGTGCGAAATATCTGATTATTCATACGGAAAAAGGCTATATCATCGGGCATTTAGGAATGTCCGGCTCGGTACGCATTGTGCCGCACGATAGCCCCATAGATAAGCACGACCACGTTGATATTGTGATGAATAACGGAAAATTATTACGTTATAACGATCCACGCCGCTTCGGTGCTTGGTTATGGGCGGAAAACCTTGATGAATTTCATTTGTTCTTAAAATTAGGGCCTGAGCCACTTTCCGATGAATTTAATGCCGATTATTTATTTAAAAAATCCCGCAAAAAATCAACCGCACTTAAAACATTTTTAATGGATAATGCCGTTGTTGTTGGAGTTGGGAATATTTATGCGAATGAAAGCCTGTTTTTATGTGGTTTGCACCCGCTTAAATCTGCCGGCAATCTTACCCGAAAACAATGCGAACTAATTGTGGATACAATAAAAACTGTGCTGACAAAAGCTATTGAACAAGGCGGGACAACCCTCAAAGATTTCTTACAACCTGATGGTCGCCCCGGTTATTTTGCGCAAGAATTATTGGTTTATGGCAACAAAGACAAGCCTTGTCCAAAGTGCGGTACAAAAATTGAAAGCTTAGTGATCGGACAACGCAATAGCTATTTTTGTCCGCATTGCCAAAAGAAAAAATAAAGGCGCATAATGCGCCTTCTTCTTAGAAAAATAGTGTCCACCAATGAGAGATCGGCATAATTAAAAATAATGCAGGTAACATATTGGCAACCCGAAACATTTGCATATTACAAATGCGAAAACCTGCCGCAATCATCAATATTCCTCCTACTGCGGCAAAATCTGCACGCATTTCCGGTGTAACAAATGGGATAATAAATACCGCGGAATACGCTAATACTAATTGTAATAGAAGCTGCGGTACAAAAATGCTCGCCACCGCATAGCCCAAACCGGTTGCAAAAATCAAGGCAGTGAAAAAATCAAGAAAAGCCTTCACCATCAAAACACTAAAATCTCCGGTCATTCCTTCATTCATTGCGCCAAAAATACCGGTTCCGCTGAAGGAAAATAAAATCACGATTGCCACAAATTTCGACAAAAACTCCTCGTGCGTTAAATGATGTCCGCCTTGTGGAAATAATTTTTCCACAATACCTTTTGCGGAAGAGGCTAATTTATTGAGTCCCTGTTCTAACATCATCATTTCACCCACAATCGAGCCTAACAATACTGCTAAAATCATTGCCGGCATACTTGCCGTTTTCGCTACCATCACAATGCCCATACACATTGAACAAAGCCCAAAAATAAGGGTTAAATTTATGCGTAAACGTTCAGGAATTCGTCCTCCTAGTGCAGCACCAATCAGCGCACCACTGAAAATTGCAATCGCATTGATATAAGGTCCAATAATCATCATATGTCTCCGATAGAAAGAAAAAGATCGCTATAAAAAAAGCGGACTTAAAGCGGACTTTCAATTTGTAACTTATCACAAATAGCCGTGACGGCGAGTGTTAAGCAAGAACGTACCACTTTTTCTTTGCGTTGTTGTTTCATTTGAAAAAGAAGTGAATCGGGAGGAGAGGTTTCGGGAGGAAAATCCAAAATGGCTTTATCTTCCACAAAATTTAGGTGTTGGGCGAAATCAATAATGAGCGAATCAGAAAAATTATAGTCTTTTTCATCATTATTTAGCTGATCTTTTAAATGAACAAAATGAGCAATATCCTCAAAAACCGGACTATCAAACACGCCCAAACCTAATAATACCTTTAGGCGAACGGAGAGATCCGCAAGGGGACCGCTGGTTTCAAATAGGGAATCCACCACCGATTTTACGGCAAAATCCGTTTTACGAAAAACACGGTTGATCAAGCTATCCACCGCTTCATCAAAAATGGCGACAGAAGCAATAATAAAGCCACGTGCCGATCCTGCCTCGTTGAGTTTTTCATAAATACATTCCAATGACACCGTTAAAATCCTTTTATTTTTGACCGCACTTTTATAATGAAAAAGGGCGAAAATAAATTCGCCCATAATGATTAGTGAGGAATTTTCTCATAAGCCTGTTTGATACGCTCAATCAAGGCTTCATCTTGCAATTCGGTATAGTGACGAACCGTTTCACTTACCCCTTTCTTGGCAAGGCTTTCCGCCAATTCCAATGCCTGCGGATCTTGTGCGTTACGATATGACAATGCGGCAGCAATAGCTTGAATTAAATGCGTATTCTCCAACTGATATTCCAAAGTTCCACGTAATGGCTTAATCAAGCGATCATTAAAACTTAATTTACGCAATGGTTCACGCCCAACACGATCTACATCGTCCACCAAGAATGGATTGGCAAAACGTTTTAAGATTTTCTCAATATACGCCGCGTGAGCCTGCGGATCAAAGCCATAGCGTTTAATTAATACCGCACCACTTTCTTGCATAGTGGCTTTTACATTTGCCTTAATTTCCTTATCTTCAATGCTTTCTTTCACAAAGCGATAACCTTTTAATTTACCAAGATATGCCGTTGTGGCGTGGCCGGTATTTAAAGTGAAAAGTTTCCGCTCAACAAATGCCATCAGGTTATCGGTTCTTTCCATACCGGTAATTTGTGGAATTTCACCTTTAAATTGCGTTTCATCCACAATCCATTCGCTAAATTCTTCAACGGTAACAAGCAACGGATCGGCTTCATCCATTTGAACCGGCGGGACAATGCGATCCACCGCAGAATCAACAAATCCCACTAAACTTTCTGCTTTTGCCTGTAATGCCGGACTTAAATGGGCAAACACCTGCTCTTTTAAGAAAGTGGTACCACGCACCATATTTTCACAAGCAATAATATTTAACGGTTTTTCATTTCCTGCGTTAAATCGGGCTTCTAACCCTTTCGCAAGGGTACCGGCAATAATTTTTAATACGTTAGGACCAACCGCCGTTGTAATCAGATCAACCTCATTAAACAAGGCAATTACCGCGCCTTCGTCTTTTGAATTAACGCCGGTGACATTAGTCACCCGCTCAATCGTATTAAGACTTTCGCCAACAATTTTCACGTTATAGGCTTGATCTTGCTTTAACCGATTAATCACGCTTTCATTTACATCGGCAAAAATGACTTGAATATGACTGTCTGCCAATAATTTTCCGATAAAGCCACGACCGATATTGCCTGCGCCAAAATGTAATGCTTTCATTGTATTACTCCAAATTTGATTTGAAAGGATAGCGGTGTAAAAACACCGCTAAAATTAACCGCACTTTATGCTTTAAGTAAGGCTAGCACTTTTTCCACATCCTTTGTTGTGGTCAAGATTTCAATGGCTTCTTCGCTATCCAATGCATTCGTAATGGCGGAAACCACTTGAATATGCTCGTTATTTTTCGCAGCAATTCCTACCACCAGTTTGGCAATGCCGTCTTCTTCGTCATTAAAACGCACGCCTGACGGATATTGACACACCACGATACCGGTTTTTAGCACCGCATCTTTCGCTTCTACCGTACCGTGCGGCACGGCAACCCCTTCACCGAGATAGGTGGAAACCAATTTTTCACGTTCAAACATTGCATCCACATAACTTGGTTCAACAAAGCCTGCTTTCACTAATTGCTCTCCGGCAAAACGAATCGCTTGATCTTTATTTTCAGCGGTTAATCCTAAAAAGATTTGTTCCGGTTTTAAGGTGAATTTTGCGCCATTCACTTCCACCACATTTTCTTCCGCTTTTGGCGCAGTTTTTTGTGCAGAAAGTTGTTCTTTCAAATCTTGTACAAGGCTATCGTAGAACTTGTTATCCAAGAAATTGGTTAAAGATAAATGCATTGCATTTGGCACTTGTTTTTTCGCCCGTAAGGTTAAATCTTGGTGTGTAATCACAAGGCGGGCATCATCCGGTAAATCGTTAATTGCAACGTTAGTGACTTCTAACGGTAAGCCCGCATCGTTCACTTTTTTACGCAACATACTTGCGCCCATTGCACTTGATCCCATACCGGCATCGCAAGAAACATAGATTTTGCTTAAACCTTTATAATCCGTCACTTGTGCTTGATGGCTATTGCCTGCTTTCATTGCTTTTGAAGCCGCCTGCATTTCTTCAAGATTGTTTGATTCTTCTTTTTGAATTTTTAAGAACAAGGATGCCAACACAAATGACACTACACAAGCCACAATCACCGAAGCAACCACGCCAACCACAGAGGATTTTGGTGTCATCATCAACACAGCAATAATTGAACCCGGTGAAGCCGGTGCAACTAAACCTGCACTAAATAACGTTAAAGTAAACACCCCTGCCATACCACCGGCAATCACCGCAATCAGTAAACGTGGATTCATTAACACATAAGGGAAATAAATTTCGTGAATTCCCCCGAAGAAATGGATAATTGCCGCGCCGCCTGCCGTTTGTTTTGCCGAACCTTTTCCAAAGAAAATATAAGCCAGTAAAACACCCAAGCCCGGGCCGGGATTGGCTTCAATTAAGAAGAAAATAGATTGTCCAAATTCTTGCGACTGTTGAATACCGAGCGGCGAGAAAATACCGTGGTTAATCGCATTATTTAAGAAAAGAATTTTTGCCGGTTCAACAAAAATAGACGTTAGTGGAAGCAGATTATTCTCTACCAACACTTTCACGCCTGCCGCCAACAATTCCGTAAGGGATTTCACCACCGGGCCAACCACCCAGAAAAATAAAATCGCCAAAATCATTCCGATAATGCCGGATGAGAAGTTGTTGACCAACATCTCAAAACCGCTTTTGATTTTGCCGTCAGCCCATTTGTCGAAACGCTTAATTGCCCAACCGCCCGTAGGCCCTGCAATCATTGCACCAAGAAACATTGGAATATCCGTACCGATAATCACGCCTGCCGTGGTAATTGCCCCGACTACTGCACCGCGATCGCCTCCCATTAATTTACCGCCGGTATAACCGATTAATAATGGAAGTAAATAAGTGATCATCGGCCCAACCAGTTTTGCCAACGTTTCATTTGGCAACCAACCTGTCGGAATAAAAAGTGCGGTAATAAAACCCCACGCAATAAAGGCACCGATATTCGGCATCACCATATTAGAAAGAAAGCGTCCAAAACTTTGGATCTTCACTTTTGCACTTGCTGATAGCATAAAAACCTCACAGAAAAAGGAATTGTATAAATCCTGTTCAACATATCACAATACATTTTTCATAGAAAATAATTTTATATAAATCTGTGAAGTAGATCACAATATTTTTAACACACCACAAATTAAAATTGTGATAAAAATCACATTATTGATTTCAGGTGGAATTTTTTGTGATCTAAATCACATTTTAAATCCTCTTAAACCTCCCTTAACCAACCTCCTTTCGCTTTTCGTTATTCCTATCAGAAAGAAAATATATCCCTACCTCTTTAGGTGTATTTCACATTATCGGCTTTGATCTAAAGCAACTTTTTTTCAAATCTCACTAGAAAATAACCGCACTTTTGCTATCGTTAGCCTTGAGCCGAACCCTCTTTTTATCAGTAATTTCAATACCTTATCAAGAATGGTTCGCATTTAAAATCCTTTTACTTTTCCTACCTTAGTTATGGAGTGATTATCGTGAACGCATTAAGAAAAAGCCTCATTTTGGCGGCTTCTTTCGCTGCCTTGGGTGTAAATTCTGCAATGGCTGAAATGGTTTATAAGCCGGTTGAACAGCCTGTTGAAGCCCCAAATCCCAATTTAAAAATCGAAGCGGTGAATGAAAAATTCGCTGAAAAATATCCGCAACAATTCCAATCTTGGAAAGCCACCGAAAAAGGCGACAAAATCATTTATGCCGATGAGCAAGATCCTCGATTAATCGTTCTTTGGGGCGGCTATGCGTTCGCGAAAGAATACAATGCGCCGCGTGGTCACGTTTATGCCATTAAAGATGTGCGTGATATTTTGCGTACCGGCGCACCAAAAACGGCAAATGATGGCCCTCAACCTATGGCGTGTTGGACTTGTAAAGGCCCTGATGTGCCACGTTTAATCGCAGAATGGGGGGAAGAAGGTTACTTTAGCGGAAAATGGGCAAAAGGCGGCGCAGAAGTGGTTAACTCCATTGGTTGTGCGGACTGCCACGATACCACCTCTAAAGAATTTGCCGAAGGTAAACCGGCACTACGTATTGCCCGCCCACACGTATTGCGTGCGTTGGATCACTTAAACAACGCCTTACAAGCAAAAGCCAAAGCGGAAGGCAAAGATCAACCTAATTTAAGTTTCAACACCGCGGCCCGCACAGAACAACGTGCCGAAATCTGTGCAAACTGCCACGTTGAATACTACTTCGCCGGTGATATTAAACAGGTTACTTTCCCTTGGAATAACGGTCAAACCGTGGATGATATTGAAAAATACTATGACGACATTGGTTTTAGCGACTGGACGCACTCTCTTTCTAAAGCCCCAATGTTGAAAGCTCAGCACCCTGACTTTGAAATTTGGTCTTTAGGAATGCACGGTAAAAATGGCGTAACCTGTATTGATTGCCATATGCCGAAAGTACAAGGCGCAGACGGTAAAGTTTATACCGATCACCAAATTCAAAATCCATTTGACGCTTTTGATAACACTTGTGCAAACTGCCACGATCAAAGTAAAGAAAAACTGAAAGACATCGTTGCATCACGCAAAAAAGAAGTGAAAGATGTGATGGGTCGTTTGGAAGATCAAGTAGTAAAAGCACACTTTGAAGCGAAAGCCGCTTGGGAGGCAGGGGCAAACAAAGAAGAAATGGAACCGGCATTAATGGATATTCGTCACGCACAATGGCGTTGGGATTATGCCGCAGCAAGTCATGGCGGTCATATGCACGCACCGGATGTAATGCTTCGTGTATTGGGTTCAGGTTTAGACAAAGCGGCAGATGCACGTGTCAAACTCGCCGCCGTTTTAGCCAAACACGGCGTCAAAACACCGGTTGAAATACCTGATATTTCCACAGCAGAAAAAGCTTGGAAAGTGATGGGTATTGATATTGAAAAAGAGCGTAAAGCCAAAGAAGAATTCTTAAAAACTGTCGTACCTCAATGGGAAAAAGAAGCAAAAGCCAACGGCAAATTAGCTGAAGATACCGCCACAAAACAATAAGAAAAATCACCGCACTTTTGTGCATTGCGTAAAAGTGCGGTCGTTTTCAACGATAAATTTGAGGTAACCCAAATGAACTTAACTTCCCTATTTCGTAATGCGGTAAAAGCCGTGGCATTCTTTGCCTTTGCCGTGGCAACGCCAATAATGGCACACGCTGAAACGGATTCCGCTCAACGCTATGAACCGCAATTAGACAATCAACGCGATCCGAATCAATATTGTGCCAAATGCCACAAATTCGACAAAGTGGACAAAAATCAAACCTTGGATCAATCCGGGGGCGAATTACATTTTGGTAAATTCCACGGCGCACACTTAAATCAAAAAAATCCTAACAACGGCAAGCCGATTACTTGTGTAAGCTGCCACGGTAATATCTCTGAAAATCATCGCCGTGGTGCAAAAGATGTAATGCGTTTTGAAGGCGATATTTTTGGTGAGAAAAAACCAATGTACTCCGTGCAAGAACAAAACCAAGTTTGTTTTGCCTGCCATCAACCGGACAAATTACGCGAAAAACTTTGGGCACACGATGTTCACGCAATGAAATTACCTTGTGCGAGCTGCCACACCCTTCATCCAAAAGATGAGCCGATGAAAGGCATTAAACCGAAAGAACGCGTAAAACTTTGTGTTGATTGCCATGGTGAACAACAAAAACGCAAAGCCGAACAAGAAAAATCAACCGAACAAAAGGATAAACAATGACCGCTTGCTCACGCCGAAACTTTGTTTCCGGTATGGGGGCGGTAATCCTTATGACGGGAACATCTTTAACGTCTTTAGCAAAAGAAGACAAGGCGGATAAAACCAAACGTTATGCAATGATACACGATGAAACGGCTTGCATTGGCTGCACAGCCTGTATGGATGCCTGTCGTGATGTAAACCAAGTGCCGCAAGGCGTTTCTCGTTTAGAGATTTTGCGTAGCGAACCTTATGGTGAATTTCCGAATCAGGAATATGAGTTTTTCCGCCAATCTTGCCAACACTGCAGTAATGCACCCTGCGTTGCCGTTTGCCCGACCGGTGCTTCTTTTATTGATCAAGAAACCGGTATTGTGGATGTCAATAAAGATCTCTGCGTAGGTTGTCAATATTGCATTGCCGTATGTCCGTATCGCGTGCGTTTTATTCACCCGGTGCATAAAACGGCAGATAAATGCAATTTCTGTCGTGATACCAATCTTGCCAACGGCAAACAACCTGCTTGCGTGGAAGCCTGCCCGACTAAGGCTTTAACTTTTGGTGATATGAATGATCCAAACAGTGAAGTAGCACGAAAAGTGAAAGAAAAACCGGTTTATCGCACAAAAGTGGAATTAGGTACACAACCGAATCTTTACCATATTCCATTTCAACATGGGGAGCCTAGAAGATGACGTTAGATTATCCAGTTCCATTCCACACGCCTAATTTAGTGTGGGATTCCACCATTGCGATCTATTTGTTTTTACTTGGTATTTCATCCGGTGCGGTGCAATTAGCCATTGCTTACAAACGCAGTAACAAACTTGAAAACCCGAGTCAAAACTGGATTATTCGTTCCGGTGTCATTTTGGGATCGGTGCCGACTTTAATCGGTTTAACACTCCTCATTTTCCACCTAACACGCCCTTGGACATTCTGGAAATTGATGTTTAATTATCAATTTAATTCCGTTATGTCCATGGGGGTAATGCTTTTCCAAGTGTATATGGTGTTTTTGGTGCTATGGAGTGTTGCGATCTTCAAAAATGACATTGAAGGGCTGATTAACCGTTTTATGCCAAAATTGAAATTTGTCATAAAACCAATTGGCTTTGCCGAACGTTTGATTAGCCCTGTTGAGGTGATTTTATTCATCTTGGCTGCCGTATTAGGGGCTTATACCGGTTTCTTACTTTCCGCATTAATCAGCTATCCAATGTTGAATAATCCGGTATTGCCTGCCTTGTTCTTGGCATCGGGAACCTCCTCCGGTATTGCCGCAACCTTCTTGATTATCCTGCTTGCAGGCAAATTAAAAGGCGATTCTCACGAATCTCATTTTATTCACAAGTTTGAAGTGCCGATTATGGTGACTGAACTTGGTTTATTGGTCTGTTTCTTCGTGGGATTACACTTTGGCGGTGGTCAAAAAACCGTTGCATTGCATAATGCCCTCTCCGGATTCTGGGGAGCCGTATTCTGGATCGGGGTATTCTTTATCGGTATTTTAATCCCGCTCATCGGAAACTTATTTGCCGGCGATCGCCTCAAATATAACCGTAATTTTATTATCTTTGTGTCGATTTTCGACTTAATTGGGGTATTATGTTTGCGGTATTTTATTTTGTATGCGGGGCAATTAACCATTGCTTAATGGTATTTAGTAGGGACGCGACACTTCGTGTCCCATATCAAAAAACAAACCATTTCAATAAATTAACATTAAGGACGCCGGTCTAATCAGTCTGGCATTTCTGCTTTTGATATGGTATTAAACCGTGATGACATAATATTGAAACAACACGCTTAATAAATTTGTTAAACAAACAACACAACATTATATGCTCCCAGAACTTGGCTTCATTTTTCTCCTTATTGCCACTGCCTCTGCATTTTTCCTTGCATTAGTGCCGCAACTCGGCTTAGTCAAAAAAAGCCAAACTTTAATTCATTCCGCTTGGTGGTTGAGTTACTTATTTACGATAACAACGACCCTTTCCATCGGTATTCTTGCTTATTCTTTCGCCATAGACGATTTCACCCTTGAATATGTCGCGGCACATTCAAATTCTCAACTTCCGACCTTTTTCAAAATAGCGGCAACTTGGGGAGGTCACGAAGGCTCAATGCTTTTTTGGCTATTTTCATTGAGCCTATGGTTAACGGCTTTTGCTTTTTTTAACCGAAAAAATGACCGCACTTTTTCCGCACAAACCTTATCATTGCTTGGTTTGATTTGTTTTGGCTTTGCGGTGTTTATTCTGTTTTACTCCAACCCTTTCGGGCGAATTTTCCCTGCGCCAATAGAAGGGCGAGATCTCAATCCAATGTTGCAGGATGTGGGGTTAATCTTCCACCCTCCATTACTGTATATCGGCTATGTGGGCTTTGCCGTCAATTTTGCAATGAGCTTGTCGGCACTCATTTACAATCGCCCAATGCAACAAATCGCCCGTTCAATGCGTGGTTGGGTTGGTTTTTCTTGGTTATTTTTAACCCTTGGTATCGTACTTGGGGCGTGGTGGGCATATTATGAACTTGGCTGGGGCGGCTGGTGGTTTTGGGATCCTGTTGAAAATGCCTCATTAATGCCTTGGTTACTTGGGTTGGCACTGTTGCATAGTTTGCTCATTACGGAAAAACAAGGGACATTCAATTATTGGACAATCCTCTTTTCACTCCTCACCTTTGCATTGAGTGTTTTAGGCACTTTCATTGTGCGTTCGGGCGCACTGACTTCCGTCCACGCTTTTGCCTTGGATAACACGCGTGGTTACGTGCTGTTATTTATCTTCTTTTTATTAACGGTATTTGCCTTCGGCTTGTTTGCCCTACGGGCAGGAAATAACCTAGAAAGTGCGGTCAAATTTCAACTTGTTTCTAAAGCCGGCGGCATTTTATTGCTCAATATTTTGCTTACCATCGCCACGGTTTCGACTTTCTTAGGCACCTTCTACCCAATGTTTTTCCAAGCGATGAACTGGGGTTCTATTTCGGTAGGCAGCCCTTACTTCAACAGCATTTTCCTTCCCCTTTTAACGCTAATCTTAATCGCAATGGTGGTCTCCCTTTCCCTCCATTGGGCAAAATTTGAACCTGTTATTTTGATACGCCGATTGTTACTTCTTTTTCCGGCGGCTCTCCTCGCCACATTAATGGTTTGGCAGCAACTTCATCAGGATCCTACGCTCAATTTTTGTTGCTTTGCCTATGTGTTATTAACCCTTGCCATCTGGCTTTTGTTGGCAACTTTATGGCAGAATTGGCGGCAAATTCGCTTGGCTCAAGTTGGAATGATATTGGCACATAGTGGCGTTGCGATTGCCACAATGGGTGCGGTAATGAGCAGCTATTTTGGTAATGAAATAGGCGTTCGGCTCGCCCCACAACAACATCAATCACTCGGGCAATTTGATTTCTACTATCGCCAATTTTCAAATGAAATCGGTGCAAACTTCACCTCGGAAGTGGCTTTTTTTGAGGTGACGGAAAAAGGCAAACCTTATGCAGAAATCATTCCCGAACGCCGTTATTATGACGTGCGAACAATGACAATGAGCGAAGTCGGATTAAGCGGTGGCTTTTGGGGCGATTTATATATCGTGATGGGCGATGCCCTTGGCAAAGGGGAATTTACTTTCCGCTTGCATTATAAACCGCTGATTCGCTGGCTATGGGTAGGGGGGATTTTAATGGCACTGGGCGCACTTTGTCGCGTGCTAACCCTACGTCCAAAACGGGAAAAAGTATGAAAACAAAACTCCTCTTTTTTACACCGCTCTTTTTAGTACTGGCGGTGATTTTGTTGTTAATGGCAGGGCTTCATCAAGATCCGAAAAAAATTGCTTCGGCACTTATTGATAAACCGATACCGGAATTTTATCAGGCAAACTTGCTTGCCCCCTCACAAACCCTTAGCCCGAAAGATTTCCCCAAAACCCCCTTTTTAATGAACATCTGGGGGAGTTGGTGCGGCTATTGCAAAGAAGAACATCCGCTTTTAATGGAGATTGCAAAAAGCACACCGATAGTCGGCATTAATTATCGTGATAATCCACAAAGCGGTATTGAAATGCTCAAGCGAATGGGCAATCCCTTTGTATTGACCCTCAACGATAGCCAAGGCGAACTCGCCCTAAAACTGGGCGTGGACGGTGCGCCGGAAACCTATTTAGTAGATGCGCAGGGTGTGATTCGTTATCGCCATTCCGGACTTTTGGAGCGTGAAACTTGGCAGCAGGTATTTTTGCCAAAAATTCAAGAATTAATGAAAAAATGAAGAAATTTTTAAAGACGATAATGACGGGAATCCCCACTATTTTCAAAAACAAAGGGCAAAAAATACGGCTTTTTTTGACCGCACTTTTTCTGTCTTTTTCGCTTTTTTCACAGGCAGAAATGGTGGATACCTACCAATTCAAAAACCACTCCGATCGCACACGTGCCGTAGAACTGGCAAAATCTTTGCGTTGTCCACAATGCCAAAACCAAAACTTAGTGGAATCCAATTCGCCCATTGCTTATGACTTGCGGCTGGAAGTTTATAGGATGGTGGATGAGGGGAAATCCAATCAACAAATTATCGACACAATGACAGCGCGTTTTGGCGATTTTGTTAATTATAAACCGCCCTTTCAATGGAACACGGCATTGTTGTGGTTATTGCCTGTTGTGCTATTGATTTTGGCTGTCGTATTAATTGGGTTTTCCCGTAAAAAAAGTATGGGGAATGAGGACAAATCTTTCCCCACAACGCTCGATAACAAGGCGAACAAACAAGAATCGCAAAGTGCTTTTTATGGTGATAAACCCATAAATTACCGCCATAGTTCGGTGATTTTTACCTTACTTATTACGATTCCACTGATTTATTATTTCTCATTAGATCGCTTTTCTCGTGTTCAGGAAGGTGAAAAAAAGATGATCTCTCAACATAACACGCAAATTGAGATGACGGATTTCCACAAAAAAGAAGATGTAATTAGCAAAATTCAAGATAAATTACGTGCAAATCCCAATGAGGCTGAAACTTGGCTACAACTGGGGGACGCCTATATGCAAAATGATGAATTTGAACACGCCCTAATTGCCTACACCAACGCGGAAAAACTCATCGGCAGCCAAGCCAATATTTTGGGTTTAAAAGCCACCGCACTTTATTATTTGGCAGGGAAAAAGATCACGCCTGAAATGCAACAACTTTTAACACAAGCCTTAACCTTGAACAAAAAAGAAATTTCTGCGCTTTCCTTACTCGCCACCGTAGCGGTGGAACAACAAAACTATGCACAAGCGAAAGATTATTTACAACAATTATTAGATACCGGCAATGCTGCGGTTGATCGCCGTATGGTGATTCAACGAATGAAAATGCTGGAATTTTTAGAACGAGGACAAACACGGTGAGCCATTATTGTGAAACCCTTATTATTGGTGCCGGTGCAGCCGGCTTATTTTGTGCCGCCCAATTAGGAAAGCTTGGTAAACAAGTCGCTGTGTTGGATAAGGGTAAAAAAATCGGGCGTAAAATTTTAATGTCGGGCGGCGGATTTTGTAATTTCACCAATTTGGATGTCACTGCCGCTCATTACCTTTCACAAAATCCTCATTTTGTAAAATCCGCACTTTCACGCTATACCAATTGGGATTTTATTGGTTTAGTGGGGGAATATGGTATTGCCTACCACGAAAAAGAATTAGGACAGCTTTTTTGTGATGAGGGAGCGGAAAAAATTGTTGAAATGCTTCGTAATGAATGTGAAAAACATCAGGTAAAGATCCACTTACGTAGCGAAGTGTCACAAATAGAACGCATTGAAGACAATGAAAAGGTGCGGTTTATCCTGACAGTCAACGCAATCCAATGGCAATGCCAAAATCTGGTGATTGCAACCGGTGGGCTTTCAATGCCGGGATTGGGCGCAACCCCTTTGGGTTATCAAATCGCCGAACAATTTCATCTTCCCATTATTCCACCACGTGCAAGCCTTGTGCCTTTTACTTATCGGGAAAGCGATAAATTTTTAACCGCACTTGCCGGCATCAGTATCCCTGCGAGGATCACGGCAAATTGCGGTCAATCTTTCCATAATCAGTTATTGTTTACTCACCGTGGCATTTCCGGTCCTGCCGTTTTGCAAATTTCCAATTATTGGCAACCGAATGAAAGCGTAGAAATTGATCTCTTACCCACACACAATGTGGAGGATGAAATCAATCTGGCGAAGCAAGAGTCTCCCAAGCAGATGTTAAAAACGGTGCTAGCCCGTTTACTCCCGAAAAAATTGGTAGAACTTTGGCTGGCGCAAGGCATTATTGAAGATGAAAGTATTGCCAATTTGAGTAAAGTGCGGTTAAAAAATTTAGTGAATTTTATTCATCATTGGCAATTTATACCGAATGGTACGGAGGGCTATCGCACGGCAGAAGTCACGCTAGGCGGGGTGGATACCAAATCGCTTTCCTCAAAAACAATGGAAAGCAATTCGGTAGAAGGGCTTTATTTTATCGGTGAAGTGCTGGATGTCACGGGCTGGCTCGGCGGCTATAATTTCCAATGGGCGTGGAGTTCAGCCTATGCCTGTGCGGTGGGAATCGCCGCCAGATAAATATTAAGGGCGTCATAATACGCCCTTGCAATGATGATAAAACAGGTTGAAAACCAACCGCACTTTTATTCGTCTATATTTATTCGTCCATATAACCTAAGCTACGCAACGCCCGTTCATCATCCGCCCAACCGGATTTCACTTTCACCCAGAGTTCAAGATGTACTTTATTGTCAAATAAGCGTTCCATATCCGCACGGGCTTCCATACTAATGGTTTTGATTTTTTGACCTTGTGCGCCAATCACCATTTTTTTCTGCCCTTCACGTTCAACAAGAATCAAACCGTTAATTTCATAAGTGCCACGCTCGTTCACTTTAAATTGTTCGATTTCTACCGTTACAGAATAGGGCAATTCTTCACCGGTGAAACGCATTAATTTTTCACGAATAATTTCTGAAGCCATAAAACGTTGAGAGCGATCCGTCACATAATCTTCAGGGAAATGGTGTACACCTTCACGCAGCGAGGCTCGCACGATTTTCTCAAGTTCGTGAACATTATTGCCACGCTGAGCAGAAATCGGCACGATATGGGCAAAGTTGAATTTACTGCTTAAATCGGTAATAAACGGCAATAACTCATCTTTATTTTTGATGTTATCCACTTTGTTGATCGCTAACACAACAGGGGTTTTGGTGTGACGAAGTTTATTTAACACCATTTCATCATCTGCATTCCAATGTGTGCCGTCCACCACAAAAATAATGAGATCCACATCCCCAATGGCACTACTTGCCGCACGATTCATTAAACGGTTAATGGCACGTTTTTCTTCAATATGTAGTCCCGGTGTATCTACATAGATTTCTTGATATGCCCCCTCGGTTTTAATCCCCACAATACGATGACGGGTAGTCTGTGCTTTGCGGGAAGTAATGGAAATTTTTTGCCCTAGGATTTTATTTAAGAGCGTTGATTTTCCCACATTTGGGCGACCTACAATGGCAATAAAGCCACAATAGGTTTTGTCGAGTTGTTCGGTCATTTGATATCCAGTTCTTTTAAAATTTGTTCTGCCGCTGCCTGCTCGGCTTTACGGCGACTTGAGCCTTTTCCCACAAAAGTGCGGTCATTTTTATCCATTTCTTTTATGGTACATTCCACCGTAAAAGTTTGGCAATGGGCTTCACCTTGAGTATTCACCACTTCATAATTTGGCAAGGGCAGGCGTTTTCCTTGCAAATATTCCTGCAAGCGGGTTTTGGCATCTTTTTGATTATCACCCGGCTTGATTTCCGCCAATAGGGTTTGATACCAGTTTCGGATCACCTGCGATGCGGCGGCTAATCCTTGATCGAGCGACATTGCGCCAATAATGGCTTCCACACAATCTGCTAAAATGGATTCACGGCGAAAACCGCCACTTTTTAATTCGCCTGAGCCGAGTGACATATAGTCGCCCAATTCAAATTCTCGGGCAAGGAATGCCAAGGTTTGTTCACGCACTAAAGTTGCCCGCATACGGCTTAGTTCGCCCTCATTACAGCGTGGAAATTGATGATAAAGGGCTTCGGCAATGGTGAAATTAAGAATGGAATCGCCTAGAAACTCTAGGCGTTCATTATGTTGGGTTGCCGCACTGCGGTGGGTCAGTGCCAATTTTAAGAGCGAGTTATCTTTAAATTGATAACCAATTTTTCGCTCCAATCTTTCTAATTGCTTCATCTTATTTAATTTCTGTTAAGAAACGTTCAAAACGGAAGCCTGTTGGCCATTCATTCGGTTCTTTTTCCAAGCTCATCCAAATGTAAGTGGCTTTCCCGACAATATTTTTTTCCGGTACGAATCCCCAAAAACGGCTGTCATCACTGTGATCACGATTGTCGCCCATCACAAAATATTGCCCTTCCGGCACAACCCATTCCGCCGTTGGATTTCCTTCTTGTGGGAAAAATTCAGGCCCCGCATAACGGCGATATGGGCTGATTAAAATATTGTGGGTTACATCGCCTTTTTCCGTCAATTCAAGTTGGTCTGGGAAGGCAGGATTGGTTGGATTTTGTGTGTATTCAAAGGCTTTGCTTTCACAATTTACTTCGCAAGGCTTGCCCTCTTGACCATAGACGATTTTCAAGGTTTTTTGATCCATATCGAAAATCACCCGATCTCCGCCCTGACCAATAATACGTTTAATATAATCCACGCCCGACATATTCTCTGTTGAAGTTAATGCCAAGTTTTCCGCATAAGCCGCCCGTGTTGCGCCTAATCCCGTACGTAATAATGCCTGTTCCGGTGCTTTAAACACAATCACATCACCACGTTGCGGCTTATCACCTGCAATAAGGGTATTTTGGAAAATCGGATCTTTTATGCCGTAAGCATATTTATTCACGACCAAAAAATCCCCCACCCGTAGGGTGGATTCCATTGAACCGGAGGGGATTTGAAAAGGTTCAAACACGAAAGAGCGAACCAAGAAAACTACGGCAAGCACGGGGAATAATGAAGAGATAAATTCCGAACCTTCAGAAATCGGTTCGATTTTCGCTTTTTCTTCATCACTTAATGCCTGACCGGAACGCTGTTCGGCGCGAGCAATTTGTCGATGACGCTTAGGCGCAACGACAAAGCGGTGATAACACCATAATACGCCCGAAAGTGCTGTCAAAATAAGCAATAAAATGCTGAAGGTGTTTGGTAATTGGAGATAATCCAAGCCTTTCCAAATACCAAAACCTACCGCTAAGAAAATGATAAAAAATAAATTCGACATTGTTTTTCCTATTTATCTTTACCCACGTGTAAAATCGCCAAAAATGCCTCTTGTGGCACTTCCACGTTCCCTAAGGATTTCATTCGTTTTTTACCTTCTTTTTGTTTTTGTAACAATTTTTTCTTACGGCTTACATCACCACCGTAACATTTTGCCAATACGTTTTTACGTAACTGTTTTACTGTTGAGCGGGCGATAATGTGGTTACCAATCGCCGCCTGAATTGCAATATCAAATTGCTGACGTGGAATTAATTCACGCATTTTTTCCACTAATTCACGGCCACGATATTGTGCATTATCTTTATGAACAATTAATGCCAGTGCATCGACACGATCCCCATTAATCATAATATCCACACGCACCATATCTGCCGCTTGGAAACGTTTGAAACCGTAATCCAAAGACGCATAACCACGGGAAGTAGATTTTAGACGGTCAAAGAAATCAAGCACCACTTCGCCCATTGGAATTTCATAAGTGAGAGCAATTTGATTGCCGTGGTACACCATATTGGTTTGCACGCCACGTTTTTCCACACATAAGGTAATCACATTTCCCAAATATTCTTGCGGTACCAACATATTACATTCGGCAATAGGTTCACGAATTTCAGAAATATTATTAAGCGGCGGCAACTTCGCCGGACTATCCACATAAACCACATCACCGTTGGTCATTTCCACTTCGTAAATTACCGTTGGTGCGGTGGTAATAAGATCTAAATCATATTCACGTTCCAAACGTTCTTGAATGATTTCCATATGAAGTAGCCCCAAGAAACCACAACGGAAACCAAAACCAAGTGCGGTGGAATTTTCCGGTTCGTAGAATAAAGAGGCATCATTCAGGCTGAGTTTGCCAAGGGCGTCACGGAATGCTTCATAGTCATCAGAGCTAACGGGAAATAATCCGGCATAAACCTGTGGTTTTACCTTTTTAAAGCCCGGTAGCACGCTATCGGCAGGATTATGTTGATGAGTGAGGGTATCGCCCACCGGCGCACCCAAAATATCTTTAATGGCACACACTACCCAACCTACTTCGCCGGTATTTAATACGCTAGTGTCCACTTGTTTTGGTGTGAAGATACCCAAACGATCAACGTTATAAGCCTGTCCGGTGGACATCACTTTAATTTTATCGCCTTTGCGTAATACACCGTTTTTGATACGCACCAAAGACACCACGCCTAAATAATTATCGAACCACGAGTCAATAATCAAAGCCTGTAACGGTGCTTCAGGATCACCCTCCGGAGCCGGAATTTTGGCTACAATTTCTTCCAGCACATCATTGATACCGACACCGGTTTTTGCCGAACAACGCACCGCTTCCATCGCATCAATACCGACAATATCTTCAATTTCTTCCGCCACCCGCTCAGGATCGGCGGCAGGTAAGTCGATTTTGTTTAAAATCGGTACGACTTCTAAATCCATCTCAATGGCGGTATAGCAGTTTGCCAAGGTTTGGGCTTCCACGCCTTGTCCTGCATCCACCACCAGCAATGCCCCCTCACAAGCGGCAAGAGAACGTGATACTTCATAAGAAAAATCCACGTGTCCCGGAGTATCGATAAAATTTAATTGATAGGTTTCGCCATTTTTGGCTTTGTAATTTAAGGTAACACTTTGGGCTTTAATGGTAATACCACGCTCACGTTCCAGATCCATCGAATCCAACACCTGCGCTTCCATTTCACGATCGGAAAGCCCGCCACAGGTTTGAATCAAGCGATCTGATAGGGTTGATTTACCGTGGTCAATATGAGCAATAATAGAAAAGTTACGAATATTCTTCATAAAAGATAATTTTCTCAAAAAATCAACAAATTTAACTGGCGGATTGTACCTGAAAAGCAAAGGAATCGCTAGGAAAGAAAGGAAAGTGCGGTCAATTTCCACTCATATTTCAAACAACGCTTCCACCTCTGCCCAAGTGAATGGAGGAAGACTTTTGGAGAGAGGGGAAAACAGCATACATATCACCTGCTAAGCGATAAGCATTTCTCAACAACAAAACTATCTATTACTATCAAACGATTTCGTTTGATAGTAATAAACACTTTATGAGGAGAGAGAAAATGCTATTAAAAACAGAAATAGAACAAAATATTCAATTTTGAATTGAATGATTTTGCATTGTTAGATGAAATAGAGTGAACATTAAATACAAAACCCCGATAAAATCGGGGTTTCTTTTATTCAATCTGAAATTATAGGCTTTCAGTGAAAGTACGGGTGATGACATCACGTTGTTGTTCCGGTGTTAAAGAGTTGAAACGTACGGCATAACCTGAAACACGGATAGTTAGTTGCGGATATTTATCCGGATTGTTTACCGCATCTTCTAAGGTTTCACGGCGTAATACGTTCACATTTAAGTGTTGACCGCCTTCAACTTTTACGGTTGGCGCAACGTTTACCGGTAATTCACGGTACTCGATTTGACCTAATTCGCTTACTGCAACCACTTGATCTTCAGCAAATTCACCTTTTGCACATAAACAACGTGCTTCATTGGTGTCGCTGTCTAATAACCAGAATGAGTTAAGTAAGTTGTCATTCGCTGCTTGAGTAATTTGAATACCTTTAATCATAATAGCCTCCTAATTTGGCGTGAGTATAATCATAAAAACTGTGCAAAGTTTATCAAAAAATTTTAATACTTCAAATTATTTTGATGGAAAACAAGTTGTTTTTTTATTACTCTTTTTAATATTTTGATCTAGATTAACTTCTTCATAATCAACCAGTTTTGATTAAAAAATTAATTAACCATATTGTTACAAAATATTAACAATTTATTCATCCCTCTCAATGTCATTTCGTTTATAATGCCTTCATTTTATTCTCAAACGGAATCCTATTATGAAAACTTGGACGGATGTCATCGGTATGGAAAAATCACAACCTTATTTTCAACATACCCTACAACAGGTTCACCTTGCCCGCCAAAGTGGAAAAACTATCTATCCGCCTCAACAAGATGTATTTAATGCCTTTAAATATACGGCGTTTGAAGAGGTAAAAGTCGTGATTTTAGGACAAGATCCCTATCACGGCCCAAACCAAGCACACGGACTTGCTTTTTCGGTAAAACCTGAAGTCGCGATCCCCCCCTCTCTACTCAATATGTATAAAGAATTAAGTCAGGATATTGCCGACTTTCAAATGCCTTCTCACGGTTATTTAGTGAAATGGGCGGAACAAGGCGTGCTATTACTGAACACAGTTTTAACTGTTGAACGGGGACTTGCCCACTCTCACGCCAATTTAGGTTGGGAAACGTTTACAGATCGTGTAATTGCGGCATTGAATGAACATCGCGAAAACCTCGTTTTCTTACTTTGGGGCAGTCACGCACAGAAAAAAGGGCAAATGATTGACCGCAATCGCCACTTGGTTCTCACCGCCCCTCATCCGTCCCCACTCTCGGCACATCGTGGCTTCTTTGGTTGTCATCATTTTTCCCAAACAAACCAATATTTGCAGCGGCACGGAATTCGTGAGATTGATTGGCAGGTTTAAAATGTCGCAGGTAAAAAGCCTAATAAAACAACCTAATTTTTAACCGCACTTTGTGCTTAAAAATCTCCGTTATTTTCAAACCAACTTTCTAAAATAAGGCAAGCGGAAATGCCGTCCACTTTGCCTTTTTTTAAGGCACGAAAACCACCACGATCAAAAATCTCGCTCCGGGCTGCGGTGGTAGTTAAACGTTCGTCCTGTAATTCAACTCTTACGCCAAACCGTCCGTTTAAGCGATTGGCGAAAGTTCGGGCGCGTGCGGTGAGATCTTGTTCTGTGCCATCCATATTCAAAGGCAAGCCGACAACTACAACGTCAGGTTTCCATTCTTTTAAGCATTTTTCAATGGCGTCCCAATTCGGAATACCGTCTTGTGCTTTAAAGGCGGGTAAGGCTTGAGCGGTGGCTGTAATGTTTTGCCCTACGGCACATCCGATACTTTTTGTACCAAAATCAAAGGCGAGTGCGGTAAAGCTCATTAGCTATGCCCCACTTGTGCCATTGCAAAATTATGCGGTTGAATACCCAATAATTGACCGGCTGCAAGATAGCGATCTTCATAAGGGGTATCAAATAAGATTTTTTCATCAGAGGGAACAACCAGCCATGCATTATCTGCAATTTCTTCTTCCAGCTGCCCTGCCGCCCAACTTGCACAACCTAATGCCACCAAATATTTCTCCGGTGCTTGGATTGAACCAAAAGTATCCACCACATCGGCAGAAGTGGTAAGGGAAAGTTCATCGGTGATGGGATAACTGTGTTGGAAATCATTGGCGGTTTTTTTATGAATAATAAATCCACGCTCAGTGTGAACCGGCCCACCGGCAACCACCATTGTATCGTCAAAAGTGCGGTCGTTTTTCATCATAAAATTCAATTTGGAATAAAGCTCCGCAATGCTTAAATCGGTGGGTTGATTAATCACCACACCCATTGAACCCTGCTCATTATGCTCGCAAACAAATACCACCGTGCGGTAAAAATAATCGTTCAAATGTGGCATTGCGATTAAAAATTGCCCTTGTAAATCCATTATTCGCCTAAGTCTCCAAAACAAATTTGTAATGCACTGATGGCTGCCAATGAGGCGGTTTCCGTTCTCAGTACACGCTTTCCTAATAAAATCTCGGTAAAACCCTGTTGTTCCGTCTGTGCAATTTCTTGTGGCGATAAACCTCCTTCCGAACCAATCAATAATCGCACGCCTTGTTTGGGAATTGTCGGTAAGGTTTTAATGGAATATTGGGCGCGTGGGTGCAAATTCAATTTCAATGCGCCGTCATTTTCCGCACACCAATCCTGTAATTTCATCAGCGGACGGATTTCCGGCACAATATTACGCCCACATTGCTCACAAGCGGCAATGGCAATTTTTTGCCACTGTTGGATTTTTTTATCCATACGCTCGCCATCCAGTTTTACGCCACAACGTTCCGACCAAAGTGGAGTAATAATATTCACCCCGAGTTCCACAGATTTCTGAATAGTAAATTCCATACGCTCACCACGGGAAATCACTTGCCCCAGATGAATTTTTAGTGGCGATTCTTTGTCGCACAATTCACGCCCCAGAATTTCAACCTTTACGGCTTTTTTGCCTGCCTCAAGAATTTGAGCAGGATAAATATGATTACTGCCATCAAATAATTCAATTTGTTCGCCTGCCGTCATTCGCAATACCCGTCCAACGTGGTTGGCAGCCTCATCAGAAAGTTGACATTGGGTTTGGTGCTCAAGGGATTCGGGGTGATAAATTCGAGGTATACGCATAATGTTGATATTTTGCTAAAAGTGCGGTCAATTTTTCGATCGTTTTGGCGGATTATGTAAATTGTATAATGCTTAATGAAAAAGTGGGGACATCAGTGTGTTGTCCCTACGCCAAGCTAAGAACGTAAGCCTATGCCTTTTTCGATTAATAAATAGGCGAAGGCATATAATACCATCACAAGTGATCCTAACACTAAAAATGTGTAGAACACAGGCACATCACTAATGCCTAAAAAGCCATAACGAAAGCCGTTGATCATATAAACAATGGGATTAAATTTCGAGACGGCTTGCCAAAAATCGGGCAAAAGTGAAATGGAATAAAACACGCCCCCTAAATAAGTAAGCGGTGTTAAAACGAAGGTTGGGATTAAGCCCACATCATCAAAGGTTTTGGCAAAAATGGCATTAATTAAACCGCCAAGGGCAAAACTGATTGTGGTGAGCAGTAAAGTGCAAAAAATCATTAACCAAGAGTGAATATTAAAAGTGATAAATAACAACGATACCATCATCACCAAAATACCAGCCAACACGCCCCGTACCATACTGCCGGCAACATAGCCCCAGATAATGTTATGTGATGAAAGGGGGGCGACCAACAATTCTTCGTAAGTTTTGTTGAATTTGCTCAGGAAAAAAGATGAGGCGGTATTCACATAAGAGGCAGTGATTGCCGTCATCATAACAAGCCCCGGTGCGATAAATTGCATATAGCTGACCCCCTGCATATCACCGATACGTCCGCCGATAAGTCGTCCAAAAATCAGAAAATAAAGAGTGGTGGTAATCACCGGTGGCACAAGGGTTTGTTTCCAAATGCGAATAACGCGTTTGGATTCTTTCATTGCCAGTGTAAAAAATCCGATAAAATTCATATTAATTCGCCATTTTAAGGAAAAGTTCTTCTAAACGATTGGATTTGTTGCGCATACTCAATACCTCAATATTTTGTGCGGTGAGCTGGGCAAACAAATTGGTTAAACCTTGTGAGCGTTGCACTTCCACTTCTAAGGTATTTTCATCCACCCATTGATACGGATAATGCGCGATCACAAGCGATTTGGTTTGTGGCACATTTTGTAAATCCAAAACAAAAACCTCTGTTTCCAGCTTTGCCAAAAGGGATTTCATTGAGGTATTTTCAATCAATTTTCCCTGTTGAATAATGCCGATATTACGGCAGAGATTTTCCGCTTCTTCCAAATAATGGGTGGTTAGAATAATGGTCGTTCCCCGTGCATTTAATTCACGCAAAAAATCCCAAAGGGAACGGCGAAGTTCAATATCCACGCCGGCGGTAGGCTCATCCAAAATCAATAATTTCGGGTTATGCATTAAGGCGCGGGCAATCATTACACGGCGTTTCATTCCACCGGAAAGTTCACGGGTGAGATGTGTACGTTTTTCCCATAGTTCCAATCTTTTTAACCAAATTTCTGCCCGTTTTAATGCTTCTTTTAGGGGAATACCATAAAAACCGGCTTGCTCGGTCAATACATCGATCACTTTCTCAAACTGGTTGAAATTAAACTCTTGCGGAACCAACCCAATTTGCTGTTTAAGCAAAGTCTTTTGTGTATCTAAATCATAACCGAACACTTTAACCGTACCGGCGGTTTTATTCACCAGCGAGCTAATAATGCCGATGGTTGTCGATTTGCCTGCACCGTTGTGTCCAAGCAGTGCATAAAAATCGCCTTGTTCAACGGTAAGATCAATGCCTTTTACCGCCTGAACGCCTCCGGCATAGGTTTTGATGAGATGACGAATTTCTAAAGCATACATAAAAATTGCATTTTATTGATTGAAATAAAATTTAGTCGGAAAAATCCTGCGGTAAACATTCCAATATAGTTTGCCAATAGGTCGCAGAATTTGCACGATGTTTACGAATACAATCTACCACCGCATCTGCATTGCCTTCTTGGCAAATTTGTTGCATTTCCAAATAGAATTGCTTGGTGATTGCACGATGTTTTTCGTGGCTAAAGAAGAGTAAAGCAATTTTTTGATAAACCCCTTTTAAACTATTAAAAATCAAACGATAAAAAGGTTTATTGGCAACAACCGTAAATTGGCGAAACACACGATAATCGAACTCCGTGTAATCTTCTGCGGTATTTTCTAATGTTATCAATTCATCAAATAACATTGCCGATTGTTGAGGGGAATTTTTGACCGCTTCATAAATATAAGATTCGGACATTTTACTGCGTAACGACAACATATTATCAATAATCAAAGGCGCAGCCTTGTGATCTAATGTAATTAAGGTTTCGATAATGCTCGGACTTGCCGTATCCCAAATATTATTTACTTGGGTCGGTTTGCCGTGTTGAATGGTGAGCCAGCCATCACGAGCCAAGCGTTGTAATACTTCACGCAGTGTTGTGCGGGTTACACCGATTTTATCGGCGAGATCACGTTCGGAAGGTAAAGTAGAACCTGCAGGAAAAACATCATTCCAAATACTTTTTACCAAATATTCTTCAGCAAGGGCTGCCGGACTTTTTGCTTTTAAAAGGGGTCTTTCCATATTCATAATAAATAGTGTTAGAAAAAGCTAACAAGATCAAAAAAATGTAATTTATATAGGTAAATTTTTATCTTCGGTATTATCCTTTAAAGCACTCTATATTACAATGACGGCACTATAAAAAACAGGAGTAATTTATGACTTACGCTCAAGCCTTTATGAAAAACTTTCTCGGCCCAAGTCCGGACTGGTATAAATTGGCGGTGATAATTTTTCTTATCATTAACCCTATTATTTTCTTTTGTATCAGCCCCTTTCTTGCCGGTTGGATTCTTGTTGCAGAATTTATTTTTACCCTTGCGATGGCGTTAAAATGCTATCCACTACAACCCGGTGGCTTGCTTGCTATTGAAGCGATTGTTATAGGAATGACACATCCGGAACACGTGAAAGCAGAAATTATGGCTAATTTTGAAGTTATTCTGCTTTTAATGTTTATGGTGGCGGGCATTTTCTTTATGAAACAATTACTGCTGTTTGTCTTTACTAAATTATTGGTAAATATTCGCTCGAAAATCACCCTTTCCCTTGCCTTCTGTTTCAGTGCCGCATTTTTATCCGCTTTCCTGGATGCCCTGACGGTGGTTGCCGTGATCATTAGTGTCGCAATGGGATTTTACGGCGTATATCACAAAGTCGCCTCGGGCAAAAACTTGCAAGATGCGGTTGATATTTCAGACGATGAAAAAGTGAAAAACCGTGAAACCTTAGAAAAATTTCGTGCATTTTTACGCAGTTTAATGATGCACGCCGGTGTGGGAACAGCACTGGGCGGTGTGATGACAATGGTAGGCGAACCGCAAAATTTAATTATTGCGGAACAAGCCAAATGGGATTTTATTGAATTTTTCTTCCGAATGGCGCCGGTAACCATTCCTGTTTTCTTTTGTGGTTTAATCACCTGTTATTTAGTTGAAAAATTCAAAATTTTCGGCTATGGCGAAAAATTACCACAGAAAGTCTGGTACACCCTCGCTTCTTTAGATCGCAGCAATTCGCAAAAAATGTCTAAACAAGACAAACTTAAACTTGGCGCACAAGCCATTATTGCAATCTGGTTGGTATTGGCACTTGCCTTTCACTTAGCCGCAGTGGGTTTGATCGGCTTAACCGTTATTATCCTCGCCACCACTTTTTCCGGTATTACCAGCGAACACGCAATCGGCAGGGCTTTCCAAGAATCCTTACCTTTTACCGCATTGCTTGTCGTCTTTTTCACCGTTGTGGCAGTGATTATCGACCAAAAATTATTTTCCCCAATTATTCACTACGTATTATCCGCCAGTGAAAGTGTACAGCTTGTTCTTTTTTATGTGTTTAACGGCTTGCTTTCCTCTATTTCCGATAACGTATTCGTGGCAACGGTTTACATTAATGAAGCCAAATCGGCACTCACCAATGGCGTGATTGCGCCTCACCAATTTGAGTTGCTTTCTGTGGCAATCAACACCGGTACAAATCTTCCTTCTGTCGCTACGCCAAATGGACAGGCTGCATTCCTGTTTTTATTAACCTCTTCGCTTGCGCCATTAATCCGCCTTTCTTATGGACGAATGGTTTATATGGCGTTGCCTTATACGATCGTGTTATCCTTGGTCGGCTTATTTGCGATTGAATACATTTTACCGGCAGCCACCGTTTGGCTTGCCAATTTAGGCTTAATTATGCCAATTTAAGGAGAACAAATGCTCGCATTATTTAAACAGTTTTCAGAAAAACGTTCGGCTTGGTTATTGCTTGCTTTTTCAAGTTTAGCCTTAGAATTGACCGCACTTTACTTCCAATACGGAATGGGATTACAACCCTGCGTACTTTGTGTATACGAACGTTTGGCAATGGTTGGTTTATTTATTGCGGGCATTATCGGTTTTCTTGCGCCTCGATCACTTATTGTGCGTTTAATCGCTATTGGTTTGGGGCTATTTAGTGCAGTAAAGGGCTTGATGATTTCTCTCCGTCATCTTGATTTACAAATGAATCCCGCCCCTTGGAAACAATGTGAATTTCTTCCCGATTTTCCGGAAACCCTCCCTTTCCACCAATGGTTCCCAATCCTGTTTAACCCAACAGGTTCTTGTGATAACAGTCAATGGTCGCTATTCGGCATCACAATGGTACAATGGTTAGTCTTTATTTTTGCGATCTATGTGATTGCATTGGCAATAATATTAATTTCACAACTGAAAAAACGTAGAAATCAGAGAAGATTGTTTAACTAAGAAAAAGTGCGGTCAAAATTGACCGCACTTTTTACTCGCACACCACTAATTTTGTTTTTGCATTTTGTAAGTATTGGCTAATTGAAGGGGGAATTTTATCGGTAAATAAATATTCCACATCGTTTAATTCCCCTAAACGAACAATGGCTTGGCGGGTAAATTTGGAATGGTCGGTGACCAATAAAGTTTGGCGGGAACTTTCAATAATGGCACGTTTTACCTGCACTTCGTGATAATCGTAGTCAAGCAACGAGCCATCCGAATCAATGGCACTGATACCCAAAATGCCAAAATCCAAACGAAATTGCGAAATAAAACTCACCGTGGCTTCGCCAATAATGCCGCCATCTTTACGCAATGAACCGCCTGCCATCGTAATGTCAAAACTTTCATTTTGCCGTAGTAAATGTGCCGCATTCAGGTTATTGGTGACGATACGTAAATATTTATGCTCAAGCAGGGCAATTGCCACCGCTTCCGGTGTTGTGCCTATGTCGATAAATAACGATGAACCATTTGGAATCAGTTTGGCGACTTCACGTGCAATACGATTTTTTTGCGAAGAAAAGAATTGTTTTCGGTCAATATAGTCTGAATTTTCCACTGAAGAAGGGAATGCCGCCCCACCGTGATGACGGCGGATAAGATCTAATTCCGCCAAAATATTCAAATCACGGCGAATGGTTTGTGGACTGACTTCAAGCTGAGCGACCAAATCTTCCGTGCTTAAATACCCATATTGAGCGACTAATTCGATAATCTTCTGATGGCGAATGGATTGTTTCATTAATTTATCCTTTTATTTCTCATTTTTACGCAGTTCGGCGCAAATAAATTCTACTATCAATAAAACCCCAAACTAATCCCACCACTAAACCTGAAATATGGGCTGCATTGCCGAGATAAATACCAAACAAAGGACTGATAAATCCAAATGCCAATCCCATCAATAACATTGTGAAAAAGCCTTTGGGTAAATCAAAAAGATTGGCATTGAGTTTATCGACCACAAATACATAGACTAAAACGGCATACACGACACCGGATAAGCCAAAAAAATCAGGGCCGGAAAAATAGTTTTGTACAACGCCACTGATGATGGCTGAAACCATAACCAATAAGAAAAGTTTAACACCGCCAAAGTAGCGTTCAATCACGCCGCCGAACAGCCAAAACCAAGATAAATTCGCAATAATATGCACATTTGATAAATGCACAAACGCGTGAGTGACATAACGCCAGAGTTGCCAATTTTGGCGGGGATCAATAGGGTAGTGAAATGCCATCATAATCGGTTCTTCAACCCCGAGCTGTTGCAAGATATAGATCACAATACAAATCACGGTAATGAGATATAAAGGCGTGAAATAACGGGAGAAGTTTAAATTTTTCATCATATAAAACTTTACGAATATCGAAATGGCACTTTATTTAATCGCTATGACTTTGAGATCGCACCAACCACTTACAGAAAAAGTGAAATCCTAATCTATTTAATGTAATCCAACACGGCGGCGAATTTTACGCATCAGTAAAAACACCCAAGGCCATAATATGCCGGAAGCTATCGCGCCGAAAATTTCTTGCCAATTAAAGGTGGCACTATGGAGAAATAATTCGACAAGAAAAATCGCAAAGCGAATGATAAACACAAAAAGAATGACCAATAAACTTTGAAACCAGAGAGAAAGATTGCGCAATACCAAATGATTTTTGGCAATAAAATAAAATGCGACCGATAACACAAGGGCGTGAACGCCAAGGGTTGCCCCCAAGACTAAGCCCCAAATGATCCCCAGTAAAAAGGCAAAGCCAATATTCACCTTGTTTGGAATAGCGAGTGTCCAGTAAAGTAAAACTAGAATCAACCAAGAGGGTTTAAAGGCTTGAAAGCCAACCGGCCAAGGTGCAAGTTCCATAACAAGTGCGGCAATAAAAAACAAGAAGATTGTCGCCCATTGTAAAATTAAGCGTATTTGCATTAATCTTCCTCCCTTGGTTCTAATTGTTCCGGTGAAACCGGTTCATCTTGTGGTGGTTCGGTTGGGATTTCAGGCTCACCCATTTCTTTTGAATTGTCCGTTATTGGTTCTTGTTCATCGGTGATTATTTTTGCTTTATGCACCCGATTTTTGCTTTCGTTGGCTTGGCTTTCTAAGCGTTTTTGCACTAATTCACGCACTTCTTCCGGTGATCTTGATTTCACTTTTGAGAGATCAATATTGCCCGGCCAAAGCAGAAGGACATAACGTAATCGTTCTAAGGAAGCCAAGGGCTTGGCTTTAACGGTCGCAAAATAATTAGCCCCATCACGGGATACGCTTTGCACCACCGCCACCGGATAACCTTCCATAAAACGACCACCCAAGCCGGAAGTAACCAATAAATCGCCTTTTTCAATATCCACCGAACGCGGTACGTTATCAAGCGTTAGTTCATCGGAATGTCCCGTACCGCTGGCAATCACCCGCACATCATTACGAAGTACCTGCACTGGGATCGCGTGGGTAACATCAGTGAGCAATAACACCCGACTGGTATCCGCCCCCACTGAAATAATTTGTCCAATTACGCCTTTTTCATCAATCACCGGTTGCCCCACATAAGCACCGTCTTTTTCTCCTTGGTTGATAATAATTTGTTGGCGATACACATCGGTTTCAGCGGTTAATACTTCAGCGATTTTTTTGTATTCATCGGTGCGTAATGGCGAGTTTAGCAATAAACGTAAACGTTGATTTTCAACTTTCAGTTGATCCAATAATAATAAATCTGCATTTTTTTCACGTAACTGTTCACGCAATACTTTATTTTCAATTTGTAATTTGTTGGTATCCACCAGATTCTCTGAAACACCATCTAATACGGTACGTGGACTATTTGCCAAATAATACAAACCACCTACTGCGGTTTCCATTATGCTACGGGCTTTGTTCATCGAATTTTGCGCGTCAACCAAAATCAAGGTGACGGATGCAATCACCGCTAAAATAAGGCGAATACCTAAGGGAGGCGCTTTACCAAAAATCGGTTTCATTCGGATTCCTAAATGCTCAAAATAAAAGTGCGGTCAAAATCAACCGCACTTTTATTGATGATAAATTATTCGTCACTAAAAACATCACCACCGTGCATATCAATCATATCCAGTGCCTCACCACCACCACGAGCGACACAAGTAAGCGGTTCTTCCGCCACGATTACCGGTACGCCACATTCTTTTGAAAGTAAAATATCAATATTACGCAATAACGCACCGCCACCGGTTAGCACCATACCCCGTTCAAAAATATCGGCGGCGTGTTCCGGTTGACATTCTTCTAATGCGGTACGAACTGCTGCAACAATGCCATTTAACGGCTGTTGGAGGGCTTCTAACACATCGCGGGAAGTGAGTTTAAATGAACGTGGCGCACCTTCTGCAAGATTGTGACCGTGCACTTCCATTTCTAAGATGTCATCACCGTCTTGAATATAAGCCGTACCGATTTCGTGTTTGATACGTTCGGCAGTCGGCTCACCAATGACAGAACCAAAGGTGCGGCGTACATAAGAAATAATGGCTTCATCAAAACGGTCGCCACCGATACGCACGGAAGAAGAATACACAATACCATTTAAAGAGATCACGGCAACTTCGGTCGTACCGCCACCAATATCGATAACCATTGAACCAATCGCCGTGGAAACAGGCAAGTTTGCACCAATAGCCGCCGCCATTGGTTCTTCAATTAAATACACTTCACGCGCACCGGCACCTAATGCCGATTCTCTAATTGCACGGCGTTCTACTTGGGTTGCCCCTGCCGGCACACAAACCAACACACGTGGACTTGGACGCATAAAGTTGCCACTGTGAACCTGCTTGATGAAATATTGCAACATTTTTTCTGTGACGGAAAAATCCGCAATCACCCCATCTTTCATCGGACGAATCGCCACAATGCTTTTTGGCGTACGCCCCAACATTTGCTTGGCTTCTTTTCCTACTGCGGCAATACTTTTGTATGCCCCCATACGATCTTGACGAATTGCCACCACTGAAGGCTCATCAAGTACAATGCCTTGTCCTTTCACATAAATCAGCGTATTTGCCGTCCCTAAGTCAATGGAAAGATCGTTTGAAAATAAACCGCGTACTTTTTTAAATAACATAGTCATTCCGTTAATTTGAATTGAGTAAAAAATCGCCCCTATTTTCCCATTGGTGTTGTGAAAGGAGCGTGAAAAAAATTGCGCTAAATGTATCAAAAAATCGCTATGGATAACAGTCTTTTTGCATTTTTACATTAAAAATACGCCGAAAAATGACCGCACTTTTGATTTAGGTTATCCCTCAATTTCAGCCAGCTGCCACTCACCGTTTGGTAAAATCTGCAACTGTAATTGATGGAAGGTTTTTAAGGTAGAACGATGTCCCACACTAATTATTGTCATCGTTGGTAATTCTGTTTTGATTAAACGATACATTGCCTCTTCCAAGCCTTCATCCATACTTGCCGTGGCTTCATCCAAAAAGGCGACTTTCGGTTTATGTAATAACAAACGGGCAAACGCCAAACGTTGTTGTTCGCCTAAAGAAAGAATTCGTGTCCAATCCTGCTCCTGTTCAACCCGTTCGACCAAATGCCCAAGCTGTACTTTGCGTAAAATATCCTCTACTAAAGTGCGGTCAATTTCCTGCGTGTTTTTCGGATAAGCCAAAGCGGTGAATAAATCCCCCTGCGGTAAATAAGGTTTTTGTGAAAGGAAAAGTTGTGCCTGCGGGCAATAGATTTTTCCTAAGGAATAAGACCAAAGCCCTGCCACCGTGCGTAACAAAGTGGTTTTTCCCACGCCGGAATCCCCTTGAATCAAAAGACGGCTACCTTGCATTAAGGTGAGATTGAGATCTTGAATCAAGGTGCGACCAAATGGATTTTTTATACTTAAATGCTCAAAAATGACCGCACTTTCGTGTGTGTGAATATCCGTCTGGGATTCACGATTTGCCATATTGATGGCATAAGTAAAACCGGTTAAACGATCAAGCGTGGCTTTGTAGCCTGCGAAGTTATCGTAGGTGTTACGGAAAAAGGAAAGATTGGAATGTAATTGCCCGAACACCTGCAAAGTTTGCATTAAATCACCCAGTTTGATTTGTTTTTCAAAATAGCGACCCACCTGAATCAATAAAGGGAACACCACGGAAATTTGACTGACCACAAGGTTAAAACCGGAGAATTTTAGGGTTCGGTAAACAATATCCCACATATTATTGATAACCGCGCGGAACTGGCGATAAAGCTGATTTTGTTCCACTTTTTCGCCGGCATAAAAGGCAATACTTTCGGCATATTCTTTAATACGAATTAAAGAATAACGGTAGTTTGCGTTTAATCGTTCGTTGGCAAAATTTAAGTTGATTAACGGACGACCAAGCCAAAATGCGATCAACGTGGTGAATATCACATAAGCAAAAACCAAGAACACCATCATATGGGGAATTTCTACCCCCAATAGCACCATCGGCCCTGCCAAGCCCCACAGCAAAATAGTGTAAGAAATGATTGACGTAACGGCATCAATCACGCCGGTTGCCAAAGAAAGGGTAGTTTTCACATAAGATTGTACATCTTGTTGAATACGTTGATCGGGGTTGTCTAAATTGGCGGAAAGATATTGGGTTTTGTAATAAGCACGATTTGCCATCCATTTATTCGCCAACTCATCATTGAGCCAAGTAACCCAGCCGATCACAAAACGCTGTTCAAGATAATAGCTCACTAAGGCGGAGGAAACTGAACTCGCTGCAATCACGCAAAATAATCCCATTTGTTGCCAAAAAACGGACTCATTAAATTCTTGTAGCGAGGTGTACATATTTTTATACCATTCGGAATACACTAAGCTAATCCGTACGCTCACCAGCGTTAATGCGACAATCAACAAAAAGAATAATAAAGGTTTAATGCTCCGTCTCAGGGAAAGATAACTGCCGGCAAACAGCCAAAATTGTTTCCCCCAATGGGTAAAACGCACCAATAAAAAAATACCGAAACTAAACACCATCGCCGTAATAGCAAGCGTTCTTAAAATCCATAAAAGAGAGGTGATTGCCTCTTGTCCGTAGTCCATAAATTTGTCCGTTATCGTCTAAAAGAGCGGTCATTTTAGGCAGTGTTTATGATTAAGCAAGAAAAAATGTGATGAACTTATCATTTTTTGAGTTTGGTTAAAGGCGGGAAAAATCAACTTTGTTATAATCCTTTTGGGTTAAATCTATCGATATAATGTAGCAAATGAACCATTCCCAAAAAGAATGCGATTAGCCGGACGTCACGCAGACATTCTTAATATGAATGAATTGAGATTGTTTGAAATTTTAATTTGGTTTTGTGCATTTTCTACATCATAACGAAATTATTCATAAGAGGTTTATATGAGCGATATTGCGCTTACGATCAGTTTGCTTGCCCTTGTTGCCGTGATTGGTTTATGGATTGGGCATTGGAAGATAAAAGGCGTAGGGCTAGGCATTGGTGGCGTATTGTTTGGTGGCATTATTGTTGCCCATTTTACTCATCAATACGGTATTCAACTTGATTCTCATACCCTATACTTCATTCAAGAATTTGGCTTAATTCTGTTTGTTTATACCATCGGGATTCAGGTTGGTCCCGGTTTTTTTGCCTCACTTAGAAAATCCGGCTTAAAACTGAATGGACTTGCAATTTTGATTGTGTTGTTAGGTTCGCTTTCAGTGGTCGTGCTAACAAAAGCCATTGATGTTCCCTTAGATATCGCATTGGGAATTTATTCCGGAGCAGTCACCAATACGCCTTCATTAGGGGCGGGACAGCAAATCTTAAGTGAATTAGGCTTACCTCAAGTCACCTCTACAATGGGAATGGCTTACGCAATGGCGTATCCATTTGGTATTTGTGGCATTTTGCTTTCAATGTGGCTCATTCGTCTTTTCTTTAAAATTAAGGTGGAAGAAGAAGCTAACCGTTTTAACAAAGAAAGCGGACAGGACAAAGAAAGTTTGCATACCATTTCCATCAAAGTAACCAACCATAATTTAAATGGACTCCGCTTGGTAGAAATTCCCGGTTTTAATGAAGAAGGCGTGGTTTGTTCCCGTTTAAAACGAGGGGAAGAAGTGATCGTACCGAAAGCCAATACGGAAATTCATCTTGATGATGTGTTGCATTTAGTGGGCGATGCCACTGCATTAAGAAAAATGCACTTAGTGATTGGTGATGAAGTGGAAATGCCCGTACTTTCTTCTTCCAATGGAGAAATTCGTGCGGAACGTGTCGTGGTGACGAACGAAAAAGTGCTGGGTAAAAAAATCCGTACCCTCAACATTCATCAAAAATACGGTGTTGTGATTTCCCGCTTAAATCGTGCAGGAATCGAGCTTGTGCCAAGCGGCAACACCTCATTGCAATTTGGGGATGTGTTACATATGGTGGGACGTGCCGATGTGTTAAATCAAGCCATTTCCGTGATTGGCAACGCCCAACAAAAACTCCTGCAAGTTCAAATGCTCCCAGTATTTATCGGCATTGGGCTTGGTGTACTACTGGGTTCTATTCCGTTTTATATTCCTGGTTTCCCGGTGGCACTTAAACTCGGTTTAGCTGGTGGCCCACTTGTTGTGGCACTCATTCTTGCCCGAATTGGCAGTATCGGCAAACTTTATTGGTTTATGCCGCCAAGTGCCAATCTTGCCTTGCGGGAAATTGGTATTGTGCTGTTTCTTGCGGTAGTCGGGTTAAAATCAGGCGGAAATTTTGTGGATACGCTTGTCAATGGATCAGGTTTGGAATGGATGGGCTATGGGATTTTTATCACCTTTATTCCCCTAATGATTGTCGGCGTTATTGCCCGTTTATACGCCAAACTGAATTATCTCAGCATTTGTGGCTTACTAGCCGGCGCAATGACCGATCCTCCCGCCCTTGCTTTTGCCAACGAAATAAAAGAAGACAACGGCGCTGCCGCTCTTTCTTATGCCACGGTTTATCCTCTTGTGATGTTCCTAAGAATTATTTCACCACAGCTTTTAGCCGTGTTGCTTTGGACGGTTTAAAACACGAAAAAACGGGCTATTTCAACAGAAATAACCCGTTTTTTATGCCACAAAAGTGCGATCATTTTTAATGAAGTTTTCAGTATTATGTAGCAAACGCGCAAAGAAAAAACAATGTGAGCGGTAGGGACACCAATCGTGGCATCCCTACTTTTTCCCAAAAAACGTTCACTGTGCAACTGCAACATAATATTAAAAGTTTTATTTCACCAATCCTCCACTCGCCTGTAAATCAGCGTGGTAAGAGGAGCGAACGAAGGGCCCACAAGCGGCGTGTTCAAAACCCATTGCATTGGCTTTTTCACGGAATTCGTCAAATTCTGTCGGTGGCACATAGCGGGCGACTGGCAGGTGATGACGGCTTGGTTGTAAATATTGCCCGAGGGTCAGCATTGTGACACCATTAGTGCGTAAATCCTGCATTACTTGTAGGATTTCTTCATTGGTTTCACCAAGTCCAACCATTAACCCTGATTTAGTTGGGATATGCGGGAACATTTCCTTAAACTCACGCAGGAGTTTTAATGACCATTCGTAATCCGCCCCCGGACGAATCTCTTTATATAAACGTGGTACATTTTCAAGATTATGATTGAACACATCCGGTGGATTATCTTTTAGTTTTTCCAAGGCTTGAGTAATGCGACCGCGAAAATCCGGTACTAAAATCTCAATTTTTATGCCCGGATTTAAAGCCCGCACTTCTTTCACACATTCGGCAAAATGTCCTGCACCGCGATCAGGCAAATCATCACGATCCACCGAGGTAATCACCACATACTTTAATTTCATATCCTGAATGGTTTCAGCAAGTTTGCGTGGTTCTTCCGGATCAGGCGGTAACGGTTTACCGTGTGCCACATCACAGAAAGGACAACGGCGGGTACAAATTGCCCCTAAAATCATAAAGGTTGCCGTGCCGTGATTAAAACATTCGTGCAAATTCGGGCAAGAGGCTTCTTCACACACGGAATGTAAACCGTGGCGGCGCATACCGTTTTTGATGCTTTCAATTTTGAGGGAACTTGCCGGTAATTTGATTTTCATCCATTCCGGTTTTTTCAATAATTCTTGGTTTGGATCGATATTTTTGACAGGGATAACGGAGGTTTTTGCCGCATCACGATATTTGACACCGCGCTCCATTTTAAATGGCGTTGACATAGCTCTTTCCTAAAGAAAAATGCCTGAAACAGGCATTTTGATGAGTTGAATGTTAAAAATTTGTGACATTATAGCCCAAAAGTTCGGCAAAGTGTTTAATTAATTTGGGGGAAACCTTCTCCAAAGTCGCCTCATTTTTATCAATAAAATCCGCTAATTGGCACATTTCTAAGCCTACATAACCACAAGGGTTAATGCGGTGAAACGGACTGAGATCCATATTGATATTGAAAGCAAGACCGTGAAAAGAACAGCCTTTACGGATTCGCAATCCTAAAGAACAAATTTTCTTACCGTCAATATAAACTCCCGGTGCATCAGCTTTGGGATAGCCCTCAATGCCATAATCGGCGAGGGTTCTCACCACAGATTGCTCAAGTGCGGTCACTAACTGGCGAACATTTAGATCTTGATGACGGCGAATGTCAATCAATACATACATCACTTGCTGACCGGGGCCGTGGTAAGTAATTTGCCCGCCACGATCCGACTGTACAACAGGAATACTACCGGCTTGTAAAAGATGTTCGGGTTTTCCTGCCTGCCCTTGGGTAAACACGGGGGAATGTTCCACCAACCAGATTTCATCGGTTGTCTCAGCGGTGCGATTATCGGTAAATGCCTGCATTTTATGCCAAATGTCTTGATAATCCTGCAAGCCAAGTTGGCGAACAATAAGAGGTAATGCCGTCATATTAAATAACCATTTTCACGCCTTCGACTTTGGCGAGTTCTTTGTAAAGGGTTTCCACTTGTTCAAAATTTTGTGCCACTACATCAATAGAAACAGAATTATAGGTGCCTTTGCTGCTGCGTTTTTCCTTTGGAATGTAATCGCCCGGCAAATATTTTTGCACCACGGCAATTAAATCTTGGGCAAGGTTTTCACGATTCACTCCAGCCACTTTAAAGGTCATTGCCGCAGGAAATTCCATTACTTCTTTCAATTTTTCATAATCTTGTTCGGTTGCCATTCTTTTTCCTTATGTTGAATGAGAGAAAGGGCAGATTTCACATCTGCCCGACTTTCGTTAATCGACTCCGCTATAAATGGGGAAGTGCGGTCATTTTTCAAGGTGTTTTAGAAAAGGCTTTTTATGGTTAACACCAACCAGTCCCAAGCATTTCCAAAGATACCGCCTTCTTTGACTTCGCTCATCGCCTGTAAATTCACCACCGCAACATCTTTGCCATCAAGCTGATAGATGACTTTACCAACCACCTGACCTTTCGCTAATGGGGCTTGCAAGTATTTATTATCTAATTCATAACGGGCTTTTAATTCAGCCTGTTTGCCTTTTGGCACAGTGATAAAACTATCTTGCAACACGCCTAATTTCACTTTGCCTTGATCGCCGTAATAAACGGATTGTTCTGAAATTTCTTTATTGGCTTCAAGGGTTTTCAAAGTTTCAAAATTCGCAAAACCCCATTGTAATAATTTCTTACTTTCGACTTCGCGTCCTTTATAAGTCGGCACGCCCATTACCACGGAAATTAAACGCATATTGCTTGGGTTGGTCGCCGATGCTACGAGATTATAGCCTGCTTTGCTGGTGTGACCGGTTTTCATTCCGTCCACATTCATTGTTTTATCCCATAATAAACCGTTGCGATTAGGCTGTTTGATTTTATTAAACGTGAAGTCTTTTTCTGCGTAAATTTTATATTCTTCCGGTAAATCACGAATAATATGTGCGCCAATAATCGCCATATCCCGTGCTGTTGAATATTGATTCGGGTCGTCTAAACCGTGCGGTGTAGTGAAATTGGTATTTTTCAAACCAAATTGTTGAACGTATTTGTTCATCGTATCAACAAAGTTTAATACCGTGCCTGAAATATGTTCTGCCAATGCCACACAAGCATCATTTCCGGAAACAATGATCACGCCTTTATTCAAATCTTCCACAGAAACCTGTTGGTTCAAATTAAGGAACATTTTTGATGAATCGGGGAAATTACGCCCCCAAGCACTCTCACCGATAGTCACCATATCCGTGTTATGAATTTTGCCTTGTTTTAAGGCTTGTCCCACCACATAGCTGGTCATCATTTTGGTTAAAGAGGCGGGATATTGGCGTTGATCCGGATTTAATGCGGCAATCACCGCACCGGAATGATAGTCCATCAAAATATAGGTTTGTGCGTTCACTTCTGGTGGAGTAATTCCATATTGTATCTCTTCTGCCGAAGCAAAAGTTGATACTGTCATCAAGCCGGAAATGAGGGCGAGTTTTTTGAAATTAACGCGTTGCTTTAACATAAAATTTCCTTTCATTACATCTTAGTTTTTGTAGGTATAAACGATCAGCGGATTGCCGTTCGTCATTGCTTGTAGTTTTGATTTTAAGCGAGTGATCATCTGTTTATCCGCCACCGGCCCGAGATGAAGTTCATATCGTCCGTTGTGTTGATTCACCTCTGCACTCACATTTTCTAACGCCAGACGGGTAATTAAATTATTGGCGTGTTTTTCGCTTGGGAGATCTAACATTTTTAGTTTGTACTGTTCTTTCAACGCTTTGGCGTTTACGTCTGTTTTTTTTTCCACATTAACAAGGCGATCTGAAGCCGCTTGGGTTTTGGCGTGTTTCGCCAGCGTTTTTGCCCCTGCCCCTGAAATATCGCCATTGCGGGAAATATGTAAGGCTTCCACTTTCACTTGCCCCACCCCTCTGGCAATCAAGCCAATTTCTTTCGCGGCGGCGTAAGACAAATCAATAATACGCCCCTGACTAAAAGGCCCGCGATCATTAATTCGCACAATTGTTTTTCGATGATTGCGCAAATTCGTCACCAAAGCATAGGAATTTAGAGGTAAGGTTTTGTGTGCAGCAGTGTAAAGATCGGCATTGTAGCTTTCACCGCTTGATGTACGGCGACCGTGAAATTTGCGGTGATAATAGCTTGCCATTCCCTCTTTCGCATATTCTTTCGCTTTGCTATTGCCGTGGGTGGTATATGTTTTTCCGTTTACCGTATAAGTTTTTGATGAGGTCATCGGCGTGCTACGGGTTAGTTTTGCCCCTTTAATGCCATATTGTTTGTGGGGATCATTTTGAGCTTGAGCGGGTAAAATACTCAGCACCGCAATAAAACCAAGTGCGGTCAATTTTAGTAATGTTTTTAAGGTCATAAATAAATTTTCTAATCAGTCAAATCCTATGTAAGAACGTTAAAACACAAATTAGTTCCCATTCATAAATTTTGTGCGGTGGGTATGAATCGACATCACCAAGCCGAAACTTGCCATAATCGCCACATAAGATGTACCGCCATAACTAAACAACGGCAACGGCACGCCCACTACCGGTAAAATGCCACTCACCATACCAATATTAACGAATAAATACACGAAAAAAATTAAGGTGGTTGCCCCTGCGAGAATACGTCCAAAGGTGGTTTGTGCATTTACCGCAATCATTAAGCCACGCACAATAATAAACATATAAATTGCCATCAAAATGGCAAAGCCTACCATTCCGTGTTCTTCACTCATCACGGCAAAAATAAAATCCGTATGGGGTTCCGGCAAAAATTCCAACTGAGATTGTGTACCTTGCATCCAGCCTTTTCCCCACATTCCGCCCGAACCAATGGCAATTTTCGATTGCAGAATGTGATACCCCGCACCAAGCGGATCTTTTTCCGGATCAAGCAAGGTGAGAACGCGGGTGCGTTGATAATCGTGCATTAAATAAAGCCACATTATGGGAATAAAAGCGGCTAGCCCCACAACGGCAGCCAGAATCAACCACCAACTCATTCCGGCAAGAAACACCACAAATAATCCCGAAGCACTGACAAGAATTGATGTGCCGAGGTCGGGCTGAATTGCCACCAATAAAGTGGGTATCATAATCATTGCTATGGCGATAAAGGTTTCACTCATTTTCGGCGGAACGGGACGATTGCCCAAATAAACCGCCACCATTAGGGGTACGGCAAGTTTAACAATTTCCGAAGGTTGAAAGCGAACAAAACCCAAATCAAGCCAACGTTGCGCCCCTTTACTGGTTGTGCCAATGGCATCCACCAAAATCAGCAAGACAAAGCCTACCAAGTAAAGATAGGGTGCGATCCCCTGATAAAACTTAGGCGGCAGCTGTGCCATAATAAGCAAAACGGCAAAACCAAGCACAACTTGAATAATACGGTTGCGGAACATCACCTCGCTTGCCCCTGAGGCACTATAAAGCACAAGCATTCCATAGCCTGTAATGGCGATTAGCCCTAATAACAACCAAAAATCCAAATGTAACGGCTTCCATAAACGAAGCCAAAGGGATGTTTTTTCTTCCATTATTCCGTTTGTCCGTTTTCTATATCCGGTGTTTCCGCAGGTTCACCATTATTACTTGCGGCATTGGCTTTGCGTTCAATTTCAGGGAGGCGTTGATTAAGGTAGAAATCCATAATTTTTCTCACTACCGGTGCGGCATTACTGGAACCGCCCCCTGCATTTTCTAAAATAATTGATACCACCAATTTTGGATTCTCATAAGGTGCATAAGCGGTAAACCAAGCGTGATCGTGTAGCTCTTTTTTCAAGCCTGCCGCGTTATATTTTTGGTTTTCTTTCAAGCTAAACACCTGCGCTGTACCGGATTTTCCCGCAACGTGATAATTCGCGCCAATAAAGGCTTTTCTCCCCGTCCCTGCGCCTGAATTGACGACATTAAACATTCCTCGCTTGGCGGCATCCCAATAAGCCTGTTTCGGTTCGGTAATATCTTCATAAAGTAAGGGATCTTGATAAGGCTCAACGGTTGCCCCTTCCACGGATTTCATTAAGTGTGGGGTATTGACTTTCCCATTATTGGCTAAAATTGCGGTAGCTTTTGCCACTTGTAACGGCGTTGCCGTCCAATAGCCCTGCCCGATCCCCACCGAAATGGTATCCCCCTGCACCCAAGGGCGTTTATAACGTTTTTGTTTCCATTCTTTGCTTGGCATATTTGCCGAGGCTTCTTCGTTAATTTCAATGCCGGTCGGCATACCAAAGCCAAAACGTTTCATCCAGTTTGATAGGCGATCAATCCCCAAATTGTAGGCAACCTGATAAAAATAGGTATCGGAAGATTCCGTAATGGCTTTATTTAAATCCGTGTAACCGTGACCGGATTTTTTCCAATCGCGGAAACGTTTTGTGGTGTTAGGCAACATCCAATAGCCGGGATCAAAAACCGTAGTATGTTGATTAATCACATTTTCTGTCTGTGCCGCCACCGCAATAAATGGCTTCACCGTTGATGCAGGCGGATAAACCCCTTGTGTAGCACGGCTGTAAAGGGGGCGATCGGGATCTTCCAACAACCGTTTGTAATCGGTGCTGGAAATGCCATCCACAAACAAATTGTTGTCATAACTTGGTGTGGAAACCATCGCCAACACACTGCTGTCTTTCGGATCTAACACAACCACCGCCCCTTTTTGTCCCGCCAGTAAATCGGTGATATAGCGTTGCAGCGGCAGATCGATGGTCAAATGAATACTTTTCCCTGCCACCGCAGGTTGCTCGCGTAATTTGCGAATCACCTTGCCACGGTTGTTAATTTCAACTTCTTCAAATCCGGTAATGCCGTGAAGTTGATCTTCATAGTAGCGTTCAATACCCAGTTTTCCCATATCGTGTGAGCCGGCATAATTGGCAAATTTCTCGTCTTTTTTGAGTTTTTCCACATCTTTATCATTAATTTTGCCCACATAGCCCAAAATATGCGTCATCACATCACCGTATAAATAATTACGCTTAAAATAAGGGCGAACTTCCAGACTCGGAAATTGATATTGATTGACGGCAAAACGTGCCATTTGTTCTTCCGTTAAATTTGGCTTGAGCATAATGGAAGTGTAACGGGTACCGCGGCGGCGTTCCTTTTTGAACAGCTCAATGTCTTCGTCTGTCAAGCCCACAATATAGCGAAGTGCTTCAAAAGTGCGGTCTAAATTTTCGGTTTTTTCCGGCACAATATATAAGCCGAAGAAGGTGAGATTTTCGGCTAATAATTCGCCATTACGATCGTAAATCAGCCCACGGGTGGGCGGAACGGGTAACAGTTTAATTCGGTTGCCGTTAGAACGGGTTTGGTAAGTCTCGAAATTAACAACTTGGAGATGATAAATATTGGCAAAAAGCACGCAGGTCAAGGCAATAATCCCAACAAACGCCACCAAAGTACGGCGTGCAAAAAGATTCCGCTCCGCTTTTTTATCGCGAATCGGCTCATTCGTAGGCGTTACAAAGAATTTCTTAAAATTCATTGAAAATTGACCGCACTTTTATTCTCGATGATAAGGATGATTGGTGGTGAGTGACCACGCACGATATAAACTTTCTGCCACCACCACCCGAACAAGAGGATGTGGCAAGGTTAAAGGTGAAAGCGACCAACTTTGCTCGGCAGCCGCTTTACATTCGGGAGAAAGCCCTTCCGGCCCACCAATTAATAAGCACAAATCACGTCCATCGTTTTTCCACGCTTCCAACTGTTCGGCAAGCTGTGGCGTTGTCCAAGGTTTGCCCGGAATATCCAATGTCACCACTTTTCCCTTTCCACAAGCCGCCAACATTGCTTTACCTTCTTGCTCCAAAATGCGTTTAATATCTGCATTTTTCCCCCGCTTACCTGCCGGGATTTCAATCAGTTCAAAAGGCATCTCTTTCGGGAAACGGCGTTGATATTCCTCAAAACCGGTACTGACCCACGCCGGCATTTTTGTTCCCACTGCGATTAATGTGATTTTCACAAGGATTCCTTAATGAATAAAAATTCCGTCAAAATTGACCGCACTTTACGCCCAAAGTTTCTCTAATTGGTACATTTCCCGAGCTTCACGTTGCATAATGTGAACAATGGTTTGCCCTAAATCCACCACAATCCAATCGGCGGTATTCTTCCCTTCTTCACCAAAGGTTTCGACACCGGCTTTTTTACATTCTGCGATTAAATTATCCGCCATCGCAGAAACCTGACGACCGGATGTACCGGTGCAAATCACCATATTTTCCGTGATAGACGATTTTCCACGCACATCAAAATGTACAATATCCGTGCCTTTTAAATCGTCCAATTTATCGATGACAAATTCAACTAATGACATTCTTTTCCTCACTTATAAAAGCGCGAAATTCTACCATTGAATAAGCGGAAGGACTAGGTGAAGGGGAAGAAAAACCCCAATAAATAGAAAAAACAAGTAAAAAAATAACCGCACTTTAAAAAGTGCGGTCGATTTAACAATTATTTTTATGCCAACGCCCAACCGCCCGCATAAAACACCACTAACACAATCGCAATAAGTACAGTGCCAAGGTTTAAACATTTAATCTCACCGCTGACAATTCGACCAATTACTAAAGCGGCAAAGCCAAGCATAATGCCGGTGACGATATTGGCGGTGAGGACAATAAATACCGCACAAATTAAACCGCTCATTGCTCCCTCAAAATCCTCAAAATCCAGCTTGCTCACATTGCTTAGCATTAACAACCCTACATACATTAATGCCGGAGCAGTGGCATAGTTTGGTACTAAGAAAGCCAATGGTTGGAAGAAAAGCATAAATAAGAACAGAACACCCACCACAATCGCCGTGATCCCTGTTTTACCACCGGCCGCTGTGCCTGCAGCAGATTCAATATAAACGGCAGCGGGCGCGGTGCCGAATAATCCCGATAATAAACTGCTGACAGAATCGGACGTTAAGGCTTTACCGCCGTTGATGATTTGTCCGTCTTTGTCCAATAAATTTGCCTGCCCTGCCACCGCACGGATTGTCCCTGTCGCGTCAAAAACCGCAGTCATTACCAAGGCAAAGACCACAGGTAAAATTGCCGGTTGTAATGCACCTTGTAGATCTAACTGTAAGAACAGGGAATTTTCACCAAAGGTTGGCATTTTGAATACTTCACCGCCAAATTTTACGTTGGGATCAAAAATCAATCCGATAATGGTGATGGCAATAATCACCCATAAAATACCGCCTTTCACCTGCATTTTTTCTAAGCCGACAATAAATGCCAAACCAATTAATGACATCATCACCGGGAAAGAAGTGAATTCACCAAGTTTTACCGGCAAGCCGGCTTGGTTGCTCACTACCAACCCCACACCATTTGCGGCGATTAACAGTAAAAATAAACCGATACCGATTCCCGCACCATGCGCAATATTGGCAGGCAAATTGCGAAGAATCCACGCCCGAATCCCTGTTGCAGAAATCAGGGTGAATACCAATCCCATTGAGAACACCGCACCTAAAGCAACCGGAATGGATACGCCTTGGCCAATCACCAAACTAAACGCAGTAAATGCTGTGAGGGAAATGGCACAACCAATCGCCATTGGTGCATTCGCCCATAAGCCGATTAAAATTGATCCCAACCCCGCCACCAAGCAGGTTGCGATAAACACAGATTCTGCCGGAAAGCCTGCCGCACCAAGCATATTGGGTACGACAATCACCGAATACACCATCGCTAAAAAGGTCGTTAAACCTGCAATGATTTCTTGACGAATCGTTGAGCCACGTTTTTGAAGTTCAAAGATTTTTTCTAACTTGGACATCGTTGCCTCTAAAAATAGATAAGTATAAAAAAGGGCGGTATTTTACCGAAAGTCTATAAGATGTAAACGTTTGCGTAAAAGCAAAGTGCGGTGATTTTCTTCAATAAAAATTTAGTGCGACAAAATCACTGAAAAACTGCTATACTTCCGCCGTTTTTAACTCAATCAAAGAAAGGAAAAACAATGGCTGATTTTAATCAAATTTTAACGCCCGGTGATATTGATGCGGGCATTATCAACGTTGTAAACGAAATCCCTGAAGGTAGCTGCCACAAAATCGAGTGGAATCGTAAAGTTGCCGCATTCCAATTAGACCGTGTTGAACCGGCAATTTTTGCCAAACCAACCAACTACGGTTTCATCCCACAAACTTTGGATGAAGACGGTGATGAATTAGACGTGTTATTACTTACCCGTCAACCGCTTGCCACAGGTGTATTCCTTGAAGCAAAAGTGATTGGTGTAATGAAATTTGTTGATGACGGTGAAGTGGACGATAAAATCGTGTGTGTACCGGCAGATGATCGCGACACCGGCAATGCTTACAACAGCCTTGCAGATGTACCGGCACAATTAATCAAACAAATTGAATTTCACTTCAATAACTACAAAGCATTGAAAAAACCGGGTTCAACCAAAGTTACCCACTGGGGTGATGTAGAAGAAGCGAAACAAGTGATTCGTGAATCTATCAAACGCTGGAATGAGCGTTAATTCAAAATAATGATGAAGAAAAGGCATCTGTTGATGCCTTTTGTCATATTGGGTGGGAACGACACAAAGTGCGGTCAAAATAGCGAAAGTTTTTGCAGCACGCATAAATGTTATGATCCCCCAAAATAAGGAGTAAAAAATGGCAATTTTAGTCACCGGTGGCGCAGGCTATATCGGTTCGCATACCGTTGTAGAATTATTAAACGCAGGCAAAGAAGTCGTAGTATTGGATAATCTTTGCAATTCATCCCCAAAATCCCTTGAACGGGTCAAACAAATCACAGGCAAAACCGCAAAATTTTATGAGGGCGATATTTTGGATCGTGCCTTACTACAAAAAATCTTTGCCGAAAATAAAATTCAGTCGGTGATTCATTTCGCAGGGTTAAAAGCTGTGGGCGAAAGCGTACAGAAACCGGCTGAATATTATATGAATAATGTCGCCGGCACGGTGGTACTGATTCAAGAAATGAAAAAAGCAGGCGTATGGAATTTTGTGTTTAGTTCTTCCGCCACGGTTTATGGCGATCCGAAAATTATCCCGATCACCGAAGATTGCGAAGTGGGGGGAACAACCAACCCTTACGGCACATCAAAATATATGGTGGAACAAATTCTGCGTGATGTGGCAAAAGCCGAACCGCAATTTAGTATGACGATTTTGCGTTATTTCAATCCGGTAGGCGCACATTCAAGCGGTTTAATTGGCGAAGATCCGAACGGTATTCCAAATAATTTACTGCCTTATATCAGCCAAGTCGCCATTGGAAAATTGGCACAACTTTCCGTATTTGGTAGCGATTATGAGACTCACGATGGCACGGGTGTGCGTGATTATATTCACGTAGTGGATTTAGCGATTGGTCATTTAAAAGCCCTTCAACGCCACGAAAATGATGCCGGCTTGCATATTTATAACCTCGGCACAGGTCACGGCTATTCTGTGTTAGATATGGTAAAAGCCTTTGAGAAAGCCAATAACATCAACATTCCTTACAAACTGGTTGATCGCCGACCGGGGGATATTGCAACCTGCTATTCTGACCCAAGCCTTGCCGCCAAAGAATTAGGCTGGACGGCAGAACATGGGCTTGAACAAATGATGCAGGATACTTGGAATTGGCAAAAAAATAATCCACAAGGCTATCGCGATTAAGCCTTTACAATAACGCAATAATACTTAACCTAGGGTAATCCATTACCCTAGGCTTTCTAATTAAAACACTATGTCAAATTCTCTTTTTTCCCAAATTTTTACCCGCAAGATGTTAATTTGCGTATTCACCGGTTTTAGCTCCGGCTTGCCGTTATTTGTGTTATTGCAAATGCTGCCTGTGTGGCTAACGGATAAACATCTTTCCGTTGAACTTATTGGCGTGGTCACGGGGGTGATGTTGCCTTATGGATTAAAGTTTTTATGGGCGCCACTGTTGGATCGTTATTTTCCGTCTTTTTTAGGCCGCCGCCGTAGTTGGTTGCTGATTTCACAAGTTGTCTTATTGGTTTTGCTTTATCTCATTAGTCTGTTTGATCCTCTCACCCAACTCACTACGGTTGCCAATATTGCCTTACTCATCGCCTTTTTTTCTGCCACACAAGACATTGTGTTGGATGCCTATCGCCGTGAAATTTTAACGGATCACGAACTTGGTTTAGGCAACACCATTCACATTAATGCATATCGTATTGCGGGTTTAATCCCCGGTGGGCTTTCGCTTTACCTTGCGACCCTGTACCCGTGGGAAACGGTGTTTTTATGGACTGCGCTTTGTATGCTTGTCGGGATCTTTATGACCCTTTTTCTCGCCAAAGAACCTCAAATTGAAATCGCCAAAAATCCGCCACCTTTTTATCAAACCTTTTGGATTCCACTGCAAGAATTTTTTCAGCGTAAAGGTGTCGCACAGGCTATTGGCTTTTTACTCTTTTTATTTCTGTATAAATTTGGCGATTCTTTTGCCACAACCCTCCAAACCAAATTCATCTATGATATGGGATTCGGCAAGGAAGATATTGCCCTTGTGGTAAAAAGCACCTCACTTTGGGCAAGTATTTTATCGGGGCTTGCAGGCGGCGTGATTATGCTGAAACTCGGCATTAATCGTGCCTTGTGGCTATTTGGTTTAGTGCAAATGGTGACGATTGGTGGCTTTATTTGGCTTGCCGCATTCGGGCATTTCGCCAGCATTGGTTCATCAGAATTATGGAAACTCGGCGTTGTCATTGCGGCGGAATACATCGGTGTTGGACTTGGCACGGCAGCATTTGTGGCATTTATGGCTCGTGAAACCAATCCTCTTTACACCGCCACCCAACTTGCCCTTTTCACCAGTCTTTCCGCCTTACCCGGCAAAGGATTAGGAATGCTTTCCGGCTATGTAGTGAGTGCGGTGGGCTATTATCAATATTTTTGGCTTTGCCTGTTTTTAGCTATTCCGGGAATGATCTGTTTATACTGGGTTGCCCCTTGGAACGAGAAAAAATCGGCATAGTGGAAGTGCGGTGAAAATGACAAATAATTTGACCGCACTTGGCTTTATCAGTATCTTACCACCTTTATTTACATCGATTGATTAATGGAGATTTCTATGAAAATTATTCTTTTAGGCGCACCGGGCGCAGGCAAAGGCACGCAAGCACAATTTATTATGAACAAATTCGGCATTCCGCAAATTTCAACGGGCGATATGTTCCGTGCCGCCATCAAAGCGGGAACAGAACTTGGCAAACAAGCCAAAGCCTTAATGGACGAAGGAAAACTCGTACCGGACGAACTTACCGTTGCATTGGTGAAAGATCGCATTGCACAGCCTGATTGTGCCAACGGTTTCTTACTGGACGGCTTCCCTCGCACCATTCCTCAGGCGGATGCCTTAAAAGATTCCGGTGTAAAAATTGACTATGTTTTAGAATTTGACGTACCCGATGAAGTGATCGTTGAACGAATGAGCGGTCGCCGAGTACACCAAGCTTCAGGACGTTCCTACCACATTGTTTACAATCCACCAAAAGTGGAAGGCAAAGATGATGTCACCGGCGAAGATTTAATCATCCGTGCAGACGATAAACCGGAAACCGTGTTAGATCGTTTAGCGGTATATCACAAACAAACCCAACCATTAGTGGATTATTATCAAGCAGAAGCCAAAGCAGGCAATACGCAATATTTCCGCTTAGACGGCACACAAAAAGTAGAAGAAGTAAGCCAAGAATTGAACAAAATCTTAGGCTAAAATGTCTTAAAATTTGACCGCACTTTGATGTTCTGTAGCATTTGTACAATGAAGTAAACATAGGGACGCCACACTTGGCGTCCTTATTAAAATGCAAATAGTTTCAATAGGTTAATATAAAAAACGCCAAGCGTGGCATTTCTACCATTCAGGTTATTTTCCCTTTGTACATTGAGACATCATATTGAACATTCAACTTAAAGTGCGGTCATTTTCTTGCTTATTTTAAACATTGCTCGGAGAGAATATGACGAAAAGAAAAAAAATCACCTTAACACTTGCCGCTATTCTTGTCGCGATTGCCGGTGGGGCGCAGGTTTATACCAATCATAAAGTGGATCAGGTGTTACAAAAATTTCCTTATTCATTAGATACCCAAGCGATGTTGAGCGTGACGGAAAGCAATAAAAACTTTTTTAGCCGTGAACTCATATTTAAAGTGCAAGACAGCAGCATACAAAGCACAGAAATTATTTCCACCAAATTAACCACTCTGCCTTTCTTTATTACGGCGGAATCCCAATTATCCGATCAATTTGTTCGCCAATTAAACAAAACGTTAAACATTACAATTGATAAAAATACAATCAACAGTAAATTTTCACCGGTGGGGGATTATTTACAATCGAATATTTTGACGGAATTTCGTGATTTTGCGAATAAACCACAACAAATTGAGATTGCCTTAAACCTGCTTAACAATAATGAAGTAGAATTGAAAGCCAACTTGAGCGGTTTTCACTACGACAACGACAGTAAATTGGAAAAGGTGGAAGGTAAAGCACGCCTTGTTCCCATCCATCATAATCAATATGAGATCACGAATATTGAAGTCACTGCAGAAAATGCTGAATTGGCGTTATTGAATGGTGAAAATACACATCTTCAATTAAAAAATACCACCTATAAATTCAACACCAAACGTGATGAAAACACGGCAAAACGTGATTTAATGACAAAATTCAGCAGTGATATTTTGCGTATTTCCAATAAAAACCGCACCACTAAAGAAAACCAAACCACTTTTGGCGGTTTAAACCTTTTCTTAACCCAACAAGGCGTGCCAAGTGCGGTCAATTTTTACAACGAATTTAAAAAACTCAACGCCAACAATCAAAATATTAAAGACGGCGTGCATTTGCTCACCGCTATCTTGACAAAAAACGATTATTTTGACGGAAAATTATCCGTGCTTTCGGTCAATGCGCCGAAAAATCAAAAACCTTATTTCAATTTGAAAGAAGGGGAAGTGGCATTGAAATTGATCAATACGGATCTTACAAAAGCCAATCTTCATTTCCAATTCAATGTGGAAAATGTTAAACAAACCCCGGAAGATGAAAACCAAAAATGGGAAGCTAAAAAAGGAAAACTGGCAATCCAACTGAATGATTACAACCTTGCCAATGAATTAGCTTTCGTGCCGTTGTTTTTAGAAACCTTAACAATGAAAGCACCGCCACAAAAAGACAATAAAGATTTACTGAATTTAAAAGAAAAGTGGGCAAAAGAATTTTCTGGTAATACGAATATTGATTTCTCACTGGATTCTTTTAATTTAGCCGCATTTACGCTCGATCAGCTTACATTTAGCGATAAAAACGAATCCTTAGAAAAAGATCAATATAATCAAAATATTACACTGGATGTGAAAAAAATTGCTCTACCGGATAATCAGGCACAACTTGAATCCTTCAGGTTTAGCCTACCCTTAAAAGGGAATTATCGCCAATCTTCATTATCTTCCACATTTTGTTCCGGCTATCACACCGTACTTTGCGCTGCTTATTTAACCAAAGAAACACAGGAAAAATATGCTGCGAACAAATGGAAAGATTTAGATCTGATTGTTGATAATGCCAAGTTGGCTTTTCATTTGAATACACTTCCGGAAACGAAAGGTTATCCTATTAATCTTGAACTCAACGGCATTATTAGTAAAACGCCGGAAGATCAATCCCCAACGAATACCCAAGAATCATTCACCTTATTGCAAAATAGCGAGGGAACACTGGAAATAAGCCTTGATAAAAAATTAATTGATGATCCGAATGAAAAAACAGCACAAATCAGAAAATCAAGTGGCTTATGGACGTTCCTAAAAGACAACATTAAACCACAAGGGAATTTATTGCCTTTCTTTGCGGAAGAAGAAAACAATTACATTCTAAAAATCGAAAAAAATGAAAATACCTACCAAATTAACGGCAGAACCCTTGAAGATATACAACAAGAAAGCCTAATGAAACAAGAAAACGAGCCTCAAATCAAAATATCGGAATAGGGCAAATGCCCGCAAATCAAGCGGGTGTTTTTTCAAGAATCATCCTAAAAAATACCCCAAAATTAGACCGCACTTTTCCTTTACAAATAATGAAATCCGCCTACAATACGGGGCTTTTGCACGGTCTGCCGAAAGCAGACTACTGACTTGAAATCAGACAAGAGAACATTATGACAACCTCATTCAAACCCGAATTACTTTCGCCGGCAGGCTCTTTAAAAAATATGCGTTATGCTTTCGCTTATGGGGCTGATGCCGTTTATGCCGGTCAACCGCGTTATAGTTTACGCGTACGCAACAATGAATTTAATCACGCCAATTTAAAAATCGGCATTGATGAAGCCCACGCCCTTGGCAAAAAATTCTATGTGGTCGTCAACATTGCGCCACACAATTCTAAATTAAAAACCTTTATTAAAGATTTGCAACCTGTCATCGATATGAAACCGGATGCCCTCATTATGTCGGATCCCGGTTTAATTATGCTGGTGCGTGAACATTTTCCCGATATTGATATTCATCTCTCCGTACAAGCCAATGCCGTAAACTGGGCGACCGTGAAGTTTTGGAAACAAATGGGGTTAACCCGTGTGATTTTATCCCGTGAACTTTCTTTGGAAGAAATTGCAGAAATTCGCCAACAAGTACCGGATATTGAATTGGAAATTTTCGTACACGGCGCACTTTGTATGGCGTATTCCGGTCGTTGTCTGCTTTCCGGCTACATCAACAAACGCGATCCAAACCAAGGCACTTGCACCAATGCTTGCCGTTGGGAATATAAAATGGAAGAAGGCACCACAGATGATGTGGGAAATATCGTGCCAAAAATCGATCCTGCCCAACAAATCGAGGTGAAAAACGTTGCGCCAACATTGGGGGAGGGAAGTGCTACCGATAAAGTATTCCTGTACACCGAATCACAAAAACCGGATGAACAAATGACGGCATTTGAAGACGAACACGGCACTTATTTTATGAATTCAAAAGATTTACGTGCCGTTCAGCACGTAGAAAAATTGACCGCACTTGGTGTCCATTCCTTAAAAATTGAAGGCAGAACCAAATCTTTCTACTACTGCGCGCGTACCGCCCAAGTTTATCGTAAAGCCATTGATGATGCGGCAGCAGGTAAACCGTTTGATGAAAGTTTAATGGATACTTTGGAATCACTGGCACACCGTGGTTATACGGAAGGCTTTTTACGCCGCCATACTCACGATGAATATCAAAACTATGAATATGGCTACTCCATTTCCGATCGCCAGCAATTTGTCGGTGAATTTACCGGTAAACGTAATGAACAGGGAATGGCGGAAGTTACCGTTAAAAATAAATTTTTATTAGGTGATAACGTAGAAATGATGACGCCGCAAGGCAACATCAATTTCAAAATTGAGAGAATGTTAAACCGTAAAAATGAAAATGTGGATGCTGCACTCGGGGACGGGCATTTTGTGTTCTTGGATGTGCCGGAGGACATTCATTTAGACTATGCACTCTTAATGCGTAATCTCGTTAATACAAACACACGCAATCCTCACAATTAATTGTAAAAAAAATGTTGCATTTATTTTAAATATTACTATAATACACCGCATACCTGATTTGTTAATTCAACAACTCATAGTATGACTCCAAATGTTTTGCCCTTTCACCTTTCGAAAGGGCTTTTTTTATCCCTAAAAATAAAAAAGTGATATTCAAACTATTAAACGAAATTTAAGTTTAGAATGTTTATAAGATGAGAAATATTACAAAAGGAGAATAATCTAAAACAACATGCAAAGTTCAAAATGAACTTGCCCTCTCCCTTACTTTTTTGTCATTTTCGTATTAGATTTTCTGATTATTCTTTATCATTTAATCTTTGCTGTACTTTTTCCCTTTTCTTCTGTTCACGTCGTTTTTGGAAAAATGCACTAAGTTTTTGACTACATTCTTCCGCAAGTACGCCGGCTGTGATTTCTAACGTGTGGTTCATTTTATAATCATCGAAGAAGTGAAAGCGAGAACCCACTGCGCCGGTCTTATAATCTGAAGCGCCGAATACCAAGCGTTTAATGCGACTATGCAAAATCGCCCCTGCACACATTGTGCAGGGTTCAAGGGTGACATAAAGGGTGGTGTTGAGCAGGCGATAATTTTGGCGGTGTTGTGCGCCGTTGCGTAGTGCCATAATTTCAGCGTGTGCAGTGGGATCGTGATGAATGATAGATAAATTCCAGCCCTCACCAACAATATTGCCTTCTTCATCTACCAACACCGCCCCAACGGGAATTTCGCCCAAGGCTTCCGCCTTATCTGCAAGCACAAGGGCGTGGCGCATAAATTTCTCGTCTAAATCCGACCGCACTTTGCCGCCTTAAACCGAGAAGGGATATTTGATCGGTGCGTGAGATTGGTAGCCCACCACCTTGAAATCATCCATCGTGACCCAGCTTTCCAAATCTTCCAATGTTTTAATATCCGGATTAATTTCAAGTTTTGGCAGTGGGAAAGGTTCACGTTTTAGTTGAACATCACGCATCAATTCCAGCTGATCTTCATAAATATGTGCATTCACAATTTTATGGAAGGCTTTTCCGGCTTTTTTGCCGGTGATTTGTGCCATTAATGCCAAGAAGGTAAACACTTGGATTTGATTGAAATTTAAGCCTAACGGCACATCGCAGGAACGTTGATAACTGGTGAGATGAAGGGTGTCGCCCACAAGTGAGAAAGTATGGGTGTGCATACAAGGACGTAAGCAACCAAGATCGATTTCCCCCGGGTTGAAAAAGGTCATTATTTCACCACGATCGTCAATTCCTTTGCTAAGGTTATTTACAATTTTACGCAGTTGATCCACCGTCTCGCCGTTCGGCTTGCGCCAAGCACGCCCTTGAACGCCATACACACGTCCCATATCGTCAGTGCCTTTGCGGTGCGGGTTTGCAAGCCAAGCGGCATTTTCATTTGCATTTGCATCCCAAGTTTTGGTACCGAGTTTACGAAAATCTGCCGCATTATCATAGCCACGAATATAGCCCAAAAATTCCGCAATCGCCGCTTTCCAATAGCTTTTACGGGTTGTGATGAGTGGAAATTGGTTATTCGCCACATCGTATTCTAAATCCGCATTAATCACGGTTAAGCACCGTTTTCCGGTACGCTCATTTGCCACCCATTCGCCTTCATCCACAATACGGCAACAAAGATCAAGATATTGTTTCATCAAAACTCCTTAGGATTTAACCGCACTTTTGCGTGAATACGCCCAAAACATAATAAGCCCGCCGCCAATGATCATTGGCAAGCATAACGCCTGACCACGTGTCATAATGCCTAAGAAGGATTCCACTTCGGGTTCGCGTACATATTCCACCATAAAACGGAACACGCCATAGCCGATTAAAAATAAGCCGGCGACCGATCCCATTGGACGTGGTTTTTTGATAAAAAGATTAAGAATGGCAAACAGCACCACCCCTTCTAAAAAAGCTTCGTAAAGTTGTGAAGGGTGGCGTGGTAATAATTGTGGATCTGTTGGGAAAATCATTGCCCAAGGCACTTGGGTTTCTCTGCCCCAAAGCTCGAGGTTGATAAAGTTACCGATACGTCCTAATCCTAAGCCAAAAGGAATAAGTGGTGCCATAAAATCGGCGGTTTGCCAGAAACTTCGTTTTTGGGAACGGGAAGTCCAGATCATTGCCACAATCACCCCAAGTAAACCGCCATGGAAAGACATTCCGCCTTCCCAAACGCGGAATAAATAAAGCGGATCTTGTAAGAAATGATCAAAATTATAAAAGAACACATCCCCAATACGACCGCCTAAAAATACCCCCATAAAACTATTAAAAAGTAAGGTATCCACTTGTTCAAGCGTCCAGCCGCTATTAGGGCGATTCGCACGGCGTACTGCCAACCAACGGGCAAACACAAAGCCGAGCAAATACATCAATCCGTACCAACGCAAGCCGATATTGCTATCACCAATGGTGAAAATAGTCGGATCAAAGTGAGGAAGCATTAAATACTGGTTCATAATTTTCCTTATTGTAGAAACATATCAATGGCAATCACAATGAGTAATAAGGCAAAGCCTTTTTTCAAGGTTGGAACCGGTAATTTAGCGGTCATGGTTGCCCCTAATTTAGAGGTAAAAAATGAAGCGCCGGTAATACTGAATACTGCCGGTAAATAAATATAGCCTAAGGAATAATCAGGTAAGTTCGGATTTCCCCAGCCGCTCGCCATATAACTCAACATACCGGAGATACCAAGTAACATTCCGCAAAAAGCGGAAGAACCGATGGCTTTTTTCATATCCAAACCGCGTGAATTTAAAAATGGCACAATAAACCCGCCGCCACTGATACCCGCCGCACTTGAGATTAATCCAATGATTACACCACCGATAACTGAGGATGTTGGGGTAAGGGTTTTAGATGATTCGGCAGATTTTGGTCGAACAGACATCGCCATTTTCACGGCTAAATAAACCACCAAACAAGCGAATAATTTTGCCGTAATTTCACGATCTAAATTACCGATAAATAATCCGCCGATAAATACGGTGATGACAATCACAGGGGCAAGAATTTTTACCGCATCCCATACAATATTGCCTAATTTATGATGGCGTTGTGCCGAAGAAAAACCGGTGATCACAATACTGGCAAAAGATGTGCCAAGTGCCGTTGACATTAACAAGGATTCGGGAATACCCACCATAGGTAATAAATAAACCAATGCAGGGACAACAATTAAGCCGCCACCGATACCGAAAAGTCCGGCAAGAAAACCGGCAAGACTACCTACAAATAAACAAATAACAATAAAAGTCAGCATTATTTTCCCCCTTTATTATTAAACTGACGCTTGGAATATTTAGAATAATTAGATTTACGGGAAGGGATAAATTTGGGTTCATACACCGGCGAATATTCCACAGATTTTTCTTTTTCACCCGAAAATAAAAATCCGGCAAATTCTTTCATTGCACGGCGATACACTTCCTTCTTAAAAGACACGACTTGACGTACGGGATACCAAAAACTCACCCAACGCCAACCGTCAAACTCCGGTGATTTGGTGGTTTTCATATTGATATTTTTTTCATCGGCAACCAACTGTAATAAAAACCATCGTTGTTTTTGTCCGATACACATTGGCTTGCTGTCATAACGCAATAAACGCTTTGGCAATTTATAGCGTAGCCAATGTTTTGATACATATAAAATACGCACGTCTTTTGGTTGCAAGCCAACTTCCTCGTATAATTCGCGATACATTGCTTGCTCGGCACTTTCGTTATCATTAATGCCGCCTTGCGGGAACTGCCAAGAATTTTGTCCGCAGCGTTTCGCCCAAAGCACCTGCCCTTTGCGATTGCAAATCACAATACCCACATTTGGACGGTAGCCATCAAAATCGAGCACGATCGTTCTACCTTAAATTTTTTACACAAAAATAATCTGCGGATTGTTTCATAAATTAGGGTTTTTATCAACCGAGGGGCAAAAGCCCCCAGCCCTCTTTACATTGTGGATAAAACTGTGATTAACCCTAAAGTTATACACAATAATATTGTGTAAAAGATCTTGAAGATCCTTTTCTAACCTTATGTTATTTCATTTTGTAAATATCTTGTGAAAAAGATTCTTTTAAAAATTAAACCGCACTTTATTTAAACAAAGTGCGGTCAAAAAACCTTCTATTTTTAAAAAGGAAGAGGAAAGATAAAGAGATCTGATCAGTCTTGTGAGTTATTCAATATTTCTGTGGATAAAATTGTGGCTGAGAAAATTAGTAATAGGGTATAACTTTTTCAAACGACCTTATTCAATTTTTAAAGCAAACTTAATGCTTTATAATTCAGTAAGTTACAAATTCAAACCTGAGAAAATTGAGGTGTGAATAAGCACCTCAAATTCAGTGTTTATTTTTTAACCAATAAAATGAAGGCTGTTTAAATAACGTTTCCAATCAAAATATTGACCGGGATCGATCTTACGATCGGGGGCAATATCTGCGTGGCCGACAATACGATCTTGGGTGATTTTTGGATAAGCCTTTATGATCTTTTGCGTAAGTTGTTGTAATGCCTGATATTGGGCTTCCGTGAAAGGTTGTTCGTTACTGCCCTCAAGTTCAATACCAATAGAAAAATCATTGCATTTTTCCCGCCCCTGAAAACTTGAAACACCCGCGTGCCAAGCCCGATCATTAAAATTCACATATTGGGTAATCACGCCATCGCGATCGATGAAACAATGTGCCGAAACACGAACTTGGTAGATCGATTCAAAATAGGGGTGAATGTGAGGATCAAGTTTGCCTTGGAAGAAATCATCAACATAGCCACCACCAAATTGCTCCGGTGGCAGGCTGATGTAATGAATCACCAACAACGAAATATCTTGCGGATCGGGGCGTTTATCAAAATGAGGGGAAGGGATTTGACGACAATCTTGCAGCCAACCCGATTCAATATTCTTCCGTTTTTTCATTTTTTCTCCTTATTTTTGCGATATGGCTCGCAGAAAAAGTGCGGTTGTTTTTACAAATATTTTTCCTTTTTTCATAATCTCGGCGTTCATATTTGTTCCCCTAAATTTAACAAAAAGGAAAACCAATGAAACTGACATTTCAACGAAAATTAAAAAAAGGCTTTACGCTTATTGAGTTAATGATTGTGATTGCAATCATCGCAATTCTCGCCACCATTGCAATTCCTTCTTATCAGAATTATACAAAAAAGGCGGCTATGTCTGAATTGTTGCAAGCCGCATCTCCTTTTAAATCCGATGTAGAACTCTGCATTTATGGCACAGGAAATGCCGCAAATTGTAGTAGCGGTTCAAATGGAGTTGCTACCGATATTACTACGCCAAAAGGCTATGTGAAAAGTATCACTACCAATGCCGGCGTGATTACCGTGGTCGGTAACGGCACATTAGACGGCGTACAATATACCTTAACCGCAACAGGTGATAATGCCGGCGGCATTAATTGGACAACCGCCTGCACCGGCGACAGTGCATTATTTCCGGCAGGATTCTGTACAAGATGACGGATTATTCGTTACTTCACACACCTCGTGCGATGGCACAAAATGGCGAGATCTTTGTGATCCCGCCTGATTTGTGGGAACGTAACCAACATCAACACGCCCTTTTCTTACGCTACTTTGCTCTTCCTTTGCGGGAAGAAGAAAACCGTTTATGGCTTGCCGTTGATTCTCTTTCCAACCTTTCCGCTTGTGAAACCATTGCTTTTATGAGTGGGAAATTGGTTGAACCCGTTTTACTGGATAGCCCACAACTTAAAGCCCTTTTACAACAACTTGCACCGCAAACACTGCAGGTGGAAGAGCAAATGAGTTTTTATCATCATCAAGAACAGGCGCAAGATGCAAATGATGATGAACCGGTGATTCAATTACTCAATCAGATTTTTGAATCGGCAATGCAAAAAAATGCCTCGGACATTCATTTAGAAACATTGCAACACAGTTTTCAAGTGCGGTTCCGAATTGATGGTGTGTTACAACCTCAAGTGCCGCTCAGTAAAAACTTGTCTAACCGTCTTATTTCACGTTTAAAATTGCTTGCCAAATTGGATATTAGTGAAACCCGACTGCCGCAAGACGGACGTTTTCAATTTAAAACCACCTTCTCCGATGTGCTTGATTTCCGTTTATCCACATTGCCTACCCATTGGGGTGAAAAAGTCGTGCTTCGTGTGCAACAAAATAAGCCGATAGAACTGAGTTTTGCCGAATTAGGAATGACAGAATCCCAACAGCACGCCTTTCAACAGGCATTAAGTCAACCACAAGGGCTTATTTTGGTGACCGGCCCGACCGGCAGTGGAAAAAGTATCTCACTTTATACCGCCCTTCAATGGTTGAATACTCCCGACAAGCACATTATGACTGCAGAAGATCCTATCGAAATAGAATTAGACGGTATTATTCAAAGTCAAATTAATCCACAAATTGGGCTGGATTTTAGCCGTTTATTGCGTTCATTTTTACGACAAGATCCCGACATTATTATGCTTGGGGAAATTCGTGATGAAGAAAGTGCCGCAATGGCATTACGAGCCGCACAAACGGGGCATTTAGTGCTTTCCACATTACACACCAACGATGCCATTTCTGCCATTTCACGCCTACAACAACTTGGGATTAAACAACACGAAATCGAAAGCAGCCTACTTTTGGTGATTGCACAGCGTCTGTTGCGCAAACGTTGTCAAAAGTGCGGTCAATTTTCTGCAAGTTCTTGTGATTGTCATCAAGGTTATCTTGGACGTATTGGGGTATATCAATTTTTGCATTGGCAACAAGATGGCTACCAAACAGATTTTGTCGATCTCCGACAAAGCGGATTGGAAAAGGTGAAGCAAGGCATCACGGATGAAGCGGAAATTTATCGTGTTTTAGGCGTGGCATAATATGGCGAAAAAACTTTTCTACTATCAAGCACAAAACACGCTAAAGCAAGTGCAAAAAGGTTCAATTATTGCGGATTCTCAACAACTGGCGCAATTTCAATTAATCAATCGTGGTTTGACAAATATTAAACTGCAACAAAATTGGCAACTGAACACGAAACCAAAAAATACAGAAATTAGCACCCTATTAAATCAACTTGCTACGCTATTGCAATCAGCCATTCCTCTCAAAAATAGCTTACAAATTTTACAACAGAATTGTACTCAACTCGCTTTAAACGCGTGGTTAGAACAGCTTTTGCAAGGCATTGAAAGCGGACTTTCCTTTTCACAAAGTATCGAACAACAGGGAAAATACCTCACCCGGCAAGAAATTCAATTAATTCAAGTGGGGGAAATGACGGGCAAATTAGCCCTTGTTTGCGGCAAAATTGCCTCCCGACGAAGTCAATCATTAGCATTGCAACGAAAATTGCAAAAAATTATGCTTTATCCCTCAATGGTATTGGGAATTTCTCTATTGCTCACAATCGCCCTTTTGCTCTTTATCGTGCCACAGTTTGCCGAAATGTATCAGGGCAATAACACGGATTTACCGGCATTAACCGGTGTATTGCTGGCAATGTCCCATTTTCTTAAAAATAGTATGGGAAAAGTAACGATCATATTCACGCTACTCTTATTGCTTTATCATTTCAAATTTAAGCACTTTCCTTGGTTTCAGCAATTAAAAGCACGGATAATTAGTGCAACACCTATTTTCGGCAATATTCAACAGCTTTCCCGCTTAGTCAATTTCAGCCAAAGTTTACACATTATGTTGCAAGCGGGCGTACCGCTTAACCAAGCATTGGAGAGTTTTCTACCGCACACTCAAACGTGGCAAACCCAAAAGACGGTGATAACGGATTGCGTGCTGGATAGCGAAGTGCGGTCAATTTTACAATGGGTTTCGCAAGGTTATGCTTTTTCCAACAGCGTCAGCAGTAACCTCTTTCCAATGGAAGCCCAACAAATGTTACAAATTGGCGAGAAAAGTGGAAAACTTGCGCTGATGTTGCAACATATTGCAGAGAACTATCAAGAAAAACTAAATCATCAAATTGATCTGCTTTCACAAATGCTTGAACCTTTAATGATGGTGATTATCGGCAGCCTTATCGGCATTATTATGACCGGAATGTATTTACCGATTTTTAATATGGGATCGGTGGTGCAATGATTCTCTTGGCGGCATTTTTATTGGGCGGTACTTTCGGTGTGGGGTTGTGGCTTTATATCTCAGGTTTTATAACAAGGCTACAGGCAGATATTTACAACAATTACATTGAATTATTCCCGAAAAAACGCCCCTTATTTCAACCGCACTTTGCCACAATTCAACAAAAAAAGTGCGGTCATATTTTGCGTTATTTTTTTATCACAGGATTCCTTTGTGCATTGCTCACCGCGCTTGCGGAAAATCCACTTTTTGCCTTGTGGCTTGGAGGAATACTTATCTTACTCTGGGCTATCGCCTACCTTGATTGGCAATATCAACTGATTTCTCCCACGCCTTGTTTATGGCTGCTTGCATTCGGCTTATTCGGGGCAGCACAATCCTTTTCCCCTTTGACCTTAGAACAAAGCTTGCAAAGTGCGGTGATTTTTTTCCTTATTTTTTATGGGATTTATTGGATCGCAAAATGGTATTACCAAAAAGAAGCGTTCGGACAGGGAGATTATTGGCTCGCCCTTGGTATCGGCAGCTACTTACCGTTGGAAGATCTTCCCCTCTTTCTTTTTATCGCCAGTGCATTGGGAATTTTATTGGCGATTTTTAGCAAAAGAAAAGATAACTTTTTACCCTTCGCACCTTTTTTATGCCTTGCAGTTCTTGTAGTATTCTCGCTTAATTATTAACAACGGCTTTCAATCAGAAATGATGAGTTATATCGTAGGACTTACCGGCGGCATTGGTAGTGGAAAAAGCACCGTCACCAATTTATTTATGGAACTGGGCGTACCTTGCATTGATGCGGATATTGCCGCACGTGATGTGGTGAAAAAAGGTTCGCCATTATTAGCGGAAATTGTAGAACATTTTGGTGAATCGATATTGTTAGAAAATGGCGAACTCAATCGAGCGGCATTACGACAACGGATCTTTGCCAATGAAACGGAAAAAAATTGGCTGAATGGCTTACTGCATCCGGCAATTAATCAGGCAATGATGACACAACTTGCCGCCCAAACCGCCCCTTATACCTTATTTGTCGTCCCACTTTTAATTGAAAATCAATTGACCCATCTTTGTGATCGTATATTAGTGATTGATGTTACAGCACAAACCCAGCTCGCCCGTGCCGCAAAACGGGATCAAAATAATCTCGAACAAATTCAACGCATTATGGATGCACAAGCAAGCCGAAGCGAACGCTTAACGTATGCAGATGATGTGATTAATAACGACAAGGATTTGACTGAAAATTTACCGTTCTTAAAGCAAAGAGTGCTAGAATTGCACCGTTTTTATCTACAACAAGCGGAAATCAAAAATGTCTGAAGAAATCATTGAAGTACCTTGTCCTATCTGCCATCAAGCCGTACCTTGGTCAAGCGAAAGTCCTTATCGTCCTTTTTGCAGCAAACGTTGCCAACTGATTGACCTAGGGGAATGGGCGGCAGAAGAAAAAGCAATTCCGAGTGAGACGGCAGATTTTGCAATGGATCCGAATTTAAGTGATGAATGGAGCATAAAATGAAGATTCAACACAAAGAATTTCACCAACAGGGTGAATTTTTTATTCTAGATGAACAGGGGAAAAAAATCGCCGAGCTTACCTACTTTTACGAAACCGATAGCAAAATTAATGCCAACCATACTTTTGTGTCGGATCAACTCCGCGGGCAAGGTGTCGCCGATAAACTGTATCAAGCGTTAATTTCGTTCATTCAAGAAAAACAATTAACCCTACACCCCACTTGTAGTTATATTGAGCGAAAATGGCAACGGGACAATCAAAAATAAAGAACAATGGATTATTTCTATTGTTTTTTATTTACCGTTCGGTCTGTTTTTAATCTTTTATCCTTTACTCGGTAGGCAATTTTTGGGGAATTTTTCCATTCGTGCTATCCTACGCGGAATTTTTCAAAAGATGTGATTTTTTATGCAACAAAATTATTTAAGTCAGCAACGTTTTGCTGATTTACCTCTACATCCTACCGTTTTACAAGCCCTAAAAGGTAAAGGTTTCGAATATTGCACACCTATTCAGGCGCTTTCTTTACCCATCACCATCCAAGGCAAAGACGTTGCCGGTCAAGCCCAAACCGGTACAGGGAAAACAATGGCATTTCTCACGGCGGTTTTTCATCATTTACTCACTCATCAAGATGGATATTTCAATGATAGCCAACCGCGCGCATTGATTCTCGCACCAACCCGTGAACTTGCCGTGCAAATTAGCAATGATGCAGAACTATTGGCAAAAATAAGTGGATTAAAAACCGCTCTTGCCTATGGCGGCGATGGCTATGACAAGCAATTACAGGCGATTGAACGTGGTGTCGATATTTTGATTGGGACAACAGGGCGTGTGATTGATTATGTTAAACAAGGAATAATTCGATTAGATCACATTCAAGTGGTGGTATTAGATGAAGCGGATCGAATGTTTGATCTCGGTTTTATTCGTGATATTCGTTATTTATTACGGAAATGTCCTGCACCACAAGAACGCTTAACGATGTTGTTCTCTGCCACCCTTTCCTACAAAGTGCGCGAACTCGCCTTTGAAGATATGAATGAGCCGGAATATATCGAAATTGAGCCGGAACAAAAAACCGGACACCGTATTAAAGAGGAATTATTTTATCCCTCTAATCAAGACAAAATGGCACTTTTGCTTACCTTAATGGAAGAAGAATGGCCGGAGCGTTGCATTGTGTTTGCCAATACAAAACACCGTTGCGAGGAAATTTGGGGTTATTTGGCGGCAGATGGCCATCGTGTTGGCTTGCTCACCGGGAATGTGGCACAGAAAAAGCGTTTATCACTCTTGAAACAATTCACGGACGGCGATTTAGATATTTTGGTAGCAACGGATGTGGCGGCACGAGGCTTGCACATTCCCGATGTAACCCACGTGTTTAACTATGATTTGCCGGACGATCGTGAGGACTATGTTCACCGCATTGGACGTACCGGTCGGGCGGGTGAAAGTGGCGTTTCCATTAGTTTTGCTTGTGAAGAATACGCGATGAATTTACCGGCGATTGAAGAATATATCGAACATTCTATTCCCGTTAGTCAATATGATTCGGCATCTTTACTCGATTTGCCAAAACCATTTCGATTAAAATCACGAGTGAATAATAATTCCAGAATGAGCATAAGAAATCGTTCGTCTTATCGGCGATAAAAAAAACGGTTGATCGTAAAATAACGATCAACCGTTTTTCTAACTTATCGCGTGAAAATTTATTCAAAAGAATCTTTCAAACGTTCATCAGCACGGCGGGCTTCACCTTTGTGTTGAAGTTTATTAAGCTGACGTTCTAATTTTTCTTCCACATCATTAATTGCCTTATACATATCATCGGCAGTTGCGCTGGCAAGTAGGTTACCAAGCGGCGTACCGATGGATGCTTCAACCGTGAAACCATTTGGCACTTTATTTAATACAAAATGCGGATTAATTAACTGTGTATGCCATTTTTCTAATTTTGCCAAACGACCTTCCACGTGTTCACGAATTGCAGGGGTGATTTCCATTTGTTTGCTGGTAATATTTAATGTCATAACATTTACCTCTTGCGTTGTTAAGAACCTTTCGGTTCGGTTTAATTTTGTATCAAAATAGCCTCTACAAACCGCTTTTTCAAGTCATTTTTTAGGAAAAAAAGAAGTAATATTTAAAAATATGATCTAGCTCTAATTTTCAAACATTGCACATTTTCTTCCGAGGGAAAGTTGTTATGATTAGAGGTTGAAACAAAAAGGATGTCTTATAACATCCTTTTAAACCTTCACTAAAATTTACACGATTTCATCTTGATCGTGGTGATTAATTTTCAAACGGTTGAAATAATCTTTTGTTTCTTCAATCACAACTTTACGCAATCCGATTAACGCAACTAAATTCGGAAACGCCATTAGTCCATTCACAATATCGGCAAGAATCCAAATCAAATCTAATTTTAGGAATGACCCAATCCCCACTAAAATAATAAACACCAAACGATACAAACGAATGCCGCGCGTGCCGACTAAATAAACAAAACAACGTTCGCCGTAATAACACCAGCCTAAAATGGTCGTAAATGCAAAGAATAATAAACCAATCGTGACAATAGTCGCTCCCGCCGAAGAACCTAAACCTTGTGAAAAGGCGGCATTGGTAACCGTTGCACCGGCAAGATCAGCATTGCTCCACGCACCGGTAATCACCAGCACGATCCCCGTCATCGTACACACAATAATAGTATCTAAAAAAGTACCTGTCATGGAGATTAAACCTTGACGAACAGGCTCACGGGTTTGTGCAGCCGCAGCGGCAATGGGCGCACTTCCCAAACCCGATTCATTAGAGAAAATCCCCCGAGCCACGCCGGATTGGATGGCTTTCATTACGGTGAACCCCAACGCCCCACCTAAAGCCGATTGTGGATTAAAGGCACTATGAATAATCAGTGAAATGGCAGTCGGCACTTTTTCTAAATTTAAGAAAATAATTGCAAGAGAAACCAATACATAAGAAATTGCCATAAAAGGAACAATAATGGCGGAGGTGCTGGCAATACGTTTTACTCCCCCTAAAATAATCATCGCAACCAACACGGTGACCACAACTGCCGTGATAATCACCGGAATATGAAAAGTATCTTCCATTGCGTGCGTGATCGCATTAACTTGCGGGAATGTGCCGATGCCGAAAAATGCCACCAACAAGCCGAATATGGCAAACATTTTCGCCAGCCATTTAATGCCTAGCCCCCGCTCAATATAATACATTGGCCCGCCGGACATAAAACCAAGGCGATCTTTCACACGGTATTTCACCGCAAGCAAACATTCGGCGTATTTGGTTGCCATTCCAAGTAACGCGACAAGCCACATCCAAAAAATCGCCCCCGGCCCACCTGCCTGCACCGCCGTTGCTACCCCAACGATATTTCCTGTGCCGATGGTTGCAGCCAATGCGGTAAATAACGCGGCAAAAGAGGAAACATCGCCCTTTCCGCCACGATCTTTTTTGAATAAATAACCGAGTGCCCGCGGCAAGTAACGAATTTGAATGAAACCTAAACGTAAAGTGAGATAAAGTCCCGTACCCGATAATAAGATTAATAGCGGAGGGCCCCAAATAAAACTATCAATGGTTGATAAGATTGTCGTAAATGACATTGTGATTCCTCGTCGTCTAAAAAAATAAATGCGACAAGGAGACGAAAAGAATCCGTGAGAAATAAAAAATACAGATTGTCTTTTAGCCCCTGTCCTTTTGCCTGAGCGTTTGAAAAACGGTGTGAAAAACAACCGCTCTTTTGCGCCTTCGGCGTCCATTTACACATTTGTGTAACGGATCTCTCCAAGGGTTCGTCCAGTAACAGTCCCTGCGCTTACGCGCGCCTGAAAGATTTTACATCGTCGGCGTAGGGGCAATTCCCCACTCTCCAGCTACCTTCATCCGAACTCATTTTCCCTAATACATCAGAAAAACGGGGCGGATTTTAGCAAAATCAAGGGGGGGTGGTCAATCATTTGGAAAAGAAGAAAAACTAAAGTGCAGTCAAAATTTCTGATATTTCTATATTCTAAGCAATTCCACCAGTTTTTTTAAAACTGTGATATTCAGTACGATTGGGAAAATAAAGATAATAACTGGGATAAATACATTTCTAATCGCTTAATATACTGCAAAATCTGTCTAATTAGATATCAACTTTAACCTCATCTATCATTCCCCACAAAATTCCTATATTATCTAGGACAGGACAAAGTTGGTTAACTGTCAAACTACCTTGCATTGCCAATTTGAAGCATTTGCGTAACCAACGGTGCGTGGCGGTCTCCATTGGAAGGCCAAACATAGTAACTACTGGATATTTAATGCAAAGTGCGGTCATTTTACCGATAGTTTTCATCGTTGCATTTTGCAATATAATTATTGGTATCACTCAGGCGATAAAAAAACGCGTTAACTCATCAATTTTTTTAAATAACCATATTTTGAGGAGAGAAAAATGAAAAAATGGTTCTTTACGGCAACCGTTATCACACTTACCGGCTCTGCCATAGCTCAAAATTTACGTACTTTGGATTTAGTCGATCCCGAATACCGTGAATCGGCGAAAAACTGGGTGGTAGATTTTTCCGATGCCAAAGTACGCGAAATGTTTGAAGCCGATAATCAGAAAAGCGTCCTTGAAAACAAACATGCTGTTCATTGGATTGTACCGTCAGAAGGCAGTCAACCTGCGGTAAACCTATATGTTTATAAACCGCAACAGGTTAAAGGCAAATTGCCTGTGATCTATTTTATTCACGGAGGCGGCTATGTTATGGGTAATGCCAAAAGTGGCGGCGACAGCCTACAAACTATCGCAGATCGTCAAAAAGCAGCCGTCGTCAGCCTTGAATACCGTTTAGCAAGCGAAGCACCTTTCCCTGCGGATTTAAACGATGCCTATCACGGTTTGCGTTATATTTACCAAAATGCTGAAAAATTAGGGCTGGATAATCAACGTGTGGTGTTAATGGGGGAAAGTGCTGGTGGAGGTTTAACGGCACGTCTGGCACTTTATACTCGTGACCAAAGAGAATTTGCCCCTGAAGGACAAGTATTGATTTATCCGATGTTAGACTACCGCACTGGAACGGATACTTCACCATATCGCAATCCTTATAGCGGTGAATTTGCGTGGACAGCTGCTGCCAACCGCCTTGGTTGGACGGCCTTACGTGGTGGGCAAAGCATTTCTGACGGTCAAATGCCTTATTTTTCACCAGCAATGGCGAAAAAACTGGATAACCTACCACCAACCTTTATCATGGTGGGCGATTTGGATTTATTCGTGAATGAAGATATTGATTATGCGAATAAATTAATTCAAGCTGGCGTGCCAACCGAATTATTTGTGATTCCGGGTGTATTCCACGTTTTTGAAATGGCAAATCCTGAAGGTCAAAAAACGAAAAATTACTTAAATTGGCGTAGCAATGCTATCGACCAAATGTTTAAAAATTTGCGTCCTGAACCCAAAACAATGAAGTGATGAAATTAGTATTGGGTGGGATTTAGCGTGGATTATCTATAAAGTGCTCCTAAACCAGAAAATCACGAAAAACACAATATGTTTATCGGCGGATGCAGCTTAAGTAAATGAACGCATTTTTAAAGAAAAGCATTGACAATTTGGTGAGATACCCAATGAACTTAGAATTTTACGCTATATTACTGGCTGCTAATTTTATAAGACAGGGAAAGGATTGAATGCTACTCCCACAAGAGAATGGAATAAAAAAATGGGTGGGAAATATCCCACCCTATTCAACTAAAATTAAAGAATTTCCTTCGCGGTTGCTACCACATTATCTACCGTAAAGCCGAACAATTTGAATAATTGGTCAGCCGGTGCGGATTCGCCGAAACCGTTCATTCCAACGATACGACCGCCAAAGCCTACATATTTATACCAGAAATCGGAAATGCCGGCTTCAATGGCGACACGTTTTGTGACGGATGATGGCAATACGCTTTCACGATAGGCTTCGTCTTGTTTATCAAAGCGGTTCGTGCTTGGCATTGAAACCACGCGTACATTTTTGCCTTCTGCGCTTAATACTTCAGCTGCTTTTACGGCAAGTTCAACTTCAGAACCGGTGGCAATGAAGATTAAATCCGGTGTGCCTACACAATCTTTTAAGATGTAGCCACCACATGCCACATTGGCTAATTGCTCGGAAGTGCGGTCAATTTGCGTTAAGTTTTGGCGGGTGAAAATCAAGGCACTTGGGCCGTCTTGACGTTCAACCGCTTGTTGCCACGCCACTGCCGACTCTACTTGGTCGCAAGGTCGCCAGGTTTCAAGGTTTGGAATTAAACGCAATGCGGCGGTTTGTTCTACCGGTTGGTGGGTCGGGCCGTCTTCACCCAAGCCGATTGAATCGTGGGTGTACACAAAGAGGTTACGCAATTTCATTAATGCCGCCATACGCACCGCATTGTGGGCATATTCGTAGAACATTAAGAAAGTTGCGCCATAAGGAATAAAACCGCCGTGCAATGCGATACCGTTCATAATGGCTGACATACCAAATTCACGCACGCCGTAGTTGATATAGTTACCGTCCAGATTTTCGTGAGCGCGGATTGGTTTTGAACCGCTCCATAAGGTTAGGTTGGAACTTGCTAAGTCTGCAGAACCGCCTAAGAATTCAGGTAAGAGGTGGGCATAGGCTTCGATAGCATTTTGTGAGGCTTTACGGCTGGCGATATTCGCCGGATTGGCTTGTAATTTTTCGATAAATGCTTTGGATTCTGTCGCCCAGTTTGCCGGTAATGCACCGGAAACACGACGTTTAAATTCAGCCGCTAATTCAGGGTAGGCTTTTTCGTATGCGGCAAATTTTTCTTGCCAAGATTTTTCTGCTGCCACACCTTTGGCTTTCGCATCCCACTCGGCATAGTATTCGGTCGGAATTTCAAATGGGGCATAATCCCAATTTAATGCTTTGCGGGTTAAAGCGATTTCTTCATCACCCAACGGCGCACCGTGGCTATCGTGTAAACCGGATTTATTTGGTGAACCAAAACCAATCACGGTTTTGCAAATAATTAAAGTCGGTTTTTCTTTTTCCGCTTGTGCCAACACGGTTGCCGCACGAATTTGTTCTGCATCGTGGCCATCCACATTGCGGATAACCTGCCAGCCATAGGCTTCAAAGCGTGCAGCGGTATCATCACTAAACCAGCCATCCACGTGACCATCAATAGAAATATTGTTGTCATCATAAAAAGCAATTAATTTGCCTAAACCAAGAGTTCCCGCTAACGAACAAGCCTCGTGCGAAATGCCTTCCATTAAACAACCGTCACCTAAGAACACATAAGTGTGGTGATCCACAATGTTATGCCCTTCACGGTTAAATTGGGCAGCTAGGGTTTTCTCGGCAATCGCCATACCCACCGCATTAGTAATGCCTTGACCAAGTGGGCCTGTTGTGGTTTCCACACCCGGTGCATAGCCATATTCAGGGTGACCCGGTGTTTTAGAATGAAGTTGACGGAATTGTTTTAAATCTTCAATGGAAAGATCATAACCCGTTAAATGTAACAAGCTATAAATCAACATAGAACCATGACCGTTAGACAATACAAAACGGTCGCGATCAGCCCATTTAGGATTGGTTGGATTGTGTTTTAAAAAATCACGCCATAACACTTCGGCAATATCTGCCATTCCCATTGGTGCGCCGGGGTGACCGGATTTTGCTTTTTGCACGGCATCCATTGATAAAAAACGAATTGCATTGGCTAATTGTCTGCGAGTTGCCATATTGTTCTCCTGTATGAAAAAATAGTTTCGGCTATTCTACCTTATTTACTTTGCGATTTAAGGAATAAATGCAAATTTTTATGTAATAGTTTTGATCTATCATAACTTATGCTCTACGGCGTTTTAAATGATAACGTTGGCTATTTGATTTAAGTGATAAATTGACCGCTCTTTTCGGCTCGTGAGAAGTGCGGTAAGCCCGGCGATAATGACTGACAAAATAATGAACAGAACTAGCCAACAACACGCCAAGTAAAAATACCACAATTAATTCGCCATAAAGTCGGCTAAAGATTTGATTAATTTTGCTTTGGGAAGATTGGGCATATTGCGTATCAAATGTCACCCGTAAAAAACCTTTGATACCTGAATTGGAATAAATCGGCTCGACAATTTGCTGGCGACCGTTTTCTTTTTCATTTTCTTCTACCAGCCCTAAATGTGAACGTAAATTTTCAGAACCAGTGCTTTGCGCCAGTAATTTGCCTTGTGCATTATAAATGGCGGCATCCAACACAAAATGCTCTTGCACCAAATTATCAAGATTTTCCGTCAATTTTTCGGATTTTGCATTATTAACCAACAAAACAGAAAACAAATTTGTCTGTTGTCGCACCAAAATATGGGATAAATTGGAAACCTGTTTTACGCCAGCGAGCTGAGAACCAATTTTAAATTGTTGAACACCAAATAAAATAATAGTCAAAGCCCCCAAAATAAGGATAACAATCAGTGCAAGCATCATCGATTTGGTTAATTTTTCTTTCATTAAATGCAAGTTATTTTTCCCCAACTCACCATTAAATCGGCTAGAATAGTTTTAACTATCTACAATTTACAGGATTCTCTATGCAAATTCAAAACCTTGCAAGCATTACGCAAAAATATCCACAATTTCCCACCGCACTTTTGCCTAATATTCCCTCCGCTCCCAACAAGGATGCTTTTATTGTTTATGGCACAAATCTAGATTTGACGGCACTTTCCGCTTTTCAACAAAAGTGCGGTCAAAATTTTCAATGTTTTGACGCGTGGAATGTCGCAAAAAATACAGTCGTATTGCTGAAAGGCGAATGGCAAGATACGTTTCTTTCCACCGCACACGAACTTAGCTTAGACATCGCGCGGCTCAATTTTGAGGCAAAATTATCAGAAAAGGGCTTATTGGTGATGGATATGGATTCCACCGCCATTCAAATTGAGTGTATTGATGAAATTGCCAAACTTGCCGGCACGGGAGAATTGGTTTCGGCAATCACTGAAAGTGCAATGCGTGGTGAATTGGATTTTGAGCAAAGTTTACGCCGCCGTGTCGCTACCTTAAAAGATGCCTCCGAAAGTATTCTGCAAGAAGTGCGGGCCAAATTGCCTTTAATGCCGGGCTTGGTTGAAACCATTCAAACCTTGCAACAACAGGGTTGGAAAACCGCTATTGCTTCGGGAGGTTTTACTTACTTTGCAGATTATTTGAAAACATTGTTAAAACTGGATTTCGCCGCCTCAAATCAATTTGAAATTGTGAATGGAAAATTAACCGGCTTGGTAAAAGGTGAGGTGGTTGATGCGCAATATAAAGCGGATACACTTCAACGCCTGCGTGATGAATACCGGCTTGAACCGAAAAACACTCTTGCCATCGGAGACGGTGCAAATGACTTGGCAATGATGAACGTAGCGGGCTTAGGCGTGGCTTTTCACGCAAAGCCGAAAGTGCAACAACAAGCGCAAATTGTGGTAAACTTCGCCGACTTTACCGCACTTTTGTGTCTTTTAAGTGCGAATGACAGAATGTCGGTGTGATTCAATCGTGCATAAATAATTCGGCAAAAACGTGGGATACCACACGGATGTCCCTAAATATTATTTATGCTTTGACGACATCATACCGAAGAATTTTAAATGAATGAGGAAAAACACTATGCCATCTTTTGATATTGTCTCTGAAATTACGATGCACGAAGTGCGCAATGCGGTAGAAAATGCTAATCGCGTTTTAAGTACCCGCTATGATTTCCGTGGGGTTGAAGCCGTGATTGAACTTAATGAAAAAAATGAAACGGTGAAAGTGACCACCGAATCCGAATTTCAACTTGAGCAACTCATTGAAATTTTAATCGGTGCATTTGTAAAACGTGGTATTGAACACAGCTCGCTTGATATTCCGACAGAAAGCGAACATCACGGCAAACTTTACACCAAAGAAATTAAACTTAAACAAGGCATTGAAACTGAGATGGCGAAAAAAATCACGAAATTGGTGAAAGATTCAAAAATCAAAGTTCAAACACAGATTCAAGGTGAACAAGTACGTGTAACAGGAAAATCACGCGATGATTTACAAGCAGTGATTCAATTAGTGAAAGGTGCAGATTTAGGACAACCGTTCCAATTTAATAACTTCAGAGATTAATTGCTCAATGAAGTTTTTTGGAAAAAATAGGGACGCGGTGTCGTACCCCTACCGCTCACATTATTTTGGTTTTGTGCATTGTTCAAATCAAACTAAAAGTACGGTCAAATTTGACCGCACTTTTCGTTCGCTTTTACGCAAATCGTTGTTTGGCTTCCGCAATGGCTTCCGCCACACGCAATGGCGACACGCCACCTTTCGCACAACGTTTATCCAAACAAGATTGAAGTGAAAGAATATCATACACATCATCGCCCACCACCTCGCTGAATTGACGAAATTCCGGAATCGTGAGGTCTTCCAAGCCTTTTCCTTTCTCAATGGCGTAAACTACCGTTTCACCCACAATATGATGGGAATCACGGAACGGCACACCTTTTGCCACAAGGTAATCCGCCAATTCGGTTGCGTTGGAATAGCCTTTCAAGGCGGCTTCACGGGTGCGTTCTACATTGACTTTTAATTCATCTAACACGAAAGTCGCCATATCCACGCAATCTTGCCAAGTATCCAGTGCATCAAAAATGCCTTCTTTATCTTCCTGCATATCTTTGTTATAGGCGAGCGGCAAACCTTTCAATGTCATTAACATACCGGTTAATGCCCCCATCACCCGCCCAGCCTTACCACGAATCAATTCGCAAGCGTCCGGATTTTTCTTTTGCGGCATAAGTGACGAACCGGAAGTCACACGATCGGACAATTCAACAAAATTGGCTTCGCCGCTGTTAAAAATAATCATATCTTCCGCAAAACGGGAAAGGTGTGCCATACTTAATGAGGCGGTAGAAAGGAGTTCTACAATGTGATCTCGGTCAGAAACGCTGTCTAAGCTGTTACGTGTTGCAAAGGCGAATCCTAAATCCTGTGCCAAAGCATCACGATCAACCGCATAGGCTGTCCCTGTCAATGCCCCACTACCAAGCGGGCAAGTATTCATTCGTTTATAGGCATCGGTTAAACGTGTGTAATCACGATCAAACATTTCCACATACGCCATACACCAATGGGCGAAAGTGATCGGTTGGGCACGTTGTAAATGGGTGTAACCCGGCATCACGGCATCTTGTGTATTTTCTGCGGTTTGTACCAAATGACGTTGTAATTGGCGAAGGGATTGTTGCAGTTCAATTACCCGTTGCTTACACCACATTTTGATATCAAGTGCGACTTGGTCGTTACGACTACGTCCTGTATGTAATTTTTTGCCAAGATTACCCACTTTGTCGATCAGTTTACTTTCTACCCAACTGTGAATATCTTCCGCTTCATCCTGCAAAATCGCCTGCGGATTTGACCGCACTTCAATCAATAATTCATTTAAGGCTTGTTCGAGCTGTTGTTGTTCTTCCGGCGTTAATACCTTCACTTTCACCAACGCCTTTGACCAACCGATTGAGCCTTCAATATCCTGTTCTGCCAAACGATAATCAAAACGCAATGAATCATTAAAATCTTTAAAACGTTTGTCTGCGGCTTGCGTAAAACGACCACCCCAAAGTGCCATAGTTTATCCTCTTATGTGTGTTTTGAGCGGTAATAAAACGCCCAACAATAATTAATTATTCTAATCTAATGCATATTTATTCATAAATCAATGAATGATTCGGAAATTGTAAAACTTCATAAAAATCGACCGCACTTTATCATAAAAAAGCCTGAATTTTTACAACAAAAACTAGACACAATGAGCTTTTAGTGATACTTTACGCACCGATTTTAGGGCGTTAGCCCACCATTCAATTATTCAACTCTAATTTAATCCCAACAATTATTCATTATGCATTTAACAGAACTAAAAAATACGCCGGTTTCAGAGCTTGTGAAACTTGGCGAAGAGCAAATGGGCTTAGAAAATTTAGCACGTTTGCGTAAACAGGATATTGTCTTTGCCATTTTAAAACAGCACGCCAAAAGCGGTGAAGATATTTTCGGCGGCGGTGTGTTAGAAATCCTGCCCGATGGTTTTGGTTTTCTCCGTTCTGCCGACAGTTCCTACCTTGCTGGCCCTGATGATATCTATGTTTCCCCAAGTCAAATCCGCCGTTTCAACCTCCAAACCGGTGATAAAATCGAAGGTAAAATCCGTCCACCGAAAGAAGGCGAACGCTACTTTGCCTTATTAAAAGTCGATCAAGTGAATGACGATAAACCGGAAGTTTCCCGCAGCAAAATTCTGTTTGAAAACCTCACTCCGCTACACGCCAATTCCAGATTAAGAATGGAACGCGGCAATGGTTCAACAGAAGATTTAACCGCACGAATTTTGGATTTAGCTTCACCAATCGGGAAAGGTCAGCGTGGTTTGATCGTAGCCCCCCCTAAAGCCGGTAAAACAATGTTGTTACAAAACATTGCACAAAGCATTACGCACAACTATCCGGAATGTGAATTAATCGTGCTATTGATTGATGAACGTCCTGAAGAAGTAACAGAAATGCAACGTTCGGTGAAAGGCGAAGTGATCGCTTCTACCTTTGATGAACCTGCCGCCCGTCACGTTCAAGTGGCAGAAATGGTGATCGAAAAAGCGAAACGCTCGGTAGAACACAAAAAAGATGTGGTTATTTTGCTTGATTCCATCACCCGCTTAGCCCGTGCTTACAACACCGTTACCCCTGCTTCCGGTAAGATTTTATCCGGTGGTGTGGATGCCAATGCATTACATCGACCAAAACGTTTCTTTGGTGCGGCACGTAATGTGGAAGAGGGCGGAAGTTTAACCATTATCGCGACCGCCCTTGTCGATACCGGCTCTAAAATGGACGAGGTGATTTTCGAGGAATTTAAAGGAACAGGGAATATGGAGCTTCACCTTTCCCGTAAAATTGCTGAAAAACGTGTGTTCCCGGCGATTGATTTCAACCGCTCCGGTACCCGTAAAGAGGATTTACTCACCACCCCTGATGAATTACAAAAAATGTGGATTCTCCGCAAAATTCTTAATCCAATGGGTGAAGTGGAAGCGATGGAATGGCTCATTGATAAGCTCGCCGTGGCAAAAACTAACGAGGAATTCTTTGAAATTATGAAACGTTCGTAAGAGATCGTTAAACTAAAACAAAGAAAAGGCTATTCACTCTAGAATAGCCTTTTTAATGCAATAAATTATCACTTTTTAGTTTTCCATAATGCTTCACCATTTTTTATTGCCACAATGATTAATCCCTCCACTAGCGGCCCCCGTTTTTCAAAAAATGCGTTCCATCAATAGTTAATAAGAAAAAAGCACCATGAAGGTGCTTTTTTCTGACAATGTCGTTTTATCGAATAATAAATTCTGCAATGGTAACTCCCACCAAACAGGCGGTGATAACGCCGATTAAACCGGGAATCATAAAACTGTGGTTAAAGTAGTATTTCCCGATTTTGGTTGTACCGGTCACATCAAAGTTCACCGTGGCAATATCGGAAGGGTAATTTGGAATAAAGAAATAAGCGTAAGTTGCCGGCATTAAGCCGATTAATAAAGGTGCCGGCAAGCCTAAACCAATTCCCACCGGTACCATCATTACGGCAGTGGCTGCTTGGCTATTAATCACTACTGAAACGGCAAATAAGGCAAGGGCGAATGTCCAAGGATAGGATTCTACCATTGAGGTAACAGCGGCTTTAAATTCCGGCATTGCATATTGGAAGTAAGTATCACTCATCCACGCAATACCAAAAATCGCTAAACCTGCCACCATTCCGGATTTAAACACTACGCCATTTGGCACAATTTGCGGATTGACTTTACAGGCTAACAAAATGATCCCACCGAAACAAAGCATAACCATTTGAATCACGACACCCATTGAAATGGGTTTGGCTTCACCAATTGTGCGAATTTCAGGAATCATTGCCACAACAACAATAAATACCAAAGACAAAAGGAACAAATAAACAGAATATTTTGCTGCTTTTGGTAATTCGTCATCCAGTAAAGTGTTTGTCGTGTTGAGAATTCGCTCACGCCAAATGGGATCTTGCAAACGGCGTTGATATTCAGGATCTACCTCTAATTCTTTACCCCGTTTTAGGCTGTAAAGCGACATCATCAGTGTGCCTAATAAGGTGGCAGGCACGGTAACCGCCATAATTTGTAATAACGAAATATGCTCAAAACCCGGTAATTTTGCGATTGCACCGAGATAATAAACTAATACGGCAGAAACCGGGCTGGCGGTAAGGGCGAGTTGAGAGGCAATAGAGGCAACGGCCATTGGGCGTTCCGGACGGATTTTATTTTTTAACGCCACATCGCCAATAATCGGCATAATAGAATAAACGGCGTGTCCTGTGCCAAGCATTATTGTCATTGTGTAAGTGACTAAAGGGCCAAAGAAGGTGACCCGTTTTGGATTGTTCCGCAAAATACGTTCTGCAATTTGCAACATAAATTTAAGCCCACCGGCTGCCTCTAACACAGCGGCACAGGTTACCACGGCAAGGATGATTAAAATAACATCAACCGGTGGTTTACCTATTGGCATACGAAGTATAAATACTTCAATCGCCAAGCCAATACCAGATACTACGGCAAGCCCAATACCACCAAACCGGCTGCCCATATACAGCATCAGTAATAAGAACAAAAATTCTAAATAAAGCATAAAAATACCTCAAATAAAGTAAAAAAACGGCAAGATCATACTTCTTTTGAAGTATAACGCCAAGCGAAATCATATTTTGTTAAAAACGATAAAGTAAGAAGAGAGAGGGCAGAAAGAAAGTACGGTTATTTTAAGGCGTGTTTTTCGGGCAAAAATTAGGCGACTTAAAAAGTCGCCCAACTTGAAATTATTGATTGTTTTGCACGTAGTCAATCGCAGATTGAACAGTTGTGATTTTTTCAGCTTCTTCATCAGGAATTTCGATATCAAATTCTTCTTCTAAAGCCATTACTAATTCAACTGTGTCTAAAGAATCCGCACCTAAATCTTCAACGAAAGAAGCTTCAGATTTCACGTCTTCTTCTTTAACACCTAATTGTTCTACGATGATTTTTTTTACGCGTTCTTCAATACTCATTTGTTTTTCCTATGTTGTTTTAACTCATTTCTGAGCGGTTAGTGTATAAATTTCCGATAACCTTGCAACCGTTTCTTGAGTGGTCGCACCACGAAAGGACAAGCAGAAATAGATACAAAGAAAATAGTTACATACCTTTGCATACGCTCAAGACGTAACCAAATTATGTTGCGGCGCAGATTTTAACATTATCCAAAATCTTTGGCTATGATTTTATCGAGGAAAATCCACCACCTTAAATCGCCATTCCGTGGCGGAATTAGCTCATATATAAACCGCCATTTACGTGTAATGTTGTGCCGGTAATGTAAGCAGCATCATCTGAGGCGAGAAAGGCGACGGCTTTTGCAATATCTTTTGCTTCGCCTAAACGTCCTGCAGGTACGTTAGACAAAATGCCCGCTTTTTGTTCTTCTGTAAGTACTTCCGTCATATCCGTTGCAATAAAGCCCGGTGCAACAACATTCACCGTAATGCCACGTGCCGCCACTTCTTTTGCTAAGGATTTAGAAAAACCAATCACGCCGGCTTTTGCCGCACAATAGTTTGTTTGCCCCGGATTTCCCATTGAACCGACTACCGAACCAATATTGATAATACGACCAAAGCGTTTTTTCATCATTGAGCGTAGCATTGCTTTTGAAAGATGATAGATTGAACTTAAATTCGTTTGCATAATATCGAACCATTCTTCATCTTTCATTCGCATTAATAAATTATCACGGGTGATACCGGCATTGTTCACAAGAATATCAATATCGCCAAAATCATTTTTGATTTGCTCAAGCACTGCTTCAATTGAGGCTTTATCGGCAACATTTAGCACTAAGCCTTTGCCTTTCCCACCTAAATAGGCTGAAATTGATTCTGCCCCTTTTTCAGAGGTTGCCGTACCAATGACAAATGCCCCTTTCGATACCAATTCTTCTGCAATCGCACGTCCAATACCACGTGTTGCCCCGGTTACCAACGCAATTTTACCTTGCATTATTTCTCTCCTTTTATGCTAATAATTCTTCAATGACATTAAGTGATGCCACATCATTTACGGATGCAGCCTGTAAATCACCAACAATACGTTTGGTTAAACCGTTTAATACCTTGCCCGGACCAATTTCAACTAACACTTGCACGCCATCTTGTGCCATTTTTTCCACGCTTTCTGTCCAACGAACCGGACTATAAAGCTGACGAATAAGGGCATTACGAATTGCGCCACTTTCTGATTCGGCTTTAACATCGACATTATTAATCACGGCGCTTGATGGCGTGTTAAGCGTGATATTTTCCAATGTTACCGCTAATTCATCCGCGGCAGGTTTCATTAATGCACAATGAGAAGACACGCTTACCGCCAACGGTAAAGCACGTTTCGCGCCGGCTTCTTTACATAAAATAGCCGCACGCTCTACCGCAGCTTTGGCACCGGCGATAACAACCTGTCCCGGAGAATTAAAATTCACTGCCGATACCACTTCGCCTTGTTCTGCTTGCTTGCAGGCATTGATAATTGCTTCATTATCTAAACCGATAATCGCATACATTGCTCCCGTACCTTCCGGCACCGCTTGTTGCATTAATTTACCGCGTAATTCCACCAGTTTTATCGCATCTTGGAAATTTAATACACCGGCGCAAACTAATGCCGAATATTCACCCAAGCTATGTCCCGCCATCATTTCCGGTTTTAATTGTGGATATTTTTCCTGCCATACACGGTAAATCGCCACGGAAGCAGCTAAAAGTGCGGGTTGGGTTTGCCAAGTTTTATTAAGTTCTTCGGCAGGGCCTTGTTGAACCAAATTCCATAAATCGTATCCCAATACTTCAGAAGCCTGTTTGAAAGTTTCAGTTACCACAGGATATTCGGTAGCCAGTTCAGCAAGCATTCCGACCGTTTGAGATCCTTGTCCCGGAAAAACCATTGCGAATTTTTTCATTATATTTTCCTATTTTGTTTTACTAATGCACCATTAAGTGGTGTGCGTTTTTCTTTGTTTACTTTCTTTTACATAAATAAAAGAGAATAAACCGCCAGCGGCGAAAGTAAAATCCAACACCAAAAGTGCGGTCAAAATCAACCGCACTTTTTAAATACCGGCAGGATTTTAGCAAACTTATTAGAATCGTACTAACGCAGAACCCCACGTCCAACCACCGCCAAAGGCTTCCAACAAGAGCAACTGCCCGCGTTGGATACGACCATCTCTAACCGCTTCATCTAGAGCAACAGGGACGGTTGCCGCACTATTGTTGGCGTATTTATCTAAAGTGACGACCACTTGCGACATATCCATTTCCAATTTTTTTGCTGTTGCTGTGATAATACGCAAATTAGCTTGATGCGGTACAAGCCAATCTAAATCTTTTTTCTCAAGATTATTTGCTGCTAATGTTTCTTCCACCACATTTGAAAGCTCGCGCACCGCCAGTTTGAAAGTTTCATTACCTTGCATTTCAATATAACCGGATTTTTCACTACCACGTTCAGGCTGAGATAATACGAGAGTATTGTGCTTATCCGCAGAAGCGTGCAAATGCGTTGAGATAATCCCTTCTTGCTCGGTTGCTTCCAAAATTACCGCTCCCGCACCATCACCAAATAACACTACGGTGCTACGATCAGTTTCATCAAGTTTGCGGGAATTAAGATCCGAGCCGATCACTAAGGCTTTTTTCACCTTACCACTACGAATAAATTGATCCGCCACCCCTAATGCATAGACAAAACCGGTGCAAGCGGCGGCTAAATCGAAAGAAATAGCATCTTCAATTTCGAGCATTCCTTGTATTTGGCAGGCTGCACTTGGATAAGCGTAAGAATGACTGGTTGTCGCCACAAGAATAAGCTCAATTTCTTGAGGATTGATTTGAGCGGTTTCAATGGCTTTTTGAGCTGCTTCAAAGCCCATTGTTGCGACAGTTTCATCTGCTGTGGCGATACGGCGTTCACGGATGCCAGAGCGGGTGACTATCCACTCATCGGAGGTATCAACCATTTTTTCTAAATCAGCATTGGTACGGATATGACTTGGTAAATAACTACCGGTAGATAAAATTCTGCTATTCATAATCAAATAAGTTAAGTTATTAATAACGAGGGAGTCCCGCCAATATTTTTTTAGGGAGTTGATGGCGGGCCTGAAAAGCGGCATCGGCGATGGCGTGTGCAAAGGCATTAACATTGGCACTACCATGACTTTTCACTACCACGGCGGTTAAGCCGATAAGCGATGCGCCATTATATTCATCAGGATTAATGCGTTTCAAACGTTGATACGTTGCTTTAAAAAAATGACGCATAACCCAAGAAAAAATCGGCTTTAAGAAATATTGTTTTGATTGTCCTTTAAATAAAGACAACACATTTTTTGCCGCCCCTTCCAAAGTTTTAAGGGCAATATTACCGGAAAAACCATCGCTAACAATCACATCTGCTTTACCATTAAGTAGCGCATCGCCTTCGATGAAGCCAATATAATTAAGTGCGGTCGATTTTTCTAATAAATTTGCCGCATCACGGAGAGATTGACGACCTTTAATTTCTTCCACGCCAATATTCAGCAAACCAATTCGGGGATACACCAAATTTAAGCGATACTCGGCAAAAATTGCACCCATTATAGCAAATTGGTAAAGATTTTCCGCATTACATTCCACATTCGCACCAAGATCTAACATCACCGATTTTTCACCCTCAATGGTTGGAATAAGCGAAATAAGTGCAGGTCTGGCAATGCCTTTTAGCGGTTGCAATAAAATTTTAGACAATCCCATTAATGCACCGGTATTGCCTGCACTCACACAGCCTTGTGCAATGCCTTGTTGTACGGCTTCCAATGCTAAACGCATTGAGGTTCCCTTACTTTGCCGTAGGGCGTGAGAGATGCCTTGGTTGTTATTAATCACACCTGTGCAATGGTGAATTTGAATGCGATCTAAAAGATGAGTAGCGCAGTTTTTAAGAAAAGGGCTGATTTGTTGGCGGTCGCCGAATAAAATCAAAGAAAGCATCGGATCTTTTTCCAATGCTAGAAAGGAGGCTGGGATAGTAATACGGGGACCAATGTCCCCGCCCATCACATCTAACGCCAAGGTTAGACGATTCAAGTGAATACCTATAAGTAAAAATTACTTATTGATCACTTTACGACCACGGTAGTAACCGTCTGCAGTTACGTGGTGGCGTAAATGTGTTTCACCGCTTGCTTTATCCACTGATACTGCAGCAGTAGTTAATGCATCGTGTGAACGACGCATATCACGACGTGAACGAGATTTTTTGTTTTGTTGAACAGCCATTGGCTATACTCCTAAATTTAATTTACTTTTGCTTTAAATTAGCTAATACAGCGAACGGGTTCGGTTTTTTTGCCAATTCTTCAGGCAATTCGCCAAAAACCTGTTCCTGCGCGGACACTTCACAGTGTTCAGATGAATGCATTGGTACAAGCGGTAACGATAAAATTAATTCGTCTTCCACCGTACCAAGTAAATCTATTTCACCAAACTCATTAAATTCGATTGGCTCATAAATTTCGGGCAATACATCAGCCTGATCCCAATTAGCAACCGGACTGTAAACAAATTCACACTCCAATGTTTGCTTGAATGGTTCGCCACAACGCTGACATTCGAGTTCGACTTCAACTTGGGCTTTACCTTTCATCACCACTAATTTTTGTGGATCAATATAAAACGATAATGTTACCCGTGCATCGCTTAGCACATTTACCACTGATTCCGCTAAACGCTCAAGCTGGCTAATGGCATAGTAGCCAACGTAATCAAGCCGTCTTTGAGCATCTTTTACCGGATCAACGGTTAGGGGTAGTTTTACCTTTTGCATAGGACGTGAATATTACTCGTTGTAAAGAAAATAGTCAAAGGGAAATCACATTTATTATGCACTAATACATAATAAATTTTCGTTAGAAATTAACTTTTACAAGAGTTTCCTTTTTTCATTACTTTGCCAAAATCATTTTTTGTATCGGGTTTAAGCATATTATTCGGCGCACCTTTTTGTACCGGATAAATGGAGTCCATTTGCCATTGATTCCAACCGCCGTCATACACCACGGTATTTTGCCAACCGGCAAGTTGGGTCATAAACCAAGACACACCGGCACGCCAGCCCGTGCCACAATAAAAAGCTAATTTATCGCCTTTCTCAATACCTTGTGTTTTCCATAATGCAAAAATTTCATTTGGGTTACGCAATGTGCCATCGGGATCATAATAATCCGCCATATTAGACGAATCCGTTCCGGCAAAGCCCCAAATTGCCCCTTTCGGTTCACCTTTTCCCGGAATGTAATCATAGCCACTCACTTTGCCGATATATTCATCCCACGCCCGATTACTAATAAGTTTCATTCCTTGCTGTTGTGCGGCAATCATTTCTTTTGGCGTTTCAATATCAATTTGTGGATTTGCCGGAATGCTCACACCAAAACGGTTTTCAGGTGAAGGTATATTCACCGTGGTTTCGGTTGGTAAATCTTCATCCATCCAAGTGGAAAGATTACCATTTAACACACGAACATCTTTCACGCCCGCCCATTTTAATGCCCAGAAAACCCGGTAAGCCGCCAGTTGATTATCGGAATACAAAATAATGGTTTTATCGGCGGTAATTCCATTTTTTAATAAATGTTGTTCTATCACATCCGGCGCAGATAAATTCCAAATCGGGCCGTTTTCAATCCAATCCGTATCAAAATGATAAGCGCCAACAATATGTTGAACATAACCTTGCGCTTTTTCTAACGGCCCCCAAGACACTTCAAAAATCGCAAATTTATCATTCTCGTAAGTTTCAGGTTTTTCTCCTTTCAATACGGCATTAATCCATTGTGGTGAAACGCTATATTGGAAATTCGGGAAAAATTCTAACGGATAATCCGCATTGGCATAACTCACAAAATCGTTAAAAATACGGGTTTTATAACCTTTTGCGGCAAAATCGGCACTAATACAGGCAAGATTATCCGGATTGGAATCATAAAATACCAAGGTTTTGTCTTTTGTAATGCCCTTACCTGCGGCAAAAGATTCAAATTTATCCGGCGCAATCGCATCCAACCAAGCACAGGAAAATTGTATTGCCCCCGGAATGTGTCCGCCTCGGGTCGCATTGTGATCTTTAAAACCGTTATAAAGACTGTCTTGACGTGAATCAATAATCACATAATTCGGATTGTTTAAATTATCCAACAATTCCTTCGTTTCAATCACTTTTACCGATTGATCATCACAAGCCGTAAGGGACATTAATACGCCCAAGCCAACTAAAGTGCGGTTAAATTTCATCATCTTTTTTCCTTTTATCTTTTCACAATCCATTTATTGCCAAGCCAAAATCCAATTAAAATACACCCTGTGGCAATCCAGCCCTGCCAAGAAAAATAAGCCGTTGCAACCAATGTATTGGTCACCGAGCAACCGCCGGCAAACGCTGCCCCTAATCCCATCACAATACCGCCTAAAATTCGGCGTAATGCTTCTTTCGGGGCAGGCATTCTTAAGCAAAAATCACCACTGATTTTCGCCATTAAAAAAGCCCCAAGAGGAATGCCTAGCACAAAGAAACTACCCCAGTTTAAATAACGCTGTTGTCCAATGACTAAATATTGCACAACATTGGCGGAAGGCACGGCAATGCCATAACCGTAATGACGCCCGGTTTGCGCACTCAAATACCACGCGACTACACCAAGTAAACTAATTAACAATCCACCCCAATAAGGGTGCCAAGGTTGTTTAAAAGTGCGGTCAAAAAAAGAAAGATTTTTACTTTGTGATAGATTGTCGCGCCGAAGCAATAAAACGAATGTAGATAGCACTAAAGCCGCCACCAACCACCAAGGTGAAATAGACAAGGTTAAGTAAATGTTATCCCATTCTGTCGTTTGCTGTGTCCAACGGTTTACAAATTGGTGAAGACTTCCTGTTTGTGTCGCCGCCATTGTGATGGCAAAGGCAACTAAGGCAAGCAGGCTACCCAACGCCCCTTCTGCCGAACGAAACCAAGCACCACTTCCACAGCAATTACTCAGCACCATACCAATACCAAACAATAATCCGCCCGCCACCGTTGCGACAATCGGCAACGTTGTATTCGGAATGTTGATGAGTTCTAATTCGGCAAGCCCAAATAAACCGATAGATTGCACCGTCACGGCAAGCAAAAGTGCGGTTAAAAATCGGGTATTTTTTTCAAATAACAAACGGCGAAAGCCTGAGACAAAACAGAATTGTGTTCGTTGAAGGAGGATGCCAAAAGCCATCCCGATAAGAAGTCCCGTAAACATTGATTAAACCTTAATACTGATGTTTAGAAAGCGTGGATGATAGCAAATAAAAAGGCGGCTGAAAACAACCGCACTTTACTGAAGAATCATCAATCAAATTATTCCAAGCGTTTCGCCACTTCTAACCAATCGGCTTTAAATTCGCGGCGCATATTATTGATCGCATCAATAATATCGTGGTGAACAAGTTGTTCGTTTTGAATTCCTACGCAGTATCCCCCTTTTCCTTGAAGAAGAAGATCCACCGCATAAACGCCCATACGTGAAGCCAAAATACGGTCAAAGGCACAAGGCGTACCGCCACGTTGAATATGCCCTAATACGGTTGCACGGGTTTCGTGTCCTACGCGTGCTTCAATTTCTTTGGCAAGGGAATGAACATCGGTAATCAATTCGGTAATTGCAACAATGGCGTGACGTTTTCCACGAATAATGCTACGTTCAATTTGTTGGATTAACTCTTCACGGTTAAATTCCATTTCAGACGCCACAATATATTCACAACCACCTGCAATACCGGCTGAGATGGTTAAATCGCTACAATGACGACCCATAATTTCAACAATCGAAATACGTTGGTGTGAACTGGACGTATCACGCAAACGGTCGATCGCATCCACCGCAGTTTGTAACGCAGTTTGATAACCAATGGTGTAGTCTGTACCAGCCACATCGTTATCAATCGTTCCCGGAATACCAACACAAGGGAAACCGTGTTCTTCCGTTAAAAGTTTCGCCCCCATATAAGAACCGTCACCACCAATTACCACAAGGGCATCAATGCCGTGAGAACGTAAAATTTCCGCACATTTCGCCCGTACCGCCGGATCTTTAAATTCCGGGAAACGTGCCGAGCCTAAAAACGTACCGCCACGGTTAATAATATCGGATACGCTATAACGATTGAGTTGTTTGATATTGTTGTTATATAACCCTTGATAACCATCAAAGATACCAAACACTTCCAAGCCTTCGGCAAGGGCTGCGCGTACTACACCACGGATTGCGGCGTTCATACCCGGTGCATCACCACCACTTGTTAATACTGCAATTTTTTTAATCATATACAACCTACTTTGTATTAAATTTAAGAAATAAGAAACGTTGCTAAGGTTACACCATTCATATCTGCCACTCTAGAAAAAATTTGAGAAATTCATTCACCTTTTGATCTAGGTAAAATTTTATTCTCGATTTTGGCAATGCCATTGCCACGGCATCTTCTCTAATGCTTTCATTTCTTTGGTAATCAAATATTTTTGCAAATGTTGCAACACTTTTTCCTCGCTCAAATGACGGCTATTTTTCACTTTTTGCGAATACTGAAACTGCACAAAACCACATTGTGGCATTTCTTTTCCCGTCATCACATCCACTTGCCACAAAGGGTCGGTTTGTGAAGGGGCATACACCACATAACCGATCAACCCCTCATCTTTTTTACCTTGAGTATCCTTCACCGGGCTTAATTTAAAGGTTTTCACCTCAGTATTACGATAGACCCGCTCACGCAAAATAATACGATCTTTGATAGAACGATGTTGTGCATTGCGATCAAACAAAACCTCAATTTGCGACGTCCAATTCGTTAAAGTATCGGGTTTGCTCAAATAAACATAACGTGCCACCGTGCCTAAATCCTGCCCATTTGCCAAGCGATAGGTTTTATTTTGGTGTTTAATTTGTTCCGGCACATCAAGCTGTGTAGGCTTGGCGGCACAGGCAGAAAGGAAAAGTGCGGTCAAAATAACAAAAATTTTATTCATTATGATCTCGTTTAAATACCAATTCTTTTGAGGAAGAAGAAACACTGTCAAACCAATAGCCGCCAAGGTCAAAGTCCTTTAGTTGCTCCACTTGGGTTAAACGGTTTTGGATGATATAGCGGCACATTAAACCACGGGCTTTTTTCGCATAAAAGCTGACCACTTTATATGTACCATTTTTATTATCCAAAAAAATCGGCTTCACAATTTGAGCATTCAATTTGCTTTCTTTGACGGATTTATAATATTCATCGGAAGCAAGATTGATCAACACCTTATCACCTTGCTTATCCAAGGCTTGCTGCACCGATTGTGTAATTACATCACCCCAAAACGCATAAAGATCTTTGCCTTTGGTATTTGCCAATTTTGTTCCCATTTCCAAGCGGTATGGCTGCATCAAATCAAGGGGTTGCAACAAACCATACAAACCGGAAAGCATACGAAGATGGGATTGTGCATAATGAATATCTTCGTCCGATAATGAATCCACATCCAAACCGGTATAAACATCGCCTTTAAACGCAAAAATCGCCGGACGTGAATTTTGTTCATTATGATCCGTTGTCCACTCGGCAAAACGGGCGGCATTTAAACCGGCCAGTTTATCGCTAATCGACATTAAAGAGGCAATCTCTTGCGGAGAAAGACGGCGGCAAAGATCAATTAATTGCTCGCTATAATCCGTTAAGTGCGGTTGAAAAACAGGAAATTTTCTGACCGCACTTTCAAAATCCAAGGTTTTGGCGGGGGAAATAATCGCTAACATAGCTTCTCCTAAAAAATGAAGGCGTCATTTTAGCACAATTCTACACACGTTTATAAAGCCCGTTTTCACACAAAATCAAATCCTGTAATTCCAAATCCAAAAGTTGAACCAACAACACATCAACGGATAAACCAAATTCCTGTGCCAAATCATCAATGCTCACCGGCGTATAGCCTATTCGGGCGTAAAGTTTTGGATGACTTGGCGATTCAACCACACGGCGGGGATTCGGCGGCGGAGTGTAATTTTCAACCGCAATTTGATCAAAATCGATTTCTGTTTGGCTATGAATTGAATGTTGATACAGGGTATCCAAAATATCCTTCACATTTTCCACCAACATCGCCCCTTGCTTGATCAAGTGATTACAGCCTCGGCTAAATTCACTTTGAATATTGCCCGGCACGGCAAAAATTTCCCGATTTTGTTCTAAAGCATAACGTGCCGTGATCAGCGAACCGCTTTTTTCCGTGGCTTCAACCACCAATGTCCCCACCGAAAGCCCACTAATAATCCGATTACGGCGGGGAAAATTTGCCGCAATCGGGGGCTGATGAGGTAAAAATTCTGAAACCAACGCCCCATTGTGCGATAAAATTTCATCCGCCAAAAAATGATGTTTGGTCGGATAAATATTCTCAATGCCACTGCCTAACACCGCAATCGTCTGCCCTTTTATCTCCACCACCGATTTATGGCAATAACCGTCAATGCCCAATGCCAACCCACTGGTAATGGTGAATCCTGCAAGGGATAATTCCGTGGCAAAATATTTCGCCCAATATTCGCCGTAAAGGGAACAATGCCGACTACCTACAATTGCCATTTGCCGTTGTGAAATCGCCGTTATATTTCCTTTTACAAACAAAAGCGGCGGAAAACTCGCAATTTGCTTCAATAAAAAAGGATAAAAAGGGGAAAAATAATTCACTAAATGATTGCCCTCTTTTTCCGCCCATTCCAATACGGGATCAATAAATTTTCTCTCCGGCTTAAACCAACGGCGAATCTGAATCCCCGTCCAACCGAGTTGCGATAACATCCCTTTGTCATAATTCAACAATTCTTCCAACGTAATGTTCGCCAAAATCCTCTCAATCGCCACGCCCCCAATCCTTGGCACTTGCATTAAACGAAGTAGTGTTTCATTAATGTTATCCATTTCTTTTCCTCCCTCTTTCAAAAAATATCCGATTATGAAACAAATCAAAAAATACACGAGTTTTTCACCGCACTTTTGCGATCGATTTCCCAGAAATAAAGAAAAATGAATTATTTTTCACAAGATTGGAATCATAGAGGAAAAAAGGGACGAAATTTGATTTTCTAGTGCAATATGCTAAGAATGAAAAATTTAGAAGAAAAATCCACTATTTATTGTTTAAATACAGCTTAAATTCAGGCATAAAACACTAAAAAAGCATTTGACAGCCTTTTATTTATTCGTAAGATAGCAAACGTTTTACACAAGATTTTCATAGGATTTTTTATGTTTTTTTCCGTTTCTTTATCACTCAATCTGCTGCTCACACATTCTTTGTGCGGCTAGGTTGTGGATAAGAAATTGTTATATGTAAATCTCCTCATTGTTAACCCGCACGCCATAAAGCTGCGGGTTTTTTTGTAAAAAAATGCAGAAAATTGACCGCACTTTCGGCACTATTTAAAAGGACATTTTTAAAGGACATCGTTATGACAGATCGCGTAATTATTTTTGACACCACCTTGCGTGACGGCGAACAGGCATTGAAAGCCAGTTTGACGGTAAAAGAAAAATTGCAAATTGCTTTGGCGTTAGAACGCTTGGGCGTGGATGTGATGGAAGTGGGCTTTCCGGTGTCTTCTCAAGGGGATTTTGAGTCTGTTCAAACCATTGCCCACCATATTAAAAATTCACGGGTTGCCGCCTTATCCCGTGCGGTCGATAAAGATATTGATGCGGCTTATGAAGCCTTAAAATTGGCGGAAGCCTTCCGTATCCATACTTTCATTGCCAGCTCCGCATTACACGTTGAAGCTAAATTAAAACGTTCTTTTGATGATGTGGTGGAAATGGCGGTCGCCGCAGTAAAACGCGCGCGTAACTACACCGATGATGTGGAATTTTCTTGCGAAGATGCAGGGCGTACCGGTATTGATAATATTTGTCGTATTGTGGAAGCGGCAATCAATGCCGGCGCAACGACGGTGAATATTCCCGACACGGTGGGTTATTGCTTGCCAACGGAATACGGCAACATTATCGCCCAAGTAAGAAACCGTGTGCCGAATATCGACAAAGCCGTTATTTCTGTGCATTGCCATAATGATTTAGGAATGGCGACCGCAAATTCCTTAACTGCGGTGCAAAATGGCGCACGTCAAATTGAATGTACCATTAACGGTATTGGTGAACGTGCCGGCAATACGGCATTAGAAGAAGTGGTGATGGCAATTAAAACCCGCCAAGAGTTGTTTGGTGTGGATACCCGTATCAATACGCAAGAAATTCACCGTGTCAGCCAAATGGTGAGCCAACTTTGCAATATGCCGATTCAACCGAACAAAGCCATTGTGGGATCTAATGCTTTCGCACATTCTTCCGGTATTCACCAAGACGGTATGTTGAAAAACAAAAATACCTACGAAATTATGTCGCCGGAAAGCATTGGCTTGAAAAAAGAAAAATTAAACTTAACCGCCCGTTCCGGTCGTGCAGCGGTGAAAGGTCATATGACGGATATGGGCTACACCGAGCAAGACTACGATTTGGATAAATTGTACGATGCCTTCTTGAAATTGGCGGATAAAAAAGGTCAGGTATTTGATTATGACTTGGAAGCCTTGGCGTTTATTGATATGCAACAAGGCGATGAAGATCGTTTAGTGTTGGATAAATTATCCGCTCATTCCACCAAAGAATATCCGGCAACCGCATTCGTGCAATTAAAATTAGACGGCGAAAAATTAAGCACCTCTTCTATCGGTGGTAATGGGCCGGTTGATGCGGTTTACAATGCGATTTTGAACTTAACCGGTCTTGACATCAAAATGTCCCATTATAACTTAACCGCCAAAGGCGAAGGCGCGGAAGCATTGGGGCAAGTAGATATTGTGGTTGAACACGAAGGCCGCAAATTCCACGGTGTGGGCTTGGCAACGGATATTGTGGAATCTTCTGCGTTGGCGTTAGTTCACGCTATTAATGCGATTTATCGTGCGCATAAAGTGGCGGATATTAAGAATCATAAACATCATTAACTTTCGTTTCGGATTTCGCCCGAAAGGGCGACCTTCTTTCTTTTGCTTGCCCAAAAGAAAGAAGGCAAAGAAAAAGGCTCCCGGCTTTTCCTTGTTTCCTTTGTTCCATTGAATTTGCTTAACGGAAATTTTCTGAACTCGCCACTATGTGGCTCAAACAGACGAAAATTTCCTACAAATTCAATTCCACAAAGGCGGAAAAGAAGGGAACCCGATAAAGTGCGGTTAAAATTTTAGATATTCTTATATCTTAAAAATATTGTTAAAACTAACCGCACTTTTCAAATAATGTGCCGATTAATTCGGGGTCCCATATAAATTGCCTTTGCGACTTTCAATTTTTAGGCAATTTTCGTCTGTTTGAGCCGTTTACGGCGAGTTGAGAAAATTGCCGTCAAGAAAATTGAAACCAAGCAAAGATTAGCAATTTAACTGGGGTGTGTTTCTTTTGCCTACTTTGCTTTGCACAAGCAAAGAAAAGTAGGTCGCCCATTGGGCGAAACCCCAACAAACAAAAATAGTTACTTTTCTTTGGCGAAGCAAAGAAAAGTAATTCGTAAACAAAATAGGAAAAATAAAAATGAAATCATACAACATCGCAGTCCTCCCCGGTGATGGTATCGGGCCGGAAGTGATGGCAGAAGCCATCAAAGTATTAAATAAAGTCCAAGAAAAATTCGGCTTTAAATTAAATTTTAATGAATTTTATGTGGGTGGCGCAGCGATTGATCACTGCGGCACGCCTCTACCAGCCGAGACATTAAAAGGTTGCGAAGAAGCAGATGCGATTTTGTTCGGTTCGGTCGGTGGCCCTAAGTGGACAAATCTTCCGCCCGATCAACAACCTGAACGTGGTGCCTTATTGCCATTACGTAAACATTTCAAATTATTCTGCAATTTACGTCCGGCAACCCTTTACAAAGGCTTGGAAAAATTCTGTCCATTACGTGCGGATATTGCCGCGAAAGGTTTTGATATGGTGGTGGTGCGTGAACTCACCGGCGGTATCTATTTTGGTCAACCAAAAGGCCGTGAGGGCGAAGGGTCGCAAACCAAAGCATTTGATACGGAAGTCTATTACAAATACGAAATCGAACGTATCGCCCGCGCGGCATTTGATGCCGCAATGAAACGCCGTAAACACGTTACTTCCGTGGATAAAGCCAATGTGTTACAAAGCTCAATCTTGTGGCGTGAAACCGTGGCAGAAATCGCCAAAGAATATCCTGAGGTCAGCGTTGAAAATATGTATATCGACAACGCTACAATGCAATTAATCAAAGCCCCTGAAAGTTTTGATGTATTGCTTTGTTCTAACATTTTCGGCGATATTATTTCCGATGAAGCGGCAATGATCACCGGTTCAATGGGAATGTTGCCTTCGGCAAGTTTAAATGAAGAAGGCTTTGGCTTATATGAGCCAGCGGGCGGTTCTGCCCCTGATATTGCCGGCAAAGGCATTGCAAACCCTATCGCCCAAATTCTTTCTGCGGCAATGATGTTACGTTACAGCTTCAATTTAAACGAAGCCGCCGATGCTATTGAAAATGCCGTACAAAATGTGCTTTCGGCAGGTCATCGCACCGGTGATTTGGCGGATAATTCCACCCCGATTTCCACAGCGGAAATGGGAACATTTATTGCAAACGAAATTTAAACGAAATCTGCTTTTCTTGATTTATAAGAAAGCAACATTTTTCAAAGTGCGGTTAAAAACACCCTCAATTTTGACCGCACTTTTCCCTAACGATTGAGAAAAACATTATGGCAAAAACACTTTACGAAAAATTATTCGATTCCCATATCGTGTATGAAGCAGAAGGCGAAACGCCGATTTTATACATTAACCGTCATTTGATTCACGAAGTTACCAGTCCACAAGCCTTTGACGGTTTGCGTGTTGCCGGTCGTCAAGTCCGTCAGGTTGGCAAAACTTTCGGCACAATGGATCACAGCATTTCCACCCAAGTGCGTGATGTAAATAAATTGGAAGGTCAGGCGAAAATCCAAGTATTGGAACTTGAGAAAAACACCCGCTCCACCGGTATTCAATTATTTGATATGAACACCAAACAGCAAGGTATCGTTCACGTGATGGGGCCGGAACAAGGTTTAACCCTGCCGGGTATGACAATCGTTTGTGGTGACTCACACACCGCAACCCACGGGGCATTTGGAGCATTGGCGTTCGGTATCGGCACATCCGAAGTGGAACACGTTTTAGCCACCCAAACTTTAAAACAAGCCCGTGCTAAAAGTATGAAAATTGAAGTGCGTGGCAAAGTCGCGGCGGGGATCACGGCAAAAGATATTATTCTTGCCATTATCGGCAAAACCACTATGGCAGGTGGCACGGGTCACGTAGTGGAATTTTGTGGCGAAGCCATTCGCGATCTTTCAATGGAAGGGCGGATGACTGTATGTAATATGGCAATCGAAATGGGGGCAAAAGCAGGCTTAATTGCACCGGATGAAACCACCTTTGCTTACTTAAAAGATCGCCCTTATGCGCCAAAAGGGAAAGATTGGGATGAAGCGGTTGAATATTGGAAAACCTTAAAATCCGATGATGATGCACAATTTGATACGGTGGTAACACTGGAAGCAAAAGATATCGCCCCACAAGTTACTTGGGGAACCAACCCCGGACAGGTGATCGCCATTACCCAAAAAGTGCCGAATCCGGCTGAAATGACTGATCCTGTACAACGTGCTTCGGCGGAAAAAGCCTTGCAATATATCGGGCTGGAACCGGGTACCGATTTAACGGAAATTCCTGTTGATCAAGTATTTATCGGTTCTTGCACCAATTCACGAATTGAAGATTTGCGTGCGGCGGCGGCGGTGATGAAAGGTCGCAAAAAAGCCGATAACGTCAAACGTATTTTGGTTGTGCCGGGTTCCGGTTTGGTGAAAGAACAGGCAGAAAAAGAAGGCTTGGATAAAATCTTTATTGCCGCCGGTGCACAATGGCGTAATCCGGGCTGTTCAATGTGCTTGGGAATGAACGATGACCGTCTTGGTGAATGGGAACGCTGTGCTTCCACTTCCAACCGTAATTTTGAAGGCCGTCAAGGACGTAACGGACGCACGCATTTAGTCAGCCCGGCAATGGCAGCCGCCGCGGCAATGTACGGTAAATTCGTTGATATTCGTGATGTAACATTAAATTAAGGAGCGAAAAATGGCAGGATTTAAACAACTTTCAGGCTTAGTAGTGCCATTGGATGCCGCCAATGTGGACACCGATGCCATCATTCCAAAGCAATTTTTACAAGCCATTACCCGCGTGGGATTTGGTAAACATCTGTTTCACGAATGGCGTTATTTAGATGCGGAAGGCACACAACCGAATCCGGAATTTGTACTGAATTTTCCACAATATCAAGGCGCAACCATTTTATTGGCACGCAAAAATTTGGGTTGCGGTTCTTCCCGTGAACACGCCCCTTGGGCATTAGCCGATTATGGTTTTAAAGTGATGATCGCCCCAAGTTTTGCGGATATTTTCTACAACAACAGTCTAAACAACCATATGTTGCCAATTCGATTGAACGAAGAAGAAGTGGAAGAAATTTTCCAATGGGTGTGGGCAAATGAGGGAAAAACAATTCACGTAGATTTAGAAGCAACGACCGTCACCGTAGGTGACAAAATCTATCGTTTTGAACTGGATGAATTCCGCCGCCACTGCTTGTTAGAAGGCTTGGATAATATCGGCTTAACCCTTCAACACGAAGACAAAATTGCCGAATTTGAGAAAAATATTCCGGCTTTCTTACGTTAATTTTTTAAATTGCCTATAAAGTGCGGTCAAAAATCCCCTATTTTTTGACCGCACTTTCTTTCATCATATTGCCATTTGACACGCCCCTGCCTTCCTCCTATTATCTTTCGCGCTATTTTATTGTCATATTTCAAGGAACAACGCAATGATTGCTTATGCCTTTCTCTCTTTATTTACGATTGCGGCGGTGATTTTTATCATTAATTCCCATTACCGCTGGACTTATTTTTTCGCCATTTCCCTGTTTATTTTTTTCTTTGGTGGAATGCTCGCTTTCACGGGGCAATGGCAACGGGCGTTAAACTTCACCTCTGTGCTTTTTGTTGCCTTAATGCTGTTCCATCGTTTAAAAATTCATTATTACAAACAGCCCCTGCTTATTTCAGATTTTTTCCTCGTGGTGGATTGGCGAAACTGGGAAACGCTAATGCACTATAAAGGCGCATTAGGCGGCGTAGTGGGGTTGCTTGCTTTACTGGGGTACGCCATTTTAGGTTGGTCGGATGTTGAATCCCTTGGTATTTGGGGGCATTTACTTGGCACGGTACTTTTTATCGGGAGCTTTGCTTTAATGTGGCATTATTCTAAAAATCCAAATGCCTTACAGGTTTGGCTTGACTCCTTGCCTGATGATGGGCGTGATGTGTTCTTAAACCTGCCAATGTCTTGCCGCGGCATTTTCTTTAAAGTACCGCAGTTTCAAGGCAATGCGGAAAATTTTCGTGCAAAATTGACCGCTCTTTCATCTGAAGAAAAAACATTGATGCCACAAAACAAACCGGATATAGTAGTAGCGTTATTGGAATCCACACTTAATCCCCATCAGTTTGCTTTTACGCAACAAAATATCCCTCCTTTGCCAATGTTTGAACGCCAAGCCGACACCGCATTTATTTCACCATTGCGGGTGCATACTTTTGCCGGTGCAACGTGGAAATCCGAATTTGCCTTTCTTGCCGGCGTGCCTTCCACCGATTTTGGTGCATTAGCCAGTGGCGTGTTTTATTCCGTGGTGCCACATTTGCAATCGGGACTCATCAAAAACCTACGTTCTCAAGGCTACTTTTGCGTGGCGCTTTCCCCTTTTACCAAAGGCAATTACAACGCCAAATCCGCCTACGATCATTTCGGTTTTGATTTAATGCTGCAGCCACAAGATTTAGGCTACCCCGCCCCATTAAGTAAAAATTTGTGGACGATCAGCAGTGAAGAAATGATGACTTACACAAAAATGATTTTAGAAAAACGCCATCCGGCACTCGAAAATATCAATCAACCGATGTTTGTATATGTATTAACAATGCGTGAACACGGGCCTTATCGCCTTGATATGGAAAATGACTACAATCTGGAAATGCCGAATCTTGGAGAAAAAAGCATTGCAGCCTTGAATGATTATACCCAACGGATTGTGGCACTTAATGATGCCATTGAAGGAATAAATAATTACTTACACCAACGGAATAAACCCTTCGTATTCGGTTATTTTGGCGATCACCAAGTGGCATTTGATAACACCATTCCGGCGAAAAAAGGGGATTTTCCTTCCCCTGATTACATTACGCAATTTGTTGTCAGAAGTAACTGCGCCACTCAATTTAAACAAGAACAGAATTTCTTGGATCTCGCCTTTGCCGGTGGGGTACTATTGGATATTGCAGGCTTGCCACCGCAAGATGATTTTATGAAAGCCAACCAAACGATGTGTCAATTAAGTGATGGGAAATTAGAAGATAGTGCCGATCCGCAATTTGTGAACGATTACCGCACTTATCTTTATCAAACCTTAAAAATTGCGCAATAAAAATGCAAATTGCTTGTAAAATTTTATCGGATTTTTATCCAAAATTGACTACAATAAAACACGAGTTTATTCAAAATAAGGAGATGATATGAAAACGCTCATCGCATTGGTAATCGGTGCAGTATGTGCAAGTAGCTTTGCAAACGCGCACGAACATAGTGATATGAAACCAACCAGTGAAACAATTGAAGTAAAAGTAGAACAGCTTGATCCAGCAAACGGTAACAAAGATGTAGGGACGATTACGATCACCGAATCCAACTACGGTTTAGTTTTCACCCCAAATCTGCAAGGCTTAACAGAAGGTTTACACGGCTTCCACATTCACCAAAATCCAAGCTGCGAAGCGAAAGAAAAAGACGGTAAACTCACTGCCGGTCTTGGTGCAGGCGGTCATTGGGATCCAAAAGAAACCAAACAACACGGCTTCCCATGGCAGGATGATGCACATTTAGGCGATTTACCGGTATTAACCGTATTACATGATGGCACAGCAACAAATCCGGTTTTAGCACCACGTCTTAAACACTTAGACGAAGTTCGTGGCCACTCAATTATGATTCACGCAGGCGGTGATAATCACGCCGATCGCCCAACTCCACTTGGTGGTGGCGGTGCGCGTATGGCGTGTGGGGTGATTAAATAATCTGATTTTTGAGATAAAAAAGTGCAGTCAAAATTTTGAATATTTTTGACCGCACTCTTATATTTTTTCCATCTCTTTACTCAATATAATAGGCGGCTTTTTATATTCCATTAAGGAGGGTTTTATGGATAGTAATTTCTCTTTTGTTTGGATTCAAGATGCATTTCAAATTAGCGATAATCAACAAGAAAAAGTATTAATTTTGGTTTATGCCGATAATGCCGAAATTGCAAAAAATTATATTCAATATTATCAACAAAAACATCAACTCCGCTTCTCTTTTCCATTAGAAATATTATCATTAGAAAATTATATACAATTTCATACGGATGAAATATTAGCTGAAATGCTTTATTCCGAAGCGGAAAAACTCTCGAAAAATCAACCGCTCTTTTTATTTTATCTTCGTCGTAATAATCTTCCTCAAACAAGCTTACCTAATTTACGAAAACAAATTTATGCCATTCCTTCTTGGTCAGAACAAATTTCGATTTCAAGATTTGCACTATTTGAAGTGCCACCAGTCATTGAATCCCGCTTATGGAATAATGGAGCAAAAGACAAATGCTATGCAGTAATTAATGCGGCAACAGCACGTTTCTTTCCTGATTTATTTCGTACTGAAAGTGTCAGTTATACCTGTTTATTTCAAGGTGAAAAAGCAAAAACTTATGCGAATAATGCGCCTTATTTAGTCGAACTTCCCAAAGAACATGGCATATTACCCCGTTTATTTTGTCGCAATGGTGAAAACTATGTAGAGGGAATTAATTATGGTGAACGTAATATTGGTATATTTTTTCATTCAAAGGCAACATCTGATGAATTATTAAACCATTTCCGAAAATGGTTTATATTACCAGATTATACAGAACACTTTTATTATTTTCGCTTTTTTGATCCGATTGTTTTAGAAGAATATCTCGATCGTTTACAAACCTATCCAACTAAATTAGCGGCGTTTTTTAATGGAAATATGATTGAAAAAATATTTTGCATTAAACGTGGAGATGAATTAATTGAGTATGAACCCAGTGTTGATTTATCGACATTTAAAAAAGCCAACAAACAGTTTGATAAGTTTGAAAATGAAGCATTTATCGCAAAGCGTAATAATTCACTTTGTGAAGATATAATTAGAGTATTGATGATACAACATCCGGAATTTGCCGAGGCTTATGGTAAAGAGATTGTAGAAAAAACGGTCAATCATGCTTATCGTTTGGTAAATACCGCAAGAATGAAAGAAAGCTCTAGCATTTTGCAGTTGGCATTAGCCAATTTGATTTATGGTGATTCGGTCAACTATTTAGATCCGGAAAATAAATTGAATGAAATTTTGATGAGTGATTTAACCGAACAAGAAAAGCAATTTTATTTAGAAAAACGCTTTGATGAACTGGAAAAACAAGGGCGTATTTACTATCAATTACAAGCTAAAGGAGCAAGCCATGTCTAGTATAAAATCCCTACATGTTGAAATGATGAAAAATTACCATTCTGAACAGATAGACAGGGTTGCCGATATGTGCCGTGCCGATGTGATGATTTATCATTATGATACGTTAAGAACGCCCAATAACCCACGCCGGCTTCCTGATGGCATCGAAGTAACAGTGTTTGATGAATCAGGTACGCCGTTTCCAGCGAAAATTGAAGAGGGTAAAAGTGTACACTATGGCGTACGTTGTGGTTATATTTCATGGCAGCTTTCGGGCGGCAAAGCGGCATCTTCTACTTATATAAAGCCATTTGACAGAAGAAACGGAACATACGCCATTTAAGGCTTCGGATGGACGAGTATTGGTGAAAGTACGGAATAAAATGTCAGATACGGATTTTATTAAATCGAAAGAACCCCTCAAACAACTCGCCAATCCCTTAAAAGTACAGGTAAGTTTTACGGAAAACGAGGTGGAAGCGGTCTATTTACCGCCACCGATTTTAGTGAATTTACGATTGAGACAGAATGAAACCATTTATCTAAACGAAGAACAAATCCTACAAATAAAAGATGATGGAGGTTGCGCAACCTTATTTATTCACGGTTATAGTGTACCACTCGGTCATATGGGGCGCTTTGCCAGTGATGAAGAGTTAGGCGAGCAAATATCATATCCATATTCTTTGAACCCCGAGAATATTCAACGTCCTTTCTTACACCAGCACGAAAAATTGATAAACCAACTTTCGGCTGTGATTTCACAAAGCAGAGGGGAAGAAATAGAGATTAAAGACGGCAGACCTTATGCAAAATATCCCAAAAAAGTTTGGTAATCGGTCTATTTATGCCAAACAGGAATTAGCTAAACGTTATGACAAACTGGAAGACACCTACAATGGTTTCAAAGCTCTGGCTTGGCTACCCAATGTGGAATATTACTTAAATCTTGCGGCAGCGGGTAAAGATGAATTAAGTGACTTTGACTTATGGGACAAGTACAGTCGTATTGTGGGAGTAACGTGGTCGGGCAGTGTTGATCCGGATATAAATTTCTTCCGTGCGGAAATGTACGCCAATGAATCGGGCAGAAAGTTAGCCGGCGTATTGAAACAGTTGATAGATGAAAATATACGAATCAACATTATTACCCATTCTTTAGGGGCGAGGGTTGCGCTTTCGGCAATGAATATCTTGGGGGATTTTGACGGAAAATACGATGATAAAATCGATAATCTGATTATGTGGGAAGCAGCGGTGGCAGATAATGCGATAACAAATCTGGATAATTACGAAGCCAAAAAGGCCTATAATCCGGTAGCAATGGAAATTTTTCCTTATGCCCATAAAGTGCCGAAACATATCACCGTGTTATATTCACAAGAAGATGGGGTGCTTGATGGTGATGATAGCTGGCGAGATGATGAGTTCTTAGGATTGCTAGGTGGTGCTTATCCCAAAAAATATTGGGCGATAGGTGGAGCTAAATGGGCATTTAGAGATTATTACCAAGGAACAGAGATTGAAGAATTTAGAGAGAGTTTTCATCCCATTAGCCCACCTTACTCGACAGATTATGGATTTAGAAAAACCGAGCGTAAATCGGTGATGTCACGAGCTTATTATCGACAAGCGATTCGGAAATTACTAGAGCAAGAAGCCAAGCAGGTTGCTGTGCAAGGTGGTATTGCCGAACTGAACTATCTTAAGCCTTGGAGCCATTTCAGACGATTTCCGGAAGAAGTGTTAGAACATATTATTGAGGTACTGACGGACAATATGCTGTCGAATTGGAACGGCAAGGGCTCGGAAGTGAGAGGCGCTTTAGGGCATTGTGGGAACAGACGAACGACTGAGGGGCAGGATAAATGGGGGAACCCCGTCTCTGAAAAAGAAGCGAAACGTTGGCATGATAAATTTATCGCTGATCTTCCGATAGAAAAACTCGAATTCTTCGGGCAGTTTGAAATTCGAAGAGGTGAAAATTTTTACTACTTTATTTCCCACTCGGCTATGCGCGAATGGGAATATCAACCAATTGATATTCATCAGGTTTTCCCGTTGATTTATAAATATAGCTATAAGCGGGAAATTATGGATAAAAAAATAAAACTATATTCAAAATTTGGGCGGTATTAACCATGAAGAAGAAACTCTTTATTACGGGCGTATTTGCATTAATTTGCTATGCAATATTTTATGTGTTTACTAACTGGCAAGATTTAATTTCAGAGACTGGAGAAGTTCAAACATTAGGCATCTCCAGTGATGGGAAATATGTCATTAGCGCTCATCGTTGGAAAAATGATAAAAAGAAAGATAAGACTAAGCTGGTTTTATGGAATATCGACAAAAAGGAAAAAAAAGTTATCGCTGAGGATGTGAATACAGATAGTGCTTATTTTATTCCCGACAGTCATGATTTTATGTGGCAGGGATTGGATAATGTCGTGCATATTCAAAATGTGAACGGAAAAGAGCTGGAAAGTTTTAAACATTTTGATTTAACAAGGCACATTATGAGTGCCGACAGAACTTTTTATGCCAGTGCCAACCAAACCGGCAAAATTTTTAAAGGGCACAGCGAGAATATGGTGCCGATTTACACCAATATACCGATTTGATTCATTATAATTTCGACTTGTCTGATAAATATTTTTTAACGGCTTCAAATGGTGGCACACCAGAAAATGCCGGAGTGGTTCAATTAAATCCAACAGCTGATCCCGTACAGCCCAGTGTTTATAAAAAAAGTAGCTATGATGGTGTAACTTTATGGGACAGAAAAACCTTAAAACCGGTAGCACGTCTTTGGGGATTTGGCGGACGCTCTGATGCTTTATTCAGCCCTGATGGAAAATGGATTGTCAGTGGCGGAGAAAATATACGTCACTATATGTGGGAAACCACAAATTTAACAAATCGATTAAGACTGGCTGACCCTGATCGAGGAATTGGAAATCCTGAAGGATATGATGATAGTCAACTTCTACGAGTCCCTGGCGTAGAGATCGACTTAAATAATCCGGTGACTTATGCCTTTGTGACAGATACGGAATTTATTGAATTAAGAATGGCGCCACCAAGAGATGGTAAAGGGGAAAAACATAGCCCGCTTTTTACCGTGGGTGATCCCTGGATAAAAGCCTTTGTGGAAATTGGTGACACTCCCGCAATTTCAACAGACGCTTATGAAAAATCAAATAGCATAGCCTCTGCCCCCAAAGCCCATATCCTCGTTACCGGGCAGGCTCATCACGGCGGCATTAATGTTTACCGCTATCACCCCGATAAAATGGAGTTAGAAAAAATCTGGGTGGCGTATTAGTCTAAAAAGTGCGGTTGATTTTTTACTGATTTTTTATTCAGAATATCATTTTAATTTAATACACAAATATTTTCCTAAATTTTAGGAAAAGCTATATTTTATTTATAACAGGTAAAAACATGAGAACTAACTTTATTACCATATTTATTATTTTACTTATTTACTTTTTTATCTCCTTACATTCAGGCTCTACAGATATGATTGTTTCATCATATCTTATCCTATATTATTTCATTATTTTATTCATTTATTCTGTTTTACATTTTATTACATTAAGATTATCTAAACATAAAATAAAAGGACCAATAAAATTTCTTCTATTTATAGCTTCTTTTGCTATTTTTTTTGGTTATTTTGCCTTGAGAAATTATATCGATGAAACAATCTATCGGAAAAGGATAAAAGAATCCACAAGTATATTTCTTGAGGTATTACAAAATGTGCCAAACAATACAGAGATCTGGGCTGATTATGATAGATTTTATGCTTCAACCGATAATTTAAAAGATGAAAAAGGAAAACAACCTACTTTTAAATGGGGAAATTTCGAGTTGACTTCATTAGATTCCCGTTACAGCACTGAAGAAGTTAAAGCAGTCAGTCTGACTCAACCAAAAGAACTTCCAAAGGGAATGCAATGTGGTATGGAATTATATTTTTCCTCGAAAAAATCAAAAAAAGACGAAGAAGGCGAAGAATATTATTTTAAGCCTGAATCCTTCCAATTTTCTCATTGCAATGTAAGGGAATTAGCCCTAAGTTTACATAAACAGAAAATCCAACTGAACAATGCAATATTGTATTATAGCGATGGCATAGAAAAAAGCTATGGGGCTTGGCGAGAATCAGTCAAACAGGCAGCCTCACAATTAGGCCTAAATGAATATTGGTTTGTGCGTTTGGAAGGACAGGTCAGAATTGAAAAAGAGTGGGTCGCTAACGATGATGATATTGGCGTGCTATTTGACATATCTGCGAACCCAATCGCTTTGGTTGTTAGTGCTGAGCATCAGACCGGTTTGGATAATATGAAGCTGAAACAATGTTTCATTAAATCTAACTCATCTACAATGATTTTAACAAACCTACAAGATGAAAAACCTACTTTGCTTACTAATGACTTAGTGGACAATAGCCAATCTCCTAATTGTCCAACGCTAATCAAAGTTACATTAGATTACCATCCAAATATATTTGAAGAGTTGTCTAATAAAAAAGAATTATTACTAAAAAATTTTTCTCATTTAGATAATAATATAAATGTAAACTGGAACGATAAATATCCTCGTTTGTATTCCTTGTGGACAGATTCTAATGAACATTCATTCTTTTGGGATAAATTAAATATCAAAGGATTTAATATTGAATCAATGTATGGAAGGAAAGAAGTAAGGGTTGAGCTTACAAATGATTCTTCAATAAAACTGGGAAATTTCATCTGTCGTCAAAAAGCTACTTTTTGGCATCATGATAAACCATTGGATAACTCTTTAGCATATGAGAATTTTACATTAATACGATGTAATATTGATGACGGGATATTACTAATTAAAAATCATCCCGTAAAAATTAATAAAGGTAAGTTAGCTTATTTTTATCCTAATGAACAATATTCTGAGATAGTAGATTTTGATGAAATAAAAAGCGTAAAAAAATCGCAGTTCAAATCAGAATATCTAGAACTTGACTTGATAGAACCTTATCCGATTTTGAATATAGCTAACAGTCAGTTTTATTTAGAGCAAGCTGTGGTTAATACAAAAAATGAAATAATTGCTTTACTAGGAGAAATTAAAGAAATAGCACCGATGGAGGGAGTAACTTTAGGGAAATGCAAATATGAAAATCCCTCACTTACATTGATTTTAAAAAATTTCACAGATAATGATGTGGAAGTTTCACTATCTACTCGTAAGCACTATCCACTAATTTTAAAAAATACTGAAAACGCATATTCATGCCGTGATATTCAGAAACAGCCATATTATATTTTGTCTGTAAATTCAAGGGATGGATATCGTAATAACTTTATAAAGAATTAAATAGTGTTGGTTCTGCCCTGAAATTTCATATTTTTGTTACCGAATAAACTCATCACGGAGATATTAATGTTTATTACTATTACCCAGATAAAATGAAGCAGGAAAAATCTGGGTGGAATATTCGTGATAAAGTGCGGTTAAAATTCTTGATATTTTCAACTGCACTTTTTTAAATTTAAATTCCAACCAATTTCCCCTTCTTCATTTCTAATTGGTATATTTTTGAGAACAATTCTCATTATATCACTTTGATTTTAATCATCTTTTGACTTGGTTTTATCTCCCTCTTTTTTATTATGTGATCCAGCTCAAACTTTCCTTTTCCCAAAAATGTTTTAATCAAACCTCTTTAATGATTACTCAGCAGCACAGTGGGGGAAGGATATTATGAGTAATGCCAATCAAATTAGCCGCCGAAATTTTATTAAGGCATCATCGGTAGGGGCTGCAGTTGCCGTATCCAATCTCAGTTTGCCGTTTAGTGCCGTGGCGGCAGAAACATCAACAACGCCCAAAGATGGCGAAGAAAAAATCGTATGGAGTGCCTGTACGGTAAACTGCGGCAGTCGTTGCCCTTTGCGTATGCACGTGAAAGATAACCGCATTACCTATGTTGAAACGGATAATACCGGCACAGAAACCTATAATCTCGATCATCAAGTGCGTGCCTGTTTACGTGGGCGTTCAATGCGCCGCCGTGTGTATAATCCCGACCGCTTAAAATACCCAATGAAACGGGTAGGAAAACGTGGTGAAGGAAAATTTAAACGGATTAGTTGGGATGAAGCCTTAACGGAAATTGCGAGAGCCTTAAAACGAAATATCGAAAAATATGGCAATGAATCGATTTATTTAAACTATGGCACCGGCACGCTTGGCGGCACAATGACCAAATCTTGGCCGCCTGCCTCCACAATGGTTGCCCGTTTTATGAATTGCATTGGCGGCTATTTGAATCACTACGGGGATTACAGTACCGCACAAATTGCCGTTGGGTTGGACTACACCTATGGTGGTGGTTGGGCGATGGGGAATGGTATGGCAGATATTGAAAACACCAAACTCATCGTACTGTTCGGCAATAATCCGGCAGAAACCCGTATGAGTGGTGGCGGTTTAACCTATTGTATTGAGCAAGCCAAAGCACGTTCTAATGCGAAAATGATCATTATCGACCCTCGTTATAACGATACGGCGGCAGGGCGTGAAGATGAATGGATTCCGATTCGTCCCGGTACGGACGCGGCGTTGGTTTCCGCATTAGCTTATGTGATGATTAGCGAGAATCTGGTGGATCAACCTTTCCTTGATAAATATTGTGTCGGCTATGATGAAAAAACCTTGCCAAAAGATGCCCCCAAAAATGGTCATTACAAAGCCTATATTTTAGGAATGGGAGAAGACGGCATTGCCAAAACGCCGGAATGGGCGGCAAAAATTACCGGTATTCCGGCTGATCGTATTATTAAACTCGCACGAGAAATCGGCAGCACAAAACCGGCATTTATTGCGCAGGGTTGGGGGCCGCAACGCCGAAGTAATGGCGAACTCATTTCCCGCGCGATTGCAATGTTGCCAATTTTGACCGGTAACGTAGGTATTCACGGCGGTAATACCGGCGCGCGTGAAAGTGCATACAGCATTCCTTTTGTGCGTATGCCAACCCTAGAAAATCCGGTGCAAGCCAGTATTCCGATGTTTATGTGGACAGATGCCATTATTCGCGGCTCGGAAATGACCGCACTGACCGATGGTATCCGTGGTGTGGATAAACTTTCCTCCCCGATTAAAGTGATCTGGAACTATGCGAGCAATTGCTTGATTAATCAACACGCACAAATCAATCGCACCCACGAAATTTTGCAAGACGAAAGCCAATGCGAAATGATCATCACCATTGATAATCATATGACCTCCACCGCAAAATATAGTGATATTCTGCTGCCCGATTGCACCGCTTCCGAGCAAATGGACTTCGCCCTTGATGCCTATGTGGCAAATATGAACTACGTGATTTTCGCCGACCAAGTGATTAAGCCGTCTTTTGAATGTCGCAATATCTATGATATGTTGAGCGATTTAGCCGAAAAAATGGGCGTGAAAGAGAAATTCACCGAAGGCCGTACGCAAGAACAATGGCTACGCCATATTTATGAACAATCTCGTGAACAACTGCCGGAATTGCCGACCTTTGATGAATTTAGACAACAAGGCATTTTCAAAAAAGTCGATCCGAACGGTTTTTATGTGGCGTACAAAGATTTTCGTGAAGATCCTGAAAAAAATCCTCTTCAAACCCCATCAGGCAAAATTGAAATTTATTCTTCCCGTTTGGCGGAAATCGCCAAAACGTGGAAATTGGCGGAAGATGAAGTTATTCATCCACTGCCGATTCACGCCCAAAGTTTCGAGCATTATGGCGATCCATTAATGGAAAAATATCCGCTCCAACTAAGCGGTTTCCACTACAAAGCCCGTACCCACTCCACCTATGGCAATGTGGATGTGTTAAAAGCGGCAAATCCGCAAGAAGTGTGGATGAACCCGATTGATGCCCAACCGCGTGGCATTAAAAATGGCGAGATGATTCGTATCTTTAACGATCGAGGGGAAGTGCGTATTAATGTGAAGGTTACCCCTCGTATTATGCCGGGCGTAGTGGCATTAAGCGAAGGGGCGTGGTATGCACCGGATAAAGATCGCATTGATCATTCCGGTTGTATCAACGTATTAACGACCCAACGCCCTTCACCGTTGGCAAAAGGGAATCCGCAACATTCTAATTTAGTTCAAGTGGAACGCTTGTAAGGAAAGCATTATGGAACAGTATGGTTTTTATTTTGATTCTGAACGCTGTACAGGCTGCAAAACTTGTGAATTAGCCTGTAAAGATTATAAAGATTTAGGCACAGAGGTGAATTTCCGCCGCATTTATGAATATACAGGCGGCAACTGGACACAACAACCGGACGGCTGTTGGCACCAAGATGTATTCGCCTATTATATGTCGATTTCCTGCAATCATTGTGCCGATCCTGCTTGTACTAAGGTTTGCCCAACCGGTGCAATGCACAAAAACGAAGACGGTTTTGTCATCGTCAATGAAGAAATTTGTATCGGTTGCCGCTATTGCCATATGGCTTGCCCTTATGACGCACCGCAATATGATGCACAAAAAGGGCATATGACAAAATGTGATGGCTGTTATTCCCGTGTGAAAGCAGGGCAAAAACCGATTTGTGTGGAGGCTTGTCCGTTGCGTGCGTTAGATTTTGCTCCGATTGATGAACTCCGTGCCAAATATGGCGAACAGGCTTCCATTGCACCACTCCCCCCAGCGGAGATTACACAACCGAATTTAGTCGTAAAACCCAACAAAAATGCCCGTCCAAGCGGTGATATAGACGGCTTTTTAGGCAATCCAAGAGAGGTATAAAATGAACGCAGGATTACACGAACTTCCATTAGTCTTTTTTACCGTATTGGCACAAAGTGCGGTTGGCTCGTGGCTTGTTTTTTCACTGGTATTAGCCGGTACGACAAATGAAAAAAGCCGAAATTATATCCATAAAGCAATGTTTGTGATTTTAGCATTTTTGGGCTTGGGCTTTATCGCCTCGGCAATGCACTTAGGTTCGCCAATGCGTGCATTTAACGCCCTTAATCGGATTGGTGAATCAATGATCAGTAACGAGATTGCCACCGGTGCAATTTTCTTCGCCCTTGCAGGCTTCTATTGGCTCATCGCCATAATGGGAAAAATGCCTGCCACACTTGGCAATTTGTGGCGAATATTGACCGCACTTTTCGGCATTGTATTTATGTATGTGATGGATCAGGTTTATCACCTTGAAAGCGTTCCCACTTGGAATACCGCTTTCACCTCTTGGTCGTTTTATCTCACCGTTGTATTGGGGGGATTATCCTTAGCCTATGCCTTGCTAATCCCAAACAAACAACGTGAATATTCACTCTCTTTCGTGCCGACTTTATTCACCCTCGCATTGCTGTGTGTCGCAATCCTTGCGGTGTATCAGGCATTCGGCTTGCACAATATTCATAGTGCTATTCAAAACGCCGCCGCACTCGTACCGGACTATGCCGTGATGACCGCCATTCGCCTCTGTTTATTGGCGATTGCCGCATTTATCCTTTTTCGCACCAAAAATGTGGGATTGCTTGGTCTTGCCGTGATTTTCACATTACTCGCTGAAGGCATTGGGCGTGTGTTGTTCTATGGTTTACATATGACATTGGGTATGGCGATTGGGGCTTAAATAGGCGAAAAGTGCGGTTAATTTTACGGAGAATTTATGCAAGATCTTTTTGAACAAATTTCCCTTTACGGGCGTTTACTCGGGGCGGCTTTTTATTATGAACCGAATGATCCCCGCCTTGAGGGAATTTTAAACTTCTTTCGTCAACGGAATTGGACGCAGGATTGGGAAATAACGTTTGATGAAAAAACACGTGAAAAAATGACCGCACTTATTGAACAGGGCTTAAATCAAGATCTCGGCGAACAATATCAACGTTTATTTATTGGGCCAAATGCACTCCCCACACCGCCTTGGGGATCGGTTTATCTTGATCCTGAATCTGTGATTTTTGGCAATTCGTTACTTGCTTTGCGTGATTTTCTTCATCGACATCAAATTGCGTTTCAATCACAACAAGACGAGCCGGAAGATCACATCGGTTTAATGCTGCTGCTCGCCGCTTATCTTGCGGAAAATCGACCGCACTTGGTGGTGGAATTTCTGCGTGAACATTTTTTAACTTGGGCGTTGCATTTTCTAACCTTGCTAACCGAAGTTGAAAATGCCCCTTTCTATCAAGGATTGGCGATACTCACCGAACAAGTGTTGGAATACTGGAAAAGTACATTGCATATTGATGTGCCGAAAATGAAGTTTTACCGATAATGAAAAACGAGGCTTACTATCAGGCTTATTTAAGTCATCATCAAATCTCCCGCCGCGGTTTATTTCGCAGTTTGTTCGCTGCGGGGGAATTGGTTGAGGATAAATTTCATCGAACGCTTCCCCCTTTTGCCGCACGGAAAGATTTATTTGATGTCGCCTGTAATGGCTGCGGTGAATGTGTTTCTGCCTGTCCCAATGGATTAATTCGATTAGCACAACATCAAGCCGTGCTTGAAATTGATTATGCCTCTTGTGATTTCTGCGGAAAATGTGCCAAAGCCTGCCCAACAAAAGCATTACACCCAAGTTTTGCGGCAGATACCTTTCTCCGCCCACAATTTTCTTCTGATTGTTTAATCAAACAACACCAACCCTGCACCGACTGTCAAACTTCCTGCCCACAACAAGCCATTTCGCCAACATTAACGGTGAATAGTGAAGTATGCAATGGTTGTGGGGAATGCAAAATAGCCTGTTTTGCTAATGCCATCACATTAAAATGAAATATTGAAGCTCTTAAATATTAAGGACGCCAAACTTGACGCCCTTACGAATCACGTTATTCTGATTTTGTGGTGTTATTTTATATAAAAAATACGATAAATTTTGACCGCACTTGAAACACCATTATGGACAAGGCTTGCTCACCATAATTTCAATCACTTGGCGATCAATGTGCTGCATACTTTTTGAGGCAATGGAACAGAGGTTGTCAATGGTGCGGTCGAGGTCGTGTTCAACAATGCCTTCGTTGCCGGTAACGTGGGTTTCGTCCATTGCCATCAGCACGGATTTATAACCACTGGCGACACTGGTGGAGACTTTCATTGCGCAACTGTTTGCCGCGCCATCGCAAATAATGCCGCTAATATCGCCGATCATACTGCAAATTCCCATACTGACGGTTTCAAACTTGCCGGTAAGCAAATAGGCAACGCCGGCACAACTTCCCATTGCGGCGGTGGTCACGGCACAAAGGGCAGATAATTTGGGTAATTTGCTGTGAATATAAATTGCCACTAAATGGGATAAAAATAAGGCACGCAGGCGTTTTTCTTCATCAACCTTTAAGAAATCCGCCACCACGACCACCGGCATTGTTGCCGCAATGCCTTGGTTGCCCGAGCCGGAATTGCTCATTGCAGGCAAGGTTGCACCGCCCATTCGGGCATCGGAAGCGGCGGTGGTTTCAATCATAATTTTGCTCAGTAAATCATCAGAAATTAAACCGCTGCCAACCTGTTTACGCAAGGTTCTGCCAATATGTAAGCCATAATCGGTACGTAGCCCTTCATTAGAAAGTGCGCGGTTGAGTTCTGCCGCCTGCCCAATAAAACGAATTTTGTCTAATGCTACTTGGCAGGAAAAATCGAAAATCTCGCGTGCGGTAACTTGTTTGAAAATATCATAGGGATCGCCATCAACACATTCATTCTGCGCTTTCTCAAATAATATTTCGCCGTTTTTTTCAATCAAAATGACATTGGTATGTTGATCTTGAATAATGACTTTCACCCAATCATTCTCGGCAAAAAGTATGGCTTCAGAATACAAAATATGCTCCGTTGGATGAATATCCACAAAAACCAATTTGTTCTCCAACATTGCTTTTGCATTGGCGACTTGTTCCAGCGTGATATGTTTCAATACTTCCAAGCCCCCCTCAGGATCACCTCCCAATGCCCCCACCGCGGCAGCAATGGGTAGCCCGACCATTCCCGTCCCCGGCACGGCGACACCCAAGCCGTTTTTCATTAAATTGGGAGAGACTTTGGCTTTAATTTTTGTTGGAATTTTGCCTAAATATTTTGCGGCGGTTGCGGAAGCAAGGGCAAGAGAGATAGGTTCGGTGCAGCCTAATGCCGGTACGACATCACGTTTAACGATGGCAATTAATGGGTTTTCAATGTGTTCCAATCTGTTTTCAATCATAAAAATGGTCTCAAATTATGGTTGTTTTTCTTGTAAAGTGCGGTTGAAATTTTCAATATTTTTTAACCGCACTTTTTGTCTTTATAGGTTAAACACTGCCCGCCTTTTCAATCACTAAAATTCGTGCTTCGCCCTGTGGGTGAGCAATATGTTCGGTGCCGATGCCTGCGTAGAAAATGTCGCCGGTTTCCAATAACACGCTTTTGGTTTCACCCTGTTCTTTATAGTGCATTTCCACCTTGCCGTTCATCACGACAAACACTTCCTCGCCGTCATTAATGTGCCATTTGTAAGGTGCGTTCGTCCAATGCAAACGTACGCTGATACCGTTCATTTCGGTGATATCTAAAGCGCCCCATGCACGGGCTGCGGTGAAATCTGCACTGCGAATGATTTTGTGTGTCATATTATTTCCTTAACCTTAATGCGCCTCGTCCCAATTTTTTCCTACGCCCACTTCCACGATTAATGGCACGACAAGATTTGCGGCGGCTTCCATATATTGTTTGATCTGTGAGCGATAAAACTCAACTTTTTCCGACCGCACTTCAAACACCAATTCATCGTGAACCTGCATAATCATTTCAATATCGGGATCGTTGCGTACCAATTCATCTAATTTAATCATCGCACGTTTAATAATATCGGCAGCCGTCCCTTGCATTGGTGCGTTGATTGCCACACGTTCCGCCCCTTTACGGCGCATTGCATTGCTTGAGTTAATGTCCGGCAAATACAAGCGGCGACCAAATAAGGTTTCCACATAGCCCTGTGCTTTGGCTTTTTCACGAATATTGCTCATAAAGGTTTGTACACCGGGGTAGCGTTGGAAATATAAATCCATATATTTTTGCGCGTCAGGGCGGGGAATACCCAGTTGGCGTGAAAGCCCGAAAGCGGACATTCCATAAATTAAACCGAAGTTAATGGCTTTGGCATTGCGGCGTTGCTCGCTTGTTACTTCATCGGGCGGTACGCCAAAAATTTCTGCCGCAGTTGCACGGTGAATATCCTGTCCTTGCGTGAAGGCATTAATTAAGCCCTGATCTTCCGACAAATGCGCCATAATGCGGAGTTCGATTTGAGAGTAGTCCGCCGCAACGATGGAATAGCCCTCACGTGCAATAAAAGCTTGGCGGATACGGCGACCTTCGTCGTGACGAATCGGAATATTCTGCAAATTTGGATCGCTGGAAGATAAACGCCCCGTGGCAGTCACGGCTTGATGATATGAGGTATGCACCCGCCCTGTTTCGGCATTGACCATTTGTGGCAGCTTATCGGTGTAGGTGGATTTCAGCTTGCTCAATCCACGGTGTTCCACCAATACTTTGGGTAATGCGTGGCTATAAGCCAGTTCTTCTAATACTTCTTCATTGGTGGAAGGTGCGCCTTTCGGTGTTTTTTGCAGCACCGGCAAGCCGAGTTTATCAAATAAAATCTCTTGTAATTGTTTTGTTGAGGCAAGGTTGAAAGTTTGCCCTGCCAATTCGTAGGCTTGCTGTTCAAGTGCGGTCAATCTGGCGGCAATTTCGTTTGATTGTAGAAAGAGTGCATCACTGTCAATCAATACGCCGGTGCGTTCCATTCGGGAAAGTACGCTTAACAAGGGTAATTCCATTTCTTCAAAAAGTGTTGCAAGGCTTGGTGTTTCTTGCAATTTTGCCCATAAGGTTTGCTGCAATTTCATCGTGACATCGGCATCTTCCGCCGCATATTCGGCAGCCTGTTCCAATGGAATTTGATTGAAGGTGAGTTGATTTTTGCCTTTACCGGCGATGTCTTCAAAGCTGATGGTTTGATGTCCTAAATAGCGTTTGGCAAGGTCATCCATATTATGGCGACCGGTGCTATTTAATACATAAGATTCAAGCATTGTATCAAAGGCGACACCCTGCACCTCAATACCGTGGCGTGCCAAAATGGTGAGATCATATTTGATATTTTGTCCCACTTTTTTGATATTGGCATTTTCTAAAATCGGTTTTAAGGCTGAAAGTGCGGTCGTTTTTTCTAAGGTTTTTGGCGCACCGAGATAATCTAATTGCAGCGGAAGGTAGGCGGCTTCACCATTTTCTAAAGCAAAAGAAAGTCCGACTAAATTTGCCGCCATATAATCCAGATTGTCGGTTTCTGTATCCAAGGCGAATAATGGAGCTTGCGAAAGTTTTTCAATCCAACGTTGGAGATCCGTTTCGGTCAATAAGGTTTCGTATTGACTGCGATCAATGTGAATTTCAGGGGGATTTTCAACCGCACTTGTGTTGCTCGGTGTTGCCTGATAACCACTCATTTTTACCGCTTGTTCGGTGGTTTGCGTGATGGAATCCGCACCGTTCATCACCTCATTTAACCAACGTTTAAATTCATAACGCCCAAAATATTCGGTGAGCCGATCATTTTGGCTTTCACCGAGTAATAATTCTTCCGGCGTAATGCTGAGTGCGACATCCGTTTTAATGGTGGCAAGGGCATAGGACAAATCCGCCATTGGTTTTTCCGCAAGCAATTTATCGCCCAATTTTTTTGCCCCCCGAATCGGCAATTCCGCCACTTTTTCAAGGTTGGCATAAATTTCCGCCATACTGCCGATACCTTGTAAAAGCCCTAAAGCCGTTTTTTCGCCCACGCCTGCCACACCGGGAATGTTATCGGCACTGTCGCCCATTAAGGCAAGGTAATCAATAATGAGTTCCGGCGGAATGCCGTATTTTTCAATCACCCCTTCACGATCTAACAAGGTATTATTCATTGTGTTGATAAGCATAATGTTGTCATCAACCAACTGTGCCATATCCTTATCACCGGTGCTGATCAGCACTTTTTTACCCGCTCGGGAAGCCTGTACGGCGAGTGTGCCAATCACATCGTCCGCTTCCACACCTTCTACCGATAAAAGCGGAATACCGAGCGCACGAATAATATCGTGTAGCGGTTGAATTTGTTTACGTAGATCATCCGGCATTGGGGGGCGATGAGATTTATATTGCTCAAACATTTCATCGCGGAAGGTTTTCCCTTTGGCATCAAATACCACGGCAATATGGCTGGGTTGTACCTGTGAAATCAGGCTTTTAAGCATATTCAACACGCCGTACATTGCACCGGTAGGTTCGCCTGCGGAATTGGTTAAAGGGGGAAAAGCGTGAAATGCGCGATATAAATAAGAAGAACCGTCCACTAACACCAGTGGATTTGCTGCAATTTGTGCCATATAAATCTCGTTTGAAGGGAAAAATTGCCGCATTATAGCGTAAATTAGAAAGGGGTGCGAACGGATAAAAGCTCGCCAATTAACCCTAAAGTATATGACGAAAAAACTTGGCTATGGCATAATGCCGCCCATTCAAAATGGAAATACAAAGGAAATACAATGTCATTAAAATCGGTTGAAATTGTCGTATTAGGGCAAGTCTTACGTTTAAATGTGCCTCAAGAACAAGAGGAGGCGTTGCGTCAGGCGGCTCGAAATTTAGATGCGTTGGTTTCCGAAATGAAAGAAAAAACCGGTTTGATTCAGCTTGATCGTGTGCTTTCCATCGTTGCCTTGAATTTAAGTTTTGAATTAACCCAAGAAAAAAACAAAAATGCCCAAATTGAAGATGTGCTGAAAACCAGAATTCAGCAGTTGGATCATTCGTTGGAGAGTATTCGACAAGCAAAAGGATAAGCTAATTAAAAAGTGCGGCTGATTTTTCAGCCGTTTTTTTTATTTTGATATTACCGACTTAATTGTCACTCAATTTTATTTTGTATATACTTTTAATATGTATTTATTGAAAGGGTAAGAAATGGAAGTCGCTATCGCAAAACTTTTTTGGACCGGCAACTCACAAGCATTACGTTTACCAAAAGAATTTCGTTTTGTGGGGAAAGAAGTTCGTTTAACAAAACAAGGCAATAAAGTCGTGATTGAATCCATTCCCGATGATTGGTCTTGGCTGGATGAATTGGGCGATCCGGATCCTAGTTTAGAAAAAGCGGTAAATGAACTACGCACCGAGCAAAATCAAACGCGTGATTGGGCGGTATTTAAATGAAATACTTATTGGATACAAATGCAGTCATCGCTTTATTGAATCATCACCCAAATTTTATTGCCCGTTTAAAACAACATTCACCGAATGATTTTGTGGTTTCAAGTATTGTGATGTTTGAGCTGTATTACGGTGCAAATAAAAGCCAAAAGGTAAAGGAAAATCTGGCTAAATTAGATAAATTGATTTTTGAAGAAATTCCTTTTGATCACCTTTCGGCAATGGAAGCTGGGAAAATTCGTGCGCATTTATCTAAGGTGGGGTTACCCATCGGCCCTTACGACACGATGATTGCAGGGCAAGCCATTGCACACGATTTCATTTTAATTACACATAATGTGAAAGAATTTGAAAGAGTACCCGATTTAAAATTTGAAGATTGGTTATAAATCTTGCTAAAAAGTCGTTAATAAAATATCTAAAATAAAGACTGGTCAAAGCGAGTCAATTCCGCTAGTATAGCCACCATAAAAATTTCCTGGGGTGTTCGCCAGTGGGTTATGTCCCTGAGCCGATACTTAAAATCTTATAAATCGGTTTCCCGTCATTGGTGTGTAGGCTTTGCCTTTATTGTTCTTATGAAAAATAAAGGAATTAAGAAACCTAAAAATGACCTTATCGATTTCCTTGAACCATCGGGTTCAAGGACTACCACCCGCAACGGCACTCCGGGTCCCTTCTTCGCTCATTTCTATGAATATTCAGCAACAACGCCAACAAATTCGTCAGCAAGTTCGCAAAACACGGGCAAATTTGACCGCACTTCAGCAACAGCAAGCGGAACAATCCATCACCATTCAAGCCTTAAATCTAATCGAACAATATCAAGCACAAAATATTGCTTTATATTTTTCCTTTGACGGTGAAATTTCTACAGGTGCATTAATAAAAGCCCTTTGGCAACAAAATAAGAATGTGTTTTTGCCGGTATTACACCCTTTTGCAAAACATCATTTGTTGTTTCTGCGTTATTTGCCGGATACACCGTTGGTACAAAATCGGTTTGGTATTTGGCAGCCCAAGCTCAATGTGCAAAATGTGTTGCCGCTAAATAAATTGGATATTCTATTCACGCCTTTGGTTGCGTTTGATAAACAGGGCAACCGTCTTGGTATGGGCGGGGGTTTTTATGATCGCACGTTGCAAAATTGGCAGGAAAAATCCTTCATTCCTATCGGGCTAGCCCACGCTTGCCAACAGCTTGAAAACTTGCCGATTGAACACTGGGATGTCCCCTTATTTGACATTTTGATTGGGTAAAACCTATCATCTGACAAAATTTGATAGATAAAATCAAAATATTTCATTTTTCCTCTTGAAATCCCTCCAAATGATCTTACTTACTTACTTACTTGGCGTGAACGGCAAAAGCCATAACGAATAACAAAGTAAGGAAAAGCAATGAATATAGAAAAATTTACCACAAAATTTCAACAAGCTTTGAGCGAAGCCCAATCCCTCGCCCTTGGCAAAGATAATCAATTTATTGAACCGGTGCATTTATTGACCGCACTTTTAAATCAACAAGACGGCTCAATCGCCCCAATTTTAACTGCCGGTGGAGTAAATGTTGCGCTGTTGCGTAATGAATTAAACAATGAACTGAACAAATTACCACAGGTTTCCGGCAATGGCGGCGATGTGCAACTTTCCCGTCAGTTGGTTAACTTATTGAACTTATGCGATAAACTCGCCCAACAAAAACAAGATAAATTTATTTCAAGCGAATTATTTTTGCTTGCGGCATTGGAAGAACGTGGCACGTTAAACGATGTGTTAACCAAATGCGGTGCGAAAAAAGCACAAATTGAGCAGGCAATTCAACATATTCGAGGAGGACAAAACGTGAACGATCAAAATGCAGAAGAAAGCAGACAAGCCCTTGAAAAATATACCATTGATTTAACCGCGCGCGCCGAAAATGGAAAACTTGATCCGGTTATCGGACGTGATGAAGAAATCCGCCGAGCCATTCAGGTTTTACAACGCCGTACGAAAAACAATCCGGTGCTGATTGGTGAACCGGGTGTCGGGAAAACCGCCATTGTGGAAGGTTTGGCTCAACGTATTGTAAATGGCGAAGTGCCGGAAGGATTGAAAAATAAACGGGTGCTTTCTTTGGATATGGGGGCATTAATTGCCGGTGCAAAATATCGTGGTGAATTTGAAGAACGCTTGAAAGCGGTATTAAATGAACTGGCGAAAGAAGAAGGTCGTGTGATTTTATTCATTGATGAAATTCACACAATGGTAGGCGCAGGCAAAACCGATGGTGCAATGGATGCCGGCAATTTATTAAAACCAAGTTTGGCACGTGGTGAATTGCACTGCGTGGGGGCAACCACGCTTGATGAATATCGTCAATATATTGAAAAAGACGCCGCACTTGAACGCCGTTTCCAAAAAGTCTTTGTGGATGAACCAAGCGTGGAAGATACCATTGCGATTTTGCGTGGTTTAAAAGAGCGTTATGAAATTCATCACCACGTTGATATTACCGATCCGGCGATTGTGGCGGCTGCAACGCTTTCCCATCGTTATATTTCCGATCGTCAATTACCGGATAAAGCAATTGACTTAATTGATGAGGCTGCGTCCAGCATTCGGATGGAAATTGATTCCAAACCAGAGCCGCTCGATCGTCTTGAACGCCGTATTATCCAATTAAAATTGGAACAACAGGCACTCAAAAAAGAAGAAGACGAAGCAAGCCGCAAACGTTTGGAAATGTTAGAAAAAGAGCTTTCCGACAAAGAACGGGAATATGCGGAATTAGAAGAAGTATGGAAATCGGAAAAAGCCGCCCTTTCCGGCTCGCAACATATTAAACAGGAACTGGATGCGGCGAAAACCGAAATGGAACAAGCCCGCAGAGCCGGTGATTTGAATAAAATGTCTGAATTGCAATACGGTCGCATTCCTGAATTGGAAAAACAACTTGCCCAAGCGGAAACCAGTGAAGGCAAAGAAATGACCTTATTGCGCTATCGTGTAACCGATGAAGAAATTGCCGAAGTACTTTCTAAAGCCACGGGCATTCCGGTTTCCAAAATGATGGAAGGCGAAAAAGAAAAATTGTTACGAATGGAAGAAGAATTGCACAAACGTGTGATTGGTCAGAATGAAGCGGTTGATGCGGTAGCAAATGCCATTCGCCGTAGTCGTGCAGGGCTTTCCGATCCAAACCGTCCGATTGGTTCTTTCTTATTCCTTGGGCCAACCGGTGTGGGGAAAACAGAATTGTGCAAAACTTTGGCGAAATTCTTGTTCGACAGTGAAGATGCAATGGTGCGTATTGATATGTCGGAATTTATGGAAAAACACAGCGTTTCCCGTCTTGTGGGTGCGCCTCCGGGCTATGTGGGCTATGAAGAAGGGGGATATTTAACCGAAGCCGTTCGCCGCCGACCTTATTCCGTCATTTTGCTAGATGAAGTGGAAAAAGCCCACGCCGATGTGTTCAATATTTTATTACAAGTATTGGATGACGGTCGTTTGACGGATGGTCAAGGCAGAACCGTGGATTTCCGCAATACCGTGGTGATTATGACCTCTAACTTGGGTTCACATTTAATCCAAGAACATCAAAGCAACAGTTATGATGAAATGAAAGAAATGGTGATGTCGGTAGTAAGCCAACATTTCCGCCCGGAATTTATCAACCGTATTGATGAAACCGTGGTATTCCATCCACTCGCCAAAGAAAATATTCGCGCCATTGCAAGCATTCAACTGGCTCGCTTGGCAAAACGTATGGAAACCCGTGGTTATGAAATCGTATTCAGCGAAGCCTTAATCGATTTCATCGGCGAAGTCGGCTATGACCCAATTTATGGCGCACGTCCGTTAAAACGGACAATTCAACAGGAAATCGAAAATCCGTTGGCACAACAAATTCTTTCCGGAAAATTACTGCCAAGCAGTGTGGTAACGGTAGATTATGTGGAAGGAAATGTGATTGCCAAACAATAGATTGGCTTAACATTTAAAGAAGAAAGTGCGGTTAAATTTAACCGCACTTTTTTATAGCCGAATATTGCGATTACGCATTTTTATCATCAATTAATACGCTTTCTAAGGCAATTTCAATCATTTCATTAAAGGTTAATTGACGTTCTTCCGGACTGGTTTGTTCGTGGGTGCGAATATGGTCGGAAACGGTACAGATCGTCAAGGCACGTGCGCCAAATTCAGCGGCAACGCCATAAATACCGGCGGCTTCCATTTCCACGCCAAGAATGCCGTATTTTTCCATTACATCAAACATTTCTACATCCGGAGTGTAGAATAAATCGGCAGAGAAAAGGTTACCCACTTTTACGTTGATACCTTTTTGTTTTGCCGCTTCAACCGCTGCACCGGTTAATCCAAAATCAGCGATTGCGGCAAAATCGTTGTCTTTAAAACGAATGCGGTTTACTTTGGAATCGGTACAAGCACCTAAGCCGATCACCACATCACGCAGTTTTACGTCCATTCTCACCGCACCGCAAGAACCCACGCGGATAATTTTTTTCACGCCATATTCAGTGATTAATTCTTTGGTATAAATTGAGCAAGACGGAATCCCCATTCCGTGTCCCATTACTGAGATTTTACGTCCTTTGTAAGTACCGGTGAAACCAAGCATATTACGTACATTAGTCACTTCTTTCACATCTTCCAAGAAGGTTTCGGCGATATATTTTGCGCGAAGCGGATCACCCGGCATTAATACGGTATCGGCAAATGCACCTTCAGGCGCGTTAATATGTGGAGTCATTATATTTACCTCTTTTGATTGATTTAAAATAAACGCACCACGTGTAACCGTGGTGCAAAAATAGCTTGGAAATTGACCGCACTTTTAAAGCACTGCGCCACTTAATCCAATGAAAAGACCGGCAATCGTTGCACTCATCAAATTGGCAAGTGTGCCTGCCACTATGGCTCGCAAACCTAAACGGGCAATATCGCTGCGGCGATTTGGTGCCATACCGCCTAAACCGCCAATTAAGATAGCGATAGAGCTGAAATTGGCGAAACCGCAAAGTGCGAAGGTAATAATCGCTTTGGTTTTTTCGGTTAACACAACAGCGGAATCCGGTTGCAGATATTTAGCAAATTCAAGATAACCAACAAACTCGTTTACCGCCAATTTCATCCCAATCATTTGACCTGCAATACCAGATTCTTCCCAAGAAACACCGATTAAATAAGCAAGCGGTTTGAAAACCCAACCAAAGATAGATTGCAAGGTTAAATCACTATAATCAAACCAACCACCGATACCGCCTAAAATACCGTTAATTAATGCGATTAATGCCACAAAGGCAATAAGCATTGCGCCCACGTTTAATGCCAATTGCATACCGGAACTTGCACCGGTTGCCATCGCTTCTAATACATTAGAAGGTTTTTCGGCATCATCGGCTTCAGGTTGGCTATCAATGAATTGTTGTGTTTGAGGATAAAGAATTTTGGCAAATAATAAGCCTGCCGGTGCCGCCATAAATGAGGCGGCAATTAAGTAAGTCAATGGCACACCCATTCCGGCATAGCCTGCCATTACAGAGCCTGCAATCGATGCCGTACCGCCCACCATAATGGCGAAAAGTTCGGATTCCGTCATACGGCTCACGTAAGGTTTTACCACCAAGGGGGCTTCTGTTTGTCCCACGAAAATATTTGCCGCCGCAGACATCGATTCGGCTTTTGATGTGCCTAATACTTTTTGCAATGCGCCACCAATGATTCTAATCACCACTTGCATAATGCCTAAATAGTAAAGCACTGAAATCAAACCAGAGAAGAAAACGATGATAGGAAGGACTTTTACCGCAAAAATAAAACCGGCATTGCTCGGATCGGCAAGTCCACCGAAGACGAAATTAATCCCCTCGTTCCCGTAAGCGATGACATTTGCCACCGCATCAGCCGTTGCGCCTAATGCTTTTTGTCCTGTCGGTACATATAAAATAAGGGCGGCAAATCCAATTTGGATTGCAAACGCCCCTAATACGGTTCGCCAGTTAATCGCACGGCGATTATTTGACAGTAAAAATGCAATGGCAATCAGCACTGCCATACCCAAAATGCTCATTAAAACACCCATATCATTACACCTCAACATCGTTAAAGATAAAAATCGGCGTCATTCTACTGGTTTTTTATGAAATTGTGTGAACTTTTTCTTAAAAAAGTAATACAACGGTCGAATAAATTATCAATATGTGATCTAAACCACATTTTTTCTGGGGAATAAGCGAACAACGGCATAATATCGGGAAGGCTTATCAATTTTCCTTGTTTTATGGGGAGATCATTTCAACGAAAGTGCGGTCAGTTTTTCCTTTGTTTTAACTAAGGGGAAAGACGTTCACGAATCCACTTATTATTTTCAACTCGATAACGAATACGATCGTGTAAACGACTTGGGCGACCTTGCCAAAATTCCACGCAATCTGGTATCACCACATAGCCTCCCCAATGTTCGGGACGTGGCACGTTGATTGGATGTTTGGCTGCGATCATTGCCGCTTTCGCCAATAAAGATTTATAGCCGGAAATGACCGCACTTTGTTCACTCGCCCAAGCACCAATACGGCTGGTATAAGGACGAGAGGCAAAATAGGCATCGGATTGCTCCGCCGGAATTTTTACGGCTTTGCCCTCAATTCGCACTTGACGTTCCAATTCTGCCCAAAAGAAGGTGAGGGCAACATAGGAATTGTTCTTAATGGCGCGCCCTTTGTGGCTGTGGTAATTGGTGAAAAATACAAAACCCTGTTCATTCACTTCCTTTAATAGCACCATTCGACTACTTGGTCTGCCGTTTTCATCGACAGTGGCGATATTCATTGCTGTCGGTTCATTTACTTGAGCGGTAATGGCTTCCTGCATCCATTGTTCAAATTGTGAAAGGGGATTTTCGTGACAGTCTTGCTGTGAGAGTACCCGCTTACGATATTCTTCCCGAATATTATGTAAATCCATTTTGCCTTCCTTTAAAAAATAAAAGCCCTTGATAAACAAGGGCTTGAATCGCATTAATTATTTTTCATCAACACTCACGCCATAAAAGGCATCATAACCGAATGGGCTTTGAACATAACCTTTCACGCGTGGGCTAAGTGGTGCAAAACCAACAGAATGGGCAACCGGAATCCACGGTGCTTGATCGTGTGCAATCACTTGAGCTTGTTTATAAAGTGCCGCACGTTCTTCTTTGTTGGTTAATCCCAAGGCTTTTTCTAATAACGCATCAAATTGTGGATTTTTGAAGCGGGCAAAATTAGAATTGCCGGCATTGGCACTTGCTAACAATGGAGAGAGGAAGTTATCCGGATCACCGTTATCGCCCGACCAGCCGAAAATCCCTGCAGTTAATTCCCCTGCTTTAGCCCGTTTTTGATAATCCGCCCATTCATAGGTAACCGGATTGGCTTTTACGCCCACTTTCGCCCAATCAGCCATCACAAGTTCAGCCATACGTTTTGGATTTGGATTGGAAGCACGTACAACCGGTTGAATCCAGAAATCCGTTTCAAAACCGTTCGGATAACCGGCTTCCGCTAAAAGCTGTTTCGCTTTTTCAGGATCATACGGATATTCTTGAATTTCATCGTTATAGCTCCAAATTGTTGGTGGCAATGGGTTTTTCGCCGGTGTGCCTGCTCCTTGGTAAACCGCCTCAATAATCGCTTTTTTATCTACTGCATAGTTCAATGCTTGGCGAACTTTCACATTATCAAATGGGGCTTTTTCCGTGTTAAAGGCGATGTATGCCACATTCAAGCCTTTTTGTTCTAAGAGTTGTACCTTCGGATCAGTTTTCATTTTGGCAAGATCCGCCACATTCGGGAACAGGATTAAATCACAGGTGCCTGCTTGTAATTTGGCATAACGGGTGGTGGCATCCGGCACAATGCTGATGACTAAACGATCAAGCGGTGTGCGACCTTTCCAGTAATTTTCATTCGCCACATATTGAGCGGCTTGGTCGGTTTTGTAATCCACAAAAATGAAAGGCCCTGTTCCCACCGGACGATTATCAATGGTTTCCGGTTTGCCGGCTTTTAACATTGCATCGGCATATTCGGCAGAATAGATAGAAATAAAGTCCATACCAAGGCTTGCTAAAAATGTTGCGTCTTTGCGGTTTAAGGTAATGCGGACGGTGTTGTCATCCACTTTTTCCACCGATTTTAATAAATCAGGGAATTTCATCGCTTTGAAATACGGATAGGTTCCTTTTGAAACATTGTGATAAGGATGATTCGGATCTAACTGACGTTGGAATGAGAATAAAACATCATCCGCATTAAAATCACGGCTTGGGGTAAATTCTTTGGTGGTATGGAATTTTACGCCTTTACGCAAATGGAAAGTATAAGTTAAGCCATCATCGCTAATATCCCAGCTTTCTGCCAACGCAGGCTCAATATCGGTAGAGCCTTTTTTAAATTCAACCAAACGGTTATACACCTGTTGAGAGCTGGCATTATAAGAGGTGCCTTCCATCACAAGGGCAGGGCTAAAACCTAAAGGGGCTTTTGCCGTGCAGTAAACGAAGGTTTTATTTGATGAGGATGAACCTGCCGCTTGGGTATTTTTATCGCCGGAAGCGGATTGATCGCAGGCGGCTAAAAATAATGTTGCTGCCGCAAGGGTTAGGGTGGTTTTTAATTTCATTTTTGCTCCTTATTACGTAAAAATAGGCTTAACCCATTAAGTTAGAAATGCTTTCTAAGATATAAGCAAATCCGTTTTTCCTAAAATAAAAAAATCGTCTTGATTATAACAAATTGATCTAAGATTTTTTCCGCAAATGATCACCATCGGTTTGGTGTAAATAGAAAAGTGACCAAATCAACGCTATCGCAAACAATGATGAAGTTAAAAAGGTATAACTAAATGCCTGCTGTAACAAGGCTTCATCATTGCCTAAATATTGACGATATAAATTCAAAATAATGGAAGACACCGCAATCCCAAAGCCAATTCCCACTTGTTGGATAATGCTTAATACGGTTGCACCCGCTCCGGCTTGCTGTTGGGACAGATCGCCCACCGTGAGCGTATTCACGGCGGTAAAAATCATCGACATACAAGCACCATACCACATCAAATTACACACAATCCAAGCGATAGCGGTTTGCCGATTTAACCACGCCATCGAAATAATCGCCCCCACCATTAATAATGAAGAAAAAATCAAGGTTTGTTTATAGCCGAATTTATTCAGGATTTTCCCAATAAAGGTTTTGAAAATAAGCGACATAAATGCGATGGGTGCTAATAACCAACCGGACATTTCCGCACTAAAGCCAAAGGAAAGCTGAAACATCAACGGCAATAAAAATGGAATGCCGGAGCTGGATAAACGAATAAATAAGTTAGCAATCATCCCTAAACGAAAGGTTCGCGTGTGGAATAAGGAAAGGGGTAAAATCGCACGTTTATTCCCTTTGGCATAGAAGCAATATACGATTAACAAGGCGATACCGGTCGCGATTGAACCATAGGTGAGCGGTGCATTAGGTTGATTTTCACTGAGTAAATCAAGCCCAAGCGTGACTCCGACCAAACCAAGGGCAAAAAGTAAAAAACCGATCCAATCAAGTTTTTCCGCTTTGCCTTTGATATTGTTCATCACAATACCTGCTGCCCAAATGCCTAACATTCCAATGGGAATATTAATTAAAAAAATCCAATGCCAACTGGTGTGTATCACTAACCAACCGCCAAGAATTGGCCCAAGAATCGGGCCGATTAAGCCTGCTGTTGCCATTAAATTCCAAGCATTGAGCAATTGATTTTTAGGGACAGATTGAATAATGGCAAGGCGTGCCACCGGCATCATAAATGCACCGCCGATTCCTTGTAAAATACGAGCCAGAATTAAACTTTCTAAATTAGGTGAAACAGCACAAGCAACCGAGCCTAATACAAAAGTAAACACCGAAGTACGAAAAACCGTTAATGTGCCAAATTTTGCCGCCGCCCACGCCGTAAGCGGAATAAATAACGCCACGGCTAAAGAATAAGCAATAATCGCCATTTCCATTTCAAACGCCGGCTTGTGTAAATCTACGGAAATTGCCGGTAAGGCGGTATTTAAAATCGTTGAATCAAGCCCTTGCATAAAAAATGCCATTGCGGCAACCCAAGCCAAACCTTGATAATTTCGGTTTTCGGTCATTTTGTTTTGATTGTGTTGTGCCATTTCAATAAAAATTGTTCAATAAAATCGGCAATTTGCGGAATATGATTAATATCCAACAAAGTGCGGTCGGTTTCAAGGGAATAATTGGTTGCGATTGCCAAGACATTTTCATCAATTTCCGGCAATGGCTTTGGCATTTCTTGACGATGTAAAAGAATTTTAGGGATCGGTTCCTGTTTAAATCCCTCCACCAACACCAAATCCGTTAATTGAGGATCAAACTGCTGCGCCAAATAATTCAGTGAGGTAGGCTCAAGGGTTTCAGTCATCATCGCCCAGCGATCATCGCAGGCTAAAATCACTTGTGCCGAACCGGCTTCTTTCATCCGCCAGCTATCTTTACCTGCTTTATCCACCTGCGTATTATGATGGCTATGTTTGATCACCGAAATCCGAATCCCGCGTGAAATAAGCTCAGGAAGCAATTTTTCCAGCAGTGTTGTTTTGCCGCTACCGCTATAACCGGTAATGCCAAGTAAAGGAACTGGCGTGTTCATAAAAATCACCTTAAATTGACCGCACTTTTTATGTTTGAAAAAGTAAAACCCCCGAAAACTCGGGGGCTATGTTTAATTTATTAAGAATTTTTTGCTGCATAATTTGCAAAAATAAGACCAGCAATGCCAATTGCCGCAATCAAACCAAGACCAATCGTAAACCACATATTATTTATCCTCAGCTAACTAACTAAAAATACGCACCATTACTAAATTAAGAATTTTTTGCCGCATAGTTGGCAAAAATAAAAGCGGCAATGGAAAGAACAGCTACAATGCCAAGACCAATTGTAAGCCACATATTATTTTTTCTCCGATAGTTGACGAAAGATACGCCCCATAGCTAAAAAGACATAAACAATAACAAGTAAAGCACCAATATTTAAGACTTTAAAAGAAGGAAATTGCTCGCCGTAGAGTATCACAGGCATTCCCGGAATAGCAACTTTTGCCACATAGCCTAGAGTTTAGGATAACACTCGCAATAACACCGGTTGAAATTCGGTTTGTTGGTCTAATTTTTGTGTATAGTTTTTTACGAAAAAGAAAGAAAAGAGCGTTAACAAAAAAATTAAGGTTGCCCGAATGATTTCATTTTGACTGATATAATCGGAAATCAATGTTGAGATCAGGAGTGTCATTAACGGCACAATATACATCAATAAAGCGGAAAGGAGCATTGATTTTTCTTTTAAACCAATTTCAACGATTTGACCTTCACGCAACGGCATTAGGCTTTCCACCTTGAAAATATGTTCTCCCCGTTTGCCGTTGAGTTCTGACAGAGAGGAAGTCCCACAGCTATTTTTTGCCGCGCATTGCCCGCAAGCACTTTGCGATTGGCATTTTACTTTTGCAATACCGTTTTCATAACCGATAACGACCGCACTTTCTTTTAACATTCGGCTTCTCCCCGATAAATATCAAAGCGATGATTTTTGGTTTCCCGACTAAAGTGCGGTTGTTTTTGGCAAAGAAATTCCGCATAGTCGGGGCGTTTTACCACCACTCGTTTAGCTGCCAGTTGCAAGGCGGGAGCAAGCAATTCATCGGCATCCAAATCCGCCCCAACCAAATGTTGAAATACCCGCATTTCCTTTTTCACTAAGGCGGATTTTTGCTTATGGGGATACATCGGATCAAGATACACCACATCCGCAAAGTCTGTTTTAGGGTTCAATTCATTAATATGATTTACCGCGAGTAAACGCAAATTTTGTTGCAACATTGCACCAATTTCTTCATCCAAATAGGCACGATGTAAACCGTCCTGTAATAACAGGCGAACAACGGGATGACGTTCCACCAAACAAACCCGACAACCAATGCTTGCCAGCACAAAGGCATCACGCCCCAATCCTGCGGTTGCATCAATCACGCGGGGCAGTTCGTTGCCTTTTACGCCTACCGCCTTGGCGATCGCCTCCCCCCGACCACCACCAAATTTACGGCGATGAGCCATTGCGCCACCGACAAAATCCACATACACCGCCCCTAGTTTGGGTTCATCAAGTTTACGCAATTCTAAACGATCGTCCGTTTGCACTAAGGCAAGGGGGCTTTCCGCACAATGCACAATGCCAAGGGGTTCACAAAGTGCGCTCAAATCTGTCCACGTTTTTTGTGAAGATTCGGAAATCAGGCAGATTTTTACTTGCGAATCAGCCATACGCCGCTTTCCATATGATCTGTGTAAGGGAATTGATCGAACAATGCCGCTTTTTCAATACGATGGGTTTTCGTAAGAGCGATCAAGTTATCGCACAATGTATGAGGATTGCAGGAAATATACAAAATGCGATCATAATTTTGCACCAATTTCACCGTATCGGGATCAAGCCCTGCACGAGGCGGATCAACAAAAATGGTATTGCATTGGTAAGATGTTAAATCAATGCCTTTCAAACGATTAAATTCACGCACGCCATTCATTGCTTGAGTAAATTCTTCCGCCGACATTCGGATAATTTGTAAATTATCCACCCCATTTTCGGCGATATTAAATTGCGCCGCCGCCACGGAAGGTTTGGCAATTTCGGTTGCCAACACTTTACGGAAATTTTGTGCCAAGGCGATCGAAAAATTGCCGTTGCCACAATAGAGTTCCAATAAATCCCCTACGCTGTTTTTGGTGCAATCCACCGCCCATTCCAACATTTTACAATTCACCTCCGCATTCGGCTGAGTGAAGCTATTTTCCACTTGGCGATATACATAATCACGCCCTGCCACGGGCAGGATTTCATCCACATAATCTTGATCCAAACAGATCTTTTGTTTGCTCGCCCGACCAATCAGTTGCACGTCAAAGCCTTGTTCAATCAGTTGATTTTTTAAGGCTTGCGCCGCACTTTGCCATTCTGCCGAAAGGGCTTTGTGATAGAGCAGGCTCACAATAATTTTGTTGCTTAATGTGCTGAGATAATCGATTTGAAATAATTTCTTGTGCAAAATGTCTTGTTCTTTTAGTAAAGGCAACAAGACTTTCATCATTCGATTTATCAGTTCGCTTGCGATAGGAAATTCATCGACACGGTAGCGTTGGCGTGTCTTTTGATCGAACATAATATGATAAAAATCGCCTTGCTCGTGCCAAATACGAAATTCCGCCCGCATACGATAATGGGCGGTTGGCGAATCAAAAACCTGAATGTCCGGTGCATTAAAGGGACGCAAAAGTGCGGTCAATTTTTCCTGTTTTTTTTGTAAAAGTTCGCAGTATTGGGAAATGGGTAATCGCATTTGCACTGTATTTGAATTGTCAATATTGGTTATTTTTTCCCTTCATTTTGCAGAAATAGGCATTGCAAGCAGAGGGAAGGAAGATAAAACAAAAGGCAGACTTCCGCCTGCCTTGATGATGGGGTCTTATTCGCCGGAATAATCTTCACCGCCGGAGGCTGCCTCGGTTACATCACCCGATAAGGTGTAAACACGTTTGGTGGTGTTGATACGGGTACGATATTTATTCCACGTTTTTTCAAAAAAAGTCTCCGGTGTTCTTTCTCCACGACAGAATGCAACAAATTCTTTTTCTTCCTTTGTTACCGGTTTACGTTCGCCCAAATCTAAGGCTTTGAACGCTTGACCATATTGTTCAAGCACTTGTGATTCTTTAATGGTGTAATCACCGTGACGTGAAAATCCGCGCGGATAGTTTTTGTCGTCAAAAAAACGACGGGTAACACTGAAACTTGCAGCCATAATCATCTCTCTTTTTTCATTTAGTAAAAACGGCGGGCATTAAACCAATTTTTCGTTATTTTTGCAATAAACCTTTTACGGTTTCCACATAATCCTTCACGAAATCATCGTAATTCAAGCCTTCCGGATTCACACGGAATTTGCCATTGACATAAAAATCCGGCACGCCACGCACATTGAATTGATCGGCAGCATTCACTTGTTTTTTCACCAAGCCATTCACGGCAAAGCTATTAATGCCACCGTCAAATTGTTCGGCGGTAATGCCGTTTTCTAAGAAAATCGCACGAATATCATCCATTGATTTCAAACTATTTTTTTGTGCGGCTTCAAATAATGGGGCTTTGACTTTGCTTTCCGCACCTAATGCCATTGCCAATGCCCAAGCACGGGTTAAATTTTCTGATTGACCGCCTAAGAAATTGACGTGATATTGTTTAAACGAAACCTCTTTAGGTAAACTTTCTTCCACCTGTTGTGGAATTTTGTATTCCATTTCAAAGGCATAACAATGCGGACAATAGAAAGAGAAAAATTCAATCACTTCTTGTTGCGGCACTGCCTGTTGGCTCACTTGGATATATTGTTTACCTTCTTGCAAATCTACGGCAAAAGCGTTGACAGAAATGAAAGCCCCTAATGCCAATAAAAATTTTTTCATTTGATCTCCTTATTTGATAATGCCACGCGCTTTTAAGATCGCTGTTTTAAAATCGTCTTCGTAGTCTTTTTTGATCCCCGGAATCGGTTCGTGCTTATCCGTACCATCCATTTTTAACTGATAAATAATCACTTCATCGGTTAATTCCGTTAAAGGCTTGTCGAAGCCGGATTCCTCCGCAATTTTTTGTAAAATTTGCATTAGACTCAAATCGGGTGCTTTAGACCAATAGGGTTGTAAAAGTTCCAATACTTCGTTTAAACGCTTGCATTTCATTGCTATTTCCTTTTCTATGTAGAAAAATAAGGCTGGATCATACTTGAAATAGAGAGAGAAGAAAATATGACAATCACAATAAGTGCGGTTATTTTAGCCGGTGGAAAAGCACGCCGAATGGAAGGACGGGACAAAGGTTTGCAAGTTTTAAACGGAAAGCCTTTGATTCAGTATGTGATTGAAAATTTACAAGGGCAAATTCAGGCGATTTCCATTAATGCCAACCGACATCATAATGACTATGCCAAATTCGGTTTTCCCGTGTTTGCCGATGAATTGCCTGATTTTCAAGGGCCATTAAGCGGAATGTTGACAGCGTTGGAACGGGCGAATTCCGATTTTGTCCTATTTGTGCCTTGTGATAGTCCTTTCTTTCCTCAAAATCTGCTCGAAAAACTCAAAAACCCTCTGAAAAATGACCGCACTTTAATTGCCTATGCGGTGGATGAACAACGTGAACATCCGACTTTTTGTTTAATGTCGGTATCATTAAAGGATAAATTGCGGCGTTACCTTGCCGGTGGAGAACGCCGACTACTGCAATTTATGCGGGAAAATGGCGGAATTGCCGTAAAATTTAATCAAAATGAAGGACAATTTTTAAATTTTAATACCTTGGCAGAGTTGCAATCGCATTACCTTAATCAAACCAAATAACACTTGCCATTCTGCCTGTTTTCCCTTCTCGGCGATAAGAAAAAAACAACGCTTTTTCATTAAAGGTGCAATGTTCTCCCCCAAAAATATGGGTGATACCCAGTTTATTGAGACGTTGCGTGGCGAGTTGATAAAGATTGCCAAGGTATTTTTTCTCTTGTGAAGGATCGGCGTTAAACGCCGTTTCGGCGAGCGGATCAAACGCCATAAATTGTTCAACAACTTCTTTCCCCACTTGAAAGGCATTAGGGCCGATTGCAGGTCCTAACCACACCCAAATATCTTGTGGATTGGCTTGAAAGCATTTCACGGTTTCTTCCAAAATGCCATCGCACAATCCACGCCAACCTGCGTGCGCGGCGGCAACTTCATCGCCTTGTTTGGTGGTGAAAAGCACCGGCAAACAATCGGCGGTCATCACGGCACACACTTGATTTCGTTGATTAGCGTAAACCGCATCCGCTTCAATATTATTTCCACCATAAGGCAAGCGAATAACGCGTGTGCTATGCGTTTGGTTCAAAAATAAAGGGGATTGTGGCAGATTGAATTTTTCCACCAATAAAGTGCGGTTGGTTTTGACCGCACTTTTTTCATCGCCCACGTGATCGCCTAAATTAAAACTATCAAAAGGGGCAAGGCTTACACCACCTGTGCGGGTGGTGGTGAAGGCGTGGATATTTGCCGCAACCGGCCAGTGAGGGAAGATCGCATTCATTTTAGTAGTCCAATTCCTCTTTGTGTTCAATATAGTCGGCTTTTAAAGCTTCAAGTAATTGGACAAAATCATCCGGCAGGGGCGCATACCATTCCATCATTTCCCCCGTGATGGGATGTGCCAAGCGTAACATCACCGCGTGCAAGGCTTGGCGTTTGAAATTGCGTAGCACTGCCATAAAGTTTTCACTTGCATTTTTAGGTGGGCGGGGACGACCGCCGTAGGTTTGATCGCCCAATAGCGGATGGGCAATATGTGCCATATGAACACGAATTTGGTGCGTTCTCCCGGTTTCTAAACGCAAACGTAGGCGGGTGTAATTGCGATAATTTTCCATAATGCGGTAGTGCGTTACGGCAGGTTTTCCCATTGGGTGTACCGCCATTAGCGTGCGTTTCGTTGCGTGGCGTGCCATTGGCTGATCCACTGTGCCGCCTTTTGTCATAATGCCGGAAGCAACGGCTTCATATTCCCGTGTAATTTTACGTTTTTGCAAATCCCGCACCAATTTGGTTTGAGCCGGAATGGTTTTGGCAACCACCATTAATCCGGTGGTGTCTTTATCCAAACGATGAACAATACCGGCACGGGGAACTTCCGCAATGGGTGGGTAATGATAAAGCAACGCATTAAGCACGGTGCCGTTAGGATTGCCTGCGCCGGGGTGAACCACGAGATCTTTAGGTTTATTAATCACAATAATATGGTCGTCTTCATACACAATATTGAGTGGGATATTCTCCGCTTCAAAACGGGTTTCATCTTCGACTTCCACCACAATCTCAATTTGCTCCCCCCCCAGCACTTTTTCACGCGGAATATTGGCAAGACGATCATTCATTTTCACCCGATCTGCTTCAATCCAAGTTTTTAGGCGGGAACGGGAATATTCAGGGAACAACTCGGCGAGGGTTTGGTCTAAACGCTGTCCCATTTGGCTGGGCAGAACTTCAGCGGAAAGGGTAATTTGCGGCATAAAAAATTTATCTCAATAGGTTTAAAAAGTTGGCTTATTCAGCAATGTTCTATAAAATGTGGGCTAATTGTATCTTATTTATTGGTTTTCGTAAAAATTAAGGAAAAAACAATGCGTAAAATGAAATCATTGGTATTGCTTGCATTGACGGCATTTGCAGTCGGTTGTTCAAGCGGTAATAAGGCGGTGGAGCAAGCCTCTGTTGATGAACTTTATAATAAAGGGGCTACTTCATTGCAAGAAGGCGGCTATGCCGATGCCATTCGTTATCTAACAGCGGCAACCGAACGTTTTCCGGGGAGTGTTTATCAAGAACAGGCAATGTTGGATTTAATCTATGCGTATTATAAATCGCAAGATTATACGGCAGTGTTGGTAACGGTAGATAGCTTTTTAAATCAGTTCCCACAAAGTACGAATCGTGATTACGCCGTGTATATGGCAGGTTTAACCAATGCGGCAACGGCAGACAATGCGATTCAAGATTTCTTTGGTATTGATCGTGCAACCCGTGAAACCAAATCCTTAAAAACCGCTTTCTCTAACTTCCAAAGTTTAGTACGTGCCTTCCCAAATAGCCCTTATTCTCAAGATGCTTTGGCACGTATGGCGTATATTAAAGATTCTTTAGCCCGCCACGAATTAGACATTGTAAAATTCTACGCAAAACGCAATGCAGATGTGGCAGTTGCCAACCGTGTAGTGGGAATGTTGCAGTTATACCCTGATACGAAACCAACTTACGAAGCCCTTTTCTTTATGCGTGATGCTTATCAAAAAATGGGCTTAGAAACACTGGTAAATCAAACGCAACAAATCATTGATGCGAATAAAGACAAAAAATTTGCCGATGTGAAAAAACCGGAAGATTCAGAATTAATTCTACCGACCGCAAAATAAGAAGTTACGAAGAAAAACCCCGATATTAATCGGGGTTTTGTTTTATGTTTAAACTAACAGCAAATTTCTTGTACAACAAATTGCATTGCGTGGCGTTCAAATTGTTTTTGTTTGCGATGTTTTAATCGTCTTAAACGTAAGTTACGTGAAGCGGAAATATCTCGTGATTTTACTTTCTTTAAAAAGGTTTTGCGTTTTAACATTTTCATTTTCTCCTATTCTTGATTATTTTTGACCGCACTTTCAAGCTCATTGTTGTTTTGATTTTCCTGCACACGGTGATAATTCACAATGCTGTTCATATAACGGCGGATATTTTCAACATATTGATAGGCTTCATAACCCCGCGCGTAGCCATATTTCAGATTGTTATAATGACGCTTTTCCGCCAACAAGGGCAGGTTATTTTTTACATCAAGCCAATTATCGGGATTGCCGCCTAAACGTTTGGTTAAACGGCGTACATCTACCACGTGTCCCAATCCCATATTATAGGCGGCAAGGGCGTACCAAATACGGTCTTCTTGCGGAATACTGTCCGGCATTTGTGCAATCAACCAGTGTAAATATTCCGAACCGGCTTTGATACTTTGCTCGGGATCGGTTCGATTGCTAATTTTCATTCTTTCTGCCGTATCTTTGGTGAGCATCATCATTCCACGCACACCTGTCGGTGAAGTTGCATCGGGATTCCAATGGGATTCTTGATATGCCACGGCGGCTAGCAATCGCCAGTCCAATTCGCCTTTGTGTTTTTCAAAGAGCGGTTGATATTGCGGAAGAATTTTCTCGATCGCCTCTAAATAAGCACGGCTGTCCACATAATCAAATTGTGCAATATGGCGAAAATATTTTTCCTCAATCCGATCAATTAACCCACTATCCAAGGCATTATTCATAAAATCCAATAAGGCAGCCTGTAATTCATTGTAAGAATTGTTGGCAAGATACCAATGCATACTGGCTTCATCCGTCAAATCAAAGGCGATGGCAAGACTTGGGCGAATTTGTTGCGCTGTTGCCACATCAATAGAATTTGCAATGGTATAGGGAATTTTCCCTTCCGCTACCTGTATTAATAACTCCTCTTGGGTGAGCTGTTTATTGGTTTTCCACGTTAAGTTGGGATATTTTTTCTGAAATTGTGTTAATAACTGATCCAGTTCTTCCCCACCGGAAATGATGATTTCTTTTTGTACTTGGCTTAAATCGCGGGGGCGATTTTCCCCTTTTTGATAAACCAACTGCCAAGAGGCAGAAGTATAGGCAGGGCCGATTTGAAATTGCTCGACCCATTTGGGATGAAAAAGCAAATTTGCCGCCGCAAAATCAATTTGGTTTGTTTCAAGCGCGTGAAAAAGTGCGTCCGTATTTTCAAGGGTTTTGATTTCCAGTTTTACGCCTAAATAATCGGCAAAACTTTTCGCCAATTCGTATTCCAAACCGGATTCCCCCTCAGCACCGATAAAATAATAAATCGGATTATTGATGGTGCCGACAATCAAGCTGCCACGGGATTGAATGGCAGCATAATGATTTTCTTCCGATTGCATTATTTTTTGCCAAGGGAAAACCATATCAATTGCCCAAAGTAATAAGGCAAAAGCGGCAATGATGCGTAAAAATAAGCCTTTCAAATCATCTTATCCTGTTTTGTAAATGAGGGGGGGATTGTAGCGGGAATTTTACGGATAGACAATAAAAAGCCCCTTGAGCAGATACTCAAGAGGCTTGTGATGATGGATGTGCTGTTTTAACTACGGCGATCCCGGCGGGATTTTTCGCTAAAAGTGCGGTTGTTTTTTTCGTTAAATTTACGCTCACCACGCTCATTGCGACCACGACCGCCGCGGCGTTTGCCGCCAAAATCATCTCCACCACGGTGATTATCGGATTTCACCGCACCAAGAAATGACATTTGCATTTGTTTATTCAACACTCGGGTTTTGCCAAATTGTTGAAGTAATTCTTTTGGCATTCCTTGTGGAAGTTCTACGGTGGAATGATCATCATAAAGTTTGATATGACCAATATAACGGCTATTAATATCGCCTTCGTTTGCAATCGCCCCCACGATATGACGCACTTCTACCCCATCCATTCTACCTACTTCAATACGATATAAATCCATTGGTTGTGGATTGCCATAGCCTTTGCGTTCGCCACGGCGTTCTGCAGAACGTGGATTTTCACGGCGATCACGTTCATTACGGCGGCGTTTTTCCATTGGAGGATCCGGCGGAAGGATAAGTTTTTGTTTGCCTTGCAGTAACATCAACATTGCTGCCGCAATATCTTCTTGATCTTGATCAGCTGTGAACAAATCCTCTAACAAGCTGCGATATTGTTCCAAATCGTGATGCTCAAGTTGTTTGGTTATTTTCGCCACAAATTTCTTACGGCGACATTCTTGCAACACTAAATGATTCGGCAACTCCACTTCATTGATTGGTTTTTTCATTAAACGTTCAATGTTGCCGAGTAAACGGCGTTCACGCGGTTCAACAAACAATAATGCACGACCGGAACGACCGGCACGACCGGTACGGCCAATACGGTGAATGTAAGATTCCGCATCAAGGGTAATATCATAATTGACCACTAAGCTGATACGTTCAATATCAATTCCGCGTGCCGCCACATCTGTTGCCACCACAATATCAAGACTGCCGTTACGTAGACGATCGAGGGTTTGTTCCCGTAATTGTTGGGTCATATCCCCGTTGAGTGCGGCTGAACGGAAACCGTTTTTCTCAAGTAATTCGGTAATATCCAATGTTGCGGTTTTGGTGCGGGCAAAGATAATCGCCGCATCAAAATCTTCCACTTCCAAGAAGCGAAGTAGGGCTTCATTTTTTCGTACGCCGTGTACATACCAACAACTTTGTTCAATATCCGGTGCATTTTCATTGCTAACCTTGATCTTCACCTCTTTCGGATCGTTCATAAAACGTTTTGTAATGCGGCGGATTGGCTCAGGCATTGTGGCGGAGAAAAGTGCGGTTTGGTGATCTTCCGGTAATTCCGCCATCACCGTTTCCACATCATCAATAAAGCCCATACGTAACATTTCATCGGCTTCATCAAGGACGATAAAACGAAGTTCGGATAAATCTAACGTGCCACGGCGGATATGATCGAGAATACGTCCCGGTGTTCCCACCACCACTTGCGCACCTTGTTTTAATGCACGCAGTTGAATGTCATAACGTTGACCGCCGTAAAGCGTTACAATGCGTGTGCCGTGTGCGTGTTTTACAAATTGTTCACAAGCATCCGCCACTTGAATGGCAAGCTCACGGGTGGGTGCCATCACCAACATTTGCGGGTGTTTTTTTGCCGTATCAATTTGCGCCAAAAGAGGCAAAGCGAATGCCGCGGTTTTTCCGCTACCGGTTTGTGCCATACCCAATACATCATTGCCGTTTAGCAAATGTGGGATACAGGCTTGTTGAATTGGAGAAGGGGTTTCAAAACCTAAGTCTGAAACGGCTTTTAAGATAAACTCAGGCAAGCCTAAGTCATTAAAAGTGATTTTGTCAGTCATTAAAATACTCGAATATAAATAAGGAAAACTCAGTGGCTTTCGGGTTATTAGTCTGTGCGTGATGAATGGTTCATCTGTTCACATAAAGTGCGGTTGATTTTGGGTAGAAAGGCAGGATGCCGGTGTGGCGTTCCTACTCTCATATTGCAATATTTATAAAATCAGCATTTTTATGACCGCACTTTTATCTTTTTTCATTTTCCGTTTGAACCGGTTTTAATTTCATCAGCTCAAAAGAAGAAAAACGATATTCAACAAAATTATAAACCTGATTCGCCATTGCCAGTTTGAATAATGCCGCAGCCTCATCCACCAGCCCTTGACTGAGTTTTTGTTTTGCCAGATAAAAATAGGTTTCCGTTAAAATTTCTGCATATTGTTGGGCGTTTTCAGCAAATTCGCCGGCACGTTGTTGCAGTTCTTCTAAAGAAATATGTCCTAAGTAATATTGAACGATGTTTGTACCCCAGAAGTCCTTTGATAGCCCTTTTGCTCGTTCAACAAGGTTTATACGGGCTTCTTGTGGTTTTAATTTTTGTTCGTTCAGATACAGCCATAAGACACGGTAAGGATCTTTTGTATCGGCTTGGTAGAACTGTAAGAAATCTTGCTCGGCAAGGTTATAACGTCCTACATAATAAAAATTTAAACCACGATTAAGGTGGGTATAGTCATAGCCTGAATCCAATTCAAACACCACATTAAAGGTTTCTAATGCACTGTCGTAGTCTTCTTCAAGCAATAAGTAAAGCCCTAAATAGTTATACACGGAAGCCATTTTCGGCTGCAATGCGAGGGCTTGGGTAAAATCGTAGCGTGCAAGTCCCCACAATCCGAGGGAATCGTACAGTACGCCACGTTCAAAATGTAATGAAGCACGTTCTTCATTACTCATTTTTCCAACCAGCAATACTTGGCTAATCCGCACAATCATCACTTCTTGCTCAAAGTGAGCGTTGGGATTTTGTTCGGCAAGTATCACCCGATTTTTAGACACAAAAACATTTCCGGACTGAACACAGCCTGCAAGAAATAACACCGCACATAAGCTAAATAAATAAACTAAAGAATGGTGAAAAAATCGAAAACACTGCATTTGCTTTCTTTTTGTGCCAATGGTTTGTTGGAAAGAACAAAACTTGATGGCTCAGCCACCAAGTTTTGATGAGGTTTACCAAGATTATTCTTGCTCCGGTGCAGAATTTTCTTGATGAATTTCGCTTTCTTGTTTTGGCGCTAAGTCTTTCATTGTTAAGCGAATACGACCTTGGCGATCGATTTCTACCACTTTCACATTGACTTCTTGACCAAGTTGAAGGTAATCACTCACTTTTTCTACACGCTCTTCTGCGATTTGTGAAATGTGAACCAAACCTTCTTTGTTGCCCACGATAGCCACAAACGCACCAAAATCCGCAAGGCGGGTGACTTTACCTTTGTAGATCGCACCGGCTTCAACTTCTGCCACGATTTCTTCAATGCGAGCCATTACATTTTTCGCTGCATTGTTATCCACAGCGGCAATTTTCACTGTGCCGTCATCATCAATATCAATGGAAGTACCGGTTTCTTCGGTTAATGCACGGATTGTTGCACCACCTTTACCGATCACATCTTTGATTTTCTTCGGATCGATTTTCATTGTGTGGATACGCGGTGCGTAGTCGGAAATTTCTGCTCTTGGTGCCGGAATGGCTTGTTCCATCACGCCAAGAATATGCATACGCGCACTTTTCGCTTGGTTTAAGGCGATTTGCATAATTTCAGGGGTAATTCCCTCAATTTTGATGTCCATTTGAAGTGCGGTAACCCCTTCACGCGTACCGGCAACTTTAAAGTCCATATCACCTAAGTGATCTTCATCACCGAGAATATCGGAAAGTACCACGAATTTATCTTCTTCTTTCACCAAGCCCATTGCAATACCGGCAACTGCCGCTTTAATTGGCACACCGGCATCCATTAACGCAAGGGAAGCACCACACACGGATGCCATTGAAGAAGAACCGTTAGATTCTGTAATTTCAGATACCACACGTACCACATAAGGGAACTCTGCAAGGCTTGGCATTACCGCCGCAACACCACGTTTTGCCAAACGACCATGACCGATTTCACGGCGTTTTGGTGAACCGATCATACCGGTTTCACCCACAGAATACGGTGGGAAGTTGTAGTGGAATAAGAAGTGATCGGAACGTTCGCCGGTCAATTCATCAATAATTTGTGCATCACGCTCGGTACCTAAAGTCGCTACCGCCAATGCTTGAGTTTCACCGCGGGTAAAAATCGCCGAACCGTGAGTACGTGGCAACACACCAGTGCAAATATCCAATGCGCGCACTGTATCTACGGTACGGCCGTCAATGCGTGGTTCACCTGCAATAATACGACCACGCACGATTTGGCTTTCAAGTGCGGTGAAAATATCAACAATTTTACCTTCGCTGATTTCTTCATCTTCTGCGGTAATTTGCGCAATCACATCGGCTTTAATCGCATCAATTTGTTCATAACGGGTTTGTTTTTCAGTGATACGATAAGCATCGTCTAAACGGGCTTCTGCAATGGCTTTCACTTTGTTGATTAAATCGGTATTTGGCTCAGGGGCAACCCAATCCCAACGCGGTTTACCGGCTTCCGCCACTAATTCTTTAATGGCTTCAATCACCACTTGTTGCTGTTGATGACCGAACACCACGGCAGATAACATTTGTTCTTCCGTTAAAATATCCGCTTCCGATTCCACCATTAACACGGCTTTATCTGTCCCTGCCACGACTAAATCCAAACGACTTTGTTTTTGCTCCGCCATCGTTGGGTTTAACACAAATTGATTGTTGATAAAACCAACACGGGCAGCACCGATAGGGCCGTTAAATGGCACGCCTGATAATGAAAGGGCGGCAGACGCACCAATCATTGCCACTAAATCCGGGCTGATTTGTGGATTTACCGAAACCACCGTTGCCACTACTTGAATTTCATTGAAGAAACCTTCAGGGAATAATGGACGAATTGGACGGTCAATCAAACGGGCGATTAAGGTTTCACCTTCAGACGGACGACCCTCACGTTTAAAGAAGCCACCCGGAATACGGCCTGCGGCGTAAGTACGTTCTTGGTAGTTCACCGTTAATGGGAAGAAATCTTGCCCTTCTTTTACCTCTTTTTTGGCAACCACGGTCACAAACACGGTGGTGTCGTCCATACTCGCCATTACCGCAGCGGTGGCTTGACGCGCAATCGCACCGGTTTCTAATGTTACGGTATGTTGACCGTATTTAAACTGTTTAACAATTGGATTCACAATGTTTTCCTTCTATATTTACAAACAATGCTCTATTTTCCAGATTGCGACTAACAAAAGAAATCTTTGAAAAAATTGACCGCACTTTTGTCAACGAAAATTTCTTTTGATAGCCGCACGCTAATACAGAAAATAAAGCGGGGCGTATTATACAGATGTTTTAATGGGATTGGTAACTTTATTTCATTCTGTCAACTTGCTATGATGAACCGATTTTATTCACCGATTCTCATAAGGAAAAAATATGATTATTAGTAGCTTAACCAACCCAAATTTTAAAGTGGGTTTACCAAAAGTAATCGCGGAAGTTTGTGATTACCTCAATACACTGAATTTAAGCGAACTTGAAAATGGTCGCCACGACATCAACGATCAAATTTATATGAACGTAATGGAACCGGAAACCGCCGAACCGAGCAGTAAAAAAGCGGAATTACACCACGATTATTTGGATATTCAGGTATTAATTCGCGGCACTGAAAATATTGAAGTGGGGGCAACCTATCCGAATTTGGTTCATTACGAAGAATATAACGAAGCCGATGATTATCAGCTCACCCCACAAGAGATCGAAAATAAATTTACCCTCACCCTCACCCCAAAAATGTTTGCTGTATTCTACCCTTACGAACCTCATAAACCTTGCTGTGTCGTCAACGGTAAATCGGAAAAAATTAAGAAATTAGTGGTGAAAATGCCGGTTGCGTTAATTTAAATTTATGGTTTTTCAAAAAGTGCGGTCAAAAATCTTTGTGTTTTCCGACCGCACTTTAACTTATCGCTTTATTTCACCACCGTGATCGTCCATTTTGCCTCGCCAATTTGTTCAAAATTGGTGACTTCATACCCTTCTTCCGCCGCCCAAGCCGGAATGGCTTCGGTGGCTTGAGTGCAATCAAATTCAATTTCTAAACCGTCACCTTTATTGAGTTTTGCCATGGCTTCTTTGGCTTCAACCAGTGGAAAAGGGCAAACTAAACCGAGTGTGGGTAATTTAACAATCATTTTTCTCTCCTTAATTAGATGTTGCGGATTTTAATCGTTGTGGACGGATAATGGCGAAGTAGGCGGCGACCCAAGTACCAAGCACCATTAAAGGAAGGGATACCCAACCTTGCCACGAAAAGTAAGCAGTGGCGACAAGTCCGTTGCCGATAGAACAACCGCCGGCGAAGCTCGCCCCAACTCCCATCAGTGTACCGCCAAATGCACTGCGAACCATTGTTTGAATATCGGGCAGGCGTAGGCGGAATTCGTTACTTCCCTTGGCGGCAATAAATGAGCCGATGAAAATCCCTAACACTAAAAATACGCCCCAGTTAATGAATTTTGTCTCAGCCGTAACTAGATACTGCATAATATTTGCCGATGGCGTGGTAATCCCCAAACCGCCAATTCGCCCGGTTGCCACGCTCAACGGCCAAGCAGCGAAGGCAATGAATCCAATTAACACGGCAGAAACAAAAGGGTGCCAGCGTTTTTCAAACAGAATATGTGCAATTCCCGTTTTTTTCGGTTTGAGTGTTGCCATTTTTACTTTAGGCTTGGCGAGATGTTGATAAACATAGTAACCGGTAACCGCCGCCAATAACGCCACCAACCACCAAGCTGAAATTCCCAAAGTATCATAAATATTGCGTTCTTCTATTTTGACATTTCGCACTGCACGATTGACTTCACCAAGCGGCCCGGTACGCATCATTGCGCTAAATAGCATATACATAAATAACGCCACCCAACTGCCAATTAAGCCCTCCGCCGCACGATACCACGTCCCTGTGGCACAACCGCCGGCGTAAATAATCCCCACACCAAACAGGAATGAACCGATAATCACCGCCAGATATTCAAAATTTTTGGCGGGTTCAATATTCAACCAACCGATTTCTTTTAGAATAAAAAAGCCGATAGATTGCACACTAATTGCAATAAGCAAAGCGACAAACATTTTGTTGTTTTTAGTTACATACAAATCACGAAATGCCCCCGTGATACAAAAACGTCCACGCTGCATAACAAACCCAAGCAAAATGCCGCAAAGTAATCCCGTTAAAATCATTGAACCTCCTCGATTTCATCAAAAACGATAGAGATAGTTTTAATTCATCCGGTTATAACGTGCCAATAATTTTTGGTTCATTGATATGTGATTTTGGAATAAAAAAGTGCGGTCAAAAATGACAAAGATTTTGACCGCACTTTGCTTTTGATTGAAAGGGTTGAAAACAAGGTACAGAAATTTGGCAGACCCAATATGAAGAAATGAAGTCTGCCGTTTTGACGCTAAAGGTTGAATTTATTTCTGATCTTGTTTTTTCGCAACATAGTTATAAACAACAAGCACCGTAAAAATACCGATCATAGAAACGGTGATCATTTCTTTAGAGAAATATTGTGCCATATACCCCAATAAGATTCCTACACCACCAAAGTCTGCGTCTGAGAAAGTCGTATTCGCAAAACCTAATGATCCCAATACAGGAAGTAAGAATACCGGTAAAAAGGTAATCAACAAACCGTGGGCGAATGCACCTAAAACCGCACCACGCCGCCCGCCCGTTGCATTTCCAAATACCCCTGCGGTTGCTCCACAGAAAAAGTGAGGAACAACACCCGGTAGAATCAAGACCCAATTTAATTGATTTAACAAGGCAAGCCCTACAATGCCGCCAACAAAACTTGAAAGGAAACCGATCAATACGGCATTCGGTGCATAAGGAAACACAATCGGACAATCTAACGCCGGTTTGGCATTCGGTACCAATTTTTCAGAAATACCGGTAAACGCCGGTACGATTTCTGCCAAAATTAATCGTACACCTTGCAAAATGATAAACACACCTGCCGCAAAAGTTATCGCCTGAATAGCAGCGTAAACAAGGTAATGTTGTTCGTGACTATAATGCGTGCTGACATAATCACTGCCGGAAGCAATGGCGAGGATAAAATAAATCACCATCATTGTGAGAGAAATGGAAATCGAACTATCCCGTAAAAAACTGAGATTTTTCGGCAAATCCATTTCTTCGGTAGATTGAGAACCTTTCCCCACTGCCTGACCAATTGCCCCCGAAAGCACATATCCCAATGTGCCAAAATGACCAAAACCGACATCATCGCTTTCCGTGATTTTCTTCATATAAAAATGGGCAATCGCGGGGAAGAACGCCATAATCAAGCCAAGTGTGAGTGCGCCGGTAAAAATTAATTCCACGCCCTCTAAGCCTGCCACCGTAAGAATAACCGCAATCATACACGCCATATAAAATGTGTGATGACCGGTTAAGAAAATAAATTTCAGGCGGGTGAAACGCGCTACAATAATATTAGCCACCATTCCAAATGCCATAATCAGCGCGGTTGCCGTGCCATATTTTTCAATCGCCATAGAGACAATGGCTTCGTTATTTGGAATGATGCCTTGGACATTAAAAGCATATTCAAACATTCCGCCTAATGGGGAAAGTGAGCCGACTAAAACGCCAGCCCCACCACCTAATACTATAAATCCCAAAATGGTTTTAACCGTGCCTTTGATAACATCGGGAAAGGATTTTTTCTGCATAAGCAAGCCGATAAGGGCAATTAATCCCACTAAAATTGAGGGTACTTTGAGAATATCGAGAATAAAGAAAAGAATAGAATCCATATTACGCTCCTTCTTAATAACAGAACAAGATTAGCGATTAAAATACGCCCCAAGTTTCTCCTCAAATTCAGCCACGCTAACAATGTTTTTTACCACAATCACGCGTTCAGCCGGAATTGAACTACTTTGAGCAATATCGCGAGCCATAACAAAAATATCCGCATCATCGATGGTTACCGAAGCCAAATCCGTATGATTTACTTCTGCCTCAACATCCAATTTTTTCAATGCTTTTTTAATGTTCATTTCCATCATAAAGCTGCTGCCAATGCCGTGTCCGCAAACTGCCATAATTTTCATATTTTTCTCCTGTTAAGATACGAAAGAATCAAATTACTTCTGAAACGAGTTTCTGTTTCAGAGGCTCTAATAATCGCTATTAAGTCTATGACTGAATGGGGCGCTTATCAATGTGCAATACGCCAAGATGTGATCCACTTAACATTTTTTCGTAAAGGCGTGATAAAGCGGATGAAGATTGGTTTTTATCATTAAAGTGCGGTTAAAAATTGTAAAGATTTTTGACCGCACTTTCTTTATTTGACACGCCTCTTTCATCTGCCTATTATCACCGACAATTATTCCTTTTCAGAAACGTAAATTATGCAAACAAACACCTTAAACCAACTCCAAAAAGCCCTTAACGAACGCATTTTAATTCTCGATGGTGCTATGGGGACGATGATTCAGCAATATAAACTCACCGAAGCGGATTTCCGTGGCGAGCGTTTTAAGCAAAGTGCGGTGGATTTGCGGGGCAATAATGATTTGCTCACCCTTACTCAGCCGTTGTTAATTTCCGCCATTCACGAAAAATACCTTGAGGCAGGGGCGGATATTATTGAAACAAATACCTTTAGTTCCACCACCATCGCACAGGCAGATTACGATTTACAAGCAGTCGCTTATGAGCTGAATTTTGCAGGGGCGAAGCTGGCACGCCTTACAGCGGATAAATATTCCACGCCGGAAAAACCACGTTTTGTGGCAGGGATTTTAGGCCCGACTAACCGCACCGCCTCGATTTCCCCTGATGTGAACGATCCCGGCTTTCGTAACGTTACCTTTATGGAATTGGTGGAAGCCTATGCAGAAGCCACCAAAGGCTTGATTGAAGGCGGTGCGGATCTGATTATGATTGAAACCATTTTTGATACCCTCAACGCCAAAGCTGCCATATTTGCCATTGAAAGCGTGTTTGAAGAATTAGGCGTGAAATTGCCGATTATGATTTCCGGCACAATTACAGACGCTTCAGGGCGTACCCTGTCAGGGCAAACCACCGAGGCGTTCTACAATTCCCTCCGCCACGCTAAACCGCTCAGTTTTGGCTTGAACTGTGCCTTAGGGCCGAAAGAACTACGCCCTTATGTGGAAGTGATGTCCAAAATTTGCGAAAGCTATGTTTCCGTTCACCCCAATGCCGGCTTGCCGAATGCCTTTGGCGGTTACGACTTAGGTGCGGTGGAAATGGCGGCACATTTGAAAGAATGGGCAGAAAGCGGTTTTGTTAATATTATCGGTGGCTGTTGCGGCACCACGCCAGACCATATCAAAGCCTTTGCCGAAGCCGTGGCAGGCATTGCCCCACGCCCTTTACCTGAAATTAAAACCGCAATGCGGCTATCAGGGCTTGAGCCACTCAATATCGATGACCACAGCCTGTTTGTGAACGTGGGCGAACGCAATAATGTAACAGGTTCGGTAAAATTCAAGCGGTTGATTAAAGAAGAAAAATACGCCGAAGCAATGGAAATTGCCATTGATCAGGTGGAAAACGGTGCGCAAGTGATTGATGTGAATATGGACGAAGCCTTGCTGGATTCACAAAAATGTATGACCCGTTTCCTTAATATTATGGCAACCGAGCCTGATGCTGCCAAAGTCCCCGTGATGATTGACTCGTCAAAATGGGAAGTGATTGAAGCCGGGCTGCAATCTATTCAAGGTAAGGGCATTGTTAATTCCATTTCCTTAAAAGAGGGCGAGGAAAAATTTATTCAGCAAGCGAAACTGGTTCGCCGTTATGGGGCGGCGGTGGTCGTGATGGCGTTTGATGAAGTGGGGCAGGCGGACACTGAAGATCGCAAAGTGGAAATTTGTACCCGTGCCTACCGCATTTTGGTGGATCAGGTCGGCTTTCCACCTGAAGATATTATTTTTGACCCCAATATTTTCGCCATCGGCACCGGGATTGAAGAGCATAACAATTACGGTGTGGATTTTATCAACGCCACAGGGCGGATTAAGCAGAGCTTGCCTTTTGCCAAAATTTCAGGCGGTGTGTCAAATGTGTCGTTCTCATTCCGTGGCAATAATCCAATGCGAGAGGCAATCCACGCCGTTTTCCTTTACCACGCGATTAAACAGGGAATGGATATGGGGATCGTCAATGCAGGGCAGTTAGCGATTTATGACGATCTTGATCCTGAACTGCGGGAAACAGTGGAAGATGCCGTACTCAACCGCCGTGCCGATGCCACCGAACGCTTGTTGGATATTGCAGAAAAATATCGCAACCAAGACAACGAAAGTGCGGTGGATTCTGTCGCCGAATGGCGAACTTGGTCGGTGGAAGAGCGGTTAAAACACGCCCTTGTGAAAGGCATTACCACCCATATTGTGGAAGACACCGAAGAGGCACGCCAACAATTCAGCTCACCACTTGAGGTGATCGAAGGGCCGCTAATGGCGGGAATGGACGTGGTCGGCGATTTATTCGGCGATGGCAAAATGTTTCTGCCGCAAGTGGTGAAATCGGCAAGGGTAATGAAACAATCGGTGGCGTATTTAGAACCCTTCATCAACGCCACCAAACAAAAAGGCTCATCAAACGGTAAAGTGGTGATCGCTACCGTGAAAGGCGATGTACACGATATTGGCAAAAATATCGTCAGCGTGGTGTTGCAATGTAATAATTTTGAGGTGATCGATCTCGGCGTAATGGTGCCCGCGGAGAAAATTATTCAAACGGCGATTGACGAAAAAGCAGATATTATCGGCTTAAGCGGTTTGATTACCCCTTCATTAGACGAAATGGAATATTTTCTCGGCGAAATGAACCGCTTGAAGTTGAATATTCCTGTGCTAATTGGCGGTGCGACAACTTCCAAAGAACATACCGCAATTAAACTTTACCCGAAATATGATTATGAAGTGATTTATACCACCAATGCTTCTCGGGCCGTAACCGTTTGTGCCGCCTTGATGAATCCTGAAACCAAAGCAGAACTCTGGGAAAGAACCCAAAAAGAGTACGAACAAATTCAACGCAGTTTTGCCAATCGCAAGCCGTTACGCAAACAACTTAGCCTTGAACAAGCCCGCGCCAATCGTTTTGACGGCTTCAGCGGCGAATGGGCGGATTATCAAGTGCCACAGCCGAAACAAGCCGGCATTACCGAATTTAAAAATGTGCCGATTGCCACCCTACGCCAATTTATTGACTGGTCGCCGTTCTTCCGTGTTTGGGGCTTAATGGGCGGCTATCCTGATGCCTTTGATTACCCAGAAGGCGGCGAAGAAGCACGCAAAGTGTGGAATGATGCCCAAAAAATGCTGGACGATTTTGAACAAAACGGCAAACTCAACCCAAGCGGCATTCTCGGCATTTTCCCGGCACAACGAGAAGGGGACGACATCAAAATCTTCCACGATAATGACCGCACTTTGATCGCTGGCACGTCCTACCATTTACGCCAGCAAAGCGAACGTGGCAAAAACAGCAAAAGCCCCTATAACTTCTGCTTGAGCGATTTTATCGCCGACAAAGCCAGCGGACAGCAAGATTGGTTGGGAATGTTCGCCGTCTGTGCCGGCATTGAAGAACACGATCTCGTGGACGGCTACAAAGCCCAAGGAGACGACTACAACGCCATTCTGCTGCAAGCCATCGGCGACCGTCTCGCCGAAGCGATGGCGGAATACCTCCACTTTGAACTTCGCACCAAAATTTGGGGATATAGCAACGAAACCTTAGAAAACGACCGATTGATCCGAGAAGATTACATCGGCATCCGCCCAGCCCCCGGCTACCCAAGCTGCCCCGAACACACCGAAAAACAACTGATTTGGGACTTACTGGAAGTGGAACAACGAATCGGAATGAAACTCACCGAAAGCTACGCAATGTGGCCAGCGGCCAGTGTCTGCGGTTGGTATTTCTCACACCCAGCTTCTAACTACTTCACCTTAGGCAGAATTGACCAAGACCAAGCAGAAGATTATGCGAAAAGGAAAGGGTGGGGGGAAGAAGAGGTTAGGAAGTGGTTGGGGGAGTGATGAAGTAGGAAACACGATATTCTATTTATAGAAAATTAAAGTTAGTAACATGAGGTGAAATATGAAAATTAGTAATATAAGAATTCAAAATTTTAGAAAACTGAAATCGTGCTCTATAAATCTTTCTGATCAAAAAACTTTATTTGTGGGAGCCAATAATAGTGGAAAAACATCAGCAATGCATGCATTAATGTTTTTCCTTAGCAATAATCATAAAAAATTCAGAATTACAGATTTTTCTGTAGATTATTGGGATGAATTAGATCGTATAGGAGAATCTTGGTTAAAAGATGACATAAGTGATCATAAAGGAAATACTCTAGAAGAATGGAGAAATTATTGCCCTAGCTTATATATAACTCTCTCTAATATTACAAATAGTGATTTACCCAAAATTAAACATCTAATACCCGAACTATCTTGGGATGAAGAGTCAGACTTAAATGTTTATCTTATTTATGAGCCGAAAGATATTGAACAATTAAAATCAGATTTTGTGAAATATGTAAAAAAAATAGAAGATTTAAAAGAAGATAATAATATAGATGAGCTTCCATTACCTAGTTCAATGCAGAGCTTTTTAACTGAAAGGCTAACATCTTATTTTAGTATTCAATATTATTTAGCTAATTCATCAAGTTATGATAATTTATATCCATTAGATAATTTTCCTTTTGAGGGAGTTTTTAAATTAAGTTTAATACCTGCACAAAGAAAATTTGCTGATTTTACAGACGTTGATTCAAAAAGCAATAATTTGTCTAATGAGTTAAGTCTTTTCTATAAAAAACATTTAGACCCTAAAGAATCCCTATCCGAAGGAGATATTACTGCTTTAAAAAACATTAATGAATTGCAAAGCACATTAACATCCCAACTAAATGATAGTTTTAAAGAGCATTTAGAATTCCTGAAATCACTAGGTTATCCTAGTGCAAATTACGATCCTGAAATTAGATTAGAAAGTTTTATAGATAGCTCGAAAATCCTTGAGCAAAATACTAAAGTAAAATTTGGTAGTTCGGATAAGTTATCTTTACCTGAAGCATTAAATGGTTTGGGCTATCGAAACTTAATTTATATTTTCTTCAAATTATTAGCTTTCAGATCTGAATGGCAAAGGATAGGAAATCTTAAATCAAAAGATGAAACACCTATTGAACCTATTCATTTAGTTTTAATTGAAGAACCTGAAGCTCATCTACATTCTCAAGTGCAACAAGTGTTTGTTAAAAAGGCTTACGAGGTATTAACTAAAGATCTACAGCCACCTCTTACAACACAGTTAATAATAAGCACACATTCTAGCTACATTATTCATGAAGTAGGATTTGACAACTTACACTATTTTAAAAGAATGAAAGATAATGATAGTTTTTATTCTGAGGCTATTGATTTATCTAATGTTTTTAATAATAAATCTCTTGAAAATAAAAAATTTGTTTCAAGATACCTAAGAACTGTTCACTGTGATTTATTTTTTGCAAATGCAATAATATTAGTTGAAGGTTCAGCTGAAAGAATGCTATTGCCTTATTTTATTCAAAATAATTTTCCTAAATTAAACTCTAGCTATATTTCTATTCTTGAAATAAATGGTGCTCACGCACATAGATTTAAGCCTCTTATTGAAGCATTAGACGTTCCTAGTTTAGTGCTTGCTGATCTAGATTCTGTGGATGAGGAAGGTAAAAAAACACCCCCTAAGAGAGGTTGTTCTCAAAAATCTAATTGTGATAATTTAAATAAATGGCTAAATCTAGAAAGCCAAAGTTTAGAATATGTTTTAGATCTAGCAGATGAGAATAAAAAAATAAAAAATTCTTTTATTTCTTATCAAAAAGAGATAGAAATAGATTGGAAGGGAAATCCTATAAAGGTTATTCCATATACATTTGAAGATTCTATATTCTTTACTAATTTTGAATTATTTAAAAATTCTGAAAAGATGAAAAAAACAACCGGAATGCTAAAGAAAATGCATGAGGCCATTCAAGATAAAGAAAATATAGATAAGATGTATGAAAAGGTTTTTAAAGCATTGAATAATGGCGGAAAAGCACAAATGGCTTTAGATATTTTATATTTATTTGACCCAGATATAAAGGAAGAAAAATTTAAAATACCAAATTATATTCAAATAGGTCTTGACTGGCTTACAAAAGAATTAGAATAAAGGAGATTAAAATATGAGTAATACCGATAATGAAATTTTTTCCTATGTAACCCAAGACCCGCCTAAAAGTTTTCTTTTATTTGCTGGAGCTGGTTCAGGAAAAACAAGAACTCTTGTCAGTGTATTAGAAAAAATAAAAAATGAGTATAAAACTAACCTAATTAAACAAAGTAAACAAGTAAAAGTCATTACTTTTACAAATGCAGCTTGTGATGAAATTAAACATCGACTTCGATATGATTCTACATTTAGTGTATCAACTATTCATAGTTTTGCTTGGGATTTCATAAAGCCATTTACAAAAAATATAAAAGACTATTTAGAAGAAAAAATTAATGGCGACATTATTGATTTAACGGTAAAAATATCAAAAGCAAAATCTGAAAATTCACAAGAAAACTATAAAAAAGATTTAAGAAAAAAACAAGATAGATTAAATAATCTACAATATATAGATAGATTTATTTATAGCCCAATAGAAATTCTTGTTGGTAAAGGTACCCTTAATCATTCCGAAGTCATCTCAATATTTGCGAAATTTTTAAGAGAATACCCACTAATGAAAAATATTTTAATTAGCCAGCATCCTATTCTTTTTATTGATGAATGCCAAGATACACAAAAAGAATTATTAATCGCTTTAATTGAAACACAAAAAGCTCATTCAGAAGAATTTTGTTTAGGATTATTTGGAGATCTAACACAACAAATTTATTCAAGTGGTTATCCTGAATTAGTTAAAAATTTACCTGAGGATTGGAAAAAACCTAGTAAAGAATACAACTATCGATGTCCAACTAGAATAGTAGATCTAATTAATAAGATTGGTCATATTAATAATACCTTTATACCCCAAACGGCAAAACAAACGGAAGAAGGGCTATTAAGGTTATTTATCCTTAAGGAATGTAGTGAGAAAAAATTAGAAAAAGAGCAATTTATTAGAGAAAGAATGTCTTCCATTTCTTCTGATTCCGATTGGATTAATATAGAGAAAGTAAAAACATTAGTTTTAGAACATTCAATGGCAGCTAAACGAGGTGGATTTGAAGATTTTTTCTTACCTTTGTCAAAAAATAACATCATAAAAGATAATTTACTTCAAAATACAGGATCTCATATACAATTCCTTTTACAGCAATTTTTACCTTTAATTGATAGTATTCAAGAAAACAAGCAATTTAATTTAATGAGGATTTTAGAAAAATACTCTCCAAGAATGGTAGAGGATAAAATTGAAAATAATTTTGTCTCTCTTAAAGATGATATAAAAAATTTTTATCCTTTAGTAAAAGATGATAGTACATTAAATGACATACTATCATATGTCTATGATAAAGAAATATTAGAAATACCGGACGATATTAAAAATGGACTCAATTTTGATAAACAAGAATATGAAAAAGATGATAAAGATTTTTTGTGGAATCAAGCACTAAAATCTACTTTATCTCAATTGAAAAAATATAGTTTATACGCAAAAGGAGAATTGGGGTTTGATACTCATCAAGGAGTGAAAGGCTTAGAGTTTCCTAGAGTGATGGCTATATTAGACGATAGTGATTCTAATGGATTTTTATTTAAATATAATAAGTTAATTGGGGTAGAATTACTTAGCGATACAGATAAAAAAAATATTACAAGTGGTAAAGATAACGTTTTAACCAGAACTGCAAGGTTATTTTATGTTATTTGCAGTAGAGCCCAAAAATCCCTAGCTGTAGTGGTATATACGAGTAATCCAGAAGACCTAAAACAAAAAGCTATAAATTTAGAATGGTTTACAGAAAATGAAATTGAAATCATTGAATAAAAATATGCTGTAGCTTTCTCAGGATATAAGATTTGGAGAAAACTATGGCAAAATCTCAGTTCATGACGGTACTGAAAGAAGCCGAAATAGGTATGAAGATTAAAGATGTTTACCGCAAAGCTAGCATATGACATGCCAGATATAGTGAGGGGTCTACGAAGAAGATACTGATAACCTAAATAAATCCTGTTATATATTAAAAACATAAATTCGTATATATAAAAATAAAGAGATAATGATTTTATCATTATCTCTTAAACATACTACTTTACGAATCCCTCAAACTTACTCACTACACCATAATGCACTTTTTTATACTATTAATTTTTTGTGTAATTAGAAACTGCTTTTCAATTTTTTTACAGCAAAAATCTCTTGACTTTCCAAATCAATCTCTACTTTTGTCTTAACCCCCTGCAATATTTTCTTGATTCAGCACCGCTTGTGTTTTGCCGTAGGCAATAATACTGCCTGATGCAACAAAATAATCTCATCGCAGAAACGGTAGATAAAGAGTTTCTCTACCCGAAATGCATTGGAAGAAATACTCAGCAGAAAACTCTGTCTAAATATCACTAATTTTCAACCGCACTTTTTGCTATAATCTTCCCATAAAAAAGGCTTATCAGAAGGAAGTTTATGTTTAGTCCAGCAGAAAAACGTGCGATGTCAGAAACGGATATTCGTTCTAAATTTATTACGCCTGCAATTCGCAATGCAGGGTGGGACGATCGGCAAATTCGGGAAGAATTTTCTTTTAAGGCAGATAAGCAGTTTACTGATGGGCGGATGTTAATTGATCCGAAAACGAAAAAAGCCAGCCGCAAAGAAGGGAAGCGGGCGGATTATTTACTTTACCAATCGGCTAACCATAAAATCGCCGTTGTTGAGGCGAAAGATAATAAACACACCGCCCGAGATGGTTTGCAACAAGCGATGGACTACGCATTGTTGCTGGACATTCCTTTTGCTTATAGTTCTAACGGTGATGAATTTGTTGAACACGATTTTATTACCGGTAAACAACGCACTCTGCCAATGACACAATTTCCTACGCCACAAGAGTTAGAACAACGTTGGAAACTACAATATACGGCTGATGAGTTAAAAATTATTCAACAACCTTATTACACCAGTGCCGCCAGCCAATTTAAAGAACCTCGCTATTATCAGGAAATTGCCATTAATCGCACGGTGGAAGCGGTGGCAAAAGGGCAAAATCGGATTTTATTGGTGATGGCAACGGGAACAGGCAAAACCTATACCGCCTTTCAGATTATTCATCGTTTACGCACCAGTGGGGCTAAACGCAAAGTGTTGTTTCTCGCCGACCGAAATGTGTTGGTCGATCAACCGATGACGCAAGATTTCAAGCCCTTTAAAGACAGAATGGTAAAGGTCAGCAATAAAAAACTGGATAGTGCTTATGAAGTTTATCTTGCTCTTTATCAACAGCTTGACGGCGAAACAGACAATCAACTGTTTAAACAATTCCAACCTTCTTTTTTTGACTTGATTATTATTGATGAATGCCATCGTGGTAGTGCGAAAGAAAATTCAAACTGGCGAGCCATTTTGGATTATTTCAGCTCTGCCACCCATATTGGTATGACGGCAACCCCAAAAGAAACGGCGGAAGCGAGTAACATCAGTTATTTTGGTGATCCCATTTATACTTACAGCTTAAAACAAGGCATTGATGACGGATTTCTTGCCCCTTACCGTGTAATGCGTGTGGATTTGGATTGCGATTTAAAAGGCTGGCGACCTACCAAAGGGCTAAAAGATAAAAATGGAGAATTGGTGGAAGACCGACTTTATACCGTTAAAGATTTTGATTACAACATTGTTTTAGATGACCGCACTCGCCTTGTGGCTGAACGCATCAGCGAATTTTTAAAGAAAACCGACCGATTGCATAAAACCATTGTGTTCTGTGCAAACATCAATCACGCACAGCGAATGGTTGCCGCCTTGTCTGACCTCAATGCAGATATGCTGGCAAAAAATCCTAAATATATCCGCCAAATTACAGGGGATCAAACGGGCAAAAATACCGATTTAGAAGAATTTTGTGATGTGAACAATGAAGGGAATAGCTATCCTGTCATCGCCGTAACTTCTAAGTTAATGACCACAGGCGTGGACAGTAAAACCTGCAAATTGGTGGTGTTGGATGCCAATATCCAATCAATGACTGAATTTAAGCAGATTATCGGACGAGGCACCCGACTGCGTCCCGATGCAGGTAAAGAATTTTTTACGATTATGGATTTTCGTGGGGTAACAGATTTATTCGCCGATCCTGATTTTGACGGTGATCCGATAGTGATTTTTGATCCCGACGAAGAGACTTCCAAAGGAAAAGATTCTGATAAAGCTAATGACAATGTTGTCAAAGAACCCGAACCCTCTTATAAACCAACGATAGTAATTGAAGCCGGTAAATTACGATTACGCATCATTGATGAAAAAGTACAATACCTCAATGAGCAAGGAGAATTAGTTTCCGAAGAGATTGATGTTTACTCCAAACGCCATATTCGTCAAGATTTTACTTCTTATGAATATTTAAGAGATAGTTGGCTTTCACGTGGTGAAATTTTCTCAAAATTTTACACCAATGATAAATGGCTTAACTTACTTCGTAAAAAACATAAATGGGGTATCAATGTAGATGATCTTGATATTCTTCGCAATGTAGCTTTTGATAAGCCAGTAATGACTAAAAGCGAACGGGTTGCCAAAGTGAAAGAAAGTGGTTATGTAGAGCAATATGCACCGGAAAATCAACAGGTTTTAGGCTTAATTTTAGATGAATATACCAAATCAGGTATAAAAGATCTGAGCAAACCTGAACTATTAAAAAATAGCCAATTTGAACCTTTCGGCGGCTTAATTTCCATCGTAAAAAGTTTTGGTGGCAAAGCACTCTATCAAAAAGCGGTGAAAGGGTTAGAAAGCATACTTTACAGTGATTAAATAATAACTAGGAAAAACAACAATGAGCCTAAACAACCTCGTGAAACGCCTGCAAGATGTGATGAGAAATGATGCAGGGATAAACGGCGATGCACAACGTATTGAGCAAATCGTCTGGATTTTATTTCTCAAAATTTATGATGCCAAAGAGCAAGAATGGGAACTGATTAACGACAATTACCAATCTATTTTGCCAGATGCTTTACGTTGGTCAAATTGGGCGGCTGATAACAAAGATGGCAAAGCAATGACAGGCGATGAATTATTGAATTTCGTCAATAATGACTTATTTCCTGCCTTAAAAAACCTACCCATTTCCGCGCACACGCCGATGAACCAAAAAATCATCCGTGCGGCATTTGAAGACAATAATAACTATATGAAAAATGGCGTATTGTTGCGTCAAGTCATTAATATTATTGATGAAATTAACTTTGAACAATATCAAGAACGCCACGCATTCGGCGATATTTACGAAAACATTCTTAAAAGCCTACAAAGTGCGGGCAATGCAGGGGAGTTTTATACACCGCGTGCCGTTACCGACTTTATGGTACAAATGATTGCGCCAAAACTCGGTGAGAAAATCGCCGATTTTGCCTGTGGCACAGGCGGATTTTTAACTTCCGCCCTCAAAATATTGGAAAAACAAATTCAATCCGTTTCCGACCGCACTTTATTTAACAATGCGGTTTATGGCATTGAGAAAAAAGCGTTGCCGCATTTACTTTGCGTAACCAATCTGTTGCTACACGATATTGATAACCCCAATGTTCATCACGACAATGCCCTTGAAAAAAATGTGAAAGATTACACCGAAGAGGAAAAATTTGATGTAATTTTAATGAACCCACCTTACGGTGGCAGCGAAATTGAGCAAATCAAAATGAATTTCCCCTCCGCACTACGCAGCAGCGAAACGGCGGATTTGTTTATGTCGGTGATTATGTACCGCTTGAAGAAAAACGGGCGTGTGGCGATTGTCCTGCCAGACGGTTTCTTATTTGGCACAGACAACGCCAAAATCGCCATCAAACAAAAATTGATGACCGAAATGAATTTGCACACCGTTATCCGCCTACCCCATAGCGTTTTTGCCCCTTACACCTCAATCACCACCAATATTCTCTTTTTTGACAACACCCAACCCACAACAGAAACGTGGTTTTATCGTCTTGATATGCCAGAAGGCTACAAAAACTTCTCCAAAACCAAACCAATGAAATTGGAACACTTCAATGAAGCGATAGAATGGTGGCACAACCGCCAAGCGATTGAAATTGAAGGCTTTGACAAAGCGAAAAAATACCGTTACCAAGAAATCGCCGACCGCCAATTTAATATTGATTTATGCGGTTTTCCACACGAGGAAGAAGTGATTCTTCCCCCTGATGAACTCATTGCAAATTATCAGCAAAAACGCACCGCTTTAAATGCCAATATTGACCAAATTTTAGGGGAGATTACAGCGATTTTAGGTATCAAAATATAGGTGAAAAATGTCCGATCTGATTATTTACAACACCGAAGATGGCAAAAGCAAAGTCTCACTTTTTGTGCAAGGCAATGAAGTTTGGCTAACACAAAATCAACTGGCAGAACTTTTTGACACCTCTGCTCAAAATATAGGCATTCATATCAAAAATATCATAGAAGACAAAGAGTTAGATGAAATTTCAGTTATAACGGATTTCTTTATAATTGCCACCGATGGCAAAAATTATCAAGTAAAACATTATCCTTTAAAAGGATTTTAGACGATTTAGCTATTATTGAAACATTGGGAAAACAGGTTAAAAATAAAAAATGAAAGCACAACAATTAAAAAACGCCATTTTACAACTGGCGATTCAAGGAAAACTTGTACCGCAAGATCCAAACGATGAGCCAGCATCAGTACTTTTAGAAAAAATCCAACAAGAAAAAGCAAAATTAATGGCAGAAGGCAAAATTAAAAAAAGCAAAAAATCTGCCGATAAACTTCCTTTTAC